>CALJHU010000006.1:0-194364 GCA_937771065.1 uncultured Polaribacter sp. | reverse complement strand
AGTGTTTAATTCTAACCTACCATTTTAGAGAACTATAGGTGTTTAAGAAAAATCTATTATCAGAAAAAGGCTTTACCAATTCTGCATTTATTTGGCCAGAAATACTTTCAAAGCCATTTACAACAGAACCAGCCCCTTTTGTAATTTGAATACTCTCTACCCAAGTACCTGGTGTAAAGGTTAAGCCAAAAGCTTGGGCAGCACCCCTTATAGAGGGTATGTTTTCTTGCATAATTTGCAAATACGGACTTTTAAGTCCCAACATTTGTATTTGACGCGTTCCTGTTAATGCATCAGAGAAACTAACATCTATAGACGGATTTGTTTCAAAACTTTCTGCTAAATTACAGCAGGCTGCTTTTAATAGTTCGTCGTTATTCACTGTAAAAGTATTGGCTGTGGCAAATAAAGATTTTTGAACGGCATCTCTTTTGCTTCGAATAGTTATTCCTTTTAATTCGTTTTCTATAGTTATAAAATGATGAATTGGTGTTAGATCTCTAACTATTAAAGTGTCTGTTTTGTATCCAATATAACGTATTACTAACTTTTTATATTCCTTTTTAAACGGAATTGTAAACCAGCCCTTTTCGTTCGTAATTGTGCCAATGTTTGTGTTTAACCAATTTACGGTGGCACCAGCAACGCCTAAATTATCTTTAGGATTTTCCTGGTCCATAATCATTCCTTTCAAATTAGTTTGAGCAAGAATAAAAATTGGAAATAGCAGTATAAAGCTATTTAGTATGTATTTTTTCATTAATATTAATTTTATTATAATTAAAACTGTGCCTCTTTAGTAGAAGGCTTTTTAGTTGGAATTAAAACAAAATTAAATTAAAAATGATTGGTATTTTATCTGATAATTAGTAGGTATAACAGGCCGGTGAAAGGCTTTGTAAATATTATTTCTAGAGGATTCTTCTTTAACTGGATTTAAATAAGAAGAATAAAAAGTTGTTAAAAATTGTTGTTTTTTAAAGTTCAAGGTATCAAAAGAAGCTGGATGTAATTCATCTTGTCCTTCTGTTATTATTACTTCATCTTTACAACAGTTTATCTTTTTCGCAGTCATTGACTGCTCCACTTTCATACCGCAGTCGTTGGCTTCACCGATAACGGAAATATCCATTAATAAACCTCCACAATAATGACTCTCAACAGTAAATGAGAGTGTTGAGAATAGCACCAAAAATGCTAATAGAGCCGATGTTATTTTGATAAAAATAGATTTCATTATAAGTGCAAATTTACAATAACAAATGCGATTTTTTTGTAAAATCAAATATTATCTCGATATTCATTGAAAAATATAAAGAAATTAGGAAGCTGCTCATCTTTATCTGTAAAAACATTTGCAGTATGAGAATCAATATCAATCTGCCCAATATTCTCCTTGTTCACAAAAATAGGAATTACTATTTCAGATTTCACTTTCCATCCACAAGATATGTAGTTTTCCTTGATTAGATACATCTTGAACAACAAAGTTTTGATTACTTACAGCCACTTGCCCGCAAATACCTTTTCCAAAAGGAATAATTGTATGTGCTGTTTCTTCACCTGTATATTGCCCCAACTTCAACTCGTCTTTATCTCCATTTTTAAAATAAAAACCAACCCAATCGTAATAAGAAATTTCACTTTCTAACACATCGCAAATTGCCTTTAGCTTTTCATTTGTAGTATTTGTATTTGCAAAAATACTATCTACTTTATTTTTCAATCTATTTTATATCCATTTCCATCTAAACTCATAACTTTTATAGCTGTAAAAATAAATGAAATTTCGTTGATAAAAAACAGAAACATGAAGGCAGTTTTACAGTGCACATTTTCCTAATTTCTTTATATTTTTCAATGAATATCGAGATAATATTTGATTTTACAAAAAAATCGCATTTGTTATTGTAAATTTGCACTTATAATGAAATCTATTTTTATCAAAATAACATCGGCTCTATTAGCATTTTTGGTGCTATTCTCAACAGTAAATGAGAGTGTTGAGAATAGCACCAAAAATGCTAATAGAGCCGATGTTATTTTGATAAAAATAGATTTCATTATAAGTGCAAATTTACAATAACAAATGCGATTTTTTTGTAAAATCAAATATTATCTCGATATTCATTGAAAAATATAAAGAAATTAGGAAAATGTGCACTGTAAAACTGCCTTCATGTTTCTGTTTTTTATCAACGAAATTTCATTTATTTTTACAGCTATAAAAGTTATGAGTTTAGATGGAAATGGATATAAATAGATTGAAAAATAAAGTAGATAGTATTTTTGCAAATACAAATACTACAAATGAAAAGCTAAAGGCAATTTGCGATGTGTTAGAAAGTGAAATTTCTTATTACGATTGGGTTGGTTTTTATTTTAAAAATGGAGATAAAGACGAGTTGAAGTTGGGGCAATATACAGGTGAAGAAACAGCACATACAATTATTCCTTTTGGAAAAGGTATTTGCGGGCAAGTGGCTGTAAGTAATCAAAACTTTGTTGTTCAAGATGTATCTAATCAAGAAAACTACATATCTTGTGGATGGAAAGTGAAATCTGAAATAGTAATTCCTATTTTTGTGAACAAGGAGAATATTGGGCAGATTGATATTGATTCTCATACTGCAAATGTTTTTACAGATAAAGATGAGCAGCTTTTAGAATATGTTTGTGAAAAATTAGGGGCTATTTTGTGAAGTATTAATTTTTTTTATTACCTTCATTAATGTTCTGGTTTTTAACCAAATAATTTGAGTATCATTAAACCCCTATATTATGAGAAAAGAAAAGGACAATTCTTCGAGAATTAGAGACAACGGCAATTCCAATTTTACCAAAAAGAAACAGTCTTGGATGGATAACTTTATAAATTGGTTTCACCGATTTTTAGAAGCTTCAGAATAAATTTTATTTTGAAATCTTTATTCTTTTCAAGCACAAAGAATAGTAAGAATCGGAAAACACGAATATTTTACTAAAAAAAACAAGTTAAAAGTTATTTGAACTGAGTTGTTCATTACTTCCTGCTATTGTTACTATTTTTTATTGCCAAAGAGGCTTCCTTTCACTAATTTTGTTTGCTTAACAACACAACAACTAAATGAGCACTGCAAAAACAATTAAATCCGCATTAATATCGGTATTTCACAAAGATGGTTTGGCACCAATCGTACAAAAATTGAACGATTTAAATGTAACTATTTATTCAACCGGAGGAACAGAAAAATTTATCAAAGAACTTGGAATAAACGTAGTTCCTGTTGATGAAGTTACTTCGTACCCTTCTATCCTAGGTGGACGAGTTAAGACGCTCCATCCAAAGGTTTTTGGAGGAATTTTAAACAGACAAGACAATGAAAGTGACATCGCAGAATTAGCAGCATATAATATTCCGCAGATAGACTTGGTAATTGTAGATTTATATCCTTTTGAAAAGACCGTTGCGTCAGGAGCACCTGAGCAAGATATTGTTGAGAAAATTGATATTGGTGGAATTTCTTTAATTAGAGCATCTGCAAAAAATTTTAAAGATACTTTTACGGTTTCATCAATGAATCAATATGATGATTTTTTAGCTATTTTATCTCAAAATAATGGAGAAACCACAATTGCACAGAGAAAGAAATTTGCTGCAAAGTCCTTTAATATTTCTTCACATTACGACACTGCTATTTTTAATTATTTTAACGCTGGTGAAGAGCCTACTTTAAAAGTTAGTGAAACAAATGCACAAGTTTTAAGATATGGAGAAAACCCGCATCAAAAGGGTTATTTCTTTGGAGACTTAGAAACAATTTTCGACAAATTACATGGTAAGGAGTTAAGCTATAACAACTTGCTAGATGTAGATGCTGCTGTAAACTTAATCGAAGAATTTAGAGGTGAGGCGCCAACTTTTGCTATCTTAAAGCATAATAACGCATGTGGTTTTGCACAAAGAGATACCATAAAACAAGCGTATGTAGATGCTTTGGCAGGTGACCCTGTTTCTGCTTTTGGAGGAGTTTTAATTGCAAATACAGAAATAGATGCTGCAACAGCGGAAGAAATTCATACTTTGTTCTGTGAAGTAGTAATTGCGCCAAGTTATTCAAATGAAGCTTTAACAATATTAAAAGGAAAAAAGAATAGAATTATCCTAATTAAAAAAGAAGTTAAATTACCTACAACAACAATTAGAACTTGCTTAAATGGTAATTTAGTTCAAGATAAAGATAGTATTACAGATCAATTATCAGATTTGAAATACGTTACGAATACGAATCCAACAGCAAGTGAGATAGAAGATTTGTTATTTGCATCTAAATTGTGTAAAAATACGAAGTCAAATACCATTATCTTAGTTAAAAATAAGCAGTTGTTAGCGGGGGGTACAGGGCAAACAAGTAGAGTAGATGCTTTGAACCAAGCAATAGAAAAGGCAAATTCTTTTAAATTTGACTTAAACGGATGCGTAATGGCAAGTGATGCTTTTTTTCCTTTTCCAGATTGTGTAGAGATTGCAGATAATGCAGGTATAAAAAGTGTGATACAGCCTGGAGGTTCTATTAAAGATCAATTAAGTATTGACTATTGTAATGAAAATAATATAGCTATGGTAATGACCGGAACTAGGCATTTTAAACATTAAGAATATATAGGTTATTTGCAATTAGAATTTTAGTAGCTTTGTAAGACACGAGTAAAAATAATACACTAAAAATATTTTATGGGTTTTTTTGATTTTATGACCGAAGATATTGCGATCGATTTAGGAACCGCAAATACATTAATAATTCACAAAGGAAAAGTGGTTATTGATAGTCCTTCTATTGTAGCAAGAGACAGAACTACGGGTAAAATTATTGCAATTGGTAAAGAAGCCAACTTGATGCAAGGAAAAACCCATGAAAATATCAAAACAATCCGTCCATTAAAAGACGGAGTTATTGCAGATTTTCAAGCTTCAGAAGAAATGATTAAAGAATTTGTAAAACAGATTCCATCAATTAAAAAGAAGTTATTTCCACCCGCATTAAGAATGGTTATTTGTATTCCGTCTGGAATTACAGAAGTAGAAAAACGTGCTGTAAGGGATTCTGCGAAACACATGAATGCTAAAGAAATCTATTTAATTTATGAGCCTATGGCAGCTGCAATTGGTGTTGGTATAGATATTATGGAGCCAAAGGGAAATATGATTATAGATATTGGTGGTGGTACAACAGAAATTGCTGTTATTGCCTTGGCTGGTATTGTTTGTGATCAATCTGTAAAAGTAGCAGGAGACTTATTTACAAATGATATTATGTATTATATGCGCACACAGCACAACCTGCATGTTGGGGAAACTACTGCAGAGAAAATAAAAATTACGATTGGTGCAGCTACAGAAGATTTAGAAACTCCACCAGATGACATGTTGGTTCAAGGTAGAGACTTGTTAAGTGGTAAGCCAAAGCAAGTGCAAGTTTCTTATAGAGAAATTGCAAAAGCCTTAGATAAATCTATTTTAAGAATAGAAGATGCGGTTATGGAAACATTATCTAAGACTCCGCCAGAATTGGCAGCAGACATTTACAATACAGGTATTTATTTAGCTGGAGGTGGTTCTATGCTAAGGGGTTTAGATAAGAGGCTTTCTAGAAAAACAGACTTACCTGTTTATGTTGCAGAAGATCCTTTAAGAGCGGTAGTTCGTGGAACAGGAATTGCTTTAAAAGAACTAGATAAATACAAGAGTGTATTAATGAAATAATATTTTAGGAGTTCTAAAAAATGCAACAACTTATTTACTTTTTTCAAAAGTTTAAATATTTTTTATTCTTTTTATTCCTGCAATTTATTGCCTTGATACTTATTTTTAACAATCTTAATTTTCAAAACAGTAAATACATTAATTCTGCAAACGCTTTAACTGGTGGTTTGTATAGTAGAGTTTCTGATATTTCTGATTATTTTAGTTTAAAAGCCACAAATACTCAACTTATAGAAGAAAATACACTTTTAAGAAACTTTCTAAACCAAAAAACAAATACTTCTTTTACAGTGGATTCAATTGTTATTGATACCGTAAAATATTATCAAAAATACACCTATACAAGTGCTAAAATCATCAATAATAGTTATTCAAAAGCGTTTAATTTTTTAACTATTGATAAAGGTGCAATTGCCGGTTTAAGTAAAGAGATGGCTGTTGTTAACGCTAAAGGGGTTATTGGATTTACAGATAATTTGTCACCTAATTATGGAAGAATTCAATCTATTTTAAATAAAAATACTAAGATAAACGCAAGATTAAAAAATGGCTATTTTGGTACGTTAAAATGGAATGGTTTAGATTATAACACAGTGCAATTAATAGATATTCCAAGACAGGCGCCTGTTAAAATCGGTGATACTATAGAAACTGGTGGTAAATCTGCAATTTTTCCAGAAGGAATTTTAATAGGAAAAGTAATTGAAATAAATAATGACAATGCTGTAGACAACGTAATTAATGTAAAATTATTTAATGATATGTCTGTTATTGGACCTGTTTATGTCATTAAAAATTTACAGAAAGTAGAAATTAAACGTTTAGAAAATTCAGGAAATGAATAAAACAGTATATTTTGGATTGCTATTTGTATTCTTGGTTTTTTTACAAGTTTTTGTATTGAATAATATTTTGTTTTTAGGATATGTAAATCCGTATCTGTATATCGCTTTTGTTTTCTTATATCCACTGAAGAAAAATAGATTTGCTTTTCTGTTACTTTCTTTCGCTTTGGGTTTAAGTATCGATTTTTTTTCTGATTCAGGAGGAATTCACGCTTTTTCATTAGTAACAATTGCATACTTACGATTGTTTTTTATCAGAGTTTTCTTGAATAAATTTGAAGTGGATTATCCTTTTTTTAAGTTGAATTTAGAACCTTTTGGAAAAAAGTTTAACTATATCGTAACTTTAACAGTACTGCATCATTTTTTGTTATTTTCTTTTGCTAACTTTAGTTTTCAAAATATTTCTCATGTAATTTTAAATACACTTTATTCAAGTGCATTTACTTTGATATTATATTTTTTATCAATTTATATTTTCTCTAAAAAGCAATAATGCAAAAAAGTTTTTTATTGTATTTTTTAATTACGATCGTAGGTATCGTTTTTATAGGACGTCTATTTCAGCTTCAAATAGTAAAAGGTGAAAGTTATGACCCTATACATAATGCAGCTGTAAAAACAGTTTTTGATTACCCAGAAAGAGGTTATATTTATGATAGAAATGGTATTCTATTGGTTGCCAATCAACTTTCTTATGATGTAATGATTCAGCCTAATAAAGTAAAACAAATAGACACTTTAGAGTTCTGTAAACTTTTAAAAATAGATTTAGAAGATTTTGTAAAGAGGTATAATAAGGCAAGTAGATATGCTTCATATCTTCCATCTGTTTTTTTAAAACAATTAGCAAAAGAAGATTTTGCTTTCCTTCAAGAAAAATTACACAAATACGATGGTTTTTTTATTCAAAAAAGAGTAATTCGGAAGTATCCCATTAATGCAGCAGCAAATGTTTTAGGGTATATTGGTGAGGTCAATGAACAGCTAGCAAAAAAGAATACCTATTATCAAGCAGGAGAATTAATAGGTAAGGATGGTATTGAAAAACAATACGAAAACTTTTTAAGAGGGATTAAGGGTAAAAAATTATTTAATAGAAATAATCTTAATAGAATTACTGGCTCTTTTAAGAATGGAGAACAAGATACTTTAGCTGAAAGAGGTAAAGATCTAACCTTAACTTTAGATATAAAATTACAACAATACGCTCAAAAATTAATGGTAGGTAAAAGAGGAGGTATTGTAGCTTTAGAACCCGCTACTGGAGAAATTTTGGCTTTAGTAACGGCACCTTCTTATGACCCTAATATGTTAGTTGGTAGAAAGCGTTCTGAAAATTCAGCTATTTTAATGGACCCAAAAAGTTTAGAGAAACCAACGTATGATAGAGGTTTAAAAGCTTCCTATCCTCCTGGTTCTCCATTTAAAATAATGAATGCTTTGATAGGTTTACAAGAAGGGGTAATATCTGAACAAACTTCTTTTTATTGTTATAATGGCTACAGATACGGGAATAGAAAGAATGAGTTTATGGGCTGCCATTGTGATATTTTCGGCAGGCCAATACAATTAAAAACAGCTATTTCTAAATCTTGTAATAGCTATTTTGCAAATACTTATAAGAGAATTATAGAAAAAAATAATAAGCCATCTCAAGGGTTAGATAATTGGAGTGCTCATGTAAAGAGTTTTGGTTTAGGAAATTATTTAGGATATGATTTACCCCAGGGAAGTCCTGGATTAATTCCTACAGGTAAGTATTACGATCAGATGTACCGATATTCTTGGAATGCTTCTACAAATATATCAAATGCAATAGGGCAAGGAGAAGTACAAACAACACCAATTCAATTAGCTAATTTTACAGCCGCAATTGCTAATAAAGGGTATTTCTTTACACCACATATTTTAAAAGATATTGATAAAAGACCAATAGAGGACGCCACTTTTACAGAGAAAAAACAAACTACGATTGATAAAAAACATTTTAGTCCTGTAATAGAGGCGATGTATGAGGTTTTTAAAACAGGAACAGGAAAATGGAGTCAAGTGAAAGGAATAGAAATTTGTGGTAAAACTGGAACTTCAGAAAACTATACTGTAGTAAACGGTAAAAGAATAAAGCTAGAAGATCATTCTATTTTAGTTGCTTTTGCTCCAAAAGATAATCCTAAAATAGCGATTGCTATTTTTGTAGAAAATGGAGGCTATGGTTCTAGAATCGCCGCTCCGATAACAAGTTTAATGATAGAAAAGTATTTAAATGGTGAGATTTCTGAAGCAACATTGCATAGAGAGACACGCATGTTAAATATTAGTTTACAGAAAGAATATGATAAATTAATCCCAAAAATAGAAACAATTGCGGCAAGAAGGTAATAATATTTTTGCAGGGGTCGATTGGCTTTTGGTTACGCTATTTGTAATTTTAGTCAGTTTTGGATGGTTAAATATTTATTCAGCTTCAAAAACAGATGAAGATTTAGAGCTACTTAGTTTTTCAACTGAATACGGGAAGCAATTGATATTTATATTTTTAACCATTCCGTTAATTATTATTATTCTTTTTTTCAATGCTAAGTTTTATGAAAAGTTTTCAAGCATATTTTATTTAGTTTCTCTTTTATCGCTTGTAGGATTGTTCTTTTTTGGCAAAACAATAAATGGAGCAACATCATGGTATAATTTTGGAGTATTAGGCTTACAACCTTCAGAGTTTGTAAAAGCATTTACGGCCTTAGCTGTGGCGAAACTAATAAGTGATAGGCAGTATAATTTTAAATTAATTAAGAACCAAATTAAGGCATTTATAGTAATATTTACGCCTGCTTTTTTGATTACACTGCAACCAGATGTAGGGTCTGCTCTTATTTATGTAGCTTTTTTCTTTGTATTGCATCGTGAGGGCTTAACATTAAATTATATTATTCTTGGTACTTTGTTAATTGTATTTTTTTTACTCACGATTTTGTTGGGAGTAACTTTAGTTTTATCAAGTTTATTTATATTACTTACAATTTTTATAGCCTATGCAATTTATAGAGGTGGAAAGCGCTTTCTTCGTTTTAATTGGTATAAAATAATAGCTGGCTATGCTATTATTACTTTTTTTATTATGGGAACAGGCTTTACATATAATAATATCTTTAAACAGCATCATAGAGACCGTTTTGAGATTCTTTTAGGTCTAAAACAAGATAGCCAGGGAATTGGATATAATTCACACCAATCTGAATTAACAATTAGTTCTGGGGGTTTAACAGGTAAAGGTTTTTTAAAAGGAGATTTAACACAAGGAGATTTTGTGCCGGAACAGCATACAGATTACATATTTAGTGTTGTTGGCGAAGAGTGGGGTTTCTTAGGAAGTTCTTTAGTAATTATATTATTTATAGTTTTGATGTATCGGGTTATTTATTTGGCAGAAACACATACCAATAAATTTGGAAGAATCTATGGATATGGTTTGGCCTCAATTCTGTTTTTTCATGTAATTGTAAATATAGGAATGGTGATAGGTTTGTTTCCAACCGTAGGTATTCCTTTGCCGTTCTTTAGTTATGGTGGGTCATCTCTTTGGGGTTTTACAATCTTACTCTTTATCTTTATAAGATTAGATGCGCATAAAAGCTATGATTGGTAGCGAGTGTTAAGAAGTAGTAGCCTGTAAAATTAATCTCTTACGTTATCTTATGATCGTTTAAGTTTACTTTAAAGGACTTTTAAATGAGCGTCTGTAGATAGGTGCTGCTCATTTAAATTATAAACAATAAAAAACTCTGAATATAAATATTCAGAGTTCTAAGTTTTTTACCGGAATGTAATAACTTACATTGCAGATACGTGCTTTGTCAATTGAGATTTTAAATTGGCTGCTTTATTCTTGTGAATAATATTATTCTTAGCTAATTTATCTAACATAGAAATTACAGTATTTAACTTACCTTCTGCTTCTTTCTTGTCCTCTGATGTACGTAAATCTCTAACAGCATTTCTTGCCGTTTTGTGTTGATACTTGTTACGTAATCTTTTAGCTTCGTTACTTCTAATTCTCTTTAATGCTGACTTGTGATTTGCCATAATTTCTTGTTTCGTTTTTTTATTAAAACTTTTGTAGTCCGTACGGGAATCGAACCCGTGTTACATGGATGAAAACCATGCGTCCTAACCCCTAGACGAACGGACCAGAACAATTAAGTATGCCTCAATTGCGGGTGCAAATATACAACGTTTTTTAAATTGTGCAATAATTTTTGAAAAAAAAATGCATTTTTTTTTAAATTTAATACGCCTTCGCAAAAAGCACTCTTTTAGAGGACGGTTTCCCGCTAAATACACAGGTTCCAATTTCTTCTTTCGCATCATTAGGAATACATCTAATGGTTGCTTTCGTTAGGTCTTTAATCTTGTTTTCGGTTTCCTCTGTTCCATCCCAATGAGCAGAAACAAAGCCGCCTTTATTTGCTATAGCTATTCTAAATTCTTCAAAATTATACACAGAAGTTGTGTGCTCTGTTCTAAAATCTATTGCTTTTTGGAATAAATTGTCTTGAATTTTTTCTAAAAGGTTACTTACGAAATCTACAACATCATTTTGAGCTACTGTTTGTTTTTCTAAAGTATCTCTTCTGGCAACTTCTACAGTTCCATTTTCTAAATCTCTTTTTCCAATAGCAATTCTAACAGGAACTCCTTTTAATTCATATTCTGCAAATTTTGCACCTGGTCTGTAAGTATCTCTATCATCAAATTTTACAGAAACACCCTTTTTACGTAATTCTTTTACAAAGACAGCTACTTTCTCAGAAATAGCTTCTAATTGTTCTTCACTTTTATAGATAGGCACAATTACAACTTGAATTGGAGCTAATCTTGGAGGGAGTACTAAACCATTATCATCTGAATGCGTCATAATTAACCCGCCAATTAATCGTGTAGAAACACCCCAGGAGGTTGCCCAAACATGTTCTTTTTTTCCTTCTTTATTCGTGAATTTCACATCAAATGCTTTTGCAAAATTTTGTCCTAAAAAATGACTTGTACCGGCTTGCAATGCTTTTCCATCTTGCATTAAAGCTTCAATAGTTAAAGTATCTTCTGCACCAGCAAAACGCTCACTATCTGACTTATATCCCTTTACTACTGGCATTGCCATAAAATCTTCTGCAAAAGTTGCATATACTTCTTGCATCTGTTGTGCTTCGCTAACTGCCTCTGCTTCCGTTGCATGTGCTGTGTGCCCTTCTTGCCACAAAAATTCTGCAGTTCTTAAAAATAGACGTGTACGCATTTCCCAACGTACAACATTTGCCCATTGATTTATTAATAAAGGCAAATCTCTATATGATTGAACCCATCCCTTATACGTATTCCAAATAATAGCTTCAGAAGTTGGCCTAACTACTAATTCTTCTTCTAATTTGGCTTCAGGATCTACTCTTAATTTACCGGGGTTATCTGGGTCATTCTGCAATCTGTAATGCGTTACAACTGCACATTCTTTTGCAAAGCCCTCTGCATTTTTTTCTTCAGCTTCAAACAAACTTTTAGGAACAAATAGCGGGAAATAGGCATTTTCATGACCTGTCTCTTTAAACATTCTATCCAATTCTGCTTGCATTTTTTCCCAAATAGCATATCCGTAAGGTTTTATTACCATACAGCCTCTTACCGCAGAGTTTTCAGCTAAATCTGCTTTTACAACTAGCTCATTATACCATTTAGAATAATCGTCTGCTCTTTTCGTTAAATGTTTACTCATAATTAAAAGTTTGGCACAAAAATTGTTACTTTAAAAGTGAAATATGTGTTAAAAGATTATTTTTATATTTATATAAAAACAATACGAAATTACTACAAAAAGGTTAGAGACTGGTTAAAGTTTGGTTTTTTTGTTTAACAATTTTTCTATAAAACTAATGTTTACTAAAAAATAGGGCCTATGAAACTGTTATACAAATTCCGAAATACAAATCAATTTATCTTAATATTTGCGGTTAATCTACTGCTGTTTTCTTGCGGTACTTACCAAAGTGCTTATAATAATGATGGTGTTTATGATAGCGATACAAACACTCAGACAGGAAAAAAGGTAGTTTTTTTAGGTGAAAAAGGCTACAATAATTATAATGAAAATTATTTCACAAATGAGCTAGAGCGCCTTGAAGACTTAGACGAAGAAACTATTTTTACAGATGTAGATTCGTATAACTCTCCAGATACTTCATATGAAGAAGATGACTTAAGTTATAACACAAATCCGTCCTGGGGGAACAATGATAATAATGACGTAGTTGTGTATGTCAATAACAATAATAATGGTTCTTATTGGAATAATTTTGGATGGAATAACTTTGGATGGAACAATAGGGGGTTTAATAATTGGGGCTATAGAAATAGATGGGGATGGAACAATGGAATGGGCTACAATAATGGTTGGGGTTGGAACAACGGATTTAATAATTGGGGCAATAATCCTTATTGGTATTCTTACCATAATAACTTAGCATATGGTTGGGGTATGTATGGTGGTTATAATAACGGATTTGGAAATTCATATAGCAACAATAGGTATAACAACAATAGCAGATACGGTAGAAGATCTACTTATAATAATTTCTATTCTCGAGATAATATAAAAACTAGAAATTCTTTTGCAGTTTATAGAAGAAAAGGTAATACGACAAGGCTTAGTTCTTCAAGAAGAAGAGCCGAAATCGCAATTTCTAGTAAAAGATTTACTTCTATTATAAATCCAACGAATACTTCTACTATTTCATTAACAAGAAGAAGAGCTGTGAAAACTACTCCATCTAGAAAGGCATCTTCAACGAGAAAGAGTGCTAATAGAACTGCACCGAATAGAAAGTCAACTTCAAAGAGAAGAAGTTCTACAAGAAGTACACCATCCAGAAGTTCATATTCAACGAGAAGAAGTTCTTCAAGTAGTGCACCTTCAAGAAGCTCATCTTCATCAAGAAGCTCATCTTCGTCAAGAAGCAGTTCTGGCAGAAGTTCGTCTTCATCAAGAAGTAGTTCCAGTAGAAGTTCATCTTCAAGCAAGCGCCGAGGTAATTAATTTCCTAAATAATTAGAAAACCTTAAAATGAAAAAAATAACAACCACAATAGTGTTTTTCGCTGTTATGATAATGTCTTATGGCCAATCTTTAGGGTATCAAGATTTAGCTTTACTTTTTTCGCAGGATGATGGAAACGGTACGGCTAGATTTACTGCTATGAGTGGTGCTTTTGGAGCATTGGGAGGAGATATGTCTACAGTTAATATAAACCCAGCAGGTTTGTCTGTTTTTAATAATAGTGCTTTTTCGAGTTCTTTAAATTCTAGGCAAACAAACATAATTTCAAACTATTATGGTACGAACACGAATAATCAAGATCAATTTTTGAATATATCTCAAGCCGGAGCAGTTTTTGTTTTTAAAAACGCTCATAAATCTGATTGGAATAATTTTGTTCTTGGCTTTAATTATAGAATAACTAAAGACTTTACCAATAGCTTTAATGCTAAAGGAAACAGTGGAATTGCAACTTTTAGAGATTTTCCTTTAGATGAAAATGAACCAATTATAGATTATAATATTGCTGAAGAGCAACGTTTTTTTAACGATTATGCAGGTGAGGTAAGTGAAATGAATATCGCTTTTTCATCAGTGCATAAAAAGAAATTATATCTAGGTGCTAGTTTAAATTTTTATGACTTAAACTTTAGTCAGCGTGCTACTTTGGTGGAGTTTAATAATGATGGATCTGGAAATATGTTAGATGCAAACTTAGATCAAGAAAACTTTATAACCAGTTCAGGTGTCTCTTTAAATTTGGGTTTTATTTACAAAGCACATCAAAATTTTAGATTTGGTCTTTCATACCAAACACCTACTATGTTTACAGAGGTTTTAGAAGAGTCTAATATTGTAGATAATGAAGGTTTTATGGGAGATACAGAAATAGTCGTAAGTAATAATTCTACAATCTATGACAATACATCTGGAGGCTATTACCCTTCTCAAAGGTTTGTTTTTAGATTAAAAACTCCTAGTAAATTAACAGCAAGTGCAGCTATTATTTTTGGTAAAAAAGGATTATTGAGTATCGATTATATCAATAAAAATTATCAAAACATGAAATTATCGAATGCAGATTTTTCAGATGAAAATCAATTTTTTCAAAACGAATTAAGAAAAACACACGCTCTTAATATAGGTTCAGAATGGCGTTTTGAAAGACTTAGTTTAAGAGGAGGTTATAAGTTTGAACAAAGTCCAGATAAGATGGCTTTAGATTCAGATAATTTAGCAGGGTATTCATTTGGTGGAGGTTATAATTTTGGGAATTTTAAATTAGATTTTGCTTACAGTAATAATAACAGAACAGCACCTTATAATTTTTATTCTGGTTTTAATGTAAACTCAGCAAATTTATCGATTAATAATAAAGTTTTCACGGCTACAGTTGCAATAAATTTGTAGATCATAGTAACTTAAAAATTAAGACACTGCCAGCTTTGATATTAAAAAATATCATTTAAGGTAGCGTCTTCATTTTATCTCTATAAAATAATCTTATCTATCTTTTTTCCCTTAATTTTGCAATTCAATTTTTAGAACATGTTAGAAACTAAAATTACAATACAAGAAACTACGAATAACACCATACTTAAATTTAATAGTACTGCTATTTTAATTAATGGCGGTAGTTATGAGTTTAACAATATAGATGAAGCCAAAAACTCTCCTTTGGCTCAAGAATTATTTTATTTACCATTTGTAAAAAAAGTATTTATTACTGCTAATTTTATTGCCATTCAACGTTTTGATATTTTAGAATGGATAGATGTACAAGAAGAGGTAAAAGAGCAGATAGAAGCTTATATAGGTGATGGGAATGTAGTTGTAAACGAGCAAATAACTTCAAAAAAAGAAGCTATTGAAGTGTATGCTGAAGTGACGCCAAATCCTGCAGTAATGAAGTTTGGGGTAAATAAAGCGTTAACGCAAACAGATGTTGAGTTTAAAAATATAGATGAAGCAAATGCGTCCTCACCTTTAGCACAAGCAATTTTTAACTTTCCGTTTGTAAAAGAAGTGTTTATTTCAGACAATTACATATCCGTTACTAAATACGATATGGTAGAATGGAATGATGTTTACGGAGAAGTAAGAACATTTATTCGTGAGTATTTAGCGGATGGAAAAATAATTATTAAGGAGTTGCCAAAAGAAGAAACCATAGCTACAGAAAATAATGTAGCAGCACCAGTAGTTGCTTTAGAAGGGATCTCTGCGCAAATTGTAGATATCTTAGATGAATATATAAAACCTGCTGTTGCGAGTGATGGAGGTAATATTGCTTTTAGATCATATGACGAAGCAAATAAAGTAGTAAGTGTAGTGTTACAAGGTGCTTGCAGCGGTTGTCCATCTTCTACGGCAACATTAAAAAATGGGATAGAAAACTTATTAAAAGAAATGTTGCCAAACATGATTAATGAAGTGGTTGCAATTAACGGATAACAAATTTGGTGAAAAGCAAATTGCGAATAGCCCAAAGCTACATAATATGTCAAAAATAATTAAACCATATAAAGATTCTGAATTAGGAAAAAAAGAGCAAGTAGCAAAAATGTTCGATGCTATTTCTGGCAATTATGACGGTTTAAATAGGGTTATTTCTTTGGGTATTGACGTAAAGTGGCGCAAAAAAGTAGTGAAGATTGTTGGAGAAAATAATTCGAAACACATTTTAGATATTGCCACAGGAACAGGAGATTTAGCCTTAATGATGGCCGATTTAAAACCGGATAGAATTGTAGGTTTAGATATCTCTCCAGGAATGCTAAATGTTGGGAAAGAAAAAATAGCGAAAGCAAACCTTTCTGATAAAATAGAAATGATTGTTGCTGATTCTGAAGAAATGCCTTTTGAAGACCATACTTTTGATGCGATTACAGTTTCTTTCGGGGTTCGAAACTTTGCGAATTTAGACAAAGGAATTAAAGAAATTGCAAGAGTTTTAAAACCTACCGGAGTTTTGGTGATTCTCGAAACTTCAAATCCTGTAAAATTTCCTTTTAAACAAGGCTATAAAATCTATACAAATTTATTCTTACCAATTGTGGGCAGATTGTTTTCTAAAGATAAAGTTGCCTATTCTTACTTATCTGAATCTGCAAACTCTTTTCCTTTTGGAGAAGCATTCAACAATATTTTACAAAAAAATGGGTTTAACACTACAGAACACAAACCTGTAACTTTTGGAGTTGCAACAATCTATACTGCACGTAAATAATGATGAGTAAAAGAATCTTAATTATTGGATTTTTCCTTTTAGCAGCTACCGCTTTTTTTGCGCAAACAGAACGTGTAGAGTATATACCAACTTTTGATAGAAAATTAATACATTATGGGTTCTACTTAGGAATAAATCAGAATGATTTTAAACTAAACTTTACGGATAAACAAATTCCTAATCCTGATTTTCCTGGCAGTTTTTATGACAAACCTAATGTAACAGTAGTAGTAAATGGTGGGTTTAATGTAGGCTTAATAGCAGATTTACGTTTGCATAAAAATTTAAATTTACGTTTAGAACCCGGTTTAGTAAGTAATACTAAAAAAATAGTATTCAATCATTTAACAAATTCTTCAATACCACAAGATAGTATTAGAGAAATAGGTTCAACTTACTTGCATGTTCCTTTTGTGTTTAAATTTAGTACAAATAGATATAAGAATATAAGACCCTATATTTTAGGTGGAGTTTCTTATGATTATAATTTCTCTAGTAATGAAAAGAATCAAGAAGACAATTCTGCAGGAGAATTTAGGATGAAAACTCATAATTTTATGTATGAGATCGGAGTAGGTGTAGATTTTTACTTATATTATTTTAAGTTCTCTCCATCAATTCGTGGCGTATTTGCAATGAATAACGAAATTAAAAATGACAATGACCTTAATAGCAGATGGACGGCTCCTATAAATTTTATGGGCACAAGAGGAGTTTTCTTGAATTTTGCATTTGAGTAGGTGATTTTAGTTAAACCTTAGAAGTTAGTAACTAGAATCTAATAGCCACGTTTAAATTCACTTAATAAAATAGCAGTCGCGGTAGCAACATTTAAACTTTCAGTTTCTTGTGTTTCTCCAAATCTTGGAATTGATATTTTATACTGAAGTAAAGTTTTAATTTCTTTGGAAACTCCGTTTGCCTCATTGCCCATTATGAGAATTCCTTCTTTTGGTAATTTAGTTTTATACACATTTTTACCATCCATATCTGCAATAAAGGTATCTAAATTACTTTTAGTTATATAGTTTTCTAAATCTGTATAATGAATGGAAACACGAGTCAAAGATCCCATAGAGGCCTGCACCACTTTTTGATTATAGCAATCTACAGTATCTTTAGAACACACCAATTGGGTGATGCCAAACCAATCGCATAAACGTATAATTGTCCCGAGATTACCGGGGTCGTTAATAGCATCTAAAGCAATTGTTAAACCAGAATTTTGCACCGCTTTTTCTTTAGGAATTTTAAAAAGACCTAAAGCTTTGTTAGGAGATTTGAGTGTACTCACTTTTTTTAATTCAGTTTCAGAAATTCGTACAATTTTTTTTTCAGAAATAGCAACCTCAAAGTCATCTGTGCAAAATAATGTTTCAATCTCAAGAGGTGAATTTAATAATTCATTCAACACTTTTACACCTTCTGCAATAAATAAGTTATGCTTTTGCCGATACTTTTTCTGCGATAAACTTGTTATTAATTTTAGTTGATTTTTGGAGATACTCATTAATTGTGTCTAATTGGAAATAAACCGTTGAAAAATACTATTTTTGATGTTAAATGTATGGCTAAAGTAATGAAAAAACTTTCTTTTTACTTTCTACTTATTTTATTTTTTGTTGCTTGTAATTCTACAAAACATGTTGCCGAGAATGAATACATGCTTTCGCAAAATTATATTTTTGTAGATAGCGTAAGAGATAAGAGCGTCGAGTTAGAAAAATTTATACTTCAAAAGCCCAATCCAAAGTTACTTGGAGCCCCAATTGGTTTGTATTTTCATAATTTAGGAAATCATGATAAACCAAAAACAGCATTAAAATGGGCCAATAAACATCCAAATAAATATAAATTTGTTAAAAGTATCTTTTCAGAAAAACAGAGTATTGTGTATGCAAATGCATTAATTAAATTAAATAAATGGTTTTTAAGTTATAATGCTCCAGTAATTATTAGTGAAAATAAAGTACAAAGAACTTTAGATAATTTAGAGGCTTATTATAAAACTAAAGGGTATTTTGAATCTCAAATAATTTCTAAAATTAATAGAGATACTATTAAGAAAAAAGCAACAATAGAATACCGCATACGCAGAGGAAAACCAACAATGCTAGATACTATTAAGTTGAAAATAGCGTCTGTAGTTTTAGACTCTATTTATAAAGATGCTGGAATACGGTCTTTGTTAAAAAGTGGAGACCAATACAGTGACAATATTTTTAGACAAGAAGCTAGTAATGTGTTAAAACTCTTTAGGAATAGTGGAGTTTATCATTTTTCTGACGCTGCTTTAGGTTTTTATGTAGATTCTACCAGAGCAGATTATAAAACAAATGTAGATTTTTTAATTGCTAAAGACCGTTATGAAGAGGTTGACGGAAAATACATAAAGAAAGACTATAAAGTACATAGAATTAAAGAAATCAATGTAGTTACAGATTATGCGTACTCAAAAAAGGATGAAGCTCTAAAACATGCTGTTTTGTACAAGGGCATTCACTTTTTATCGCATGATAAATTAAAATACAATCCTAAGTATTTAGCTGCGTCTATCTTTTTTAATCCTGGAGACGTTTTTAAAGATTCACTTAGAAATTTAACTAGAAACCACCTTAAATCACTTAAAAACTTTAAAACTACCAATATTTTGTTTACACCTATTAACAGCTCAGGTGATGAATTGAGTATGGATTTATTTTTGACTCCCATAGAAAAATTTACAACAAGTTTTGAAACAGAATTAACGCATTCTAATATTAGAAACATTGGTACTTCAGCTAAGTTCTCTTTTATTGATAGAAATGTTTTTAAAGGAGCGGAATTATTAAAATTATCTCTTTTAGGTTCTTGGTTTAATTCGAATAATGGTCCTGGTTGGGAAATTGGAGGAGATGCCTCTGTAGAGATACCTCGACTTATTGCTCCTTTTGGATTGAGTAAGTTAGTGCCAAAAAGAATGTCTCCAAGAACATTATTCTCTTTAGGTTTAAGTCTACAAAAAAATATAGGATTAGATAGACAAACATTTACATTTTTGTCAGATTATAAATGGGAATACACTAAAAAGAAAACAATTCAATTAGAGATTTTTAATACACAGTATATTCAGAACTTGAATATAAATCGTTTTTTTAATATTTATCGTTCTGAATTCACCAATCTAAATAATGTTGCCGAGATTTATGATACTGCAAATAATACTTCTTATTTTCCATTAGCAACAAATCTAGACATACAGGCTTCAGAATCTTTAGATTTTATAAAAATAGTTGCTGCAGATACAGACTTTAGAGTTTCAAATTCTGCTGATTATAATACGGTTTTAAATATTCAGAATAGATATAATATTGTTACCTCAGATTTTTTAATTCCTACGCTTACATACTCCTATACCTACAATAGCCAAATAGACTTTAAAGATAATAATTTTTCTTTTTTAAAAGCAAGAATTTCTAATTCAGGAAATATTTTAGGGTTGTTTTCTAAAAGTTACAATGCGAATGATAAAAAGACACTCTTAAAGATTCCGTTGGCACAATATTTTAAAATTGATTTAGAATATAAGCGTTTCTGGGATGTTGGGGCAACTTCAGTATTTGGAGTTAGAACTTTTTTAGGAGGAATTTTCACCTATGATAATTCAGATATTCCTTTTACAAGGAGTTATTTTGCAGGGGGTTCTAATGATATTAGGGCCTGGAAGACTTATGAATTAGGTCCAGGAAGTAGAAGTAGTGGTTTAGAGTTTAATGTAGGTAGTTTTAAGTTTTTAACAAGTCTAGAATATCGTTTTGATTTAGTGGGTAGTTTAAAAGGAGCTATGTTCATGGATGCTGGTAATATTTGGGATATTTCAGGATCTGATTTTATAGACCAAGATGCTAAGTTTGATAGTTTGTCTTCATTAGAAGATATTGCAATTGGCTCTGGTTTTGGACTGCGATATGATTTAAGTTTTTTTGTGCTAAGGTTAGATATGGGTTTTAAAACGTATGAGCCTTACTTAAAGAATGATAAGTGGTTTAAAAACTACAATTTTGCAAGCGCAGAATATAATATAGGAATCAATTATCCTTTTTAGTAAAATTAGCTAAAACTCTATAACGTTTTCGTTATTTTCTGTATTCTTCAAACTAAAAAGCGCCTATTTTTAGTATTTTTGAGCAAACTAAGGAATTACAAATTAAAATATAACAATATGAGTCACAACATTAAACCTGGAGTTGCAACAGGAAAAGAAGTACAAGCAATTTTTAACCTAGCGAAAGAAAAAGGATTTGCATTACCGGCAGTGAATGTAATTGGTTCTAACACTATTAATGGTGTTTTAGAAACTGCTAGAGATTTAAATGCTCCTGTAATCATTCAGTTTTCTAATGGTGGCGCACAATTTAATGCAGGTAAAGGTTTGTCTAATGAAGGTGAAAAAGCTGCTATTGCTGGTGGTATTGCTGGTGCAAAACATGTGCACGAATTAGCGCTTGCTTATGGTGTACCTGTAATCTTACACACAGACCATGCTGCAAAAAAATTATTACCGTGGATAGATGGTTTATTGGATGCTTCTGAAAAGCATTTTGCTGAAACAGGTAGCCCTTTATATAGTTCTCACATGATAGATTTGTCTGAAGAGCCTTTAGAAGAAAATATAGAAATCTGTAAAACGTATTTAGCTCGTATGAGTAAAATGGGTATGACTTTAGAGATTGAATTAGGAATAACTGGTGGTGAAGAAGATGGTGTAGATAATTCTGATGTTGATGTCTCTAAATTATATACGCAACCAGAAGAAGTTGCATATGCGTATGAAGAGTTATTAAAAGTTTCTCCTCAATTTACAATTGCAGCAGCATTTGGTAACGTTCATGGTGTTTATAAGCCAGGAAATGTAAAATTAACACCAAAAATTTTATTAAATTCTCAAGATTATATTTCTAAAAAATACAATGTACCTCACAATACTATCGATTTTGTTTTTCATGGTGGTTCTGGTTCTACTGTAGAAGAAATTAGAGAATCTATTGGGTATGGAGTTATAAAAATGAATATCGATACAGATATGCAGTTTGCTTTTACCGAAGGTATTAGAAATTATATGCAAGAAAAAGCTGATTATATAGCTACTCAAATTGGTAATCCTGACGGAGCAGACCAACCTAATAAAAAATATTACGACCCAAGAAAATGGTTACGTGAAGGTGAAGAAACTTTTAAAACACGTTTAAAACAAGCATTCGCAGATTTAAATAACGTAGATACTTTATAGTATTCTGTTTTAATATTTTACAAAAGCATTTTGGTTTTATAATCAAAATGCTTTTTTTATACAGAAGATTTTATTCAATTATTTTAAGGAATAATAATCAAACAAATAAGAAAGTAGATTTTGCAAAAAATCTTTTACATTTGTATTTCATATTTTATTTCTAAATAGTTTCATTTTAGAGATAATACATTAAGACAAACACATAACATGGCTTGGTTTAAAAGAACAGATAAAGGAATTCAAACTTCTACGGAAGATAAAAAAGACACTCCAAAAGGCTTATGGTATAAAACGCCAAGCGGGAAAGTTATAGATACAGAGGAATTAAAAAGAAATTTATATGTAAGTCCAGAAGATGGTTATCATGTAAGAATAGGAAGTAAAGAATATTTTGAGTTATTTTTTGATAATAATAAATTTAAAGAATTAAATAAAGGTCTTACCTCTAAAGATCCTTTAAGTTTTGAAGACACAAAAAAATATCCAGACAGGTTAAAAGCGGCACAGGAAAAAACAAAATTAAATGATGCCGTTAGAACTGCGGTAGGTAAATCTCTAGGAAAAGATATTGTGATTGCTGCAATGGATTTTGCTTTTATTGGTGGTTCTATGGGCTCTGTGGTTGGAGAAAAGATTGCAAGGGCAATTGACTATTCAATAAAGAATAAGATGCCGTTTTTAATGGTTTCTAAATCTGGTGGTGCAAGAATGATGGAGGCCTCACTTTCTCTAATGCAATTGGTGAAAACATCCTCTAAATTAGCGCAATTAGCGGGTGCTAAAATTCCTTACATATCTTTGTGTACAGATCCAACAACAGGGGGTACAACAGCTTCTTATGCAATGTTAGGAGATATTAATATTGCAGAACCAAATGCATTAATTGCATTTGCCGGCCCAAGAGTTGTAAGAGATACTACAGGTAAAGATTTACCAGAAGGCTTTCAGAAATCTGAATTTGTTTTGGAACATGGTTTTTTAGATGCTATTTATGAGCGTAAAGATTTAAAAATACAGATAAACTTATATATAGATTTAATACAAAATCTTCCTATTAGAAAAGAATTAGCGGTATCATAAGAAGTATTATATATAAAAAAAGCCAGCATACGCTGGCTTTTTTTTAGTTTTATAAACAGCGGAAGGTTAAAACCTCCAACCAACATTTAAACCAGCTCTTGGAACCAGAGCAGGAGAGTCAGTTCCAAAAAGATTTCTACCTATACCTGCATAAGCGTCAATGATTAAGCCGCCTTTAGAAATGTATTTTGTTCCAACAGCAACACCTAAAGCTGCATCTGTATAATTCTGTAAGACATCACTTCCAGTACTATTTGTTTTACCAAAATTTACACCTAGAAAACCTTCTCCAAAGAAATTCCATTGTGCATCTGCACTAAAGTAATGTCGAAAATAAGGCGTAATCATCATATTCTCGTTGTATCTAAAAGCTGTTTCTTGGTCTGCTAAATTGAACAATGCTGAAATTCCAAAAGAATTCTCAACACTAATGTATTTTTCATAAGAAAACTCTAAACTTCTTATAACCAAAGCATCGGCAATGTCTAGTTTTAATTCTTGTTGAGAAAACCCCAAAGAACTTATTAAAAGTCCAAATATAATTACTACCTTTTTCATCTTTTATTTTTTTTTCTAAATTAATTAAAATCTATATCCTAAAGAAATACCAAACCTTCCAATGATCTCATTTTGGTAATCATAATAGCCGCCGTGGCTTTCTCCTTTTATTAAATTCCTTCCTACACCTGCGAGTACTTCTGCGGTAAAACCTTCTTTTATTACAAATTTACCTCCAACAGAAATACCTAGCGCAAAACTTGTTTGAGTTTCAATTTTCCCGTAATTACTGTTGTAGTCGTTGTAGTCATAACTATAATAAAAATCCTGGTAGGTATTTAGCATTCCAAAACCTTCTATAAAAAAACCTTGAGCATATTTATATTCAGAAAAAAACCATCTATAGTAAGGCGTTATAGAGGATTTTTTAGGAAAAACAATATCACTGTTTGCATAATCAGAAAAGTTATAGAATACTGCAACACCATAAGAAGAATTTTCATCTATCAATCTTTCGTAAGAAATATCTATGGCAGCAAATGCAATTAAATTAAATGCATTTAATTTAAGTTCATATTTTTTTTCTACATTTTCTGGGTATTTACTTTGCTTAGTGCCTTCTTTTTCTTGTGCGGTAAAATGTAAACTAAGAAGAGTTAATAAGAGGAGTAATGTGATTTTTTTCATATTTTTTTTTTAGTAAACAAATATACCTAAAAGCATACCATTAAATGTTAAAATACAGCCCGTAGTTGAATATTACCTGTATGTATTATTTTAGAATTCTCACTTTTTCTTCCTAAATAATTTAAGTTTAAATTTAAAAAAGAGTTTAGTTTTCTATTGAATAAAAGATTCCAAGTATAATTTTTACCAGCCTGCAGGCCTTCTAACATTTGGTATGCAACTGGTGTATTTGTATCTCCTATAAAATCATTTAAAAATACATTTATATTTGCAGTAATTTGATCTTGCTTTTCGCTTATGTAATAATATTCTATTCCAAATTTCTGTTGTTTTAGTGCTTCAAAATTCTCTAAACTATTTGCTTTGTTTTTGTAATGATAAAAAGCAGTAAATCTTTTATTTTGTGTATGTAAAAAAGTGATTTTTGGTTGAATTTCTTTTCCTTCAATACTGTAATTTCTATTGTTAAAATTTTCTGTCTGTAAATCATTTTCCGATACTTTTCCCATGAGATCAAATAACCAAAAAGTTGCAAATTTATGTATAAAATCTATTTGATGTGTTTTGGTATTATTTTCTTGCGTTCCAATAAAATATTGCTGTTTGTTTCTTTGTTTTCCGAAGGTATAAGAGGTACTATACTTTTGAATATTTCTGTTAAAATAAAGACTATTTCTTAAGCTAAGATTTAATCCAATCAGCTTGTTTTCGTCAAAGTTAAAAGGATTGAAATTAAAAGAGTTTCCTATTCTAGATTGCTCGTTTTCTACACTTAATAAACTTTCATTGTTAAAGTGAGAAAGTGTTTTTTTAAATCCATTTTTATTTTTCCATTGCTTAAAATTAAAATTTATAGCTTGCCTAAACTTAACTCTTGTTGTAGCTAGAAAGCGCAAGTTGGGTTTTGGAACGCGTAAATAATTTGCCTGATCTTGAAATTCTGCAACTTCAAACTCATCAAAATCCTGAACACCATCACTATTGTAATCTATCCATGTATAATACCCTAAGCCAGGAGCTGTTTTTAAATAAATATATTCTTGTCTTGCAACGTTACCAGAAGAAGTTTCATATAATGTATTTATATTCACAAAACTATGAAATAACTTTTGGTTGAAATTTAACCTCGAATTTAAAGACTTCTCATCTTCAGAAAAATTATTTTCTGTAAGCCTGTAATTTGCATAAACACTTAAATTGGTGTTTTTACTCTGAATTAAATTACTGTTTATATAGAATGATTTTCGGTTGTTAATTTCTTTAAATTCATTCAGTTTTATACTGTCATTATTTCTGTAATTAAAACCAATTTTAGCAAAGACCTTTGCGGTATCTCCAATACCAAAATAGGCTTCAAATTCTTTAAATCTATGACTAGTATTTATAAAGTCTCTAGAACTAGTATTTTTTCTACTATTGGTCTCTAAATTGGTAAATGCACCTAGCCAACTTTTCTTAAAATGATTTTCTATGGTAGCTTTTGCTCTTAAAAAGGAGTTGTCTTCTATCGTTGAGGTATTTGTTAAGAAACTTCCATCTATAAAAAAAGTAGTGTTTTTATGCCTTATTTTAGATTGAAGTTCATGCTTGTTTCCGTTAAAAGTAGCTACATAATTTAAGTGATTGTATCGGTATAAAATAAAATCGTTTTTTTTGTTTTGAAGATTAAATTCTGATTGAAAATAGTTTTTTGTGGCATTATTGGTTAGTAAATTCCAATCTCTATTAAACTCTACAGGTTCCCAACGTTGTAGTGTTTTAAAATTTTTATGCGCATATTCATGACTAATATTACTTGTTAATTGCCATTTTCTATCAATTAAAACTTGTTGCCAGCCAATTTTTGCTGCCACTGCCGTATTTTCAGTATCACCTATCGAAGAGAATAAATTAGCATCATTATTACTAATAGCAACTTCAGAAGAGAGCGTTGTTTTTTTACTTGGGTTATAGTTAGATTTTAAGACAAAAAATTGAGACTTTGTAGGGGCAATTAACCGAGTAATTGGAGTATAATTTCCTTGATTAATACCAACAAAATTGTAAATATTTCCAATTGCAGTGCTACTATCTAACACATAATCTCCATTATTTGTGCCAACATTTGTAAAAGTTACAAGGTATAATTCTTCAGTAGGATCTTTTGAGTATTCAAAGTTCTCTACTGCTCCACTTGCAATTTTTCTATACAAGATTTTATTTTCATCAAAAGCAGTTATTGTTGCGCTTTCGGCAAACATTAAATCAGTATTATTACCAGCATCTGCTAAAATCTCTTTTTGGTTATCGGAAAGAATTTGTTGTAAAGGCTGATTTTTTGCGTCATTTTCATTGTAGAAAAATCCGCTAATATTTAGTTTTTCAGTCTTATATGTAGCAGATTCGTAGGTAATAAAACGGGTGTAATTTCTATCTGAATACTGAAAATCAATCCAGATTCTCATATCATTAGTAATTGGGTAGGTAGTATTAAATGTTATTTCGCCTAAATTATAATCTATGGTAAAGTCTTTGTTACCACCTTTTTTTATCTGAATTCCGTTAACGTATACTTTTTCACTGCCACCAATAATTACAATATTTGGCTCATTATTTGCACCTACAATTTTATACGGACCCTGATTACCCTCATTACCAACAATAGTAAACGTGCTAAATTTACCG
The DNA here is from genome assembly GCA_937771065.1 of uncultured Polaribacter sp. GTDB lineage: Bacteria > Bacteroidota > Bacteroidia > Flavobacteriales > Flavobacteriaceae > Polaribacter. The sequence continues at coordinate 167,268 of CALJHU010000006.1, read as the reverse complement.
CGCACAATTGCTCCAGAAGCACTCACTTTTAAATGATCATTTATTTTTGCTTCTACTTCTAAACCAGAAGCTTGTTTTGTAAAAGGAGTAAAGTAGCTATCCTGATTTTTTAAAGATAAATCTCCCGCTTTTACGCGCCATTCATCTGAAAATATTTCAATAAAAATACGGTCAAAATCTGTAATATTTTGTGAGTATCCATTTTTTTGAATCGGTATATTAGTATCCCAAATATTAGCCTTTAAGGTTACTTTATCAGATAATTTACCAGATATTTCTAAGTCTAATGCAGCGTTTGTAACTGCATTTTGATTGTTCCCAGACGTAAGTCCTCTGGAAATAAAACCTTTTGTATTTAAACCTTCAAATAATTGTACTTCAGACATTTTTTTGTTGGTAGTTAAGCTATATAATTTACCGGTATTTGTGCCATTGGGTAGAATTAAATTTTGGTCATACGGGGTGTATGTTTTGGTTATGAAATTTGGGAACCTGAAAGTACTCTAAGGTGATTTCTGGATATGCTATAGCATCTATTACAAGTGTAGCATTGTTAAAGTCTATTTTGTATTTAGAGGGGTCAATAGGTTTTAGTAACTTGTTTAAAACTTTAAAATTTAGCGGATTGATAGCAACGCTGTCAAATTTTATAGTATCTTTTTTAAGAAAGACTTTCTGTGATCTAAAATCTGTAGTAATTGTTTGAGATTGGATTGAGAATCCAATAAACAGAAGCAAAAAAAGAAGGTTTTTTTTAAACATTGATGATCTATACCTAGCAAACGTAAAAATAGCTTTTTTAATATCTATATACTTTTAAAATAAAGATTGCTGTTTCACAGGGTTTTCATGATTTAGTAGCCATTCCTTTCGCCAAAGACCACCAGCATACCCTGTTAAAGAGCCATCAGAGCCAATAACTCTATGGCATGGAATAACAATCCATAAGGGGTTTTTGCCATTTGCAGTTGCCACTGCTCTTATGGCTTTTACATCTCCCAAAGCTTTACTTTGTTCTAAATAGCTTTTTGTTTTTCCGTATTTAATTTTTAACAATGCTTTCCATACCTTTATTTGAAAAACAGTTCCTTTTGGGTTTACGGTTAAATTAAAAGAATCTCTGTTGCCTTTAAAATATTCTTCTAATTGTACAACACATTCTTGTAAACAGAAAGGAGTTGAAAGTTGCATTAAATCATCAGAAACTAGGCCTTCATCTAAAAGACAAATAGATTGAATTCCATTTTTGTCTCCCGTAATTTTTGCTGTTCCTAGTGGTGTTTTGAGATATGTGGTTTGTAAAGTCAAATTATTTTTTTTGTAAAAATCTAGCTTCAATTCCAATATTTAGGCTGTATCCTTTTACATTTTTATCAAAAGTTAAATTACCTTCTGCCCAATACTTTCTATAATCTTGAGCTTTAGAATTTATGCTTACTAATAAAAGTAATATAATTATTATGTTTTTCTTTATATATTAAAAACATCTTTAGAATTTTGTGTTGTAATTTCTGAAATTTCTTTGAACGATAATCCGTAAATATCAACTAGCTTATCTACCACATTAGTAATGTAGGCACTTTCATTTCTTTTCCCTCGATATGGTGCTGGCGCTAAATAGGGTGCATCTGTCTCTAAAACAAGATGTGCAATGTCTATTTCATTTAGAAACCTATCAATTTTACCATTTTTAAAAGTAACAACTCCGCCAATACCTAATTTCATGTTGTAAGAAATTGCTTGCAATGCTTGCTCTTTAGTTCCTGTAAAACAGTGAAATATTCCTCTTAAATCCTCACTTTTTTCAGCTTCTAAAATCTCAAAAATTTCATCAAAAGCATCTCTACAATGAATTACAATAGGTGTTTTTTTCTCTTTTGCCCATTTAATTTGTGTTCTAAAGGCTTCTTGCTGCTGTTTTAGGAAAGTTTTATCCCAATATAAATCGATTCCAATTTCGCCAATTGCGTAAAAATTACGTTTATCAATCCAATCTTTTACGTGCGCTAGTTCATCTAAATAATTTTCTTTTACAGAAGTAGGGTGCAAGCCCATCATTAAATACACATCTAAAGGAAAATTTTCTTCTAATTTTAGCATATTTTCTGTGTATGAAGAATCTATTGCAGGTATAAAAAAACGAGAAACGCCCGCGTCTTTAGCGCGTTTTATCATTTCTTTTTGATCCTCTTTAAATTGACTAGAATATAAATGTGTGTGCGTATCTGTAATCATTATTTTTTCTTATAATTTTAGCAAAATTACGAATTAATACTACGTTGAAGACGTGTTGTAAAACATTTTATAAAACGTACCTTTGCGTAAAATTTTATAAGATGACTTTTGAAGATTTAGATTTATCGAATCAACTACAATATGCAATTGACGATTTAGGTTTTGATACACCAACACCTATTCAAGAACAAGCATTTTCTGTGGTAAGATCTGGTAAAGATGTTGTTGGAATAGCGCAAACAGGAACAGGAAAAACGTTTGCCTATATGTTACCTATTCTTAGAGATTTGGCATATTCAAAGCAGCTTCATCCAAGAATTTTAGTTTTAGTACCAACTAGAGAGCTGGTAATACAGGTGGTTACTCAAATAGAGCAATTGTCTAAATATATTAATACGCGTGTTTTAGGTGTGTACGGTGGTGCAAATATTAATACACAAAGACAAGCTATTCATCAAGGGCAAGATATTATTGTTGCAACACCTGGTCGTTTATACGATTTAGCGTTGAGTAATTCTTTAAAATTAAAGTCTATTCAGAAATTGGTAATTGATGAAGTAGATGTAATGTTAGATTTAGGATTCCGTTTTCAGTTGATGAATATTTTTGATGTGATTCCAGAAAGAAGGCAAAACGTTTTGTTTTCTGCAACTATGACAGAAGATGTAGATGCTTTAATATACGACTTTTTTAAAAATCCTGAAAAAATATCTGTAGCGGTTAGTGGAACTCCATTAGATAATATAGAACAGGTTTCTTATAATATTCCTAACTTTTTCACGAAAGTTAACCTATTACACAAACTTTTAAATGATAGAGAAACTTTTCATAAAGTTTTAATTTTTGTTGGTTTTAAAAGAACTGCAGACTTATTGTTTAGACATTTAGAAGAAGGATTTAATGATGAGATTTGTGTAATACATTCTAATAAAACTCAGAATTACAGAATACGTTCTATCAAACAATTTGACGAAGGTAAAAATAGAATTTTACTTGCTACAGATGTAATGGCGCGTGGTTTAGATTTTGATAAAGTATCGCATGTAATTAATTTTGATACGCCAGAGTTTCCTGAAAATTATATGCACAGAATTGGTAGAACTGGTCGTGCAGAGAAAGCAGGAAAAACAATTTTATTTTCTACAGAAAAAGAGAGAGAAGCAAAAGAGGGTATTGAAGGGTTGATGAATTATGAAATTCCAGTTTTAGAAATCCCTGAAGATGTGGAAATTTCTACCATGTTAACAGAAGATGAGCGTCCTAGAGAAGATCAAGGTATTTCTAAAAATAGAACCTCATTAGAATATGTTCCTGGACCGGCATTTCATGAGAAAAGTGAAAAGAACAGTCAAGTAAACAGAGGTGGTTCTTACAGAAGAGAGATTGCAATAAAGTATAAGAAGCCAAAAACCAAAGGAGACAAGAATTACAATAAACACAATAAGAAAAAGAAGAAATAATGCAGATTTTAACGGCGCAAGAATTGCACAACTTAGCAATGAATATTGTAGGCCAAAAGCTAGAAAAAATGGGCTATGAGTTCCAGGCAATTAATAGTACGTTAAAAAGGCATCCTCAATTTGTTTTATTCAGAAAGGGAGAACAGACTATTTTTGTTTTGGTAAAAGTATCTAGTAATATGCAGAATCCCAATGAGTACGATGTACTTTGGATGGAAACTTTTAAAAACCATGCTAAAAAACAAAATGCTAAAGTTTGGTTTGCTGGTGTAGGAATTGCCAATGCAGAGAGTGTAGAGAATCCGGTTTTTAAAGACCAACCTTATTATGTTGCTTTCGAAGACTTTATTAAGATTTCAGAGTAGACCTGTAAAACTTATTCTTTTAATTTGATTCTTAACTAGACGGAGTATCGTGATTCTTATCTTCATAATCAGAGGTTGAAAGAGCGTTCATTGTTCCTTTTTTTGGCAGGCTGAAGTAAAATATAGTCTCTTTATTTGTTTTGCTCTCTACCTTTACTTCTCCATTATAACATGAAATAATTTTCTTAACAATACTCAACCCAATTCCCGTAGAATTAGTCGAATCTACAGTCTGGAACATTTCAAATATTTTTTCATAATATTTGGTTTTTATTCCAACCCCATTATCTTTAACTGAAAACAGATAGTCTTCTTTTGTTGTTTCACAAGCTAATATAATAAGTCCCTTTTTTTTGTTAATATGATCTAAAGCATTTTGAATTAGAATTTCAAATACTTTTTCCAACATAATTTCATCAGCAAAAAGAGTAGGAAGTTTATTTTTTATTTCAATTTTTATATGAGAGGGTACTTGGAGTTTAGCTATTACTTTTTTGGCAATAGTATTAAGGTTAATCTTATTTTTTTTAAAAGAACTAGATCTTATGTTTTTATATTGTTCTAGTTTTGTCAACAATAGCTCCATTCTTTCTACTTTTTTTTCTAGAAGTTCAATACTATTGATAGAATTTTCAGAGCTTATAGGATGCGCAAGTTCTTCTCGGATCCATATTAATATATCTGAAATATTTCTTAGTGGAGTCTTTAACTCATGTGAAATTAATTGCGCATAGTTATCTAACTCTTTTTTCTGTTGCTGAAGAATTGCAGAGATTGTTGTTGTTTTATCAATTGTTTCTTGAGCTAATAATAATTTTTTATCAATTTTAATCTTAACAGTATTTAATAAATCTTCTACGTCTATGGGTTTGGTTAAATAATCTTCAGCTCCTAGATTCATACCGGCTCTTATGTCGGATTTTTCTGCTTTTGCTGAAAGAAAAATTAATGGAATTAACTTTGTTGTTTTGTTGTTTTGTAGTTTTTTATACATTTCAAAACCATTCAGTTTTGGCATAAGTATGTCTGAAATAATTAGATCTGGATACTTCTTTAAGGCTATTTCAAAACCAATACTTCCATTTTCTGCCTCAAAAACAGTATAACCTTCCATCACTAGGATATCGTGAATTTCTTCTCTTATTGTTAAGGTGTCTTCTACAATTAATATTTTAAACATTTTTTTTGTTTTTCGGAATTTTCACTTTAAAAGTCGCACCGTATCCAAGTGTGCTTCTTACAACTATTTCTCCACCAATAGTATCTATTGCTTCCTTTGCAATTGATAAACCCAATCCTGTTCCTTGAATTAAATCAACATTTTCTCCACGTGAAAAAGGAGTAAATATAGTTTTAAGCTCTGATTTTGAAATGCCAATACCAAAATCTGTAACTGCAACGATTGTGAAGTCTTTTTCAGACGAGAACTCAATAGTAACATTTTCTTTATTTTTTGAATATTTAACAGCATTACTAATTAGATTAATAAAAATATTTCGGCCTAATTTTTCATCAATAAAAATAGTTTCATTCTTTATATTTTCAGTATCAATTACTACTATTTTATTTGATTTTTCATGCGAAGTATAAACTTCCTCAATGATTTCGTTAATAAAATTACCAAGAGGCATGTTTAAAGGGTTGTTTCTTATTTTCCCAGCACCAGACTGGCCAATAACCAAAACATCATCTAGTAATTTTGTCATGTGCATAACTTGATCCTCGATTTTATGTAGTTTTTTTTCTATCATAACGGGTTCCATTTTACCCCAATATTTTTTAATAGAACCTGCTGCAAAATTAATTGCAGATAACGGAGTTCTAAACTCATGGGATGCGGTTGAAACAAATTTTGATTTTAGTTCGTTTAATTCTTTTTGCTTTTCTAGCGCTTGATTTAATTTTACAGTTCTTTCTTCTACCTTTATTTCTAGTTCATTACGATATCCAACTAGCTCTGTAATATCTTGTCCTACTCCTAAAACTCCTGTAATTTTACCATTAGCATCTCTACGTGAGCTTGAGTTTAGTAATACCATAACACGTTCTCCATTTTTAGTAAAAAGCGGGAATTCATAGTTTGCAGTTTCCTTTCCATGCAAAGTATCATCTAATACTTTTTTTACAGATTTTCGGTAATCTTCAGTAATGTATGTTTGTACAAGGTTTTTTCCGAATACATCTTCTTTTTTAAACCCAGTAATTTTTTCAGAGGTTTGGTTCCATTCATTCACAAGTCCTTTACTATCGATACCAAAAATAGGAGCGTTGGCAGTTTCAATAAACTGTCTTAATTCTTTCGCAATAGATTCTGATACTGTTCTCAGTTTATCCATTTCAGAAATATCTTGTCCTACTCCTAAAACTCCTGTAATTTTACCATTAGCATCTCTACGTGAACTTGAGTTTAGTAATACCATAACACGTTCTCCATTTTTAGTAAAAAGTGGGAATTCATAGTTGGCAGTTTCCTTTCCACGCAAAGCATCATCTAATACTTTTTTTACAGATTTTCGGTAATCTTCAGTAATGTATGTTTGTACAAGGTTTTTTCCGAATACATCTTCTTTTCTAAACCCAGTAATTTTTTCAGAGGTTTGGTTCCATTCATTCACAAGTCCTTTACTATCGATACCAAAAATAGGAGCGTTGGCAGTTTCAATAAATTGTCTCAACTCTTTTGCTACAGATTCTGATACTGTTCTCAGTTTATCCATTTCCGAAATATCTTGTCCTACTCCTAAAACTCCTGTAATTTTACCATTAGCGTCTCGACGTGTGCTTGAGTTTAACAATACCATTACACGCTCTCCGTCTTTGGAAAATAGCGGAAACTCATAGTTGGCAGTTTCTTTACCCAGTAAAGCATCATCCAATACTTTTTTTACCGATTTTTGATAATCTTCTGTAATATAAGTTTTCACTAATTCTTTCCCGAATACTTCCTTTTTTTTAAATCCAGTAATTTTTTCAGAAGTCTGGTTCCATTCATTAACTAATCCCTTACTATCAATACCAAAGATAGGAGCATTCGCTGTGTCAATCAATAGTGTTAATTCAAGTGCTACACGTTCTGCTTCAGACCGATAACTATCCAGCTCTTTTTGAAATATAAGTTCTTTTTTAGCGATAGCTAATTCGTCTGCTCTTTTTCTTTTTTCTTTTTGTGCAATAATTAATTCATCTGCTCTTTTTTCTTTTTCTTTATTTTGAAATGCAAGTTCTTTGTTGGCAATAATTAATTCATCTGCTCTTTTTTCTTTTTCTTTATTTTGAAATGCCAGTTCTTTGTTAGCAATGGCTAATTCATCTGCTCTCTTTTCTTTCTCATTGTTTTGAAATTCAAGTTCTTTGTTAGCGAGCACTAATTCATCTGCTCTATTATCTTTCTCTTTGTTTTGAAATGCCAGTTCTTTGTTAGCGAGCACTAATTCATCTGCTCTTTTTTCTTTCTCTTTATATTGGAATGCAAGTTCTATATCAGCAATGGCTAATTCATCAGCTCTTTTTTCTTTCTCATTGTTTTGAAATGCAAGTTCTTCATTCGCTAGACCTAATTCATCTGCTCTTTTTTCTTTTTCTTTATTTTGAAATGCAAGTTCTTTGTTAGCAATGGCTAATTCATCTGCTCTCTTTTCTTTCTCATTGTTTTGAAATTCAAGTTCTTTGTTAGCGAGCACTAATTCATCTGCTCTATTATCTTTCTCTTTGTTTTGAAATGCCAGTTCTTTGTTAGCGAGCACTAATTCATCTGCTCTTTTTTCTTTCTCTTTATATTGGAATGCAAGTTCTATATCAGCAATGCTTAATTCATCTGCTCTTTTTTCTTTTTCTTTATTTTGAAATGCAAGTTCTTCGTTAGCAATGGCTAATTCGTCTGCTCTATTATCTTTTTCTTTGTTTTGAAACGCAAGTTCTTTATTCGCTAAGGCTAATTCATCTGCCCTTTTTTCTTTTTCTTTATTTTGTATAGCCAGTTCTTTATTAGCGAGCACTAATTCATCAGCTTGATTTAAAAGGGTTTCTTTTTGTTTATGTTTGTCAGTTATATCAAACATAATAGAAACAAACCTAATTATTTTTCCATTTAAATCTTTAAAAGGCATAATGGTTATATCCATCCAATAGTATTCTTCAGTTCCATTTCTCTTATTTAAGACTTCACCTTTAAAAACTCCCCCAGAAACAATAGTAGTAATCATATCAGTAAATAAAGCTTCAGGTTGTTTTCCGCTCTTCAATATTCTATGGTTTTGACCAATTAATTCTTCCCTTGGATATCCGTAAATTTCACAAAAGTTATCGTTTACAAATAGAATATTAAAATCAGCATCAGTTTCTGAAACGATAGCTACCTTATTTAAATAAAAACTCTGTTGCTCAAGCTCAGCTTTAATCTTTCTTAATTCCCATGAATTTTCACCTTTAGTTTTATTTTGGGAGGTAATTTGTTTTTGAGCAGTATCTAAACTATTAATAGTTTGGTATAACTCTAACTTCCCATCTTTAACTAGGAACTCAGCTTCAGTTCGTACTTTTGTTTCATTTTTTAGCTTTTTATTTAATTTAATTTTATCCTTCTCAGTTTTGGTAATATCTGTAAAAGATACACCTATGTTCTTTTTAGAGACTTTCCATACTGAAACGAAATAATACTTATCAAATGCAGCACCATAATTTTTAAAACGAAGAGGCTCTCCTGTTTTATCAACCTTAGCGAAGGAGGTAAACCAATTCTCTTCTATTTTATCAACTACAGAAGATACTTTTTTATTTACTAATTGCTTCTTAGTTTTACCTAAAAACTTTGCGAAAGAGGTATTTATTGCACGAATATAGAAATCTATAGGTTGATTATTCTTATCATAAATAAGTTCTATAACCTCAACCATTTCTGACATGTTATCAAAGAAATTTTTATAATGGTCTTCTTTTAAAGGTCTAATATCAGAGTTTTTTAACTCCTTCAGTTCTTTTTCTAATTCTTCATATGAACTTTTACCCATAGTGTTATTGTCTTTAAATTGAGCCTAATAGCAGTTTAAATTTATGTTTTTTACTTGAGGAATTACTGTCTAAATATAAAAATAGTTCACTCAATTTATATTAAGCTTTCTAAAAGCTATTATTTAGGTTCATGTGACTTTCATTATCTATATAATTGTTTGCGGACATGTGTCTAAAACTTAATTATAAAATTATATCATTTTAATAAAAGAACTAGTGCTCTGTAAGTTATAACTTTTTAATGACTAAGTCAAGGAGTTTTTTCTCATTAAACATAAAAAAACCACCCTAGAAGAGTGGTTTTTTTATGTTTAATGAATACTAAAAATTATTTAGCATCTTGCTCTAATAAATCAAAGAACTGATTTAATTTAGGCATAATAATAATTTTTGTTCTTCTGTTTTTTGCTCTATTCTCTGGGGTATCGTTGTCAGTTAATGGCACGTATTGGCTTCTGGCTGCAGCAATTAAGCGATTTGGTACTACACCAAACTTATATTGTAAAATTCTTGTTATAGCAGTTGCTCTTAAAGCAGATAAATCCCAATTGTCTTGAATAATAGTCCTTTTAATTGGAGAGTTATCTGTATGTCCTTCAATCATTACTTCCATTTCTGGTTGGTCATTTATAACCTTAGCAATTTTTTCTAAGACAGTATATGCACCCTCAGTTACATTGTAACTTCCGCTTTTGAATAATAATTTATCTGAAATTGAAATAAATACTACTGTTTTTTCAACATTAACTTCTATGTCTTCATCTTGAATACCTTCTGTTAAGTTTTTAGTTAAATGAAATTTTATAGCAAGGTTTAAAGAATCTTTTTGTGTCATTGCATCTCTAACACCGTTAATATACTTGTCTTTTTCGCTTAGTTGAGCAATTACACTATTTATTCCTTCAGTAGAAGATTGTGTTAAAACGGTTAAGTTTTCAACCTGCTTTAAAGCTGTTTTTTTATCTTCTTGCAAATACTTTACTTGTTCCGCTAAATTAGACGCCTTTGCAACATCTTTTTCATTTTGAATTAAACACTTCTGTAAAGTTGTTTTTACAGCTAGTAATTTTTCTTCTGTTGCTGTTTTTTCTGTTTGCAAGGCTGCGAAGTCTTTTTTTGAAACACAAGAACTAACTAAAACTGCAGATAATAAGAGTAAAGATATTTTTTTCATCCTTTTAAAAATTAATGGTTTAACTTTTATACAAATTTAACAAAATGGCTCAATAAAAAGTATGATTATCAATAAATTGTGATAAAATTATACACTATTTTTGTTTTCTTACTAGTTTCCTATGAAATATTTTTATTTACTTTTTCTTTTTTTAATTTTATTAGTATTTTCAACATGTGAAAAAGCAGTGGTTTCTCAAGATTACACCCTGCAAGGACCGGTTTTTGGCACTACTTATAAAATTACGTATTTAAATGCCAATGCTAATTATCAGAAAAGCATAGATAGCCTGTTTTTAAAGATGAATTCCTCTTTGAGTACATACATACCAACTTCGGATATTTCTAGAATAAATAACGGCGAGACAAATGTAATTATAGACGATTATTTTGCTGAAGTTCTTGATAAATCAAAACAAATATTTTTAGAGACCAATGGTTTTTTTGACCCTACAGTGGGTAATTTAGTAAATGCTTGGGGTTTTGGTCCAAAAGATGAAAGGATAAATTTAACTGAAAGCCAATTGAAAGCCCAAATGCAGTTTGTTGGTTTAGATAAAGTCAAACGAATAGCGTATAAAGTAGTTAAAGAAAGTGCAGAAATTTATTTAGACTTTAATTCTATTGCAAAAGGTTTTGGAATTGATGTTATAGCACGTTTTTTAGACTCAAAAATAATAGGTAATTACCTAATTGAAATTGGTGGAGAAATTAGGACAAATGGTTTTAAGAAAAACCAACAACCTTGGATTATAAAATTAGTAGACCCCATAGCTGCGGATGACAGTTCTGGTTTTAAAAATATAAATTTATCTAATAAGTCTATGGCAACTTCTGGTAACTATAGGAAGTTTAGAATTTCAGATTCAGGTATAAAATATGTTCATACTATCAATCCAAAAACAGGTTCTGCTAGCGAAAGTAATTTGCTAAGTGTTTCTGTCATTGCAGATTTAGACTGCGCAGACGTAGATGCTTATGCAACTGCTTTTATGGCAATGGGTTTAGAGAAGACAAAAGTATTTCTTTCAAAAAATACGCAATTAGAGGTAATTTTACTTTTTGTAAATGCTGAAGGAAATTTAGCGGAATATTCTAATTATAACTTATAGCAAACAGGTAGTATCTCATTTTTCATTAAACAATATTTTTCTATTTTATCTAAAGTTATTTTTTTTGTGTAGTCCACTTCATCAACCTTAAAACCAATACTACGTAGTTTGTCAAAATAATCTCGGCCATAAACTCTTACGTGGTCATATTGTCCAAATAGCTTAGCGCGCTCTTTTCTGTCTGTAATTGTATTATCTTCAAAAGTTATAGCTTTAGATAAGTCTTGTGGAATTTGAAAAATGCCAAATCCACCTGGTTTTAAAACTCTATACAGTTCTTGTATTGCTTTTGTATCGTTAGAAATATGCTCTAAAACATGATTGCAAAAAACAACATCAAATTCGTTTTCTTTAAAAGGTAAATCGCAAATATCTGCTTTTACATCTGCAATAGGAGATTCTAAATCGGAGGTAACATAGTTTAGATTTTGCTGTTTTCTGAAAATATCTAAAAAGCACTGTTCTGGCGCAATATGTAATACTTTAAGCTTTTTTGCAGCCGTGAAGAAATTAGTGTTATCCTTTAAAAAAAGCCACATTAAGCGATGTCTTTCTAAGGAGAGAGTAGATGGTGAAAGTGCGTTTTCTCTTTGTTTACCGTAGCCGTAAGGTAAAAACTTCCGAAAACTTCTACCATCTATAGGGTCTGTAAACTTGTCACCTCTTAAATACCAGGAAATTACAGGTCTAACGATATAACTAGCTTTTATTAGCCAGGGTCTTGGTATTGTATTTAGGATTGATTTAAAGATTTTCATAGTGTTTGCACTAAAAAATTAGTGTCTATTTACTGTCGAAATTCATCTTCTTCATTAGTAATAATTCCCAAAGCTTCATGCACATACTTAAAAGTAGAAAGTAATTCTGGTTTCCCGTTTAAGATAGCAACATCATGCTCAAAATGCGCCGAGGGTTTGCTGTCTAAGGTTGTAATTGTCCAGCCATCTGAATGTTGTCTTATTTTATGCGTTCCTAAATTTGTCATAGGTTCTATAGCAACAACCATTCCTTCTACAAACTTTTTTCCTCTACCTCTTTTACCGTAATTTGGCATTTCAGGATCTTCGTGCATATCTCTACCTAGACCATGGCCAACTAATTCTCTAACTACACCATAACCTCTGTCTTCTGAGAATTTCTGAATTGCATAACCAACATCACCAACTCTATTTCCTGCTTTAAACTCTCTAATGCCCTCGTATAAACTTTCTCTGGTAACATCTAATAGTTTTTTAGTTTCAGGGTCAATTTCACCTACAGCAAATGTATATGCATGATCCCCATAAAAACCATTTTTCTTAGCGCCACAATCTATCGAGATAATATCACCTTCTACTAAGGGTTTTTTATTCGGAATTCCGTGAACTACTTGAGAATTTGGACTCATACAAAGTGTATTCGGAAAGTCATACAGTCCTAAAAAACCAGGAATTGCCCCTTCTGATCGAATGAAGTCTTCTGCTAATTTATCTAAATAAAGGGTTGAAACACCAGGTTTAACTTCTTTTGCAAGCATTCCAAGCGTTTTAGAAACTATTAGAGCACTTTCGCGCATAATTTCTATTTCTTCTTTGGTTTTAATTTTAATCATGTTAAAAAATTGAACCGCAAAGTTAATATAATTTAAGGTAATAAGTTCCTTGTAAATTTAAGTATACGGAACAAAAGAAGATATATACAGCACCTTATTTGCTTTTATCGTAAGAATGTTTGTAGGCTTCGCCAGAAACAATTTTTAGCATGTCTTTTTCTAACGATTCTCTAGCATATTCAACATAACGTCCAATCTCTATTCCTTTTTTATAAAAAATAAATGTTGGTACTCTTTTTATATTTAAACCTTCCTGTAAATTATCAGGTGTTTTTTTTGAACGATTTACAGTTACTAAATCTATTTTTTTAAGGTTAAAACCTGCTAATTCTAATATTTTATAAAAATGGGGTGTTTCCCGCTTACTGTCTCCACACCATGTTCCCATAAAACCTTTAATAGTAACTCCTTTTAGAGTTTTGCTTAATGCTGCAATTGTTGCTTCGTTTGGTGCATAGTTATCAAAGTTTTTCACGAACCAACTATTGTACGGAGCCTGGGTAAAAGAATCTTTATTCGCATAGCCGATTAAATCACCACTTTTGTTTTTTGCTGCCGTTATTTCTTTTTGTGTACTACAAGATGTTAATGCGATGACGCATAAGAATAAAAATATTTTTTTCATTTTATAATAGAGATTTTTGTGTCATTTCTTTTGGCTGTGTAACATTTAATAAGTCTAAAATAGTTGGTGCAACATCACCTAGTATACCACTTTTTATAGATTTAATTTCTGTATCAATCAGAATGAATGGAACAGGATTTGTTGTGTGTGCAGTATTAGGGGAACCATCAGGATTCATCATGGTTTCACAATTACCATGGTCTGCAATTAATAAGGTAGAGTAGCCATTTTTTAAGCCCATTTCAATCACTTTTTTTGCACATTCATCTACAGTTTCACAAGCTTTAATTGCCGCTTTCATAATTCCTGTATGACCTACCATATCTCCGTTTGCAAAATTTAAACAAACAAAATCTGCCTCCGCTTTTTCCAAGTCCTCACACAAAGCATCCGTTAATTCGTATGCGCTCATTTCTGGTTGTAAATCGTATGTTGCAACCTTTGGTGAGTTTTTTAAAATTCTAGATTCCCCTTCAAAAGGTGCTTCTTGTCCGCCAGAAAAGAAAAATGTAACATGCGGATATTTCTCTGTTTCTGCAATTCTAATTTGCTTTTTACCTGCTTTAGCTAACACTTCTCCAAGTGTGTTTTTAATATTATCACTATTGTAAATTACATTAATACCTTTAAAACTTTCATCATATAAAGTAATTGTTGTAAAGTATAAGTCCAATTTCTTCATTCCAAACTCTGGAAAATCATTTTGAGACAATACATTTGTTAATTCTCTTCCTCTATCTGTTCTATAGTTGAAAAATAAAACAACATCTCCTTCTTTTATTTTTGTTTTTGGCGCACCAGTTGCATCTGTTACAATAATAGATTTATGAAATTCATCTGTAATTCCTGCTGTGTAGTTGGCATTCATTTCAGCAACTGCATCTGTAGTTTTTGTACCAACTCCATTTACTAAACCATCATATGCTTCTTTAACTCGCTCCCATCTGTTGTCTCTATCCATTGCATAATAACGTCCAGTTACAGAAGCCAATTCTCCCGTACTTTCTTTCATATATTCTTGAATATCATTTATAAAATAGGTTCCAGATTTAGGATCACAATCCCTACCATCTGTAAATGCGTGTAAATACACATTATCTATTTCATTATTTTTAGCAACATCTAAAATTCCTTTTAAATGATTGATGTGTGCATGAATTCCACCGTCAGAGACTAAACCTAGTAAGTGCACATCTTTATTATTTTCTTTGGCATACTTAAAAGTATCTAATAATACTTTTTCTTTACCTAAAGTTTCTTCTTTAACAGCTTTATTAATTCTGGCTAAATTTTGATATACAATCCTACCAGCACCTAGATTCATGTGGCCAACTTCAGAATTTCCCATTTGACCATCTGGCAAACCAACATGCAAACCATCGGTTCTTAATTCAGCATGCGGATACGTGTCATACAAACCATTTATAAAAGGTGTTTTTGCATTGTAAATAGCAGATACTTTTGGATCTTGGGTAATTCCCCAACCATCTAAAATCATTAAGATTACTTTCTTATTCATGGTCTATAATTGAAAGGTAAAAATAAGAAAGTTTTTTGTTTTTTTCTTAGAATTTCACGAAACCGATAGCGTAATTCAATATATCTATATGAAGTCTTCTTTTATTAAAAGGATTAAAAAGAGCTGTTATGATTTTATAATGCTATAAAAGTTGTTTTTAACGAATTTTAAATAAGGAATTACTGTTTTAATGTGTAATTTTGTAGGAATAATTCAATATATTCATGAATATACACTTTCAATTGAATGATGTCACAAAAAAACTACCAAAACACTTACATAAGTTTGTTGTAAAACAACCTTATAAAGAATATACAGCACAAAGCCAAGCAGTTTGGAGGTATGTAATGCGCATTAATATCGATTATTTAAGCAAAGTTGCACATAATTCTTATTTAACAGGACTTGCTAAAACAGGAATTTCAACTGAGAGAATTCCTTATATGGATGGGATGAATCGTATTCTAAAAGATATTGGTTGGGCAGCGGTTTCTGTAGATGGTTTTATTCCACCAAATGCATTTATGGAGTTTCAGGCGTATAATGTATTAGTTATTGCATCAGATATGCGAACTATAGATCATATTGAGTACACTCCAGCACCAGATATTATTCATGAAGCAGCAGGGCATGCACCAATTATTGCAAATCCGGAATATGCAGAATATTTAAGACGTTTTGGCGAAATTGGATGCAAAGCAATTTCTTCAGCCAAAGATTTTGAAATGTATGAAGCTATTCGTCTTTTGTCTATTTTAAAAGAGGACCCTAATTCTTCAGAAAAAGAAACAATTGAAGCGCAACAAACAGTGGAGTATTTACAAGATAATATGGGCGAATTGTCTGAAATGGCGCAAATAAGAAACTTACACTGGTGGACTGTAGAATATGGTATGATAGGCACTTTAGAAACGCCTAAAATTTATGGAGCAGGTTTGTTATCCTCTATTGGTGAGAGCGCTTGCTGTATGAAAGATGAAGTAAAGAAGAGACCCTATACTATTGAGGCTGCAGATGTAAATTTTGATATTACAAAACCGCAACCACAATTATTTGTAACACCAGATTTTGCACACTTGAGTCTTGTCTTAGAGCAATTTGCAAATAAAATGGCTATTAGAAAAGGTGGGGTAAAAGGGTTGCAGAAACTAATAAATTCTAAAAATAGAGGTACTATTGAGTTGAGTACAGGAATTCAAATTTCAGGAGTCTTTACGCAGGTAATCGCAGACGAAAACAACAAGCCTATTTATTTTCAAACTGCCGGTTTAGCGGCACTTTCAAATAGAGATAAAGAACTTATTGGGCATGGTGTAGAAAAGCATCCAAATGGTTTTGGAAGTCCTATTGGTAAATTGAAAGGAATTAATATTCCTATTGAGAATATGAGTCCAAGAGATTTAGAAGCGTATCAAATTTTTGAAGGTAAGAAGGTTTCTTTAGAATTTGAAGGTGGAATAAAAGTAGCTGGAGATATAATTACAGGAACGAGAGATCTAAGTGGTAAAATATTATTAATCTCTATAGAAAACTGCACTGTTAGCTTTAAAGAGACTATTTTATTTAAACCAGAAGACGGAATTTACAATATGGCAGTTGGTAAAGAGGTGATTTCTGCTTTTGCAGGCGCCGCAGATATAAGCTCTTTTCAAGATGAGGGTGAAGTTTCTAAAACGAAAACACGAAAAATAAGATATACAAATAAGGAAAAGGAATTGTATACTTTGTATGAAGAAGTAAGGAAAATGCGCGATGCAAATAATGTTTCTGAAAAGAATATTATAATTATATTAGATCAGTTAAAAAAAGATTTTCCTGATGATTGGTTGTTGAGTTTAGAACTTTATGAAGTAGCTTTGCAGTATCATTTTTTGGTACAAAAAGAAATACTTAAGTATTTGTTGATCCTGCAAAAAAATGAAAGGTATTATAATTTAATACGAAATGGATTAAATTTATTAAAAGTCAAAAAATAGAAAAATAAAATTTATTGTATTGGT
Organism: uncultured Polaribacter sp.; assembly: GCA_937771065.1. Classification (GTDB taxonomy): domain Bacteria; phylum Bacteroidota; class Bacteroidia; order Flavobacteriales; family Flavobacteriaceae; genus Polaribacter. Next base: position 150,181 of record CALJHU010000006.1, on the reverse strand, counting down.
TTTTTTGACATTCTTAAAAGATAAAATATGAGTACAGAAATTAAAGATTATTTAGAAAAAGGCGCTATAGTTTTAGATGTTAGAACACTAGAAGAGTGGAATGAAGGCCATGTATCAGGGTCTAAACATATTGTTTTAACTGAAATTCCGTTAGAATTAGAACAGATTAAATCTTGGGACAAACCTGTAATAGCTGTTTGTAGAAGTGGTGCTAGAAGTGGTCAAGCCGCTCAGTTTTTGTCTAACAACGGTATAGATACTATTAATGGTGGACCATGGCAAAATGTAGAGCAGCACGTTTAAGCATACTTTTTTAAAAATTAATAAAAGGTAGTCTTTCTTGAAGACTACTTTTTTTTTGCTCTAACTTTAGTAAAAATTGTTGATGTGGTTCAGAATCTTCATGAAAAGGTCTGTGTAAAACTCCCTTCTGAATTTCATCAATTTCTTTCATTGTTGATTTGGTCTCTTCAGAAAACCAAGTGTCTATAAATTTTCCCCAAATATAATTAATAGCTGTTTTATTTGGATGAATCATGTCTTCTGCATAAAAACGATAATCACGTAATTCGTCCATCATGATTTCATAAGAAGGAAAATAAGAAACATTTTGCTTATTAACTAAAGTATGGATTGCTGCAATTAAGTGCGATTTACTCTGTGTGTTTTCAATAAAACCATCTTTTAAGTGTCTTATAGGAGAAACCGTAAACGTGACAGATACATCTGAATTCATAGACTTAATTAAAGAAATACTTTGCGCTAAACTTTCTGAAATTTCAGCAACGGACAAGAGTTCTTTTAAGAATTTTTTCTGTCGGAATTTTATGGCAATTCGCAACAATTGTATCTGTTTCTATAAATCTATAAACCCAAGAAGTTCCTAAAGTAATAACAATATGAGAAGCTTCTTTTATTTTTTCACTAGTTAAAGAAGTTGCGAAGTTAAGTTTGTTTAGAAGTTCGTTTTCACTTGCAGAACTTAAACTAGAATGCGCGTCAAAAGAATGCCAAATTTCATTTTGATATATAAGATCATCACTAGAATATACTTTTTTATTACTGGTATTTTTAATTAAATTTTCTATTGCTTTTGGATGAAATAGAATACCAAATGGGTTTTGAGTAGATTGAAATTTGAAGTAACTTAATTTGTCTCCAATATTTTCTGAAAAACAAGAGCCTAACAATAGTATATTAGACTTATAATCTATTAGATTCTGTGTTTCTCTTTTTAGAGGAATTTTAGTTTGGAGTTTCATGATCAAGTATTGGCTAATGTAAAATTAGGCTAAAAATTAATACTTCAACAGTTTTTTAGTTTTAGAAATTCCTTTTGATTGATAATGCACAAAGTAATTTCCTTTAGGTAGGTTTTTTACATCAACATGTAAAGTGTGTTTTATGGCGCTGTATTTTTTATGTGTAATTTCTTTTACAATAGCACCAATTGTATTGTACAAAGTAATTTTTACCTGTTCATTATTTCCAGTAAATTCGATGTTTATAACGTTTATTGTTGGATTTGGAAACACTTTTATCTCAAGGCCTTCTAAAAGAAAATCGTCAGTGTAAAGTGCTGCAGAGCAACCTTGTTTAAAAAGAGGTAACGTATTAAAATCATCAAATAGAACGGTATTAGATGCTGCTTCCGAAATGCCCAGCCAATCTGTTAAAATTGTGCTGTAAACAGTTCTAAAATCATATTGCATTTGTACACCTTCATTCTCATCAACTTGTGTATCAATTTCTGGGGCATCTCCAAAAACTTGATTTTTAGCACAAGTTCCAAACATAAAAAGAGGAGCAGCTGTGCCATGATCTGTACCTAGGCCAGCGTTAGAACGAATTCTTCTTCCAAATTCAGAATAGGTCATTCCAATTACTTTTTCGTCAATATTTAGCAATTGTAAATCATCTTGAAAAGCATGCATTGCATCAGAGAGCTCTTGTAGTAATTCTGCGTGTTTTCCTGTTTTAGTTTCGCCTTCTACAACTTGATTGTCATGATTGTCAAAACCACCAATCTGAACTACAAAAACTTTTGTTTTTATTCCTCCAGAAATTAATTTAGCAACATTCTTTAATTTTTCAGATAATTCTGAATCGGTATATTTTTCTGATAAATTGTTTCCAGCATTTGCAGCATTTACAATTACTTCTGCATACGCATTTGTTTGGACAATTGTATCATTTACAAAAGAGATGGCGTCTCCATAACAATTATTAGTAATTTCACCAGAGTTAGATACCAAAGCAGTTCCTGGGTTATTAGGGTCTATTAGCGCCATCGAAAAGTTGGCATTTTCGCCTTGGCAAGTCTCAGAAACTATTTCACCAATGGTAATTGCAAACGGATCTGAGTTTTCTGTATTTGGATAATTTGATGGAAATTCTGAATGATCGATATCAAAAAAGCGCCCAATCCAACCAGAAGAGACATATTCGTTTGCACTGGATGCGGAATTCCAAATATCTGTTGATCTAAAGTGAGAACGATTTTGATTTGGATAGCCAACATTTTGAATAATAGATAATTTTTCTTGATCCCAAATTTCTTTTATTCCAGTAATTGATGGGTGAAAACGAGTAACATCATCTATTGTTAATAGCTCGTTTTCTGGAACAATAATATTAGAGCGAACATTTTGTAGGTTGTCATATTGATTTCCGTTAAAAACCGTATTTAATCCATCATTTCCGCCTTGTAATTGTATTAAAACTAAAACATTATCATTGCCAACAGTAAAGTTGTACTCTTTCGGTTTATCGTTTGCAAATATTGGAAATCCGCTTAACGCAATTGGTAAAGAAGCAGAAGCCAATGAGCTTAACTTAATAAAATCTCTTCTATTTAATTTTAGTTTCTTTTTCATTTTACATTATTTGAAATTCAGACATTTGTACCATGGTTCCAATGAGGCTTCTAAGCTTATTCTCAATAGAAATACGCAAAGCGTTATTGGAAGGATCTTCTAAGTAATCTGAATACTCTATTGTCCATTCAAAGTCTGGTAAACCAGGAATTAAAATATCTTTTAAACTATCAATTTGATTCTGAGAAATTTCATAATTAAATAATTGATTTGCTAATGATGTAATTAAAACGGTTGGGTCTTTTGCATTTGTTATACTTGATACGATTAATAAAACGGGTACTAAAGGGGGTATCGTATATTCTTTTTCATCAATCAATAAAACACCACCAGTAACAAGAACTTTACAATATGCTAATCTTTTTGGCAGCAAATAATTATTAACCCAAGTTTTATAGTACAACGGTTTTTGGTAATAAGCTTTCCATCCTGCAACATCTGGATGATGAAAAATAGACTGACCTATATCTGAAGCAGCTAGATATAAAATTAAAGCGAATTCATATTCTTCTAAAACGGATGTTGTTGGTGCAGAAAGTAATAAAGATTTAGTTGCAGAAAGCATTAAATCAACAGGACTTTTTATCATACAAAAAGTGTTCTCAAAAAAATGTTCTGAAGATAATAGCGTTTTTAGAGCAGGCTTAATTTCGTAATTATTATCTCTAATGATTTTTGCTAATGGTTCAATAATATGGGTTTCAATTTCTTCTGATATTTCTGCATTTACAAACCATATATATAATTGTCTCGTAATAAATTTTGAGCACTCTTCTTGCTCGAAAATTTTATCAATTAGATCTTTGTATTCATTTTCTCCATTTTCAGAAATAAGAGCATTATTAAACCTATATGATAAATTTTTATCTCCAGAAGTATGTTTATTATTAGAAAAAAAAGCAGTTAAAGTATCAGGGTTGTTAAGACCTCTAACTCTCCAACCAGTTAATGTTTTTGCTATTTGAGCAATATCATCTTCTGTATAATTTGTGTAATCACCATTTCCAACGGCATCCCCTTTTCCAATAGAAAACAGCTCTAAAAGTTCTCTTGAATAATTTTCATTTGGAGCTGTGCTTGTGTTTTGAGATCCACTCAAATAAAGAAGCATATTTGGATCTGTGGTAATTTGTTTTGTAAGTTCTTTAAAATTACCAAGTGCATGGGTTCTTAAGATATTCATGTAAAAAAACTCTCTGTGAGGATTTGTATTTTCAGATACAAAATGATTGTGCCAAAATAAAGTTAGTTTTTCTCTGATTGAAATGCCGGCATTCTGCATTTGTAAAAAAGACCAAGCATATAAAGATCTATTTCTAGATCTAAAGACCTTGTTTCTTTCATTCCCTGTAGGTACATCTGGATACGCTGGTGCATTTACCCAAGTTTCTCCATAAATTACATCGGGGTCACTTATTTCACCATTCCCAGTACCATCTAATTGATATTTTAATGGAGTTTCAGGCAGCGGTTTTTCTTCAAACAATTTATCAAAAGTTCCAGATAAACCTAAAGAAACCGCTTCTGAAACTTGTGTTTCTGTAACACCAAAACAAGTTCTTTTAAGTAAATGTCTTGCTTTCTTTGAAGTCCAGTTTTCTGAAAAAGTATCTAAATAAGGCATTGTTTAGTTTAAGTTGATGAAAGCGCATGTTAAAGTTAATCTTTTTATTCGAAAAACAAATTGGCTTACGGCACTTATTATTAGACCTTTAAAAATAGAGAAAGTTTAATTTTTACACTAAATAATTTTTAGCTCCTTCTAAAGCTTTAGGTATTCCTCCAGGATTTTTACCACCAGCAGTTGCAAAGAAATTTTGACCGCCTCCGCCACCATGTATTAATTTTCCTAATTCTCTAACTACTTTGCCCGCATCATAACCACGCTCATTTGCTAATTCTTTAGAAATATAACATGTTAAAATTGCTTTGTCTTTAGTGGGGGTGGTAGCAAATAACAAGAATAAATTTTGATAGTCTTTACCTAAAGTAAAAGCTAGGTTTTTAATACCGTTTGCATCTAAATCTACTTTTGTAGCTACAAATTGTACGCCATTTATTTCTTGTAACTGATTTTTAATTTCACCAGTTAAATTTTGAGCTTTCTCTGCTAAAAGTTGTTCAACTTGTTTTTGCAAAGAAGTATTTTCTTCTTGTAATTTAAGAACTGCCTTTGTAGGTTCTTTTGTATTGTTTAGTAAATCTTTAATTTCAAATAAAGTTTTATTATTTTCAGAATAAAAGTCTTTTACTGCGTCATTGGTAATTGCTTCAATTCTTCTAATTCCCGATGCAACCGCTCCTTCAGATTTTATTTTAAAGTGCCAAATATCTCCTGTATTTTTAACATGGGTTCCACCGCATAATTCTACAGAGGCACCAAATTTAATAGCGCGCACAGTATCTCCATATTTTTCTCCAAATAAAGCAATCGCACCATCATCAATTGCCTGTTGCATTGGTATGTTTCTTTTTTCTATCAAAGGTAGTTTTCCAGAAATACGTGCATTTACAAAATCTTCTACAGCTTGCAATTCATCTAAAGTTAATTTAGAAAAATGAGAAAAATCAAAACGCAAATATTTTGAGTGCACTGCAGAACCTTTTTGTGCTACGTGCGTTCCTAGAACTTCCCTTAAAGCTTGGTGCAATAAATGTGTAGCTGTATGGTTACAGGTTGTTCTATGACGTTGTTTTCTGTCTACAATAGCTTTTAAGTCGCCGTTTATATGCTTTGGGAGATTTTTTGTAAAGTGAATAATTACATTATTTTCCTTCTTAGTGTCTAGAATATAAACAACATCTCCATGTATGTCTTCTAAATATCCCTTATCTCCAACTTGTCCGCCACCTTCTGGGTAAAACGGAGTTAAGTTAAAAACTAATTGATACATTTCTCCGTCTTTTTTAGACGTTACTTTTCTATATCTTGTTAATTTTACAGGAGCATCTAAAGCATCATAACCAATAAATTCTTCAACAGTATCATCAATTAAAACAGTCCAATCCTCTGTAGAACTTTCGCTTGCCGCCCTAGATCTATTCTTTTGTTTTTGAAGTTTCTCTTGAAACCCTTTTTCATCTAGAGTATATCCTTTTTCAGATAAAATTAGCGCAGTTAGATCTACTGGGAAACCAAAAGTATCGTACAATTCAAATACCTTTTCACCAGAAATTTCTTTAGTATTAGAGTTCGAAATGATTACATCTAATAAGACTAAACCTTTATCTAGAGTTCTTAAAAAAGAAGCTTCTTCTTCTCTAATGACGTTTTCAATTAGTTGTTTTTGTGCTATTAATTCAGGAAAAGCATCGCCCATTTTTTTACACAATACATCTGTTAACCTATATATAAAAGGCTCTTTTTTGTCTAAAAATGTAAATCCGTATCTAATTGCTCTTCGTAAAATTCTACGTATTACATAACCAGCGCCGGTATTGCTTGGTAATTGACCATCTGCAATAGAAAAAGCAACCGCTCTTAAATGATCGGATATGATACGAGTTGCAATATCTTGTTTTGCATTACTACCATATTTTGTATTTGTTATTGCACCAATCTCACTAATAATGGGTGTAAAAACATCGGTATCATAATTAGACTGTACATTTTGTAGCACCATGCACAAGCGCTCAAAACCCATTCCGGTGTCTATATGTTTGTTTGGTAAATCTTCTAGTATTCCGTTTGCTTTTCTATTAAATTGCATGAAAACTAAGTTCCAGATTTCTACAACATGCGGATGATCTTCATTAATTAAAGTACGCCCGTCTACTTTTGCTTTTTCTTCTGCAGAACGAATATCTACATGAATTTCAGAGCAAGGCCCACAAGGTCCTTGAGCACCCATTTCCCAAAAATTATCCTTTTTATTTCCTTTTAAAATTCTGTCTTCAGTAATAAATTGTTTCCACAAATCATATGCTTCCGTATCCATTTTTAGATTATCAGCGTCATCAGAACCTTCAAAAACTGTTACGTATAATATATCTTTATCTATTTTATAAACTTCAGTTAACAATTCCCAGGCCCAAGCAATTGCTTCTTTTTTAAAGTAATCTCCAAAAGACCAGTTTCCTAGCATTTCAAATAAGGTATGATGATAAGTGTCATAACCAACCTCTTCTAAATCGTTATGTTTACCAGAAACACGTAAACATTTTTGAGAGTCTGAAATTCTATTATTTTTTGGTTTTGCATTTCCTAAAAAATATTCTTTAAAAGGCGCCATTCCAGAATTTACAAACATTAAAGTGGGATCATCTTTTGTAACCATTGGAGCAGAGGGCACAATTAAATGCGATTTTTCCTTAAAAAAATTTAAAAATGTAGCGCGAATATCTTGTGATTTCATAAAAAAAAAGTTTCTTTCCGATACTTCGGAGAGTTAATTACATTAATATATCTTTAAAAAAACAACTTACAAAAAGTAGTTGTAAAACATTTTGTAAATTGGCCTAATGTTAAAAATGAGACTTATACAATAAACTCATTTAAAAAACAAAAATAGTACATTTACAACTATGGCAAAAGTAAAATATTATTACGATGCAGATACACTTTCTTACAGAAAAATTGATGTAAAGAAAAGTGACTATTATAAGAAAACTGTTTTCGGTGTTTTGGCAGTTTTATTGATTGCATTTATAGGTTTTATAATCTTTAGTCAGTTTTTAATGTCTCCAAATGAAAGAGCTATAAATAGAGAGAATGAAAATTTACAATTAAATTTAGATTTATTCTCAAAGAGAATAGCAGAGAGCTCTGCTGTTTTAAATCAGTTGCAGGAGAGAGATAATAATATATATAGAATGTATTTTGAGGCCAACCCAATACCCAATGAGCAAAGAAAAGCTGGTTTTGGTGGCGTAAATAGGTATAAGAGCTTGGACGGTTACGATAATTCTAAAATGATAAAGCAATTAACCAAAGACATAGATATTTTATCTAAGCAATTGGTTATACAATCTAAATCTTTAGATGAAATTGTGATTTTAGCAAAGGAAAAAGAGAAAATGCTAGCGGCAATTCCTGCAATATTGCCTGTAAAATTAGTGGATTTAACAAGAATGGCTTCTGGTTATAAATGGAGAATGCATCCGATACTAAAAATTAGAAAATTTCACAAAGGAATGGATTTTACTGCTCCAACCGGAACACCAATTTATGCTTCTGGAAATGGTAAAGTAATACGCTCTAGTAGAAGCGCAACTTATGGCAGAGTAGTCTATATAAACCATGGCTATGGATACACAACTATTTATGCACACATGAGTAAAATTAAAGCTAAACGTGGACAAAATGTAAAGCGTGGAGATTTAATTGGATACGTGGGAAATACTGGAAGATCTGTTTCTGCACATTTACATTATGAAGTTCGTAAGAATGGTAAAGCACTAAATCCTATTAATTTTTATTACGGAGATTTAACACCAGCACAATTTGCAGCAATGCAAAAGGCATCTGAAGAGGAAGGCCAGTCTTACGATTAAGATTTGTTTTATTTATAAGAAGAAAGAAAATGTTTTCGATTACCAATTACTGAATCCTGAAGAATATGCATGTAGATTTACCAGAAAAAAGGTATTATAAAATTGGCGAAGTCGCCAAAGCTTTTAATGTAAATGCCTCTTTAGTGCGTTTTTGGGAAAAGGAATTTGATATTATAAAGCCAAAAAAAAATGCAAAAGGGAATCGCCTATTTACTGCAGATGATATAGCAAACTTTAAACTTATTTTTAACTTAGTAAAAGAAAGAGGCTTTACGTTAGATGGTGCAAAACAAAAATTAAAAAAGAACTTAGATGGAGCTGTTTTTAATCATCAAATTATTAGCAGACTAGAAGAGGTAAAGGCAGAGTTGGTGAAAATTAAAAATCAACTATAAAACAGATAGATACCATGTCAAAAAAATACGTAGACCTAGAAACCTTGAAGTACCTTCTTTATGATATTCATAGCTTAGAAAATTTATTGGCAAGAGAGCGGTTTCAGGAGCATGATATGGAATCATTGAATCTTTTTATAGACTCTGTTAAGGAATTTTCAGACAGAGAATTGTACCCCTATTTTAAAGAAATGGATGAAACTCCTGCATATCACAAAGATGGCAAAGTAATCGTGCATAAACAGGTAGAGACGGTAATGCGTCAATCTGGAGAAATGGGCATCATAGCAGCTTCTTTTAATTATGAAGATGGTGGCCTTCAAATACCTTTTTCTGCATTGCAAGCTGCCGTGTATGTTATGGATGCCGCAAACAATCATTTGCCTGGGTATCCCAGTTTAACACAGGGGGCTGCAGAGTTAATTATTGAGTTTGGTAACGACGTACTAAAAGAAACCTATATACCAAATATGCTTGCAGGGATTTGGGGAGGCACGATGTGCTTAACAGAGCCGCAGGCGGGAAGTTCTTTGTCCGATATTGTAACTAAAGCGACTCCAACAGCGGAAGGATATTATAAAATTAGTGGACAAAAAATATTTATTTCTGGTGGAGATCATCAGTATGCAGATAATTTTGTGCATTTAGTGTTGGCAAGAATTGAAGGCGCTCCGCAGGGAACGAAAGGGATTTCACTTTTTGTTGTTCCTAAAAAGAGGCTTAAAAAAGATGGGAGTTTGGAGTATAATGATGTAATGACCATTGCAGATTTTCAGAAAATGGGACAAAGAGGATATTGCACAACACATCTAGGTTTTGGTGACACGGATGATTGTAGAGGTTGGCTTGTGGGTGAAGAGCACAAAGGTTTAAATCAAATGTTTTTAATGATGAATGGGGCAAGAATAGCCGTCGGTAGGGGTGCTGCTGCAATTGCAATGGCCGCTTATAGAACTTCATTGCAATATGCAAATGAAAGACCACAAGGAAGAAAATTAACAAGTACTGGAAAAAAAAATCCTACAGAAAAACAAAGTTTAATTATAGAACACCCAGATGTTAGAAGAATGTTATTGTTGCAGAAATCTATTGCAGAGGGTTCTTTAAGTTTGGTTTTTTTAGCATCAAAATACCAAGATATTATTACGACAGCAACTTCAGAAGAAGAAAAAGAAAAGTACAACTTGCTACTAGAGATGATTATCCCTATTGTAAAAACATTTCCATCTGAAGCGGGTGCAGAATCTGTAGATAATGGCTTACAGGTATTAGGGGGTTATGGCTTTTGTACAGATTTTGGTTTGCAACAGTATTATAGAGATATTAGAATTTCGTCCCTTTACGAAGGAACAACAGGAATTCAATCACAAGATTTATTGGGGAGAAAAGTGACCATGCAAAATGGAAAAGGTTTGACTTTACTGGTGACTGAAATAATGCATACTATTGAGGCGGCTGCAAAAGAGGATGACCTTAAAGAATATGCTGCTGTTTTGGGTGAAAAATTAAAACTTTCAGAAAAGGTATTGGCACATTTAATGCCTTTTGCAATAAAAGGAAATTACGAACGCTATTTAGCAGATGCTAATTTATTTATGGAATACATGAGCATTGTGGTGATTGGATGGCTGTGGTTAGAAATGGCGGTGGATGCAAAAAAAGAAGTTGCTAATTCCGATAGAAAATATTCCCAAGATTTTTACGAAAGTAAAATTCATACCATGAAATTCTACTTTAAATATGAAGTACCAAAAACAGTTTCTTTGGCGCTGTCTTTAATGGATGAGGAGGTTTTGACAATTAAACAAGGCAAAGAATATATCTTATAATGACCATAAAAGAACAATTTAATCTCGAAGGAAAAGTTGCTATTATAACAGGTTCTAGCAAGGGTATAGGAAAAGCGATTGCAAAAGGATTGGCAGAAAATGGGGCACAGGTTGTCATCAGTTCTCGAAGTCAAGAAGCCTGTGACGCTGTAGTAGCAGAATTCAAAAAAGAAGGATTAAGCGCTATTGGAATTGTCTGTCATATTGGAAAAGATGACCAACGAAAACAATTAATTTCTAAAACAATAGCGGCTTTTGGTCGCATAGATATTTTGGTAAATAATGCTGCAACAAATCCTGTATACAGTCCAATTGAAGAAATAGATCCCGTAATTTTTGATAAAATTATGGAAATCAATGTCAAAGCTCCTTGGGCTCTGTCTAATTTGGTGTTGCCACATTTACAGGCAAATAAAAACGGAAGCATTATTAATATTGCCTCTGTGGAAGCGTTAACTCCCGGTTATGGTTTGGGGATCTATAGCACAAGCAAGGCAGCAATTTTAATGCTGACAAAAAACCAGGCCAAAGAATGGGGTACATATGGTATTAAAGTCAATGCAATTTGCCCAGGACTGATTAAAACAAAATTTAGTGCAGCTTTATGGAAAAATGAAAAAATGTTGCATAAGTTAGAGAAATCAATTCCAAGTGGAAGAATGGGAAAGCCAGAAGAAATGGTTGGTTTGGCATGCTTACTTGCTTCCAACGCGGGAAATTATATGACTGGAGGCGTATATACTGCAGACGGGGGATATATGATTGCAGGCTAAAGCCTTTGATATGTTTGCGAACGTTTAGCGTTGTTTTTTTTCTCTTTTTAATTGTTTTTAATAATACTTTAATACATAGTGCATGAACTTCGAATACTCAGAAAAATCAAAAGAACTACAACAGCGGCTAATCTCTTTCATTGAAGCCCATGTCCTTCCTATAGAACAAGAATATATTACTTTTCAAAGTGCTACTAAAAATAATTGGACTCGCTTTCCAAAAATAGAAATGCTAAAGCAAAAAGCAAAAGATGCCGGTTTGTGGAACTTATTTTTACCAAAGGATTATGGAGATTTAAGTCCAGGGTTAAGCAATTTAGAATATGCGCCTTTAGCAGAGATTATGGGGCGTAAGATATGGGTTTCAGAAATTTTTAATTGTGCTGCCCCTGACACTGGGAATATGGAGGTATTGGCCAAATACGGGAATAAAGCCCAAAAGGAACGATGGTTAACACCACTCATGAACGGTGAAATACGTTCTGCGTTTTTAATGACAGAACCAGAAGTTGCTTCTTCAGATGCTACCAATATTGAAACTTCTATTGTTTTAGAGGGTGATGAATATGTGATTAATGGAAGAAAATGGTGGTCTTCAGGAGCAATGGACCCAAATTGCAAAGTGGCAATTGTGATGGGTAAATCGGATCCCCATGCTGAAAGACACCAGCAGCAAAGTATGGTTTTAGTTCCAATGAACGCTCCTGGACTAGAAGTAGTTCGACCACTTTCAGTTTTTGGTTATTATGATTCTCCCGAAGGACACGCTGAAATTATTTTAAAAAATGTGCGGGTACCAAAGGCAAATTTAATTTTGGGAGAAGGCAGAGGTTTTGAAATTGCCCAAGGTCGTTTAGGTCCTGGGAGAATACACCACTGTATGCGTTTAGTGGGCATGGCGCAATATGCCTTAGAATTGATGTCACAAAGAACTTTGGAGCGGGCTACTTTTGGAAAGAAGTTTCATGAGTACAGTAGTATTCGTCATGAAATTGCAAAGTCGCAATGTGAAATTGAACAAGCCCGCCTATTAACCCTCTCTGCAGCCGATAAAATGGACAAAGCAGGAAATAAAGAGGCAAAAGACATCATTGCAATGATAAAAATTATTGCACCAAAGATGGCTCAAAAAGTGATTGATCGCGCAATGCAAATTTTAGGAGGAAAAGGAGTTGGTCCAGATACCTATTTGCCACATTATTTTGCGCTAGCAAGAATATTGCGTTTGGCAGATGGACCAGACGAAGTGCACATGTATCAATTAGGTAAAAGTTGTATAAAAAAATATGGAAATAAGCAATGAGCAACCAAAAAGTACGCAAAGGGGAGGAATTAAATGAAGTTTTATTAAAGAAATATCTTCAAGAAAACGACTTGTTAAATTCCCTAGAGAGTCCATTATGGGTTACTCAGTTTACTCATGGATATTCCAATTTAACCTACTTATTGGCATTCGAAAATAAAGAATTCGTGCTAAGGAAACCACCAATTGGTGCCATTAAACGAGGGCATGACATGCACCGTGAATTTAAAGTTCAAAGTGGTGTGCGCGCCGCTTTTTCTAAAGTTCCAAAGATGTTTTCTTTTTCAGAAGACACTGCTATCTTAGGAAGTGATTTTTACATTATGGAAAAAGTAGACGGAATCATCTTAAATTATAAAGAAGCAAAACAAAGGAACCTTTCGTCAGTTGAATATACTACTGTTGCTAATTCTTGGTTGGAAACAATGACTCAGTTGCATGCTATAGATTATAAGGAAGTAGGCTTAGAAAATTTAGGAAAACCGGAAGGATATGTTTCAAGGCAGGTAACTAACTGGGGAAAACAGTTTTTAAAAGTGAAAACAACGGCATATCCTGAAGCAGCATTGGTCATGGAATGGATGGAGCTACATCAGCCTAAAGAGTATCAGCATTGTTTAATTCACAATGACTATAAATACGATAATATTGTTTTCAAAGACGACTCGTGGAAGGAGGTTGCAGCGGTTTTAGACTGGGAAATGGCGACCTTAGGAGATCCGCTGATGGATCTAGGAACTTCACTTGGCTATTGGACAGTAGCCACTGATCATGAGTTTGTAAAACAAGGGATTCCATCTCCAACCGTTTTTGAAGGAAATCCAGTACGGAGTGAAATTGCTCAAATGTATGCTCAGAAATCTGGCAGAAATGTAGACCATTTGGTATTTTATTATGTGTTTGGCTTATTTAAAATTGCTGTAATTGCACAACAAATTTATTATCGATATACAAAAGGCTTTACAACAGATCCACGCTTTGCTACTTTAAACAAAGCTGCAGAATTATGTTGTAAATTGGCGTTAAAGGCCATAAAAACAAAATCTATAGACTAATGGATGTGAAAAACAAAATAGTAATCGTTACGGGAGCAGGTTCTGGGATTGGAAAGGCAACCTCAATACATTTAGCAAACCAAGGAGCTATTGTTGTTGTTTCTGACATGAATATCGAAAGTGCAGAAAAAGTTGTTTTTGAAATATCGGCGAATGGGGGGGTTGCTTCTGCAAATAAATGTAATGTTACTAATTTTGAAGAGGTAGCGCAGCTGATTCATTCAACCGTGCAGAAATATGACCGCTTAGATGTTATTGTTAATAATGCAGGTATTGGACCTAACTTATTGCGAACCCATGAATCTAGCTTAAAAGATTGGGACATGGTGGTTGCTGTGAATCAAACCGGCATTTTTTATTGTATGAAAGTAGCATTGCAACAGTTCTTAGTTCAAGGATATGGAAATATTGTAAATATTGCTTCTTTAGCAGGTTTAAAGGCTTCACCCAACAATATAAGTTACAGTGCTAGTAAATTTGCAGTGGTAGGAATGACAAAATCTGCAGCAATGGAGTATGCTACAAAAAATATTAGAGTAAATGCAGTTTGCCCGGGCTACACGGAGTCTGCCTTGCTTGATCAACTGCTAGCTGCCAAGCCTGAGATGGATGCCATTTTAAAAAGTGTTATTCCTATGAAGCGTTTTGGGAAAGCGGAAGAAATTGCAGATGCAGTTGTTTGGCTTGCCTCTGACAATACAAAATTTATTACAGGTCAAACGATTACGCTGGATGGAGGTACTTCTCTTTAAAAGAAAACCTTCAGATTGCTATTTTAAAAGCGTTTTTTTAAAATTTTGCAAGTCTTCTTCTGTATCTATGTCTATAAAGTTGGTTTGCTTGTTTAGATGAACGACGTTACTGTTGTTATTTAAAAGATCTTTAGCGCCAAAGTCTCCGGACATTTTTTGTAATTTACTAAAATAACTCTTTGGAAATATGGCAGGAACGCCTAATTTTTCACCATAATTAGAAGCTATAATTTTTGATTGATCTTTATTGAACAGTGCAATCATTTCATTTAAATATGTTTTTTCTATTGCTGGCTGATCTCCTAAAAGTACGAGAACCGCATCATAGCTATTTGTTGTGGTTTTTAAATGAGCTATTCCATAAGCAATGCTGCTACTTAATCCTTCCTTGAAATTAGTATTGTGAATAAAGTGAGTATTTGCAGATGAAATTTCTCGTCGAATTAAAACATCGTTTGCACCTAAAACACAGTACACATGATTTACATTGATAGCTTTTGCTTTAGATAAAACGGTTTCTAATAAGAAATTAACTCCAATTTTAACCAATTGTTTTGGTGTCTTCATCCTAGAAGATTCTCCCGCAGCTAAAACTAAAATTGCAAGATTTATCAATTTTTATGTATTTTTCCTTCTAGTTTTCTTAAAGAAAAGGGTTCTTTTACTCTAATTACTGCAAGAATTTCTGCAATAATAGAAACCCCAATTTCTTCTGGTGTTTGTGCACCAATATGCAATCCGGCTGGCGTATAAATTGAATCTAAAAAGACTTCTGTAGTGTCTGGTTCATATTCAAGAAGTTCATTAAATAAACGTTCTCTTCTACTTGGTGCACCTAAAATTCCAATATATCTTGGTTGCTGCTTGGCAAGTGCAATCACATATTTTAAATCTTGCACATAACTATGATTCATAAGCACAAGCGCACAATTATCGTTGATATTGTTGAATTTAATAGTTTCAGGACTCTCGCTAATTACTTTATTTGCTCCTGGGAAATCAGTAAGTTGTTTACTGTCTTTTGTAGAAGTAATTATCTCAACTTCCCAGCCTAATGTAGCTGCTATTTTGCATAATTTAACCGCATCGTGCTCGCCCCCAATAATAATTAATTTAAAAGCAGGTTGTAATACCTGGTTATAAACAGCAACATCACTTTTGGTTATAACCGTTTCTGTAAATGCGAATTGTTGCCTATTTTCAAAAGTTACACTTGTACCAAATTCACCAAAAACTTCATTTTCTTTTTTGAAATAACTAGTTAACTGTAAAGACTCTCTTTTAGAGTTTGCTTTAGAAAAAGCAGATATGAATTGGGCAGTAACAAAAAAAGGCTCGATTAAAACATATAAAATACCTTCACAACCTAACTTATATCTACCATCATATGTAATTACTTTGGGCTTGTTGTCTCTAAAAACCGTAGTTGCTCTATGTATAATTTCTTTCTCTACACAGCCACCACTAACGGCACCAACAGAACTCAAATCTTCAGAAATTAACATTCTAACTCCGGGTTTTCTATAAGAAGAACCTTCTAGAAAAACTACAGTTGCTAGCACGTTTTTCAATCCTTTTTGTTGATTGATTACAGCCTGCTTAATAATTTCTTTGAGTTCATGAATCATTGATGAAAATAATTTAGTTAAATGTAAGAATTTTTACATTCTTATTTAGTACTTATTTTACAAGTTTCACACTCATAGTTGTCTTCATTGATAACCATTCCACTGATATTACCCTCTACAATTTTTTTAATAAAACTATTGTAAGTTTGGTCATTTCCAACCAATTTACTTCCTTTATTTAGCTTGTAAAAATCTCCTTCCCATTCTTGTTTCCCCCAACAATTTGGACAAATTCCTTCTGGTGCATTTTCGTTTGTATTTCCAGTATCTTTTGCGGTAAAATATTTTTTTAAACTTTGTATTAGGCTCATAATTGTTTTTTTTTAAGTAGTCGGAATCATAGTAGAGACTTTACTGGTTAAAGTGTGTTATTAATAAAGCTAGTTCCAAATTAATTGTTTGCGTTCTTTCCAATAAAACTCCGGAGCTATTTTAAATGAATTTAGGAGTTCAATTTCATTATTAGAGAGTGAAAAAGTATTCAATTGTAAATTTTGTTTTAACTGTGCGTTGGTGCTTGCTCCGCTTAAAACAATACTATTAGGTACGGTTTGTTCGCAATATTTCAATGAAATTGCATCTACGCCAACGTTGTGCTTTTTTGATATACCTTCTAAAACTTCATACATTTTATTATAATGTGGATAGGATTCGTTTCTAAAAACCCTACCATTTGCCAAAGCTTCTTTAATGACAATTGATTTATTTTCATGTATTAGTTCTTCTGAAATCTCAAGTAAACTTTGATCTAAGAAATTATAAGTTACTTGAAATAAATCAAAAAGAGAAGCACCATCAACCGTTATGTTTAACGCTTTTTTAATTACCTCTGCTTGATTTGTGCCTGTTGTAGTCAATCCTATTTTTAAATTATGTTCTTTTTTTAGTGAAGCCAATCGTTCTAAAACTTTGGAATTTTCTAAAACACCAGTTTCTATAGTTGCCGAATGAATTTGATATACTTTTAAATAGGGGAGTAGTTGTTTAGAAAAATCCCATTGTGCATTTAATTTTGCTAAACTGTGTTCTTTTACTTCATGCACGGTTGCATTTTCATCAAAATTAGCGGTATAGGTATAGCCCCATTTTGTAGCAATTTGAATAGACGCGTCATTTTTTGTTTGTAACCATTCTAATACCAGTGCTTCTGCCAAACCATAACCAGGAGCTGTATCGAAATATCTAATACCTTTATTATAGGCAGTTTCTAATACAGAAAAACTATTTTTTTTAAACGCTTCTAAATCAGATTTTTCACCATTTTTTAAACGGACATTTATGTATTGAGGTCTTCCTAGTGCAGCAGTTCCTAATCCTAATTTCATATTTTTTTATTTTAAGAACTACAAGATAACATAGAACATCCTACTTTATTTCTTGCCCATTCTGGTCTTTTTGAAAACCATTTTTCTTGCTCTGGTTGTGTTTCATATGGTTTTTTTAAGAGTTGAAATAGTTCATCAATTAAAGTGTAATTTCCTTTATCTGCCTCATCAATTGCCATTTGAGACATGTAGTTTCTTAGCACATACTTAGGGTTTACAGCATCCATTTTTTGTTTTCTTTCTTCTGATGATATTAATTCTTTCTGAAGTCTATTCGCATATTTTTTAAACCATAAACTCCAAGTATCTTTCACTTCATTAGAAATGTTTTCGAAGTCATAAAATGCTTTTTCTATCAATTGTAAGCTAGATTCTGTATCCGTAAAATCACTTAGTTTTCTAAAGAAAACAGTCATGTCTGTTTCTACTAATTGTAAATTATCTTCTAAACGCTGAATCAATTGTAAGTCATCTGCATCGCTAATAGATAACCCCAACTTAGATTTCATCATGATTAAAGATTGGTGCTCAAAATCTGTTGTATACTGTTTTAAAATAGTCTCTAATGGGGTTACATCTTCTATGATTGGATATAAAGCATTTGCCAGTTGATACAAATTCCATAAACCCATATTTGGTTGATTTCCATACCGATATCGTTTGTGCTGACGATCTGTAGTATTTGGTGTCCATCCAAAATCAAAACCTTCTAACCAACCATACGGCCCAAAATCTATGGTTAAACCTAAAATAGACATGTTGTCTGTATTCATAACTCCGTGCACAAAACCAACACGTTGCCAGTCAATAATCATTTTTAAAGTTCGTTCTGTAACTTCTTTAAAAAATAATATGTAATTTTTTTTTGAAGGAACTCCTAAATGCGGAAAATGATGTTTAATTGTATAATCTACCAAGACCTTTAAATTTTTCAAATCATCTCTCGCTGTAAAAATTTCAAAACTACCA
This sequence comes from uncultured Polaribacter sp., assembly GCA_937771065.1. Taxonomy (GTDB): domain Bacteria; phylum Bacteroidota; class Bacteroidia; order Flavobacteriales; family Flavobacteriaceae; genus Polaribacter. The sequence goes on along the minus strand of CALJHU010000006.1, from coordinate 131,783 downwards.
AAACGTAAAAAAGAAGGTGAAACTCTAGCAACAATAGCACCTTTTTCATATGCTGGATTCCCATCATATAAAACATCACGTAAAACAGCATCACCAGATAAGCTTAAAGATAGAGCTCTGGTGGTTGGCACGCCCAGGTAAAACATAGCTTCACTACACAAATACTCTCTAACAGAAGAGCGTAAAACGGCTAAACCATCTGCAGTTCTAGAATAAGGTGTTTCGCCGGCACCTTTTAATTGGACTTTCCAGTTTTTATTTTGATGCTCAACTTCAAATAAATTAATAGCACGTCCATCTCCTAATTGTCCTGCCCAATTGCCAAATTGATGCCCGGCATAGCACATAGCATACGGTGTTGTATTTGGGTATATATCATTACCTGTGACTATATTTTTAAAAAAAGCTGTTTTAGTTTCAGTATTAGAAATACCCAATTCAGAAGCCATTTCTTTAGAAACATGTAAGATTTCTGGCTTGGCAGTTTTTTTTGGTAAAACATAAGAAAAAGCTGCATTTTCTACTTGTCTCCTTGTATTTTCTTTGACAACATCTGCTGGCAATTCTGTAGTTAAAGTGTTTTTTATATTTAATTTCAAATTCGAATTTTTTAAATTTTCAAAGGGTTTTAACGCTTTGTTTTGTCAATCCATTTTTGAAGTGCGCTATCAGAAGGATTTCTTAATTTTTTACTATCAATAGTAATCGTAGGGAAATTTAGTTTTTTATTTTCATACAAGTTACGTAATTTGGTTTCATTCTCTTCGTTATTTTCAATATCTAGAAATACATAACGTAAGTTACGTGTTTCTAAAAAGACTTTATAGTAGGCTGTCTTATGGCATTTTTTTGTACCAAATAATTGTATTTTCATTTTTTTTCAAAGGTTTTAGAGCTTTTTTAGTTGGTAGCGACTAACCCTTTTAATTTTTGTGATGCGCTATTTTAGTTTCTCTGCATGTAGTTTTCGCAGTTTCGCTAACTTCGGTTCAATCACGTAGGTACAATAACCTTGGCCGTTATTATTTTTATAAAAATCCTGATGTTCTTGCGTTGCGGCATAAAAAGGAGGTAGCGCACTCAATTCTGTTACTATTTCACGCTCATAGTAGTCTTGAATTTGTGTTAAAACTACTGCTGCTAATTTCTGTTGCACATCGTTATGATAATAAATTACAGATCTGTATTGCGTGCCTCTATCTGCGCCTTGTTGGTTTAAAGTTGTAGGATCGTGTGTAGTCATAAAAATGACTACAATATCTTGATACGAAATAGTATTTGCATCAAAAGTAATTTGAATTACTTCTGCATGGCCCGTTAAGCCAGAGCATATTTCTCTATATGTTGGTTCTCCTGGAACATTTCCTCCAGCATATCCAGAGATCACTTTTTCTACCCCTTTTACTTCTTGAAATACAGCTTCTGTACACCAAAAACATCCACCTCCTAAAGTGGCTATTTGTACGTTTTTACTCATTTTATATCGCTGTTATTGCTAATAATAAAGATCAAGTAGACTCAAATTAAAAGAGACCTTACCCCGCATATTTGCAATAATTTTTATGATTGTTTACTTTATTTTTTTTCTAATTGCATTGCTGCAGAGTTCATACAATAACGCAATCCACTAGGTGCTGGTCCGTCAGGAAAAACATGACCTAAATGCGCATCACAAGTATTGCAGAGTGCTTCAACTCTAACCATTCCAAATGAAACATCTCTATGATATTTAATGGCGTTTTCTTGAATAGGTTGCGTAAAACTTGGCCATCCAGAATTAGAATCAAATTTTATTGTAGCATCAAATAAAGGAGTATTGCAGCAAATACAATTGTATTTACCTGCATCATAAATAGAGCATAAAGCTCCTGTATATGGGCTTTCTGTACCTTTTTGTCTGGTAACTCTGTATTGTTCTGGGGCTAAAAGGATTTGCCATTCGGTTGCTGTTTTTTCAACTCTTTTAGTTGGAGTTGGGTTTCCTTTTGTAGCAAAATGTATAATTTCTTTCCAAGTAAGCATGCTAGTTGTTTTCTTTTTTTATAATTGTTATCCTCTTTTATTTGGACGAAATAATAGGTTTTAACTTACAAATAATTCTATTTTATTTGAATACAATTCAATACCTAAATTTACGAAAAATTTTAAATAAAAAAATGCACAATATTTTAAATATCATGCATTATTTTATAATTCTATAATTGCTTAATTTTTTATTTCTGTCTAAAATAGATGGTAATGGGTACACCAGAAAAATCGTACATATCTCTTAGTTTGTTTTCTAAGAAACGTTTGTAAGGGTCTCTAACATATTGCGGTAAATTACAGAAAAATGCAAACTGAGGTGTAAGTGTAGGTAGTTGCATGCAATATTTAATTTTAACAAACTTTCCTTTTGTAGCTGGTGGCGGATAGCTTTTTACAATTTCTAGCATTGCATCATTCAGCTTGCTGGTAGATATTTTGAATTTTCTTCTTTCAAAAACTTCTACTGCAGTTTCAATAGCTTTAAAAATTCGTTGTTTTGTTAATACAGAAGTAAATACAATTGGCACATCTGTAAAAGGCTCAATTTGTTTTCTAACCATGGCTTCAAAATCGCGCATAGTATTGGTTTCCTTCTCTACTAGATCCCACTTATTTATTAGGACAACAACTCCTTTTCTATTTTTTTCTGCCAACCAAAAAATGCTTTGATCTTGGCCTTCAAAACCACGAGTTGCATCTACTACTAAAATAATAACATCTGCATATTCTATAGAACGCACTGCACGCATGACAGAGTAAAACTCTAAATCTTCTTTTACTTTCGATTTTTTTCTAATTCCGGCAGTATCTACCAGGTTAAAGTCGAATCCGAAACGGTTGTATTTTGTATCAATAGAATCTCTTGTTGTACCTGCAATATCTGTTACAATATTTCTTTCTTTACCAATTAAAGCGTTTATAAATGAAGATTTTCCTGCGTTTGGTCTTCCTACAACAGCAAATCTTGGTAAGTCTACTTTTTCTAAATCCACGGCTTCAGGCGCTGGCATCTTTAGCGCAATATCATCTAATAAATCTCCAGTTCCACTTCCATTAATAGAAGAGATGGTATGGTAACCACCCAAGCCTAAGTTATAAAACTCTACAGCATCTGCATCTCGCATTGCGTTATCAACTTTATTAACAGTAACAAAAATTGGCTTTTTTACTTTTCGTAAAATCTTAGCAACTTCAGCATCCATAGGTGTAATACCTTCTTCCACGTCAACAACAAATACAATAATATCTGCTTCTTCAATTGCTAGCTTAACTTGTTTTCTAATTTCTTCTTCAAAAATATCATCAGAACCAATAATGTAACCACCTGTATCTATTACAGAAAACTCTTTTCCATTCCAGTCAGATTTCCCATAATGCCTGTCTCTTGTAACCCCACTAACAGAATCTACAATAGCATCTCTTCTCTGCACCAATCTATTAAAAAGTGTCGACTTTCCTACATTTGGTCTTCCTACGATGGCAACAATACTATTCATGTGTGTTCAAATTTTTTGCAAAGGTACGATTTAAGCTTTTAAGAAAGACGCTAAAAATGAAGTCTTTAAAAAACTAAAATCCTCTAAAATATTTACTGCTTTTTCTTCTTTAAAAGTAAGGAGATGTATTTAAAATTAAGTAAAGTAAAAGACTGTATTTATTTCTGGTTATAACCAAAACGTTTTAGCTGAATCTTGTCACTACGCCAGTTTTTATTCACTTTTACATACAATTCTATATATACTTTTTTCTCAAAGAATTTTTCTAAATCTTTTCTTGCTTCTGCGCCCACTCTTTTTAGTGCTGCACCTTTATGGCCTATAATAATTCCTTTTTGCGTTTCTCTTTCTACCATGATTATAGAACGTATTCTAACAATGGTTTCTTCTTCTGTAAACTCTTCTGTTTCTACTTCTACAGAGTAAGGGATCTCTTTCTTATAATGAATTAGAATTTTTTCTCTAATTTTTTCATTTACAAAAAAGCGCTCTGGTTTATCTGTTAATTGATCTTTCGGATAAAAGGCAGGTCCTTCTGGTAACAATTCTTTTATTTTATCTGATACTGCTGCTACATTAAATTTTTCTAACGCAGAAATTACAAAAACTTCGGCATTGGGTACTTTGTCTTTCCAATATTGTATTTTTTCTTCTACTTCGTCTTGAGAAGATTTGTCAATCTTGTTTAAAAGCAACATTACAGGAATTTCACTGTGAATTATTCTATGGAAGAATGCCTCATTTTTCAATTCCTTTTCACCAACTTCTACCATATATATTAGAATATCTGCATCTTCAAAAGCAGATTTCACAAAATCCATCATAGAAGATTGCAATTCATAGGCTGGTTTTATGATTCCTGGAGTATCAGAAAATACTATCTGATAGTCGTCTTCATTAACAATTCCTAAAATACGGTGCCTGGTAGTTTGGGCTTTCGCAGTAATGATAGATAGCTTTTCACCTACTAAAGCATTCATTAATGTAGATTTACCTACGTTAGGATTTCCTATAATATTTACAAAACCAGCTTTATGTGTCATGCTACAAAGGTAATTCCTTTTTGTATTTGATTAGAATTTAGAGCATTAAAAAATATCAAAAAAATAACAGAAAAAAGTTTGGTCTATTGTTTAGTTAAGTTGTATATTTGCAGTCGGAAATAAGGGGTCGAGTTTATGCATCGAAAGTTAAAAGCTAAGTCATTATTTTTAAAACAATATCGCGGGATAGAGCAGTAGGTAGCTCGTCGGGCTCATAACACTCCTTACCACCTAAATTCACATATTTTTATCGGTTCATTTTCAAGTAGTTACAAATATATAATCATTTTTGTGTTATACGTGCTACACTCTTGTGTTAGATAAAATACGGCTATCCAAATATTTTAATTTTCATTAGTTTCTCTTCATCTACGGTTAGTATAAGTGGATTGATGTAGTGGTCTTCTAACATCTTCATGGAAGTGTGAGATGACAATAATCTGGTATCACTTCCCATGGTACGGTATACCCATGAGAGGTAAGTTTTTCTCAGGTGTTTTAGTGTGAAGGGAGTTTCAATACCTGCTGCTTTTCTAAAATGGGTGAATGATCGAGAAACTTTCTCCATGATGGTATCAATTGTATACGTATTCTCTGGATCGATGAGTTTGACATTCTTTCCCTTCATTTTATCATATCCCATTTCTTTTAAAAGTTTCAATAGATCTTCATTAATAGGGGAGTACTTCTTTGGAGTATTTTTATTTCCTAATCTTTCAACTTTCAGATTTCTAAATTTAAAGAATAGCACTCCGTTATTGCCTTGGATAATATCATTCCATTTAAGACTCAGTACTTCCTCTCTACGTCCACCAATAAGGAGAAAGAGTTTAAATGCATTAACCATCCAAGTTTCATAAACATAATCTCTTCTTCCATTGGTTCTTGTTTGTTGAAACGATGACTTTGATTCTACCGCTGCTATAATTCTCTGAAATTCATCTTTTGTTAAAATTGGATTATCACCTTTAATCACTTGTTTTCGTATACAATTTTTAAAAGGATTCTTGATATCTAACTCTTCTATTTCGATCAAGAACTTAAAGAAAGAAGTTATACCTGTTAAAACCTTGTTGAAGGTTTTGGGGTGAGGGTATTTAATCTCCAATTGTCTGTAGAAAATAGAAACATCGTTATTTCTGACATCCCCCGGTTTCATCTTCCTGAGATTGTGGTTGTTTTTCAAAGATTTAGCAAAAAGCGTACAATACTTTATTAACTCCTTACGATGTTTATCTGATACCTCCTTTTTTAAATGTGCATATTGTGTATCTCCCTTTAGATATTGATCAAAATAAACGAGTGCTTCAGCAATATTCATTTTCATTCGATCAGGAACCGTTTCCTCCATACCATTTTCTATTCTCCTTCTAAATTCAATACCCTCAACTACAGCATCATCGTATACTTTTGATTTTAGGAGTTTACTTCGGTGTTTACCAGTAACTCGATCAATAAAACACATCCGGAACACCTGGTGGTCGTTGTGACGACAACCCGTATTATTTTGTCTACATTTTTTACAGTAGATTTTGATTCCCGAATGTGAATTATTAGGTAATTTCATTATTTATAAAGTTCCTGAAAGATGGATTCATGCTCCTTATTAGAGCTAATGTCCAGATTAAATTGGTAAGGCACAAATCCAGTATCGAATTCCAAACAATCATGGTAAAGAAGTTGATATAGTTCTTTCTGATCACCATAGATTGATTCTAAACGTGGTTTCCATGAATTTGGATATCTTTTTACTAAATCTTCAGCAAATGGTCTCCAGACCTCTTGTTCTACCTGTAAACGAAAAACATATTCCCTTCCATCTTTGTGGATGTGGATGTGATGATCCCTAAGCCACTTTTTGATGGAACGATTGTCTTTGCGATTTATGAATTGACCAACTTGATGTAGGTTTATGCGATTAGTAGAGTTCATTTTCATAATTTCATGGATTAAAATTAAAAAGTCAAAATAAATGACTTTTTAATTTGTTAAACAAATTTTTTTAGTTATAGATTTCTTTGTATTTATACCACATCTCCAAACTCATAAATTGAGAATAGAAGTCCTCTTTATTTCTGATTTTAAATTCTACAGCTTGTTGTTTCCCGTTTTTTTCAATAATGAGATCTGTAATAAATCCATTCAATAATTTAAAATAAATTGTTACTTCATATCCTCTGTTTTTAAAGAATCTCTCAAAGTGGTGTTCAATAGCACCATCTGTAATACCTACATTTTTATTGAAAATTCTCTTACGTTTATTTTTGTCATTTATCCAGTATCCTTTTAGAAGTCTGTAACTCTTATTGGTTGTTTTATTATACCCATCGGTAATATTGAACACGGGTTTTAGAACTGATAACATTCGCTTGAGTCTAATCTCCCACTGGTTGAGTTCATGTATCATTTCCTGAAGCGTCTTTTGAATTTTTCCATCCCTACAATACCCTTCATTAATTTGAGTGTAGAATTTAGTGCAATGGTTAATCAAATCTTTCTTTTCAATTTTCAATTTCTCATTCTCACCTTCAAACATCAAAACGCCATTTCGTTCTATATACTGTTTTGTGTCAGAAACTGATAATCCTGATATCTCATCCAACCCAACAGACTTGACAAAGGAGAACTTTGGAATTTCACAGTCCTTAAGTTCCTTGATTAGATCCAAGAATGGATCACTCTCAGATTGATAACTTGGATTTAAAAAATTCATTTTGGTAAACTATTTTATTTAACTTAGTACAAATGTATAAATAAATTCTCATATAAAAGTCAAAAAAAATGACTTTTTATTAATATCTTGAAAGGATCTCATTTATTATTTCTTCATCCGCAACAGACAATCTGATTCGAATCTGCTGCAGTTTGTTAATTTTTTCGTCCCACTCTAAGTCTAAAATTGATTTTTGTTTTGGTTTACACCCAAACTCCAGCTCATAACATTCTTCGTAGTCTCTTTTGAACTTTTCTTGGAGATCACTTTTTATTGAATTCTTCAATTTTTCTTCTCTCGCTGCTTGTTCTTGTCTTAAGATTAATTTTTTCTCTTGATCCAATTCGATTCGTCTATTGTATTTTCTCGTCCTTGATGCATTGGTCTCAATGGCGATTTCATATACAGGGGAAATTCCTTTACCATTCTCTAATTGGTCAAACAATCTAAGTTTTGAACCCTCTGGGGTCTCATCGATCTTATGTATTTTAAGCAGCCGTTTAAGAGTAGTAACTGAGAAGTCAATGTGAAGAACAGACCGGGCTATATCGTATCGATCTTTTGCTACTTCATCAAAATTATCGATGTCGTTATTGATTGGTAATTCTGTTCGTTTTTTACCCTGCGAATTTCCAATACGATTTAAAACATAACTGGCTGCTAAAGCAACTTCTTTCAAAGATCTTTTAATTGTAGTATTTCGAATTATTGAATCCAGAAAAATGTCAGATTTAATGGGTGAAGTTTCAATGACTGGAAGTAATTTAATTCCCAAATCACGTGCTGCTCTATACCGTGAACATCCTTGAATTACGAACAATTTATTATTGTCTTTTACAATTCTTAGCGGCTCTATTAACTTAAATTCCTTTATCAAAGGAATAAGTTTTTTGTACGCCTCTTTATTTGTTAACCCGTGTTTTTTTATTTCAGGGTGTATTGATAATGAGCTAATTTCTACAAGCTCCACTTTATAATTCATAGTCAATTTTATTAACTATATCGAGTCGATCAAATCGACAAGTTTATTTTCCAAAAAAGGAACAATAAAAACATAAAGAAAAAAAAATTAATAATCAAGGGGGTGAACTTTAGGTCTCACGACCTGAAGTTTAGTATTTAGGAGTTATAATCATATTTGACTTTATCGCTTTTTTTCTTTATATTTTTAATACGTGGGGTGTAAACATGCAGATTAGATTCCAATACGTATAACTTAGTTTCAACTCAATTTAAGCGGCTGCTGCATCAGTTTTAGAATTGAGTTTTTAAATTTATGTTTTCTTTTTACGAGGGTAAAATCTATAATAACACTCCCTCAAAAACAATCGATTTTAACACCTTAATTAATGTCATCAGAACCAATCCTTACAACAGGGACTATAAAACCATTAGAGACCATAAGAAAGGTGATGTAGAGTATGATGAAGGGAAAAAATATCTTGTCAGATGTCAACCAAACTGTGTGGTCAAGTACAATTCAATCAAGGGACCAAATTTTGAAAAAAACTATGAAATAGGTTCAGGGTACATCTACTTAGATATTGATAATCTTGAAAACGCTTTGAAGTATAAAAAAGAGTTTATTTCAAAGTATAAAGATGTGGTTTCAATGGTTTGCATTTCAGGTGGAGGAAGAGGATTGTCAATTTTAGTAAAAATAAATCATACAATAACATTTAAAGAAGAGTATAAGTCTATAATTGATTATTTATCATCACACTATTTTAATGATATACAATTGGATAAAGGTGCTCTCAAATTATCGCAGATGTGGTTCATTTCTTATGACCCGGATGTGTATGTAAACTTAGTGGTTTGTATTGACGTAAGTGAAGGGGTAAAGTGCGTAAGTCAGGGTATAATCCAGAGGGTTGTTGGTAATAATACACTGTTCTACGCACCCGAAAGAGAGATAATGTATTTATCCATAACGGAGATTGATACTCATCTCATTACTAAAACTAAATACATTAATAAAAGTGATATTGACATTGATACTATTCCATGGACTGATATTAAAATACCACGAAAGATAAGAGATGGATATAAACGAAAACTCTATACCTATTATTTCCATGCACTATTTAATCTGAATCCAGAAATTGATCCCAAATGGATATTTGCGTATGTATATAACATAAATAGAAATTGTGCTGACCCCAAGATGAGTTATAGGGATCTTTTATCTTTATTTAATATGCAGTGTGGATATATTAAAAGTCATCAGTATAATTATCAAAACAATCGAAAAAAGAGTTTACATATCAATCCTGATTTGGATCTAACTGGTGGACAGAAGTCACTTGTTGCCAACAAGGTTAATGGAAGTATTAGAAAAAACAAAACCAAGTTGAAGATTGCCGCTGCTATTGAAAAATTAACCAAAGAAAATGAAAAACACACAATATCTTCTATAAGTAAATTAAGTGGTGTGAGTAGAAAAACCGTGGGGTGTCATATGAAAGATTTGGAAATAATTGATCTTGATGCTTTGATAAATCAACTAATTAAAAATATTAAGTAGCGTTTTTCTATGTATTACACTATTTATAAATAAACCCACTCAGATATGAAAAAAGACGTTATGATTTCGCTGCGGCTAACTCCCAATCAATACATTGCACTTTTGGAAACATTAGTAAAAGAAAAAAAATCTAAATCGCAATTTATAAGAGAATCAATTAATCGTTCTATGTTTAGAATAAATGATAAATCTTGTCGTAAGAAAAAGATCTTAGATTGGATCGATGAACTTTAGGTCTCACGACCTGAAGTTTGGGTTTTGAGGTGAAGGACCAGAATTTGTTTCGAAATCTATTTAGTACAATTACTGTTGGGGCATTGTCCTCCTTGTCAAATAAGAACCATTTTTTAATTATTTTTCAAGTAGACCTTTGTGAGTGTTTCAGCCATTGTATTGCAAAGAATTTCCTGCGGATGGTGCGCCAATGAGAATTGTTCCAATTGATCATGGTAGAGTTTAGATTTAGATTCTGATGTAATTAGGTAATAATGGAAGTACTCATGGATAACCGTATTGATTAGTTCCCTATGTAATACATTGTTATCACTATAAATTGTAATTGTGTTGCTGTAGAAACAATACTCCCCCGATAAATGAGATTTACCGTCAACTAAAGTCAGTAGTGGTTTTTGTTTTCGAATTGGATATATTTCCAAACACCAATCTAACACATCTTCTGCTAATTTAAATTGCCAATCTTCCTCTTCACCCTTCAGAAATACAATTATTTTATAAATCAGATTCAATAAGAACAACCCTCCAACCACAATAAAATAAATAGTAAAAAAGGTATCCATTATATTAAGTAACCGTTGAGTTCCATAACTGGAATCTACGGCGAGAATTTTATTCTGCCTAAAATAGATTTGAAAAGTTGTCTGCTTATACTTTTATTATAAGTATAAGTTACTTAAATTGGTCTAATGTCAACGCCAACAATAGGTTAGGGTCTTTCTAATCTATTTAAAAACGCACTCACCTTATACTTTCCATAAAAAATGCTGCATAGTCTAAGTTTTGCGCTTATGTTAGCCGGGTTAATTTCTAAAAATATAAAAATGTCATTACAGGGTCAACGAACAACAACCGGTGCAATTCCATGGGAAGATTTTAAATCACTAATTGGAAAATTAGAACGAGATGGGAACTATAAATACTGTCTTTTGATTTCAATTGGTGTATTTACGGGGTTACGAATAGGGGATATACTCAAATTAAGATATACAGACTTTTCGGGGGGAGACATATTATCTGTGATAGAACAAAAGACAAAGAAGACACGACGAATAAAATTAAATCAGGATTTACTCGAAATAATATCTCGTGTTAAAAGGAAACAACTGATAGATGATGAGAATGAATTCATTTTCATCAATAAGTATGGAACCAAACCAATTGATAAATCGTGGGTGAACGTTTCCCTAAAAAAAATATTTAGAAAGTATAAAGTACATGTTGATGGGAATGTATCTACCCACATGTTTCGAAAAACTTTAGGTAGAAGAGTTTTGGAATTGAACAACTACAGTAACCAGTCTATCGTTCTGTTAATGGAACTCTTTGGTCACTCGTCAATGGGAATAACAAAAAGATATCTCGGTATCAGAGAAAAAGAAGTAATGGGTGTCTACGAAAGTTTGAGTTTGTGATTCTTTTGGATTCCTGCAGGTTGCGTGCGGATAATATTTGGTGAAGGATCACCGTCACGGGTTGATTAAAATTATTCTTAATCGCACATTGGTTTTGAATGTGGAGGAGCCCCCTGGAGGATCCGCTGCCGGACATCCTGTCTTAATATATACATATATATGAATCAAAACACCCTCTCAGAGTCGCGAGAAAAATATTTTCAGAAAAAATGGATTAGGGGGTGTATCTCACTAAAAGTAAAAATAAATTTTTTTCAATTTTCTCTAAAAAAATCAGTTTTACACCTGCAGTAGTTTCTCAAGAATTTTAACCATAGCTTAGGTGTCTAACTAACAATACTCTAATAGTTGTCTTCTCGTTTCTTCTAAATCACCCTCAAAGGTTCCATTTACCATTGAGAGAAAAGTATTGGATGCAGTAACTCCTTCTTTTATATCAAGGTCGTTATAGGAAAGATCAGGGGCTAATGCGGGTAGAACATATTTAATCGAATAACTCCCCTTCATTTTAGGTGTATAATACCACTTTTGTTGAAACGGTATCATCAGGTCTTTAAGTCTATTTACAAGACCTCTCAACTCATTAGAATACTCAGGGGATACATCGATTAGATCATTTAATTTCCCCCTCTCAAAACCTTTATTATAGACAATATTGTCTTCACTGGCACCACAATCCTGAATCAGTTGGTTTCATTATAACTCCATCTTTTTTCAACTATTTTCTTTCGCTTTCTGAATTGTTGTTCAACAAGGGGTGTGAACTTAAATACCCACCGCTGAATAGTAGTATGATCCACTTTTACACCTCTAATTGACATTAATTCTTCTACATCTCGGTAGCTAAGACTGAATCTTAATTTAAAATAAACTGCTTGAAGAATAATTGATTTGGGGAAGCAATGACCTTTGAATATCTATTTTTTGAAAATAAAGATAGATTTTTATTTTTTGCTAATCTGGATGCGACAGAACCTGATAAACAGGTTGTGACCAATTTTTTAAATAAATTGACCTATAATGAAACTCTTTTTTTTAAGCATAAATTCATTTTTACAATTAGAATTTTTGGTAGTTTTTAAATTGTAAAAAAATGAAAATAAATACTGTAGTTAACCTAAGTCTAATCTTTTTGTTAATGTCTTTTATTACTTTAGTCTCTTGTTCTAAGTTGGGTACTCAAAAAAATCAAAAGACTTCAATATCAAAACAACCTAACTTTTTATTTGTTTTGGTAGATGACCAACCTTTTGATGCGCTCGGATTATCTAAACGTTACCCATTTTTAAAAACCCCAAATATTGATAGATTAGCTAAAGAGGGTGCCAATGTAGAAAACTTCTTTGTTACCCAATCTATCTGTTCACCTTCTAGAGCTAGTTTTTTAACAGGTACGTATCCTCATATTCATGGTGTAAACCAGAATAACATACATGTAGATCCAAATTGGGATGAGTTTGCTCCATATTCTTCTCATTTACAAAAAGGAGGCTATGAAACCGCCCATGTGGGTAAAATTCACATGGCACATTATAAAGGGAAAGAGCATATCAGGCCCGGTTTTGATTATTGGTTTAGTTTTGTGGGTCAAGGAAAATATTTTGATCCTCCCGTCAACGAAAACGGAAAGGAATATCAAGAAAAGGGATATATGACAGATATCTTGACTGAAAAGGCTATTTCTTGGTTAAAAGAAAAACGAGATCCAAACAAACCATTTAGTTTAAACCTTTGGCATAAAGCGGTACATCAACCACATTTGCCAGCTCCTAGACATGCAGATTTATACAAAGATGAAAAATTACCAATACCGCCTTACAATACCCACAAAGAAACTTTTAAAGGCAAACCAGAATGGCAACGAAAAAAAACTTACGGGTTTGATTGGAAAGATAACCTCCCAATCCCTGCAGAATTACCAGAACAAGAATGGCCTATAAATTATGATAGAAATATGGATTTGTTACGTTGCTTATCAGCAATTGATGAATCTTTAGGAAGCGTATTAGCCACTTTGGAAGAAATGGGAGAGTTAGATAACACTGTAATTATCTACAGTAGTGATAATGGCTATTTTATGGGAGAGCACACCTTTTTAGATAAACGCTTAGCCTATGAGAATTCTATGCGCGTACCTATGCTTATTCGGTATCCCAAACTAATAAAACCAAACTACTATAATAGATGAGCAATGTTTAAATATTGATATGGCTCCAACAATTCTTAATCTTAGCAGGAATTGAAAAACCTGACTATATGCAAGGAGAATCAATGGTGAATTTGTTGAAGGGTAATAAAGAAGATAATTGGAGAAAATCGATGCTGTTTGAATATTATCTAGATACTTATTGGCCTTATGCTGGACCAAATCAAATCGCAGTTAGAACCGAAAATTATAAGTTGGTAGACGCTTTTTTAGAAAATGATATTGATGAGTTGTATGATCTCAAAAATGATCCAGGAGAGATGAAAAACTTAATTAATGTAGAAGCCTATGATAGCATAGAAGAAGAACTCCGAAATGAAGCAACCAAATTAAAAAAACAATATAAATACAATCCAAACAGAGATTGGTGGTTAAAAGAAGTACTAAGGTCAAAAGGAACCAAACAAAAGCACTAGTTACTGCTGTAGATAGAGAGTTGTTTTTATTTTTTTGAGTAGCCTAATTTTCAGCAACAAAATTAATAAATTGTACTTTTACAAATAGAAGCCCTTGTTAATGAACTTGCTCAAACTCAAAAAAGTTTAAACGAGTTCGATGTTAATTTTCAAAATTCATTGTTATAATGAGATGTATTTTTTACATAGTTTACTTTTTAATGTTTTTTATCCCGGGCCAAATATATGGACAGCAAATTAAACATCTTGGTGCTTATGATGGGGTTAAAAGTGGTGCTGTACGTGCTTTTGCAAAGGATACTTTGGGCTATATGTGGATTGGAACTGCACAAGGCTTAAATAGGTACTCTGGATATAATTTTAAAAACTATAACAAGTATACAACCCATGGCATTGTAGATATTATTAGCAAAAACGGAAATCTGTTTGTTTTAGGTTCTAAAGGAGAACTTTTGCAATATCAATACGAACAAGATCACTTCAAAAGCCTTTTAAACTTAAAGTCCCGCAATTTTTTATGTTTTGAACAAATCAATGACAATACTATAATTATTGGTCTTAAATCGGGGTTATTAATTTATGATTTTAAATCCAAAAAATTAAGTAAAGTCTTATATCCAAAGACCTTTTTTAATAGACAAATTCATGTAAAACAAAATAAAGTATACGTTGCATCTACAAAAGGAATCAATGTGTACGATTTTTTTGAAAAAAATAATCAATTAGTAAAACACAATACACTATTAAAAAATATTGAAACCCTTGATTTTGATTTTGACAAGCAAAATCGGATTTGGGCAGGAACTTACCAGAAAGGCCTTTTTGTTATTGATAATGAAAAAGTAAATAAAGTACCCCTTTTTGATAAGCGAATAAAAACAACTACGATAAGATCCATTGTGTTTGATAAAGATGATAAAGCATTATTAGCACTAGAAGGACTGGGTTTATTGACAATGAATGAAAATTTTAAAGTTGTTAATAAAATAAAATACAATCCGAATAGTTTAAACTCCTTAAGTCAGAAAAGTATCTATAAAATTTTTGTTGATAACGACAATATATATTGGCTTGGGCTAAGAGAAGTTGGTATTGATTTGATTTTCCCTAGAGATAATGCCTTTAAAAATATCTCTTACGTTCCATACAAATCAAACAGTATTCCCAACAATTATATCCGCTCTATATACTTTGAAGAAAGTGGAAATGTTTGGTTTGGTTCAGAAAATGGCCTCAGTAAACTTTCACCAGAAGGAAAGTGGACTAATTATAATAAGAACTCAAGTCTTTTAAATAAGCCCGTATTAACTATTAATAAGTATGGGAAACATCTCCTTTTAGGTGTTTATGGTAATGGATTGCTTCAGTTTAACCCAAAAACAGGAGAAACTAAAGACTTTCCTTTAATAGAAAATGAAAAGAAATCTAAATTAATTTTTACAACCTACGTAGATGAGAATGATATATGGGTAGGAGGAATTGATGGTCCTGTAAAACATTATCAAAATAGTAACTTAGTAAACAGTTATAAAACGGGTAATGCCAGAACAATTGTTGCAGGTAATAAAAATATAATATATGTAGGTTCTGCAAATGGATTGTTTGAAATTAATAAGGCCACAAAAAACTTAAAAAAAATAAAAAGCCCAGGCTTCAAGAACCTTGACCAGATTTACTCATTATTTTTTGATAAACAAAACAATTGTCTTTGGATTGGAAATACGCAAGGGCTCTTAAAATATGATTTTTCTACCAATGATACAACACTCCTAAACAAAGAACTAAATTTTGAATCGGGCACGGTTTTTTCCATTCAAAAAGATGCAAACCAAAATTTGTGGTTAGGAAGCTATTCAGGATTATGGAAATTAAATACAAAAAAAACTATTATTAGTAAGTATGATACTAGAGATGGTATAACGATTGAGACTTTTGGCATTGGGGCTTCTACAAAATCTAATGACGGGCGTATAGCTTTTGGCGGGCCAAAAGGTGCTGCGCTATTTAATCCATTAAATCTGCCAAAAGAAAAAGAAGATTTTAAGATTTATGTTTCTGATTTTAAAGTGAATGGTGTTGTGCCTGATAGCACAATCCTTAAAAAAAACATAAATTTCCTTGAAAAGGTTGAACTTAATTATAACCAGAATTCACTAAGTTTTGATTTTGAGACTCCCAGTCTTTATAGATCAAAAAAACAGACATTTTCTTGGCAGTTAAAAGGCTATGATGAACACCCTATTATATCAAAAAATAGTAGGATGGCTATTTATTCAAAAATACCCCCAGGCACTTATTCTTTAGAAGCTAAAGTCACCAATGTAAATGGAGTATCTTCTCTAGAAACGTACACTGTTGATATCATTATTAAAAACCCATTTTGGCTAAGTTATTGGGCTTTTTTAGGATATACTATACTGGGATTTGTACTATTATATTTATTTCTTCAACTAAAACAATCAAGAACTCAGAAAAAAAATAACGAAAATAAAATAAAATTTTTCACCGAAGTTGCCCATGATATTAGGACACCAGTTACATTAATTCAACTCTTGGTTTCTCAGCTTTCTTCTGAAGAAAATAAATTTCAAAATAGCTTTGATTTAATTCATCGAAACACGCAAAATTTAAACGAATATGTCACACAGCTTTTGGATTTCCAAAAAGCAGATCGTGGGATGCTTAAATTATCCGTAAGTAAAATAGATTTAAAGAAGATTTTGCATAGAATTGTTGCTGAGGTAGAGCCATTACTCAAACAAAAATCTATAGATATTTCCATAGCCGTGCCAAAGACCTACCTATGGTTTGATGAGAATAAAATGTCTAGAATTTTTTATAATTTAATTTCAAATGCTATTAAATATAGTGAAGAAGGTGGGCATATTGAGATAAATGCTTCAGCAAATAACAAAACTATTAAAATAGATTTTATTGATTATGGTTTTGGGGTTCCCGAGAAAGAGCAAAAATTAATTTTTTCAAGATTTACAAGAGGAACTAACATTAACAATAAAGGAATTTCCGGTTCTGGCATTGGTTTAATGATTTCAAAAAAAATAGTTGAATTACACGGTGGGAAAATTGAATTAAAAAGTAAGGAAAATTTGGGTGCTACGTTTTCTGTGATTTTACAAAAAGGAAGTGAACATTATAACGAAAAAGATATATTAATTAAAGATAAAGACACAAATAAATCTGAGTTTATTGAAGATGATATTAACTCAAAGATACGCATACTACTTGTTGATGATAATGAAGATTTAAGAGTAACTATTAAAAAGGAATTAGAAAAGAAATACACCGTTATAGATGCACCTAATGGTAAGGAGGCACTTTTAATAGCAGTAGCAAAAAATCCAGATTTAATCATAACAGATGTTATGATGCCTGTAATGGGTGGCAAGGAATTATGTAATATCATAAAAACAAATTTTCAGACGAGTCATATCCCTGTTATTATGATCACAGCTTTAAGTGAAGTTGATGATAAAGTGGAAGGATTAGAAATTGGAGCAGATGCTTATGTTGAAAAGCCTTTTAATATGAAAATTTTGATGGCAACAGCTAACAACCTTATCAAGTCTAGGCAAAGGCTAAATCGAATTTTCAACCCAAATTCAGAAGATAAAGTAAAAATCAAATCAGCTGATGATAATTTCTTATCTGAGGTGGTTCAAATAATTAAAGACAACATTACAAATAGTGAATTTTCAATTGATTTAATATCTGAGAAAACTGGGCTCAGCAGGTCAAGTTTATTTCGAAAATTAAAAGGATTGACAAATATGTCGCCTGTAGATTTAGTGATTAGAATTAAATTAAATCATGCAGCAGAATTACTTAAGAATAAGGCAGATATGAGAATGAGTGATGTGGCTTATGAATCAGGTTTTAACGACCCAAGATATTTTAGTACGTTATTCAAAAAGACCTTTGGCAAAACACCAAAAGAATATAGTATAGAGAATTAAAAAATTAAGCGGTTTTTCTTGAAGTGTATAGATACTAACTAATCAAAAATAGAAATGGCCTGTATCTTCTTTCTAGTTACCAAATATTAAACACTAATGGATAAATATTAAACATTAAAATACAGAGTTTCTCACAAATTTGTTCATATAATAAGAACTTCATATTATGAGAAAAATAGTTTTCTATATCCTGATGTTGTCTCCTGTAATTCTGGTCGCACAAGAAATCACACTTAAAGGAACTGTAATAGATAGAGATTCTAAAACACCTCTTCCAGGGGTATCTATTTTAATTAAGAAAACTTCAAAAGGTGTTTTCAGTGATTTTGATGGTAATTTTGAAACAGCTGCCAATAATAACATTGATTAGCCCCTTAAACAATCGCATTAATTTAAAAATGACTAAAAATAAATTCACTTTTTTATTCCTATTAATTCAGTGTTTCTACTCTTTTGGTCAGAAACCCAATATCGTCTATATATTTGCAGATGATTTGGGTTATGGAGATTTGAGTTGTTATGGTGCAAAAGATATCAATACCCCAAACATTGACCAGATTGCAAAACAAGGAATTAAATTTACAGAATTCTATTCAGCTTCATCAGTTTGCAGTCCTTCTAGAGCAGCCTTGTTAACAGGGAGGTATCCACAACGAATGGGAATAAATACTGTTTTTTTTCCAGAGAGTTTTACAGGCATTCCTGATACAGAAATAACAATTCCAGAAATACTAAAAGAAAAAGGATATGCAACTGGAATCGTTGGAAAATGGCATTTGGGACATCATTATCAATATTTACCATTGCAACAAGGTTTTGACGAGTATTTTGGAATTCCGTATAGTAATGATATGGAGAGCGTTGTATATATGAGAGGAAATGAAGTAGAATCCTATAAAGTAAAACAACAATACATTACCAAAACCTATACAAAAGAAGCACAAAAGTTTATTACAAAAAACAAAGATAATTCGTTTTTTCTCTACATAGCCCATTCTATGCCACATGTTCCTCTCTATGCTTCTGAAGAATTTATAGGAACTTCTAAAAGAGGTTTATATGGTGATGTAGTACAAGAGCTAGACTGGAGTGTAGGGCAAATTCTAAAAAGTCTTCGAGAACATGGAATTTTAGAAAACACACTTATTGTCTTTTCTAGTGATAATGGACCATGGCTAGCAATGAAAGAAGATGGAGGGTCTGCAGGAGACTTAAGAGAAGGAAAAACATTTACGTTTGATGGAGGTATGAAGGTACCCACAGTAGCTATGTGGAAAAATAGAATTCCTCAAGGCATTATTAATACTGAAGTAGCCAGCCAAATGGATTGGTTTCCTACAATAGCTAATATTACAGGGAGTTCAATTCCGAAAGGTTTGGTTATTGATGGATTGGATATATCTAAGGTTTTAACTAATAAAGGAAATCGTAAAAATTCAGATTTACTCTTTCTTGATGGGAAACAATTACAGGGGTACAGAAGTGGACAATGGAAAGTAAAATTGCCTTATAAAGGATTTAGAGGAAATAAATGGAAGCAATTTGTAAAAGCACATGACACCTTATTATTTAATTTAAACACAGACCCAGGAGAAAAAAACAATCTCTTTGAAAAGTACCCAGAAAAGGCAAAGGAAATACTGAAAGAAATGATTGAGAAGTATCAAGACATGGGAAAACTTCCTCCTTCACTTATAACCAAAGCACAAGCAGACCAAAGTCATTTTAAAAAACAATAAATCATAACAGATGAAAACTAACAGTACCTCGTATCTATTAATAATTGGATTAATCTTAACTTTTTTAAGTTGTAAAACTTCAAAATTAAAGAATGACAATGATGAAAAGCCCCCTAACTTTATTGTAATTTTAACGGATGATCAAGGTTGGAATGGAACCTCTGTTCAAATGATGGATGATGAAGTTCAATCAAAAAGTGATTACCATCAAACGCCTAATTTAGAAAAATTAGCAAATCGCGGTATGCGGTTTTCTTCAGCCTATGCCAGTGCACCAGTGTGCTCTCCATCGCGTTATAGTATTCAGTTTGGACAAACTCCAGCGCGCTTAAAAATGATAAGAGTAGGGATGAATACCAAGCATATCAATCATCAAACCTCTTACACCATTCCAAAACTGTTAAAAAAAGTCAATCCAGATTATAAAACAGCTCATTTTGGTAAATGGGGAATTGGTGTACACCCCTCAGAGCTTGGTTATGATGAAAGTGATGGTATTACAGGAAATAAAGATGGCGTTTTCAATTACAAAGCAGGCGGTAAACAGTGGCAAAATAATGTTGACGAGGACCCTAAAAAAATATTTAGTACGACCGAGAGGGCAATTAACTTTCTTGAAAGACAAGCCAAGTCAAATACCCCATTTTTTTTACAAGTTTCTCATTATGCTGTTCACTCTGATGTTATGATGCGAAAGGAAACACTAGAAAAATACAAAAACATTGAAAAAGGTACCTATCAAAGACATGCTGGTTTTGCTGCAATGACGGAAGATTTAGACAGTGGAGTTGGATTATTACTTGAGCGTTTAAAGGCATTGGGGTTAGAGGAAAACACGTATGTAATCTATACGTCTGATAATGGCGCTGTTCCAATAATGCCTCCCAAACCTAAGTACAATAAAGGCTCAAATTTCCCTTTAAGTAGGGGTAAGTGGGATGCCATGGAAGGAGGAATTAGAGTGCCTTTTGTTATCGCAGGGCCTCAAATTCTTGCTGGATTAGAGTCAAAAACACCCATTACACATTCAGATTTGCTACCCACCATTATTGATTTAGCTGGACTAAAGTTACCTCTTCAAGATGATTTAGATGGAGGAAGTTTCAAAGCAATACTTGCCAATAAAGGCAAAGGAAATGTTTCACGTTTTTCGGAAGGATTAATCTTTCATGTGCCTTATAAAAATGGAATAGCACTTAAAAGAGCACATTCTGCCATCATAATTGATAACTTTAAATTGATAAAGTTCCACGACAGTGGTGAACTTATGCTATTTAATCTTAATGAAGATTTAGAAGAGAAAAACAATCTAGCATTATCTCTCCCTAATAAAGTCCATACACTAGAGAAAGCATTAGATGCTTATTTAAGTAAGGTAAAAGCCCCAAAATGGAAACCAGGAATTACTTGGAAAAATAAACCTATCGAAAAAATAAATTCCTATCACTAGTATTTTAATCATTCAATAACGTTTTGCTTATAAAACCCTGTAAATATGTTAGTTTGGTTAAATAGTTTAATGATTTGAACAATTTTTAAATCATCAACTAGTAATTGATATATAATTTTACTCAAAACAATTATACAATTATGAAAAAATTTATTTTACTAGCAATTTTAATAGTCTTTACTTCAAATGTATTTGCTCAAGATGATCTGGCTAAAAAAGCAACTAAAATTACCAATGAGATGACCGAAGTTCTTTCTTTAAATGAGGAAGAAAAAGCTAAGGTTTATGAAATTCAATTGAACCGTTTTCAGGAAGTAGTATCAATACGTGAGAAATACAAAGACGATGCAGAAACAAGAAAACCTGAATTAAAAAAAGTGTACAAGCGCTTATTTGGAAAATTAAAAAAAGCTCTTGGTAAAGCCAAGATGCAACAATGGGCTGATTATAAAAGAGAAATAGGTCGAGAATAAAAATTAAATAATTAAAAACACAATATCATGATTAAAAAAATTACTCAAAATGTAACTAAATTAATTTGGCGAAATAGTCTTTTTGCTTTCGCTTTATTATTAAGTATGACTGCCAACTCTCAAGTAGTTGGTGATGAATATTTAGCAAACCCTGGTATTAATTCAACATTAGGAACCTCTACAACTCCTTCAACAGGCGTTGATGGTAATGGTCAAATGTCTGCTTCAAATACAGCTGGTTGGACAGAATATAATTCAGTAGCTTATATTGATTCTGGTGGAACCGATGGAAACTGCCACTCTGAAGATAGAATGTTTAGGCTTTATAAAAAAGGAGGAACTTCGGGACAATTTGTAGCTCAGACAGTAACGCTTCCAGCTGGTAATTATAATTGGTCATTTTGGACTAAGTGGGGGGTAGTGGTAGATTATAACGCTGGAGATGCGGAAAAGCCTGAATTTACAATCTCGGCTGGTGAAACAGTTCTCCAAACTACGATTACGACTCAGCCAAATGCAATTGAAACATGGGTTGAACAAACCGGTGTTTTTAATAACCAAATTGCCAGGGATATAACAATAAAGTTTTATAAATATGGTGGAGTTACTGGAAATGAATCAAACCTTAATCAACTAATGTTTGTTGATGATGTTAGTCTTAAATATGCAGGTCCATTTACCTATCCAGAAGATGATACTTCTTTATCTGATTTGACGCAAGACGGTGCTACGATTGCTGGTTTTACTGAAAGTAAAACTACCTATGATATATTTTTAGCAGGAGGAACAACTGTTGTTCCTACAATAGCTGCAACACCTAACAATGCAAATGCGACTATTGCAATTACAGATGCAACAAGTATTCCAGGAACAACAACAATTTTTATTACTGCTGAAGATGGAACAACTACTAACACTGTTTCTATTAATTTCAGCATTCCAGCACTTGGCCAAGAATTTCTTACGAATCCTAATATTAACACCACGGCAACTTCTACTGATACCGGTGTTGATGGTTCTGGTAATATGCCTGCCAATTTAGGTGGTTGGGGCTCTGGAGCTAATGGTTCTTATGCACCTACTTCCGCTGGAAATGGGGACTGTCACTCTGAAGATAGAATGTTTAAATTTTTTAAAAAAAATGATGCTATTGTCACTCAGACATTAACATTACCAGCTGGAACCTATGACTGGTCTTTTTGGACTAGGTGGGCTGCATTGGTAACTTGGGCTGCTGATGGAGATGTTAAACCTAAGTTTACAATCATGACTGACGATGATGGCGATGGTTCTTGGACAGCTGTCCAAACCACGATTACAACTCAGCCGACTGAAGTTAATTCATGGGTTCAGCAAACCGGTACCTATTCAAATGATATTTCAAGACAAGTTAGAATCAAATTTTCTAAAAGTGGTGGAACGACTGCTGAACCAACAAATCTTCAAGAATTAATGTATATAGATGATGTTAGTCTTATTTTTGCAAGTACTCTTAGTGTTTCAGAGGAAGAATTAATGTCATTCTCTATCTATCCAAACCCTGCAACAGACTTAATTTCTATTAGTGGAGTTGATAATATTAAATCAATAAAAGTATACTCTATTTTAGGAAGTTTAGAAAAAGAAGTTTTCAATACCAATCAAATTGATATCTCAGAACTTTCATCTGGTATTCATTTAATCAAGGTTGACAATGGAACTGGAACTGCGTTCACTGAAAAGATCATTAAACAATAAATAAAAACATTACAAAAGCTGATAAAATCAAATATAATCTGTTTTGGTTTTATCAGCTTTTTAACTTCTTTAAAATTCAATTTGTGTATACTTTTAATAAATTATTCATTCTGATTTTTATTTTGACGCTATCAAATTGCTATAGTCAGAATAGTAAAGATTCAAGAAAATCACCTAACATCATATTCATCTTTTCGGATGATCACGCAACTAATGCTATATCTGCTTATGGAGGTATTTTTAAGGATATAGCTCCAACACCCAATATTGATCGAATTGCAAATGAAGGAGCCTTATTAACCAATGCCTTATGTACCAATGCAATTTGTGGACCTAGTAGAGCAGCTATTTTGACTGGAAAATACAGTCATATTAACGGGTATTATAAAAATTATAAAGGAGGAGTTTTTGATAGCAAACAATGGACATATCCGCAGGAATTAAAAAAAGCGGGTTATCAAACAGCTTTGGTTGGTAAATGGCATTTAGCATCAGAACCCGTTGGTTTTGACTATTATAAATACCACCTATCTCAAGGACAACAAGGTTTGTATTGGAATCCTGTGTATAATGACAATGGCAAAAAAATTAAAGAAAAAGGGTATGCAACAAATTTAACTACTGATTTTGCTATAGATTGGCTCAATGGAAGAGAAGAAAAAGAACCTTTTTGCCTGATGTTACAATACAAAGCCCCACATCGTGAATGGGCTCCAGACACTAAATATGAAGACCTGTGGGACGATATAGAAATGCCATATCCAGCAACCTTTAATGACAATTATAAAGGACGAGAATTAACCGCTGGGAATACAGAAATGACGATGGATTATTTTTCTAGAAAAGACATGAAAATGACGCCTCCAGATTCTCTTTCTAAGAAAGAACGTGGTAAATGGCTGCGATTTGGATTTAAACCTGGCGAAATTGTAGCTCCTTCAGAGGATTTATCTAGTGAAGAGATTCGTAAGTGGAAATACCAAAAGTATATCAAAGATTATTTGGCAACTATAAAATCTGTAGATGATAATATTGGAAGAGTATTAGAGTATTTAAAAGCAAACGGATTAGAAGAAAATACAATTGTTATCTATGCGTCAGATCAAGGATTTTTTCTAGGAGAACATGGATTCTTTGATAAGCGTTTCATGTACGAAGAAGCATTGCGTATGCCATTTATTATTCGTTATCCAGGAAAAATAAAACCAGGAACCATTGTAGAAGATATTGTTTCAAACATCGATTTCGCCCCAACTTTATTAGAAATGGCAGGTATTCCTGTTCCTGAAGCGGTCCAAGGCAATAGTTTTTTTTCCAATCTTAAAGGAAAAACCCCACAAGATTGGAGACAATCCATGTATTACCATTATTACGAATACCCATTTTACCATCGAGTCCAACCGCATTACGGAATTAGAAATCAACGTTATAAATTGATTCACTTTTATTATGATGTTGATGTTTGGGAATTTTATGATCTTCAAAATGATCCGTCAGAGATGAATAATCTAATAAATTCTGACGCTCATGCTGAACGCATTGATAGTTTGAAAACTGAATTATACCGTTTGAAGAAAGATTATGGCAATACTATGTCATTAACTGAATTAAGAAGTATTTCCGATACTGACTTTGGAGGGTTAGAATCAACTAAAAATTAGATTCCATGTTTTATACAAAAAAACAAAAAGAATTATTTAATAGAATTATGAAGCAGATAAATAAAAATGTTGAAAATAGCTCTAAAGAAAATAATAAAATGAAAATTCTAAGTAAAAAGCACCCACAAACTGATACAATAAAAATGATAGTTTTATGTGCCCTACTAATGCTATTTGTTTCTTTTAAAACAACTAAGAATGATGATCCTATATATTTAGACCCCTCTAAGTCCGTTGAAGCTCGTGTAGCTGATTTAATGAGTAGAATGACTTTGGAAGATAAAGTCTATCAAATGAATCAGTTTGTTGGGTTGGAGCATATGAAAAAAGGCAACCCTAATGATGTTAAAGAAAATAATGATGCACAAGGATTTTATAAAACACTTTCTGTAAATGATGTTTCAAAAATGTGCGAAGAAGGAAAGATAGGTTCCTTTTTACATGTTTTAACAGCTAAAGAAGCAAATTATTTGCAAGAATTAGCTTTAAAATCACCACTTAAGATTCCCGTTTTAATTGGGATTGATGCCATACATGGTAATGCTTTGGTGTCCGGTACAACTGTATATCCATCACCAATTGGATTAGCATCTACTTGGAATGATGATTTTTTGTATTCCGTAGGGAAACAAACAGCCAAGGAAATGCGCGCTACAGGAAGCCATTGGACCTTCACTCCAAATATTGATATTCTAAGAGATCCAAGATGGGGACGTGTTGGAGAAACATTTGGAGAAGATCCTTTTATGGTTGGTAATATGGGAGCTTCAATGATACGTGGATTTCAGCAAGATGATTTTACAGGCACAGAAAAAGTAATTGCCTGCGCAAAACATATGATTGGTGGAGGAGAATCAATCAATGGGTTAAATGCTGCTCCTGCAGATATCTCTGTTCGTACTTTAAGAGAAGTGCATCTGCCACCTTATAAAAAAGCTATTGATGCTGGCGTATATTCCATTATGGCGGCACATAATGAGATAAATGGTGTTCCATCTCATATGAGTAAATGGTTAATGACTGATGTGTTACGTAATGAATGGAATTTTCAAGGTTTTTACGTAAGTGATTGGTTAGATATTGAGCGTTTGAACACACTACATCATACCGCAAAAGACATGAAAGAAGCCTCTTTTTTGTCTGTTGATGCTGGAATGGATATGCACATGCATGGACCAAAATTTACAGATGCTATTATTGCATCAGTCAAGGAAGGAAAACTTTCAATAAATCGTGTAAATGATGCTTGCCGTAAAATATTAACAGCGAAGTTTAAATTAGGATTATTTGAAAATCGCTTTGTAGATTTAGAGAAAAAGAAAGAATTACTTTTTACAGAAGAACACAAGGCTACCGCTTTAGAATCTGCAAGAAAAGGGATTGTATTACTTAAAAACAATGGAATATTACCTTTACAAAAAACGACTTCAAAAAAGAAAATATTCGTAACAGGACCCAATGCAAATAACCAATCTATTTTAGGCGATTGGCATGCAGTTCAACCTGATGAAAATGTGACCACTGTTTATGAAGGAATTAAAACCTTAGGTGAAACCAAAGGCTATGCTGTAAACTTTTTTAATTCTGGAGAAAATATTAGAAATATAAAAAGTTCTAAAATTAAAGAAGCTTCAGAAAAAGCCAAAAATGCAGATTATGCAATTGTTGTTGTAGGAGATAATTCTATGCGCTATAAATGGAAAGACAAAACTGCTGGTGAAAATATGGCCAGAGCGTCTTTAAATTTATTTGGAAAGCAATTAGATTTAGTAAAAGCAATTAAAGAAACAGGAACACCAGTCATTATTGTTTTGGTAAACGGAAAACCAATTTCTGAGCCTTGGCTTCAAAATAATATTCCTGCTATTCTAGAGTCATGGGAACCAGGTAATTTAGGAGGTCAGGCAGTTGCTGAAGTTTTATTTGGCGAAGTAAATCCAAGTGGAAAATTACCTTTAACTGTGGCAAGAAGTGTTGGTCAGTTAAGAATGGTATACAATCACAAGCCCTCTGCTTATTTTCATAAATATGCCGATGAGAAGAAAACACCATTATATCCTTTTGGTTTTGGGTTAAGCTATACTAAGTATACCTATGGGGCACCAGTTCTTATCAAATACCACATTAAATAGAAGGAAGAAATTACAGTTACTGTTGAAGTAACAAATACTGGTGAATTTGACGGAGAAGAAATTGCTCAACTTTATATTAGAGATAACGTGAGCAGTGCTACAAGACCCGTAAAAGAATTAAAAGGGTATCAACGTGTGGCATTAAAAGCAGGAGAAACAAAGAAAGTTGAATTTACTTTAGATGCTGAAAGTCTTGCATTTTATGATATTAATATGGATTATTGTGTTGAACCAGGTGACTTTACTATTATGACTGGAAGTTCATCAGCTAAAAAAGATTTAAAAGTAACAACGTTAACAGTTAATAATAAAATCGAATTGTAAATGAGGCATTATAAATTAATAGTTATAGGATGTATTCTAATTCTTTTAAGTTGTAAATCAACAAAAGAAAATAATACAAGAACCTCTACTAATAAAAAGAATGTGCTCTTTATTATGGTCGATGACCTACGTCCAGAATTAAATATTTATGGACAAAGTCAAATTATCAGCCCAAATATAGACGCCTTAGCTAATTCTGGTGTCACCTTTAATAGAGCGTATTGCAATGTGCCTGTTTGTGGAGCGTCAAGGGCAAGTTTATTAACTGGTTTAAGACCTACTTCAAGCCGTTTTTTAACATACTTTTCAAGTATAAAAAAGGAAGCACCAAATGTATTAAACCTGGTACAACACCTAAAAAATGAAGGGTATACGACCATCAGTAATAGCAAAATCACACATTTAAAAAATGATATTGATGAGTGGGATGAAGAATGGCATGCTGCTGAAAATGGATGGAGAAATTATATTTCTGAAGAAAGTGTTACTTTAGAAGAAAACGGGAAACATGGGTATGCGTATGAAAATATTGATGTTAAAGATGATGCATATAACGATGGTAAAACTGCGAATAAGTCAATTGAAGACTTAAAAAAGTTAAAGAAAGAAGGAAATCCATTTTTCTTGGCTGTTGGTTTTGTAAAACCACATTTACCTTTTAATGCGCCAAAAAAATATTGGGACTTATACGATGCTGAAAAAATAGCATTACCAAAAAATTTGGTTTTCCCAAAATCAGCTCCAAAGATAGCGAATCATAAATGGGGAGAATTACGCAATTATAAAGACATCCCTAAAGAAGGCCAAGTTTCGGAAACAATGGCTAAAAAACTTATTCATGGCTATTATGCTTCCGTAAGTTATGTAGACGCCCAAATAGGTAAAGTAATAAATGCTATTGATAATTTAGAGTTACGAGACAATACTGTTATTGTTTTAGTTGGTGATCATGGTTGGAGTCTAATGGAACACGGTTTATGGGTGAAACATAGCAATTTTGAAGTAGCGCTTCAGGTTCCACTCATAGTAAGTGCTACTAATATTCCTAAAAATAAAAAAACAAATTCAATAGCAGAATTGGTTGACTTATATCCTTCAATTTGTGAATTGGCAAACATATCTAAGCCAACACATTTAGAAGGTGAATCTTTTGTAAATGCTTTGAAGAATCCTTCAGAAATTCATAAAAACACCGCATTAGCTCGCTATCTAAGAGGAGAAACTTTAATTGCTGACAACTATTTTTATACAGAGTGGCAAAAAAAGAATAAAACAATTGCTAAAATGTTATACGATCATAAAATAGATCCCGATGAAAACAGAAATTTAGCAGTAGAAAGCGAATACAACCAAATAGTAGATAGTTTAAGTATACTACTCAATCAAAAAATATCAAAAAATTAAAAATTATGAACAAAATATTTTTCTTATTCGTTTTTTTACCTATGATGGTCTTTTCACAATCTAAAACTATTACAGGATCAGTAACTGATGACGGAGGATTACCTATACCTGGAGTTACCATTTTAGTTAAAAATTCAAAAAACTTAGGAGTGGCTACAGATTTTGATGGGAATTTTAGTATTACAATTCCTTCTAATCAAACTAAAATTTTAGTATTCTCTTATCTAGGATATGCAACCCAAGAGGTAACCGTTTCTAACACTACAAATGTTAATTTAATAATGATTCCAGACCAAACACAATTAGATGAAGTTGTAGTGGTAGGTTATGGAACCGTACTTAAAAAAGATGTTACGGGAGCATTAACATCTGTGAAAGTTAAAGACAATGTTGCAAATCAATCAGGTACCATAGATCAACTATTACAAGGTAGAGCAGCTGGTGTTCAAGTAACTCAAAATGCAGGTGCTCCTGGATCTGGTATTAGTGTAAAAATTAGAGGAACCAATAGCTTACGTGGAAATAACGAGCCCCTTTATGTCGTTGATGGTGTTATTATATCATCAGCCGGAGAAGATGTAATTGCTGCTGGTGGTGTGGGTAATTCAGGGCAAGAAACTCAAAATGGGTTAAATGGTATAAATCCGCGTGATATTGAAAGCATTCAAGTTTTAAAAGACGCATCCGCAACGGCTATTTATGGTTCTAGAGGAGCTAATGGAGTCGTATTAATAACGACTAAAAAAGGTGTTAAAGGGAAAGTAAAAATCAATTCCTTTACAACAACGTCTATAAGAACTATTGATAAAAAATATGATGTTTTGGACGGTATTGGCTATGCTAATTATCAAAATGAAACTGGCGTTACTTAATGGTCTTAATCCTCGATTCCAAATAGATGGTTCTCAAATATTTGGAATTACTTATGATACAGCAGGTAATCCAAATGTATCAAATAGGCCCGCTCAAATTTTAAATTGGCAAGATGAATTATACCGACAAGGGTTTAGTAAAAAAGTAGGTTTTTCAGCTTCTGGTGGTGGTGATAATGGAAATTATTATGTCTCTTTAGGTTTTGATGAACAAGAAGGTATTGTAAGTAACTCAAGCCTTAAAAGCAGTGATGTCAGAATTAATTTAAATCAAGACCTTACAGATAAATTAAAATTACAAGCTAGAGTTAGTGCTTCTTTTAACGATATAAACTTTACCGAAGGTGGAGATTTAACTGGTGCTAACCAAAGTTTTGTTAGAAATGCTATTTTATTTAGACCCGTTATTACTGAAGAAATTGAAGATTTTGGAGAAGATTTAGAGGCTTCAAACCCGTATTCTTGGGTAAACGACTTTGAAGATGTATCGAAAGCAAAGCGGTACATCGCTTCTATAGGGCTTACCTACAAACTTCCTGTTAAAGGGTTAAAATACCAACTAAAAGCTGGTGGTAATGTTAGAACTAAAGACAGAAGACGTTTTTATGGGTTAACAACATTTCAAGGTGCTAATGCCAATGGTGCATTGCAGATATCAACCTTAAACGTCACATCATATCAAATAAATAACTTTTTAAGGTTTAATAGAACATTTAACAGAAAACATAGAATAAATGCTACCGCAGGTGTAACTTATGATGTAAGAAATGTAGAGAATAGTATTTATGCAGTAGAAGATTTTGTTACAACTGGGCTTACTACACAGCAACCTTTTTTGGCTTCGGTAATTTCGCAGCCATTACGATATTTAAAATCTGATCAACAAATATTTTCTTTATTGGGTCGTTTAAACTACACTTTTAATAACAAGTACATACTTACAGCATCTTTTCGTAGAGATGGTGTTTCTAAGTTCTCAGAAGAAAACAGATATGGTTTCTTTCCGTCATTTGCATTAGCATGGAGGCTTGATAATGAGAGGTTTATTAAAAATTTAAATATTTTTGAAGATTTAAAACTAAGAGCTGGTTGGGGTGAAATTGGGAACCATGGTATTGGGGCTTATGGTACTTTGTCTGATTATGGTATAAACGGACAGTTATACGGTACTCCTGGAAATGGAACCAGTGTACCTTTATCACTTAACAACGTTGCAAATCCGAACTTAACATGGGAAACTACGGAGCAATTAAATTTTGGATTAGATTTTACAACTAAAAACGATAGAATTTCGGGAAGTATTGATTTATATGACAAAACAACCAAAGATTTATTACAAAGGAGCCCAATTCCAACATCTTCAGGATTTAGAAGTATTCTTATCAATAGAGGAACAATTTCTAACAAAGGTTTGGAAGTAGCATTAAATATTGCTGCTGTTTCAACGGATGATTTTGAAATAAATATTGGTGGAAATATCGCCTTTAATAAAACTAAAATTGAAGCTTTAGGAATTCCTTTGGAAGATTTTTATATAGATGGAATTGCTCAACAACGGTCTTTTTATCTCGGTAATCAAATAAGCACAGGCCAGTATTTTAGATCACCTGCTAATGTGTTTATTGAAGGGGAAGAAACTAGTCTTTTTTATGGTTTTGTAACTAATGGAATCTATCAAACAGAAGACACTGATCTTGTTGCTGGCGCTGTGCCAGGTGATGTAAGATTCGTAGATCAAAATGAAGATGGAGTTATTGATATTTTAGATAGAACTTTTATAGGAAACCCAAACCCTGATTTTGTTTATGGGTTTAATCTAAACTTTAAATTGAAAGGTTTTACTGCAGACTTCTTATTTAATGGAGTTTATGGAAATGATATTGCGAACGGAAATTTAATTAAACTTAATAATGCAGAGGGATTAGGTACTAATATTAGCCCTAATGCATACAACAATGCATGGAGACCAGATGCTCAATCAAACCTACATCCTAGATTAGGTTATGATGTGATTTCTAATCAAGCAATCGGAATTTCTGACCGCAT
The DNA here is from genome assembly GCA_937771065.1 of uncultured Polaribacter sp. GTDB lineage: Bacteria > Bacteroidota > Bacteroidia > Flavobacteriales > Flavobacteriaceae > Polaribacter. The sequence continues at coordinate 99,893 of CALJHU010000006.1, read as the reverse complement.
TATAGAAGATGGTAGTTATTTAAGATTAAATAATGTAACTGTAAGTTACGATATTCCTTTAGAAAACAGTTCATTAATGGAACGACTTAATGTATATGTCGCTGGACAAAATTTATTTACTTGGACAGATTATAGTGGTTATAATCCAGAGGTTTCAAGCTTCTTATATAATGGTCTTATAAATGGAGTAGATTGGAACGGCGCACCAAATGCTAAAACTATTTTATTAGGGTTAAACATTAATTTCTAAGTACAATTGAATTATAAAAACAAAAAACAGAAACACATGAAAAATTTAAAATTTATTTTAGTATTGATTTTTGGTTTTTTATCTAGTTCATGTAACTTAGATGAAGACCCAATATTTCTAGATGCCACACTTTATGATAATCCAGATAGTGCAGCCGCTGCTTTAGATGGTATTTATCAAAAGCTAACAACGTATGATTCAATGGAGAGACGTTATTGGGTTATAAATGGTTTTTCAGGACTTTTTGTAACTCACAGACAAGGAAATAGTGTTAACAATCCACACAATAGTAGTCTAATGGCCTTGAACCCAATTCAAGATCAAGTTTCAGAAGCGTTTTGGAGAGGTTTGTATGGTGCTATTGCGCAAACAAATGCAGCTATTGAAAATATTACAGTAGTTGAAAACCCAATAACAAATGATGAATTACTCTTTAGCGATATAAAAGGACAAGCATACTTTGCGCGCGCTTGGGCATATTTTGATTTAACTCGACTTTTTAAAGACATCCCTTTATGGACGGAGCTTCCAGATGAAAACAATCTAAATAAAGCAAAATCTACAACAAAGGAAGTATATGCTCAAGTTATTAGTGATGCTAAAATGGCTGCTAGTTTAATAAATGGTAAAAGCGGTATCGGCTATCCAAAACAATATGCTGCGAATATGTTATTAGCAAAATTGTATATGGCATTAGCTACCAATCCTGATTTAAGAGAAGAGTCTTTAACAGAAATGGATTATTGGCAAATGGCATTCGATGAAGCTATTAAAGTTTATGGACAATATTCTTTAGTTGCTGATTATAGCAGCATATTTACAGATTCTAATGAAAATAATTCTGAGTCTATTTTTGAATTTCAACTTAGTCAAGACGCCACTAATTCTCAAATGGGAAGAAATTACACGCCAAACGGCTATAAAGTGGCTCAAGCTTTTGGATGGCTTAGGATTCATGCAGATGTTTTTGAAATTCATAGAGATACCTATCCAAATGACCCAAGAATTGACGCCACGTATTTATATGATTACACAAATGCAAATAATGGAAATGCGCTACGTACATATCCAGCGATTACAACCCGTACAAATTTAAGAGCAAGTCATCCTTACTTTTTTAAGTTTGCTGAAAAAAATACGACTCATAGTAACCAATATAACAGCCAAAATATAGTTGTTTACAGATATGCTGATTTACTGCTTATGTTAGCTGAAATCTCTAACGAATTACAAAACGGACAACAATTAGGCTATGTTACAGAAGTATTAAATAGGGTTGGGATGACTCCTCAAGTTGGTTTTTTAGGTTCGCAAGAAGAGTTTAGAGGCGCTATAATGAATGAATATCGTTTTGAATTAATTGGTGAAGGTGAAGATGCTCACAACAACAGAAGACGTGGATTTGATTATTTTCTAAACAATACTATTTTGACACATAATACTAACACAAACCCTGGTTTTAAACCTTTGTTGATATTCTTTTAAGTACAGACCCAACAGGGACAATGACTTTGCCAATTCCACAATCAGAAATTAATACAAATGAATTAATTAATAATTAATTAAATTATGCTTTTTCAAATAAAATAAGTGCACACAGAATTTTTAGAAGTATTAAACTAATTTCAACTATGAGAAAACACTTGTTTATTTATTTAATGCTCTAAGTATCATTAAAATTCAAGCGCAAGATCAATCAAACCCAAATATCCTATTTATTGCGATTGACGATTTAAAACCGACCTTAGGAATTTATGGAGATTCTTTTGCTGTTACTCCAAATATTGATGCCATTGCTAAGAATGGAACAACTTTTTTAAATAATCATACGCAACAGGCAATTTGTGGACCATCTAGAGCAAGTTTACTTACGGGTAAAAGACCTGATTACACAAAGGTTTGGGATCTAAAAACTAAGATGCGAGATGTAAATCCAACTATTTTAACAATTCCCCAATATTTTAAGCAAAGTGGTTATAAAACTATTGGTGTGGGTAAAATTTATGATCCAAGATGTGTCGATAATCTTAGAGATAAGCCTTCTTGGAGCATTCCTTCAATTAAAGAAAATGAGCTTGAATATCCAAAAGGATATAATAAACCCGCATTAGGCTTTTATCAAAATAAAGAAAATTTAAATACTATAAATGGTATTAAGAATAGAGCATTAGCAAAAAATATAGAAAAAAATAAAATTTATAAATATATTACGGATCGCTTTAAGCCACCATATGAAATGGCAGATGTACCTGATGGAGCTTATGTTGATGGCGCAATTGCGAATAGGAGTATTCAATTATTAGATACAATGAATACTTCAAAACCATTTTTCCTGGCAGTAGGTTTTAAACGCCCTCATTTGCCTTTCGTTGCACCAAGAAAGTATTGGCAGCTGTATGATGAAAGTAAAATTAAGTTGGCTGCTTATCAAAAAAAAGCTAAAAACCCTGTAGATGTTTCCTATCACAAGGCTGGTGAAATGCAGAAATATAAAACACCAGAAATTACTTACAAATTAAATAATGATAATTTATTAGAGCTAGATAAAGAACTTCAAAAAAAACTAATTCATGGCTATTACGCAGCCACCAGTTATATTGATGCGCAAATAGGTAAAATCATTGATAAATTAAAACAAAAAGATTTAGACAAAAACACCATCATAGTTATTTGGGGAGACCATGGTTATCATCTTGGGGATCATAGTTTGTGGAATAAACATTCTAATTTTGAGCAGGCAACTCGTTCTCCTTTAATTATTTATGACCCAAGAATTAATAAAGGATATAAAATAAATTCCCCAACTGAGTTTGTAGATTTATTTCCAACATTAAGTGATTTAGCAAACATAGGAATTCCAAAAAAATTAGATGGTGTAAGCTTAAAAGCACAAATAAAAGGAGAATTGAATACCTCAAAAACATATGCAGTTAGTCAATACCCAAGAAAAAATAAAATGGGGTATAGTTTTAGAACTAAAGAATATAGATATACTGTGTGGATCAATAAGAAAAAAAGCACAGTGCCTATTTTTAAGGAAGATATTCATGCAGAGGAATTGTATGATTATATAAACGATCCTTTAGAAACTGAAAATAAAATCGATAATGAAGAATATAAGCAGATAAAAATTACTCATCAAATGTTAGCGGAACGCTATTTTAAAGACCAATTAGTTGCCTCTAAAACTGCTGGAGAAAAGATTAAAAATCTCGATAAAGTTAAAAACAACAACACGTATAAACGGGCTCAGGTTATTTCAGAATTCATAATTAATACGATGCGTTTAACCAATACTAAAGGGCAGTTTTTACTGGAAACTTTATCTGAAAAATACGCTCATAATGCAGCTCAAACTAAAGGTAAAAACCTTCCGAAAACAGCCAAGAGAAAGATTTAAATTGCTCAGATTAATAAATTAGAAAAGGGGAAAATGAGTGAACTAAATAATAACTAAATCTATTTTAAAATTAAGGAATGAAATTATTCACAAATCTATTTTTATTATTTTTACTGCTAAATTTTAAAGCTTATACTCAATCTAAAGATTCTTCTAATTTAATTGTCGGTGCTACTTTAAATTATAGAGAGCTAAACACTATTAAAGAAAAACTTTTTTTAAAAGATTTTAACTATTTAACGCCTGCAAACGCAGCAAAACAGTCAAGAGTTCATCCAAAGCCAACTGTTTGGAATTGGCAACAAATAGATGATTTTATCACTTTTTCTAAAAAACACAATTTACAAGTGCGTTTGCACGGACCTATCTCTCCTCAGGCATCGAAATGGGTAAAAGAAGACCATAGAACTATTGAAGAATTGGAGACAAATATGATTGAATTTACAACAGCATTTGCCAAAAAATTTAATAAAGAACCTACAGTAAAATGGATGGATGTGGTAAATGAAACTATACTTCCAAACGGAAAGTGGTTTGGACCAAAAAAAGGCACTAATAAATGGGAGAACCCTTGGCTAAAAATAGGATTAGATGATAATGGATGTCCACTATACATATTAAAAGCTTTTGAAATTGCAACAAAATACGCTACAAATATCAAGTTAGTTTACAACCATAATGCAGGTATGGAAAGTTTCATGTGGGATAAAGTCAAGGAAACCATACTTTATATTCGTTCTAAAGGGTATCGGGTTGATGGTATTGGTTGGCAAGCTCATATTGGACTGAGTGCTTCGACTAAAGCTATTTTAGAAAACACAGATGAAGAACTAAGAAAGCTTTCTGACTTAATAGGCTGGGCTCATAAAAATAACTTAGAATTCCATATTACTGAACTAGACTACTTTGTTAAAGACAATAATAAATTGTCAGAAGAACATCAAAAACAAGCTGAAATCTATGCGAAAATTGTAAATATTTTAAGAGAGAAAATCAAATCTGGGGTTGTAACATTGAATTTTTGGGATATGGCTGTTCGAACAAAAAAAGGGAAAGAAGGAGCATTTCACTCTATTTATGATTCAGATTTTAAACCAACTCCAGCATATAAAGCTATTAACTTATTATCAAAAAATTAAAAATGAATAAAAAAACTTTTTTATTATTAATAACGGCAGTATCTGCTTTAGGCGGATTACTATTTGGATATGATACAGGTGTTATTAATGGCGCTCAATTTTACTTAAGTAAACATTTTGATTTGGATTCAGCAATGAAAGGTTGGGTTGTTGGAAGTGCTTTGTTAGGCTGTCTAGTTGGAGCTATTGCAGCTGGTCCTTTAAGCATCAGGTTTGGGAGAAAGCACTCTTTAATAATTTCAGCGATACTGTTTTCTTTGTCGGCCTTTGGTTCTGGTTTGCCATCTATTTTTTCAGAGTCTGTTTCTTTATTGGTTTTCTTTAGAATTATTGGAGGATTGGGTATTGGTATCGCCTCTATGAATGCACCTATGTACATCGCCGAAATTGCACCAAGTGATATAAGAGGAAAAATGGTTACGTACTATCAACTTGCTATCGTTATTGGCTTTTTTGTTGTGTTTTTAGCTACCTATTTTATTGGAAATAATTTATCTGAATTAGAAAATATAGCCTTTGGCTGGAAATACATGTTTTGGTCAGAGTTAATTCCAAGTTGCTTATTCTTGATATTATTGTTTTTTGTTCCAAAAAGTCCCCGATGGTTAGCTCTTAAAGGGAATGATGATGAGGCATTAGTTATCTTAACTAAGATACATGGCGCAGATCAAGCAAATAAAGAAATAGAAGCTATAAAAAAATCTCTTAAAACAAGCGGTACTAATAATAAAGTGAACTACTTTTCAAAACTAATAATTGGAATTATAGTTATTGGAACAGTACTTTCTGTTTTACAACAATTTACAGGGATAAACGCCGTATTATATTATGGTGCCGATATTTTTGAAAAAGCACTTGGTTTTGGTAAAGAAGATATTTTGGCACAACAAATATTATTAGCATTTGTGAACCTTATATTCACATTTGTTGCGATGTTCACGGTAGATAAATTTGGAAGAAAGCCATTATTATACATTGGTTCTATTGGGATGATCGTTGGGTTTTTATTACTAGGGATTACTTTACAGCAGCAATCTGTTGGGTTCTTATCATTATTAGGTGTGTTAATTTTCATAGCATCATTTGCACTATCAATGGGGCCTGTTGTTTGGGTATTGCTTTCAGAAATGTTTCCAAATAAAATACGCAGCGTAGCGATGTCTGTAGCTGTAGCTGCTCAATGGGCTGCAAATTATGTGGTTTCGCAATCTTTTCCAATAGTTATGGATAGTGAAGTAAATAATGGTGCAACTTGGAACGGTTCATTACCGTATTTTATATTTACTATATTTATCGTAATAATAATGATTGTTACCTATAAATTTATCCCAGAAACAAAAGGAAAATCTCTTGAAGAAATTGAAGCGTTCTGGAAAGTATAGTTTTTAAGAGTTGTTTTAATAGTTACAATTTATAAGTTGAATGATTTAACGAACTATGAAAAATATTAAATGAATAATAGAAAAATAAGTATACTTAGCTTTATAATTTTAATAGCAATTGTTGCTTGTAAAAAAGAAGCGAATAAAAGTATTGAAATCAAGAACCAAAAAGAATTTAATAGTCCCGATGGTATGGTTTGGGTAAATGGTAAGACCTTTTTACAAGGAGCCAAACAGTCAGATAATTTTGCAATGCCAAGGGAAAAACCTGCTCATGAAGTTAGGGTTGATGGTTTTTTTATAGACGCTACAGAAGTAACGAATAAGCAATTTAAGCAGTTTATAGATGCTACTAAGTATATTACAATTGCAGAAAGACCAATCGATTGGGAAGAGATGAAAAAGCAGCTTCCTAAAAACACACTAAAACCGCATGATTCTATTTTACAACCTGGAAGTTTAATTTTTAATAAAAATATAAATGCGGTTGTAAATATGAATAATTATTTTCAATGGTGGATATGGAAAATTGGTGCGAACTGGAAACATCCAGAAGGACCAGATTCTACAATTAAAGATAAAGATAATTTTCCTGTTGTCCATATTGCTTTAGAAGATGCTTTAGCTTACTGTAAATGGGCTAATAGACGCTTGCCAACGGAAGCAGAATGGGAAGCTGCAGCGCAAGGAACAAATAATAGAGCCATTTTTACTTGGGGAGATAACCCCACCATTTTAAACTCAAATGCAAATACTTGGCAAGGCGTTTTTCCTACAAAAAACGAATCTATAGACGGTTTTAAGTTAATTGCTCCAGTAAAGTCATACCCAGCAAACAGCATTGGTATCTATGATATGGCAGGAAATGTTTGGGAGCTTACGGCTGATTTATTTAATGTGAACCACTATAAAGAATTAGATATTTCTAAGGCCAATTATGAATCCTAAAGGGGCTAACAAATCATACAGTCCTGCGAACCCTAATCAAATAGAACACGTAATGAAAGGTGGGTCTTTTTTATGTCACGAATCGTATTGTGCTAGTTTTAGAATTTCTGCAAAAATGGGTGTTTCTACAGATTCAGGATCAGACCACATGGGATTTAGAACCGTTGCAACTAAAAAGATGTTAGTGAATAGTCAAACTACGGATTAAACGGTTCTGTCGCATTTATTCATTATTAATTCCAGTAAAATAGAGATCGATTCTGTGCTAGATTTTTGTGCTAGAGAATCCTATGAATTACCATTAAATGCAGGTTTTGTGTTTGAACTAAAAACATCTTCCTTTTTTTAAATAATATTCAAATAAACCTTGCAAAACTTAAAAACTATCGTATATTTGCACTCGAAATCGCGGGATAGAGCAGTAGGTAGCTCGTCGGGCTCATAACCCGAAGGTCACTGGTTCGAGTCCAGTTCCCGCTACTAAGGAGTAATCAGAAATGGTTACTCTTTTTTTTGCAGTAAACTCAAGTGTACAAGGGTTTAAGAGTTTTTACTACTATAATTCACTTGTTAAAACAGTCACTAAATGTAGTTTCTCTCTGTCAAGGTTAACGATCAAATATAAGGAAAACTGGCAGACATTTAGCATTTAATGTAAAATGGATTTGGGTGTTTTTAGACGTTTTAATAGGCTTTAACATATCCCCACATTCAGCACTACTTCATTTGAAATGGTATGTGGCAAAAGGAACTAATCTTTATTAGCATCTAATTACTAATTACCTATTAAACCATAGGCACGTCTTCTTCTTTCAATTCAGCTATTTCTAAACCTCTTAAATAGGTTAAACTTACATTTATAGATGAATGTCCCATAGCTTTCTGTAGCTGTTTGATTCTTATCGTATATTTGAAAAAAGAATTATAAAATGGAATGGTATCTTAAACACAGAAAAAAAATCTTAATAGCAACTATAGGCTATGTTATTTTTAGGTTCGTTTATCTGTCTCTATAATTTAGCTACCTCAAGCCCTCGTAAGTAGGTTAAACTTACATTTCTTATATTTGGATATGAAAAATTTATTTCTATTATTATTTATTCCAATTCTATCTTACTCTCAGATATCTTATAAGGATGTTATGAGTATCAATTCTGAGGATTCTTTTAAGAAGGTTGTAATTGAAAATGGATACGAGTTTAATGATATTGATGAAGAAGGTTGGATAACCTATGGATTCAATATTGAAAGAGATTCAATAGAAGGAAATAAATCTTCAAAATGGGGAGTATACAATAAAAACGATGGGAAATTCACCTTTCAATTCAATAGGAGAACACTTTTAAGGAACTTATTTGGAAGTGAAGATGATAATTCTAAAAATTCTTATGATTTAATCGTAAAGGACATCAAAGAGAAATGTAAGTATTATAAAATCATCAACTATAAAGGAACTGATTTTGTTACATATAGTTGTTCAGAATCATCTTATAAGGGTAAGATTGGATTTGTAGTTTCTGAGGGTAGTGGTATTATCCGACACATTCCAACAACAGAATAAACCCTAAACCATAGGCATGTCTTCTTCTTTTAATTCAGCTATTTCTAAACCTCTTAAATAGGTTAAACTTACATTTATAGAAGAATGCCCCATAACATTCTGTATCTATATGGCTTAAAGGGTTTAATAATTCTTTTTTAACTTTTATAGCGAGAGTTAAACCATTTCTTAATCAGAATGGTTTTTTTATGCGTAATAGTGAAATGAACGTTCGATTAACCTTTCCCAAAGTTGGTATCTATCTTATTGGAAATCAACTATAAGTCCAATAGTCAAATATCTTTTTAGTTTAAATCGACATTCTAATTTTGAAAATTATAAAATAAGTCTAGTATGTTCAGGGTTATTTTTACTATTTTTAAATTAAATTATCTAATTGAATGAAAAAAGGATTAAAAAAATATGTTGTTAAATATGCTCTTGAATTTTTTGTTATTGTTTTAGGTGTCTCTTTTTCATTTTGGATTAATGAAAGCAAAATTGAAAGAGAAAATATAGAAAAAGAGCAACAAGTTTTATCCTCTCTAATTCAAAACATATCTGAAATTAAAGTAAATTTAAACAGAAGAAAAGTTATGTTAGATGGGGAAAATAGTTTAATGAATCATTTATCCCAAAATTGGGAAAACTTAAACATTGATTCTTTAGTTATGGTGCTCGATAAAGGTAAATACATAAAATCGTTTCACAATCTTTTTTTAGACTATAGAGAATTTCATCCACCTTCATCAGAAATACAAACAATAATTAGTGATGGCTCCATTGGTTTAATACAAAATAAAGATATTAAACTAAAGATTATATCCACTATGGATAGAAGTTATGAATCTGTAACTCAAAATGTAAGAAGTGAAATAGAATTACAACAATTTTTTAGAGAACTATTGATTACTGATGAAAGCCTAATAGATTCAGATATACTTCAGACAACATTTAAAGAGTTAGCTCAAAGATTTGGAAATACTTCTGAATATCGAAATAAAACAAAAAAAGAACTAATTGCTATTACCCAATTCAAACCAGCAAAAAACTATTTAAATCTTAAATTAAGACAGCGATATTGGGTAATGTTTTTCATAAATCGATTTACTAAAGATTTGGATGATTTATCTAAAATGGTAAGTAAGGAAATCGAAACTATTTAATCAACCAAACCTCTTTTTTTAAGAGATATTTTTTTTTAATCTATAATCTCTATTTGAAACTCTGTTGGTATTTGATTACTGCTTACCTATTAATCAATAGGCATATCCTCTTTTTTCAATTTAGCTATTTATATACCTCTTAAGTAGGCTAAATTCACATTAATAGGGTTTTATTCTTTATCATTACATAATTAGTTGTAATTTACAACTTATTGAATCAAATTAATTGTGAATAAACTTTCTTTATTATTATTATTATTACCAATTTTATTTCAAAGTTGTTTTAGTTACAAAACAATAGATTATAATAATATTGCAATCGATAAAAAACAAAAGGTTGTAGTTAAAGGTACTGGAGGAAAATTTATTAAAGGGAAATTAGTTTCTAAAAATGAAAAAACAATGATTTTAGAAAATAAAGAAGGACAGCAAACATTCTCGATAGATGAAATTTATGATGTTAAAGTTAGAGAATTTTCATTCTTAAAGTCTGCTGGATTAATTGTTTTAATACCCATTACCATAAGTGCCTTATTCTCTGTTTTAGTAATTCTGGGCGGTGGTAGTATGTAGGTTCATTAAAACTTGTCTATTATGGTTTGTTATTCTCTATATAATACCCCATCACTTCATAACAACTAAACCATAGGCATATCTTCTTCTTTCAATTCAGCTATTTCTAAATCTTTTAATATTGAACCACACTAATGATATTATTGAGTTTTATAATAATGTTTATATTTGAATCAACTAACTTAAAATAATCTTATATGCCATTTACTACAATAAAAGTTATTGAAAATGTATTCACCAACGAACAGAAAAAAGAGATGCTCAAAAAAGTTACAGAGGCTTTGATTGACGTCTGTGGTGAAAAAACAAGAAAAGGACAATGGGTCGTAATTGATGAGGTTAAAAAAGGAAATTGGTCAATTGGTGGTGAAATTGCTAATCCAAAATAATAGGCATATCTTCCTCCTTTAATTCAGATATTTCAAGCCCTCGTAAGTAGGTTAAACTTACATTTATAGCGGGATAATTATATGCTTAAATATTTTTTAATTGTATATTACAATTAACTTAAGCTAAATTATTATGAAAAAATTTCTTATTCTTTCAGTTATCCTTTTTGGATACAGTTGCTCGTCAACTTTTTTCATCTCGCCAAAAACTATCAACTTGCCTTTGCATTCTAAAAGTAATAATGCTAAGGAATTAATTCGGTCAAAGTATGGCGATCCTTCAAAGATTGAAAATCAAGTAAAACAAGAAATATGGATTTATAATTATAGTAGTTCAATAAAAAGTAATAGAACTGTCATTTTTGATAATAAGGGCAAAATCATTAAGAACAAAAAACACTACAAGAGATTTCATATGATAACAGGATTAAATAGATATTCATATATTGTTCTTGGCTTTGTAGTTGCTGTGATTTTAATTCTTCCACCTTTTCCTGCACTTCTTTAAAAAGGCTTTTTAATCATGCATTCGTATTAAACCGTAGGCACATCCTCTTGTTTTAATTTAGCTATTTCTAAACCTGGTAAATAGGTCACTTACACTTATAGATGAATATCCCATAGCTTTCTGTAGCTTTGTTATATCACCTATTCTCTTAAAGGTTTCTATAGTCCCTGAGTGCCTAAAAGAGTATAACATTTGCCCTTGTTCAAGTGTATTTGATGTGAATAAAATTTTTTTTAACAACATTTATAAACCTAATTAGTATACTTATTTAAGTTTTAATTCACCTATTTAATTCCTTTTAAAACATAAATTAATAATTAAAAAGTGTATTTTGCAACTAATAAATATAAAATTAGTATAATGAAAGGTGTTATTTGGTTGTTGTTTTTAGTCTCTTTTATTTCTTTTTCTCAAGAAAAAAGGACCGGACAAAATAACAATTTATTGGTAGATTCTTTAAGGAATCAAATTATACACATTACTAATGATTCCTTGATAAGATTAGATGCAAATAATTTAAAAGTTTTAGCAATACAGAAAATTTTAAGACCGAAGAGGTTACTTTCATTTAGTCCAATAATTAAAGCAAACAAATTAATATTTATAGATACGCAGGGAGGCGATGTTTTTGAGCTAACAGAAAAAGACAGTTTGGCTAGAATAGATAAATCTGATATTAAAAATTTTTTAATAGGAAGCTCCATATTTATTAAAAATGACACACTTTTTAGACATGGTGGCTACGGTTATTGGAGTTTATCTAATTTTTTTATTTACTTAGATGATGCAACAAAGGAGTGGGAAATTTATAATATATCAAATACTTCTATTAAGTCTAGAGCTGTGCATAGCTCATCTTTCAATTGATACAGGAGATAAGTTTTATTTTTTTGGTGGGTATAGCTTATTTCATAATGGAGGAAGAGATTCTTTTTCAAATAATGAAGTTTGGTCTTTTAATTTTCAAACTAAAAACTGGCACTTCTTAGGAAAGTCTAAAACTAACTTTTTAGGTTCAAATCCTGATAGTTTTTTTATAATTGATAAATCTATTTATATTATAAACGCATTAGGAAGGCTATATCGATTAGACGTAGTAGAGAATGAGCTTACAGAATTTAAAATTAACCCTTTTATTTATTTATTTAAAAATCATGTAAATTCTGTTTTTTATAAAGACCATCTATATTATCTGAATAAAAAGGGTGTTGTTAAAAAAGTAGCTTTTAAAACCCTTACAAATAAGGTTCTAAAAACTACTACTTTTTATAAAGAAGAGAAGAGTTATAACTCTTTATTAATTAGTGTTGGGTTTGTTTTTCTTTGTTTTTTGTTTATTGGAATCTACGAGTATTTAAAAGTAAGAAATAGTATGCTTATTTTAAAAAATGGCTTGAAGTATAAATCTAAGTTTATTCCGTTAGATAGTGTTGCAATATCTATTATTGAATTGGTAATTATAAAAGAATTAGAATTTTCTGTTATTACTGAATTAGTAAGAAAAGAACATTTGAGTAAAATTCAAAATGAGCGAAATCGAAACCAATATCTAGAAGATATTAATCAAAAAATTAAATTATTAACTGGATTTAAAAGCAATTTTTTAATTATTTCTAAATCTTCTTTTGATGCTCGTTATAAATCGGTTATTTTCAATAAAATGGATTATGAAAAAATTATGAAGTAATCTCTTGATAAATATGTTATTTTAATGAGTATCTATAATAATATGAATTTTTGTTTGTTAATTAGTAACTTCGATTGTAGAATCATATTTTATTGTTATTTTTAATCTTCTCAGTTTCTTGCTTCTGTTCTTGGTATTAGAAATCGTAGTGTTTTATTTATATTTTAATTAAAATTTTGTTTGAAAAGAATTAATAAGAATAAAAATAATATATTTGATACTTTAAAAATTTTTCATTTAATGAATATTAGATATATCAGAATTTGTATTTTAGTTATTGCTTTTTTTTCAATAAAAAGTCAGTCACAAGAAACATTGCCAATTTATACAGATTACTTATCTGACAATGTTTTTTTAGTGCACCCTTCTGCAGCCGGGATAGGGAATTCTAGTAAATTAAGGTTTACTTCTAGACAGCAATGGATTGGAGTTCCAAATGCACCAGCTTTGCAAACGGTTAGTTTTCACACAAAATTTGGTGAAGAATCTAATGCTGGTTATGGATTAATTTTATTTAATGACAAGAATGGTTTTCATTCTCAACAAGGGTTGCAAGGAACATATTCCTATCATTTACCTATGAGTGATGGTCGGTTTTTTAAGCAATTGTCTTTTGGTTTAGCTTTCTCATTTGTTCAAAATCAATCAGATCAAAGAAATTTTACAGGAGATCCCGCTATTAGCCAAATTATAGAAAGTACAAGTTATTATAATGCCGATTTTAGTGCTGCATACCATAGTGGAGGTTTATCTTCCTACCTTACAGTTAAAAATTTATTTCTTACTGCTAAAAACAACTTAAATGTGCAAGAGCCTTTAGATTTAAGAAATTATGTGCTGTCTGTTGGTTATTATTTTGAAAATATAAGATTTGTACAATTAGAACCTTCTATAATGCTTCAGGTTAGAGAAGGAACGGGCGAACGATTGGCAGACTTTAATTTAAAAGCATACAAAACGTTTTCAGAAACACAAATTTGGGCTGCATTGTCTTATAGAAGAAATTTTGATAGGAACAATAGCTTAGATAAAGCCGCATATATTTCTCCTGTAATTGGTATAAATTATAAAAACTATATGTTTTCATATACACATACAAAGCAGTTAAATCAGGTTTTATTTGCAGAGAATGGTTTTCATCAAATTTCTTTAGGTATCAATTTATGGACCCGCAAAGCAAGGGGAGCAGCTTGTCCTAATATTAATTCTCCTTATGGTGGCTTTTAGAATTTAGTTTTTAGAATTCTTAGATTTTCAAGGGTACACGTAGAAAGTAAATTTTGTAGAATAGCAGTGTCTTTATTTGTATAGATAATATGTTGCGGATTATTATGAGTATTGACAATATTATGCTCGTTTAAAATTACTTCTGTCTGCCTAGCCACAGCCTCACCAGAATCTATTATTTGTATCTTTTTTCCAATTATTTTTTTTATTTGAGGTATCAAATAAGGATAATGTGTACAACCTAATACGAGAGAATCTATATCATTAGCAACCATCGGTTTTAAATATGAAGATAATAAAGAGATCATTTCTTTAGAATTTAGTTTACCATCTTCAATTAATTCTACCAATCCTTTTCCGATAGTCTCTTGCACCTCAATATCTTTATTAATAAAACTAGACGTTTTTTCAAACAAAGTACTGTTAAGCGTTCCCTTTGTAGCTAAAATTGCAATTTTTTTAGTTTTAGTATTCAATGCTGCAGGTTTTATCGCAGGTTCTATACCAATAAAAGAAACATTATAATTCTTTCTTAAGAAGTCAATGGCATTAGTGGTAGCCGTGTTACAGGCAACTACAATAATTTTACATTTTTTTTGTAGAAGAAATTCTGTATTTTTTTTACACAATGCTATAATTTGTTCTTTAGACTTTTCGCCGTAAGGAGCATTGTGACTGTCAGAAAGATAAATAGTATGTTCTTTCGGTAAGCGGGTTATTACTTCTTTCCAAATAGAGGTTCCGCCCACACCAGAATCAAAAAAGCCAATAGGAGAATTAGTATTTACCATAGGTTGTAAAAATAAAGAAACCTACTTTAAAAAGTAGGTTTCTTTATTTTATTTATAAAAGTAACAATTATCTAGGCGCTTGTTGCTGTCTTGGCTTATCTGCTAATAAACCTAATTTAGCTTTTGCAGCGTCATATAAGTCTGTACCTTTTTTTATAATCAAAGATTTAGCGTCAAATACATACAAAATTCCTTTTGCAGCAGCAATATTTTCTATAGCTACTTCAGCTTTCTTTACAATAGGCTCTAAATCTTGTGCTTGTCTTTTTTGCATTTCTTGGTAAGCAGCTTGTTGCGCTTGATCAAATCTTGCTTTATCTAGTTGTACTTCTTGAGCTCTTTCTTTATTTGTAGTTTCAGTTTGTGTAGCTTGTTCTGCAGTGTATTTTTGAACTTTAGCTTCTAACTTTTTCTTTAAACCTTCAATTTCACTTTGGTAAGATTTACCTAATTTCTCTAAAGTAACAGTTAATGCTCTTGTTTCTGGCATATTGTCTATTACTCTTTGATAATCTACATGAGCTATTTTTTGTGCATTTGTAACACCAGCGAATCCTAAAGTGAATACAGCAATTAATAGTAACGTTTTAAAATTTTTCATTCTAGTTTAATTTAATTTAGTTGTTATTGTCTTGGGTTTTTTGTTTATTTCTTGCTTCTTGTTTCTTTTTATTTAAAGCAGCTCTTTTTTCTTTAAGCAATTCTCTTTTTTCGTTTCTCTTCTTTAATAATTCTTTTCTTTTTTCAGCAATTGCTTTCTTTTTTGCTTCTCTATCTGAAAGCTTTTTTGCAGCAACAATTTCTTTTTTTGCTAAAACTTGCTTTTGTTCTGCACTTAACTCTTTAGGAGTGTTTTTTTCTTTCTTTTTAGTATTTTTTTTAACAACCAATCTAGTTCTATCTATTGATGCTAAAACGAGGTCGCTAATATCGTATTTTTTATTTGAATATAGCATTACTAATTCACTAGATTTATCAAAAACAAAATCATATTTTTTTCTAGCGGATATATTCTGAATTGCATTGTAAACTTGATCTTGAATTGGTTTAACTAATTGCTTCCTTAGTGCAAACATATCTCCTATTGGCCCAAAATATAAAGATTCTAATCTTCTTAGTTCATCATGTTTTAAAGATATTTCTTCTTCTTTTTCTTCTATTAGGTCTTTTGTTAGAATCGCTTTTTCATTTGCTAAATCTGTTTTTAAAACTTCTATAAATCTAGTTTGTTTATCTAATTTCTGTTGCCATTTAACAACTTTTGCATTTAGAGTGTTTTGAGCTTCTAAATACTCTGGAACATTCTCTAGAATGTACTCCATGTCTATATACGCTATTATTTGACTTCTCTGGGCCCAATTGAGGCTAAAGGAGAATAAAAGAACTAAACATAAAAATATTTTTTTCATTTGTTAACTATTTAGAAAAAACCGCACCAAAAAAACATTTGGTATTACAAATGCGTTGTTTTCTTAGAATTGTCTTCCGATAATAAAATGTGTTTGCCAGCCAGATTTCTCTAATTCATCTGGTAATGGATCAAAACCATGTGCAAAATCAATTCCTAATAATCCAAAAGCAGGCATAAATATCCGAACTCCTAAACCAGCAGATCTTTTTACATTAAACGGATTATATTCATCAAAATTGTCATAAGAATTACCCGCTTCTAAAAATCCTAAAGTGTATATAGAGGCAGAAGGAGCATCTGTAATAGAATACCTAAGCTCTAATTGAAATTTATTGTAAATCGTTCCTCCTGCAATGGAAGATAGTCGATTGTTTTCGTAGCCCCTTAAGCCTACCGTTTCTCTACCATCTAATTGGAATTGCGCAATACCATCTCCACCTACAAAATAGCGTTCAAAAGGTGTCTGACCTAAATCATCATTGTAAAATCCTAAAAAACCGAATTCTGCATTGGTCATTAAAACCAATTTATCAGTAAATGAAGTATACCATTTACCTTTAGCGTTAAACTTGTAATATTCTAACCATTTATATTTGTCTGCAAGAAAATCGTTTTCCTCTACTGCAGTTAAATTAGCGGGTTCATCATAGCTTTTGTCAGTGAATAGCGAATAAGGAAAGGTAGCTTTTACTCCAAAAGAAAATTCAGAACCATAGGTAGGAAAAATTAAACTTGGTCCTGCAGAACTTCTACTAAAATTTAAATTATAAGATAAGTTATTTAAAGTACCATTATTTAAAACATTATCTCCAACTCTAAAACCATAATTTTTTAATTGAAAACTTTGATAAGAAATTGTTTGTGATAATTGGAAAAAATCATCTGGCCATTTTAAACGCTGGCCTAAACCGATAGAGGCTCCTGTAATTCCTAATTTTTTGTCTTTATCTACATCATAGGTTTGCGGATTTATCTGAAACTGATTTGATTGATAAACAGAAAAAGATAATGATTTAGGCTTTTTACCACCATACCATGGCTCTGTAAAAGAAAAACTATAAGTGCTAAAAGTTCTACTAGTTTGCAGTCTTAAAGCTAGTTTTTGCCCGTCTCCTGTAGGTAAAGGTTTATATGCTGCTTTATTAAATATGTTTTTGATAGAAAAGTTATTAAATGAAAGACCTAATGTTCCAATAAAAGAACCACCACCATAACCACCTTGTAATTCTATTTGACTACCTCCTTTTTCTATAACATTAAAGTTAATATCTGTAGTTTTATCCTGGTAATTCGGCACCACATCTGGTGTAACGTTTTGATCAAAGAAACCTAGTTGGCCAATCTCTCTAATAGACCTAATTATTTCTCTTCTACTAAATAAGTCTCCTGGCTTTACTCGTAATTCTCTGAAAATTACATGATCATTTGTCTTGTCATTTCCGGTAACACTTACTTTTTTAATTCGTGCTTTTTCATCCTCTCTAATTCTAACTTCTACAGTAATAGACTCGCCTTCTACTCTGGTTTCGACGGCATTTACTTGAGAAAATAAGTATCCGTTATTTTGGTATTCAGAAGAGATGTCAAAAGATGTTGGGGTCCCATCACCATTCACACGTTCTTTTAAAACAGCACCATTATAAATATCCCCTTTTTCAATTTTTAAAACTCGTTGCAATTGTTCATCGGTATATTCTTTATTTCCAATAAATAATATTTCTGCAAAACGATATTGTTTGCCTTCCTCTAAATCTATATTAATATCTATGGTGTTGTTGTCGTTCCAAGAAATACTTTCTTTTAGAATACGAGCATCTCTATAACCAAGTCTACTGTATTTATCTAAAATACTTTCCAAGTCTTCTTGATATTCCTCCTCTATGTATTTTGAACCTTTCCAGAAACGTCCGAAAAACTTTTCTTTTGTATTAGACATTGTTTTTCTGATTTTTTTACCAGAAAGTGCTTTGTTACCTGTGAAATTTATGTCTTGAATTTTGATTTTGGCTCCTTTGTCAATAAAAATTGACATATTAACAATATTTATATCAGTTGTGTCTTTTTGAACGTCTAAGGAAACTTTAGTCTTTAAGAAACCTTTGTCTGTATATTTTTTTGTGAAGTAGTTTTTTGTGGTAACCAATAAATTGTCTGTTACCATTTTACCTAATTTTAATTCTGCCTCTGTAATAAGCTCTTTAGCTTTAGATTTTTTAATTCCAGTAATATTTACCTGATTTAATTGCGGAAGCTCTTGCACTTCTAATTTAAGATAAACTGTTTCTCCGTCAATTCTATCTAAATAAACATCTACATCGCTAAACTGCTTGCTTTCATAAAGTTTTTTAATAGCACTTGTTAATTTATCTCCAGGTAATTTAATAGTTTGGCCGTATCTAAGACCTGTGAAAACCCTCACAGTTTCTTCACTAAACTTTTTAAGACCTGTTACAGAAATTCCACCTAAAATATATGCTTTCCCTTTTTCAAAAGAAATATTTCTATTAGATATTGTGTCTTTATTAACTATAAATAAACTATCTTTTTTAACTTGTGCGTTAGCGCTATAAGTAGAAAATAGTGCTGTAAGCACTATTGCTGCGGAAAATAATTTCATAAAAAATTTATTCTGTAATTTGTTCACTTGTTTTTCCAAATCTTCTTTCTCTATTCTGGTAATCTATAATTGCATCGTAAAAATGCTCTTTTCTAAAATCTGGCCAAAGTACATCTGTAAAGTATAATTCAGCATAAGCCATTTGCCAAAGTAAGAAATTACTAATGCGTTGTTCACCACTTGTTCTTATCATTAAATCGACCTCGGGCAAATTAAACGTATATAAATGGTTATTTATAATATTTTCATCAATTTCTTTTACAGAAAGTTCTTTATTAACAACTTTTTTAGATATGTTTTTGATTGCGTTAACAATTTCTTCTCTAGAACCATAACTCAATGCCAATGTCATTATAATTTTAGAATTGTCTTTCGTCTGAATAATTACTTCATTTAAAGCTTTTTTTGCTTTGTTAGGTAAGCTTTCGATATTTCCGATAGCATTTACGATAACTCCATTTTCTTGAAAAGTAAGTAATTCTTTTTTTAATGAGTTAACAAGCAAACTCATAAGTGCATCTACTTCTAATTTTGGTCTGTTCCAGTTTTCTGTAGAAAAAGCATATAAGGTTATGGCTTTTACTCCTATCTGAGCTGCAGATTCTATAGATTCTCTGACCGCAGTTAATGCGTTTTTATGGCCAAAAACTCTACTCATGCCTTTACCTGTGGCCCATCGTCCATTACCATCCATAATAATGGCTACATGTTTTGGCACTCTTTGTAAATTAATAAGTAATTTTTTGTCCATATTTTTTATAATCCCTTAGTGTAACATGCTGGTCTCCCAAAAGTGTAGATTATAGATACACCTGTGTACATATACCAGTCATTGCTATTTCCTTCAATATTAAAATCTAAATTATTATCCGAAATAAAATCTAAATCGTCTTCAAATGTATATCTAAACTTTGTTTCCAAAGAAAAAGCTAAGTTACCTATTAATTTAGACTTAAATCCAATACCAATAGGTAGGGCTAACACCGTTTTGTTTTTATTTACTGTATCGGTTTCTCCAATAATAATCCCATAATTAAATGCTGCTAGTTCTACTAGAATGTATGGAGTCCAACTTTTATCCTCTGATGAAATGTCAAACTCGTAAAAATTAAACTCTAGTCCTAAAGCAACTTCATTTATGGTATTTGAAAAAATTAACCCTCTATTATTTCTAAAACTACTACCTGCTTTTGCATCATCTCCTGCTATTGGTAAATAACTAAATGTAGCTTTTAATGCAACTCTAGGGCTGTAATTGTATTTAAAAAACACTGTACCTGCAAGTTCGTTTGGATTCATGTAGCTTGTACTACCAATATCACCAACATAGTTTGTGCCTCCTAAAGAAACTCCAATTTCATACTCTTGACCAAACGTAGTTGAGCAAAAATAAAGACACACAATAAATAAAATACTTCTTCTCATTATAGAAAATAGCGAGCAAATATAAGAATTACAATTTGCTTTATAAAGTTAATACTCAGTCTTTTTTGAATAACAAGTTTTTTGCTTTTTTATTGTTTGGTAGTGCTTAAAGGTTGGTTTCATTTCTAGTATCTTCTCCCCAAAGCAGCTTGCTGCGTAATGTTTGTAAAAAAGACTGATTGTTAGGTATAATACTCTTAATAGTAAAAGGGGCCTTCTCTATAAAAACTTTAGTGTTTTTTGCAACAGAAGTAATTCTAGAGTCTAATGAAATTAAAAATTCTTTTTCTCTAGAATCTACCTCTAATTGAATAGAAGTTTCATCTGAAATAACCATAGATCTAGCGGTTAAATTGTGCGGGGCAATGGGTGTTATAACTAAGTTTTTAGAATCTGGAGAAACTACTGGACCATTGCAACTAAGAGAATAGCCTGTAGAACCAGTTGGGGTTGCAATAATTAAACCATCTGCCCAGTAATTTGTTAAATATTCATGGTTTAGATTGGTGGTTACACCGATCATAGAAGTGGTGTTCTTTCTTGCAATTGTTACTTCGTTGAGAGCAAAATCAATTTCAGAAAACTTGTTTGTTTCTGGAATAGTCTTTACAGATAAAAGTGTTCTTTCTTGCACAGAATATGCTCCATTTAAAATAAGAGTTACACTTTCTTTTATGGTCTTTTTATTTATGGTTGCTAGAAAACCTAACCTACCTGTGTTTATGCCCAACATTGGTATTCCTAAATGTCTTATATAGGTAACAGCTCTAAGTATTGTGCCATCTCCACCTAATGTAAACATTAAATCAAAAGAGTTGTTTAAATCATTAAAATGAGAAAATGTAGGATATTTTTTATTTAGAATATCTCCCTCAACTAGTAAATTATAAAATTTACTTTCGATGAAACAAACAATATTATTTTCCTCTAAAATCTCTAAAAGAATTTGAATTTCTTTTTCGGCTGAAATCGAATAAGATTGTCCGTAAACTGCTACTTTTTTCATTGTTAATTCATTTTTTAAAATAAATGCTCATAAACCAATTGATCTAGTTACATTTCTAAATATTTTTGCAGATAATCAGATCTATTCTTTAAATCTTCTAAATACGCATCATTTTCATGTGTAGAAATTATCTTATAATTATACCTTCTGCAAGCATGCATAATTTCATGAATATCTTCTGTACTTATTTTAAGTGTAATTTGAACCAAATTTTGTTTTTTTTCTGAAATATACATCCCTAATAGTTTACCACCATTAGATTCTATAATTTGAGATACTTCAGCCATAGAAAAATCACTTTCTAGTTTCTCTATAATTACTGTTTCGCTATTTTCCGTTATAAACGGACTCGTAGAAAAAACGTCTAAAACATCACATAAATCGTAATAACCAAGGTATTTTTTTTCTTTATTTAGAACGGGTATGATAGTAGTGTCATTATCTGCAAAAATTTTTAAAAGTTCTAAGACAGTTGTATTTTCATCTGTAAAAAAAGAATTTAACAAGTGTTTATATAAAGCTAGGGGTGTATCATTATTTTCTATAGTTTGAATATCTTCTTGAGCAAAACAACCTAAAAGCATATCGTTTTCTACCATACAAAAATGTGTAATAGGGAAATTATTAAACATTTTTTTAGCTGTTTTTACGCTGCTTTTTAAATGCAATGGTTTTATTTCATTTAGTATGTAATCTGTAATATTCATGCTCTACGAATATAGGATAAAATGATTTAATAATTTATATTTGTACTCTAATCTTAGACAATGACAAAGTTAAGCGTAAATATTAATAAAATAGCAACTTTACGAAACTCTCGTGGGGGTGATGTGCCAAATTTACTAAAAGTTGCTGCAGATATAGAGGATTTTGGTGGCCAAGGAATTACGATTCATCCAAGACCAGATGAAAGACATATTAAATACCAAGATGCTAGAGATTTAGTAGCTGTTGTAAAGACAGAATTTAATATTGAAGGAAACCCAATTAAGTCTTTTATTGATTTAGTTTTAGAAACGAAACCTACACAAGTTACTTTAGTACCAGATTCTATTCATGCAATTACTTCCAATGCTGGTTGGAACACTGTAAAACATCAATCTTTTTTAAAGGAAGTAATTCAAGAATTTAAACAAAACGGAATTAGAACTTCTATTTTTATAGATACAGATTTTAAACTGATTGAGGCTGCAGCAGAAACAGGTGCAGACAGAATAGAACTATATACAGAAGAATTTGCATCTCAGTTTGATTTAGGAAATAAAGAGGCTATAAAACCATATACAGAGGCTGCGGTTTTAGCAAACAAAATAGGTTTAGGTATTAACGCAGGACATGACTTAAGCTTAGAGAATATTAAATTTTTTAAACAAAACATTCCTAATTTAGCGGAAGTTTCAATTGGTCACGCCCTGATTACAGAAAGTTTGTATTTAGGTTTAGAAAATGTGGTAAATATGTATTTGCATCGGTTGAAATAGGTTTTAGTTATCAATAGGATTATAAATTTTTAGCCGGCAGTAAGTCTAGGAAACAGTTTCATAATGCTGCTTTTTTTTCTAAAAATCTCTATTTTAACAAGTATCGATAATAACAGTAAAAAAATGTCTAAAAACCCAATATTACATTCCACTATAAAAGGTAAAGGAATTTCGTTATTGATCTTGCATGGTTATTTCGGAATGTCTGATAATTGGAAAACACTAGGAAACCAATTCTCTGAAGAGTATGAAGTTCATTTAATAGATCAAAGAAATCATGGGCGTAGTTTTCATGAAGGTACTTTTAATTATGAAGTTTTAGTGGAAGATTTGTTTCATTATATTCAAGATCATCAACTAGAACGCGTTCATATAATTGGGCATTCTATGGGAGGCAAAACAGCAATGTTGTTTGCAGTAATATATCCTGAATTGGTTGAGAAATTAATTATTGTAGACATTTCTCCAAGAGAATACCAACCACATCATAACGCAATTTTAGCAGGTTTAAATTCGATAGATTTTTCAGTAGATAATTCAAGGGGTAAAGTAGATAAAAAACTTACTGATTTAATCCCAGAATTAGGGGTGCGTCAGTTTTTGTTGAAAAATGTGTACTGGAAAGAAAAAGGGCAATTAGCTTTTCGTTTTAATTTAGAAGCACTCACAGAAAATAACTCAGAAATAGGGGAAGCCTTGCCACCTTTTACTATTTATGAAAAGACCACTTTATTTTTGAAAGGTGAGAATTCAGAATACATTACCGAGAAAGAAGAAGCAATAATCTCAGCACATTTTACCAATTCTAAAATAATTGAAATTAAAAACGCAGGCCATTGGTTACATGCAGAAAACCCGACACAATTTTATAGGGAAGTTTCTGATTTTTTGAGGTAAATATTTGACACAACAAGTAATTTTTTGTTTCGTTTTTTTTCTTGTTATCGGCTCATTTCAAATGGAATAAAAATTATTCTTTTAATATTTTTTTTACACGCGGAGAAATAGCTGTTAAGGTCTCATAAACAATAGTTTCTGAGATGTCAGATATATTTTGTATCATTTTTTGGCTATTAAAGAGGGTTACTTCGTCACCTTCCTTGCAATTAATCTTTGTTACGTTTACCATAATCATATCCATGCAGACATTACCAACAATTTCAGCTTTCTGATTGTTTATAAGTACAAAACCTTTTTTATTTCCTAATTTTCTTGACAAACCATCTGCATGCCCAACTGGAATTGTTGCGGTTTTTGTGCCCTTTTTTGCTATAAATGCTCTGTTATAGCCCACAGTATCTCCTGGTTCAATTTCATGAATTTGAGAAATAATAGATTTTAAATTATGGGTGTTTTTTAATTGTGCAGTTTCTTTGTCATCATTTCCAAAGCCATATAAGCCAATGCCAATTCTTACCATGTCAAATTGTGCTTTTGGATAATTTATAACACCAGAAGTATTTAAAATATGTAATATTGGTTCATATCCTAAATGTCTTATAGAAGTGTTGCACAATGCCGTTGTGAAATTACTAATTTGATTGATGTTGAAATTATTTTCATTTAAATCTTCACTAGCTGCTAAATGAGAGAAAAGAGATTGTACTTTTATATTATTTGTTTCTTTTATATTGGTTAAAATTTTTGGAGTATCTGTATGGCAAAACCCCAATCTATTTAAACCTGTATTAAATTTTAGATGCACAGGGTAATTTATTAATGAAGCATTGGATGCAAGTTCTAAAAAAGCAGAAAAAATATTAAAATTATATAAGGCAGGTTCTAATCTATAATCTACAATAGCTTGTAAATTTTGCAGGTGTGGGTGTAAAACTAAAATAGGAGTTTGAACGCCTGCTTCACGCAAAGCAATGCCTTCATGCGCATAAGCAACAGCAAAGTAAGCGACTTTGTCTTCTAAAAACTTTGCAACTTGTACGCCATCACTTCCATAACCAAACGCTTTTACAACCGCTAGAATTTTTGTTTCTGGCTGCAGTTTTTGTTTAAAATAATTTAGATTATGCACTAATGCACTTCCATCAATCTCTAAAACAGTAACATGATTATTCATTGTTATGCAAATTGTTATTCAGTTTTATTTTCATTAGGTTTAGCTTGTTTAGTAGAAAAATTGTCTGCTTTTTGTTTCTGCAAAGCTTTATAATATGCAGCTCTGCTTAAAGGCTCATATTCTTCTATTTCACCGAGCATTACAATGTTATCATTTTGTGCTTTTCTAAAACTATAGTGTGCTAAGTTCCCAGTATGGGTGCATACTGCATGCACTTTTGTAACATACTCTGCAGTGGCCATAAGTGCAGGCATTGGTCCAAAAGGATTTCCTTTAAAATCCATATCTAAACCTGCTACTATTACTCGAACACCTCTATTTGCCAAGTCGTTGCAAACCGCTACAATTTCATCATCAAAAAACTGTGCTTCATCAATACCAACAACATCTACATCATTAGCTAATAACAAAATATTAGAAGACACTGGTACAGGTGTAGAACGAATTCTGTTGTCATTATGAGACACAACTTCATCATCATCATAACGCGTGTCTAAAGAAGGTTTAAAAATCTCTACACTTTGCTTTGCAAATTGTGCGCGTTTTAGGCGTCTTATTAATTCTTCTGTCTTGCCAGAAAACATGGAGCCGCAGATTACTTCGATCCAACCAAATTGTTCTGTATGATTTACTGTATTTTCAAGAAACATTTTGTAATTTTAGGCTTTAGAGATTTAAATTTTGCTTTACTTTGATAATTAACAAATTTATTAAAATTTACCAATAAAAAACAACCTCAACTTACAACTTATGCACAAAAAACTTGAAAGCGATTTAATTAGTTTAGCGCACAGCATTTTACAGATGAAAAATAAAGAGAATGTCTTCTTATTGAAACAAAAGGCATATGAAATTTATGAAAAATTATCTGTTCTAGCATTTGTTGAAGAGTATGTGAATACAACGCCAGGGATAAAGGTGAAAAAAGAAGAGCTTATTTTAAAGGTTGAAGAGGCTTACAAAGTTAAAGACCAAATTTCTAAGGAGGTAGATGAGGCTAACAAGGTAGAAGTGATTGAAGAAGATTTTAAAGAAGTTCTTTTAGATGTTGAAAAGGAAAAAACCAATATAGACATTGAAGATAGTTTTCCTAAAGAAGAAAAAAATCTTAAAGAAATTGCAGATCAAAGTATAGATGAAGTAAAAGAATTTCTAGAAGTTGAGGAAGTATCTGAAACAGAGCAACCTTTTAATGATTTAGAAAGCTTAATTTTTGGAGATGCAGAAATAGAAAAAATCTGAAGACCCTGCAGAAGATATTCAAGAGCGCAAAGATTTAACCTTAGAGGAAGAGCTAGAGGATACTATTCCTGTAGATATAATTGCTGATTTATTCGAGCCTTTAAAACCTTCATCTTTAAATGATAAATTACAGACCAATATTCAGATTGGTTTAAACGATAGAATTGTATTTGTTAAGAATTTGTTTGAAGGCAGCCAAGAGGACTTTAATAGGGTAATTTCTCAGTTAAATACCTTTAAAACAGAGAAAGAGGCGAAAAAATTTATCAGTAAAATGGTAAAGCCAGATTACAATTGGTCTGAACAAGAAGAGTTAGAAAATCGTCTATTAGCGATTATAGAAAGAAGATTCGCTTAAAAATATTGCCATTGAAACCTATCTTAATTCATACTCATTTTCACAAACGCAGAACAGGGGTAACCCGAAGTATAGAGAATGTTTTGCCTTTTTTTGATGCTAAATTTGAAACATATCTATTTGGTTATGGCGCAAAAGGGAAACATATTTCTATAAAAAATTTAAAAAATTTATTATTTTCTGATAGAGAAGTTGTGGTGCATTGTCATCGTAATAACGAGATTATGCGCATGCTTTTTTTTCGGTTTTTAGGAGCAAAATTTAAGTTGATTGCAACTCGGCATGCAGAAACTATTCCATCTGGTTTAACTATGAAATTGCTAAAAAAATCTGATAAGGTGATTACTCTTGTTAAAAGTATGAGTGAAAAACTAGGAATTGAAAATACAATTGTTGGGCATGGAGTAAATGTTGAGCTATTTAAGCCAAAAGAAAATATTCAATTAAAAAACATCCCTCAAGAAAATATTATTTTGTGCGCTGGAAGAGTTCGCAAATCAAAAGGACACCTTAATCTGTTAAATGCTGCAAAAGTTTTAAGAGAACACCAGAACTGGGCATTGGTAATTGTGGGTAAAGTAGATAAGCCTAATTTTTTAACAGAGTTAAAAGCAATTGCTAAAAATCATTTTATAGAAAATCAAGTTTTTTTTAGAGATGAAACTCTAGATATTATTTCTTTTTACCAAGCATCTAAAATTGCGGTAGTACCAAGTTACTCCGAAGGCTTTTCTTTAGTAACAGCAGAAGCTATGTCTTGTGGCTGTGCTGTAATTGCCACAAAAAATGTAGGGGTGCACTCTTCATTAATTACGCATGGTGAAAATGGGTATCTATTTGAAGCAGGAAATAGTGACGCACTAGCAACGCTGCTGGAAAAGTCTATACAAGATAAAGTACCGCTTCTAGGAACCCAAGCAAGACAAGAAATTTTAGAAAATTGGAGTGCAAAAAAAGAAGCAGAACGTCTAATCGATGTGTATTTGACATGATAAAAAACATAGGGTATTTAATAGTTTTAGCGTTTTTATTTAGTTGCAAGGCTGCAATCAAAGTGCAAGAATTTCAAAATAAAGAGGCACCTGAAGCTCCAAACTACCTTAATGAAGAAAATTGGGCAGTCTTACCATCTACCTATTCATTAGACTTAAAAGAATTTGAAACTAAGTCAATAGACTCTTTAAAAGCAGATGTTTTTTATGTGTATCCAACATTAAATACTGCTAAAGAAGATTTGCGTTGGAATGCTCCAATAGCAGATTTAGAACAACAATATAAAGTTTTAAATAAAGTAGTTTTACTTCAAGCTTCAGCTTTTATAACTTCGGGTAAATTGTATGTGCCTTATTATAGGCAGGCACATTTAAGATCTTACAGTATGTTAGAAAAAGGAGGAAAAAAAGCGTTGATACTTGCGTATTCGGATGTTAGAAAAGCCTTTGAAGTATACCTAAAAAAGTATAATAATGGGAGACCAATTATTATTGCAAGCCATAGTCAAGGCTCTACGCATACTAAATTTTTATTACGAGATTTTTTTGACGATAAGCCTTTACAACAAAAATTAATTGCAGCATATGTTGTAGGCACTGTGATGAAGCCTAATTTATTTAAAACCATAAAACCAATGATAAAGCCCAATGAAATAGGTGGTGTACTGGGTTGGAATACTTTTAAAAAAGGGAGTTATCCAAAGGAAAAAGATAAATTTAAAGGTAGTATAACCTCCAATCCTGTTGCTTGGGATACTACAAGAACTACAGAGTTATATCAACATAAAGGTTTTTTGTATTCAAATAAAAAAATATACAAAAGAGCTTTAAAAGTAGAAATTACAGATGGTTTGGTTTGGAGTACAAACCCTATATTCCCAATGCGTTTATTCATGTCTTTTATGAAAAATTATCATGTTGGAGATATCAATCTTTTTTGGCAAGACGTCCGAGAAAACGCAGAACTAAGAACCCGTACTTGGCTTGAAAAAAATTAACTTAGTTTTACTTTTAATGCCGCCACAACGCTCTTGCTATTTCCTATAAAAATTTCATTATCAACAATAAAAACAGGACGTTTCAAAAAGTATATTCATCCAATAAATATTGTTTGTAATTCATTTCAGAAATAGTTTTACTTTTTAAATCTAGAGACTTGCAGAGTCGTGCACGTTTGTTAAAGAGGTTTTCATAACTACCAGAAAGCGCATACATTTCTGCTAATTGTGTTGCATTTATAGGATTCGATTTTATCTCTTGTAGTTCAAAATCATCCGTATTTACTTCCTTTAAAATGCGCTTACAAGTATCACAAGTTTGTAAAAAATAGACTTTTTTCATTTGAATCAATTATATTTGTTTCATCAAAAATAATCATAAAAATGAATATACAATTCGATGTTTTAAGAATATCTAGAGATTTAGTAATAAAAGAACTAGAGGATTTAACTTTAGACCAAATCCATGCAATTCCAACAGGTTTTAAAAATAGTATTGCTTGGAATGTAGCTCATTTAGTAGTAACACAGCAATTATTGCACTATAAGTTATCAAATTTAGATTGTTTGTGTCCAGATGAATTAATTGCCTCATATAAAAAAGGAACTGTGCCAACAAAAAAATTTACAGAAGAAGAGTTTGAAGAGGTAAAGGATTTATTATCGGGCTTGCCAGATGTGTTGCAAGAAGATTTTGAAGCCGGTATTTTTGAGAATTTTAGCGCATACCCAACAAGTACCGGTTTGGTATTAGATAGTATAGAAACGGCCATTGTTTTTAACAATTTTCACGAGGGCATTCATTACGGAATAATAAGAGCTATCAAGAAATTTTTATAGGAGTTATTTGTAGTTGTCTATTTTTATTAGTTCCTCAAAAAAAAGATTTTACTGTAATTTAAGAGAACTTTTTTTGTTAATTTCGATTATTTTAAATTGAGTAAGAGGTTCTATTTACAGAGTTTCTAAAGTATGAAAAACAGTCTAATAAATGAAATTTAATACTAAAACCATTCACGGAGGTCAAAAACCAGAGGCTACAACGGGTGCTATAATGCCGCCTGTTTTCATGACTTCTACCTATGCGCATTCAAATCTGGGAGAACCGCAAGAATATGAGTATTCAAGAGGAGGAAACCCAACAAGAACTGCACTAGAAAATAGTTTTGCAGCGATAGAAAATGGGACACATGGTTTTGCATTTTCATCTGGTATGGCTGCTATAGATTGTGCTTTAAGAATACTAAAGCCAGGAGACGAGGTAATTGCTGGAGATGATTTGTATGGTGGGACGTATAGAATGTTTACAAGATTGTTTGAAAAATATGGATTAGAATTTACATATGTAGATATGGATGATGTTGCGAATGTAACACATGTAATTACAGAGAAAACTAAATTAGTTTGGATAGAAACACCTACGAATCCGTTAATGAAAATTGCAGATATTAAAGCAATTTGTTCTGCCGTAAAAGAGGTAAATGATACTGTTTTAATAGCAGTAGATAATACATTTGCAACACCCTATTTGCAAAGGCCCTTAGATTTAGGTGCAGATATTGTAATGCATTCTGCAACAAAATATTTAGGAGGTCATTCAGATTTAATTATGGGTGCTTTAATTGTGAAAGACGCAAAGTTAGCCAAAGAAGTCCATTTTATTCAGTTTGCTGCAGGGGCAATTGCGAGCCCAATGGATTCTTTTTTAGCTTTAAGGGGTATAAAAACATTACATATTAGAATGCAACGTCATTGTGAAAACGGACGTGCGGTTGCTAATTTCTTAAAAAAGCATCCTAAAGTTGGTGCTGTTTATTATCCGGGTTTAGAAGATCATCCGAGTTATACAGTTGCTAAAAAGCAAATGAAAGATTTTGGAGGTATGGTTTCATTTCGTTTAAAAGACGATAGTAAAGAAGCAACTTTTAAATTTTTAAAAAACACAAATGTTTTTACATTGGCAGAGTCTTTAGGTGGTGTAGAAAGTTTAGTGAATCATCCAGTAACAATGTCACACGCTTCGATACCAGAAAAAGAGCGTTTAAAAATAGGAATTACAGATGCATTAATTCGTTTGAGTGTTGGTATAGAAGACGAAGAAGATATTCTAGCAGATTTAGAATATGCTTTAAATTTATAAGAAGTTCTTAAAACTAAAAAAGGGATGAAATTATTTAATTTCATCCCTTTTTTAGTTTACTGATTTTCAATTAAAACAACCCATTTATCTGAGAGTCTATTCTGTCTATAATGTAACCTAAATCTTCTTGATTGGTTACAAAATCTAAATTATCTACGTCAATTACTAAGATTTTCCCTTTTTTATAAGTAGAAATCCATGCTTCATAACGTTCGTTTAATCTACTTAAATAATCAATAGAAATAGAGTTTTCATATTCTCTGCCACGTTTATGAATTTGCCCTACTAAGGTAGAGATATCTGCGCGCAAGTAAATTAATAAATCTGGTGGTTTTACTAAATTTTCCATCAATTCAAATAAAGAACTATAGTTGTTATAATCTCTATTTGTCATTAAGCCCATTGCGTGCAAGTTAGGTGCAAAAATTCGTGCATCTTCATAAATAGTCCTATCCTGAATAATGTTTTTTCCAGATTCTCGTAATTCTAAAATCTGTCTAAAACGACTATTTAAAAAATATACTTGTAAATTAAAAGACCAACGCTCCATCTCTGTATAAAAATCATCTAAATAAGGATTTTCATCTACAGACTCATAATGAGGTTTCCATTTGTAATGTTTGGCTAAAAGTTTGGTTAACGTGGTTTTACCAGCGCCAATATTTCCTGCAATTGCAACGTGCATATATTAATTGTATAAGATTAATGAAGGGATGCTAAAGGTAAACAAAATTTATAATTTGAAAAGTAATTAGCAAATCAATTTATAACCAAAACCTCGAATATTTATAATCTGAATATTTGTATCTTTTTTTAATTTCTTTCTGAGCTTACTAATAAAAACATCCATACTTCTTGCGTTAAAGAAATCATCATTTCCCCATAGTTTGTTTAATATAAAAGTTCTGTCTAGAATTTCATTCTTTTTTTCAAACAGATGAAAGAGTAGTTGTGCCTCTCGATGCGTAAGTTGCTGGATTTCTAATGAATTTTCAAGTGTTTGCTTGGTTGAGTTAAATGAGTAATTTCCTATTTTAATAGCGTCAACATTAGTTTTAGTTTCTATTCTATTTAATAAAGATTTAATTCTCACAATTAACTCTTCCATAGAAAAAGGTTTTTTTAAATAATCATTACCTCCATTATTAAAACCTTCCAATACATCTGAAGTTTGCGATTTTGCTGTTAAAAATATAATAGGAATTCTTTTATTTTCTTGCCGTATTTCTTTCGCTAAAGTAAATCCGTCTTTTTTAGGCATCATTACATCTAAGACCAAAATATCAGGTTTTTCTTTTCTGTAAACCTCAAAAGCTTCTTCACCATTTTTTGTATGAAAAACAGTGAAATTTCTAGTTTCTAAACTCTCTTTTACAATCATTCCTAAACTCGCTTCATCCTCAGCTAAGAGTACTTTTATCTTACTCATTTGGAATTGTTATTTTAAAAATAGTTTTGCTTTTATCTGACGTTAGTCCAATAAATCCTTCATGTTTTTCGATGATTTTTTTACAGTAATACAATCCAATTCCAAATCCTTTTACATCATGTGTATTTCCTTTTGGAACGCGATAAAACTTGTCAAAAATCTTTTCTTTCTGATTTTTTTCAATACCCTTCCCATCATCTACAACTGTAATTTCTATTGCTTTTAAAACTAAATTTATATTTATTTCTATTTGATTTCCTCCATACTTTACAGCATTATCAATCAAATTAGAAATCACGTTTTCGAAGTGAAAAACATCAATATTTGCATAGTAGGATTGCAAGGTTGTAGAAAATGAAAGTTCCTTTTTATGGGCTAATATTTGATGTTTAGAAATCACTTTTTCTGCAATATCAACGATATCAACAGTTTCTTTTTTTAGCACTAATTGTTCACTATCTAACATAGCCGTTTCTAGAAGTTTCTCAACCATTTGATGTAATTTATTTATCTGAATAGAGGACATTGAAAGGTATTTATTCGTCTTTTCAGGATCTTCTAAGACATTAAAATTTTTAATTGCCTCAATAGCTGCAGAAATAGTTGCAATAGGTGTTTTAAATTCATGCGTTATATTACTGATTAAATCGTTTTTAATAGCTGCTAATTCCTTTTGTTGATTAATGATTTTTAAAAGGTAAAATAAACTAGAAATTACAGCTAAAGATAATAATAAGGATAAGAAAATTCCGAAAGAACTTCTTTTTAAAGCTACGATACTTGGGTTATTGTAAACTAATTTGAAAGCTTCATTATCTTTTACAAAAGTAGATTTAGACCGAAGATATTTTTTTTCAGTAGCTAATAAACTATCTTTCGTTTGATGAAAAAGGGTATCGTTTTTTAAATGATGAAAGCTTGTTGTTAGTTCGATTCCTTTTTTTTGTAGTTGTATCTCTATCAGAGAATCTATTTTTTCATACTCTACAGATTGATCTAAGAATGAGATGAAAATAGGTTTTAGATTTTTAATTAATTTTAAGCTATCTGCTGCTTTTTTGCCCCTAAAATATTTAAGTACTTTATTTGCTCCATCAGAATTTAAGTTAAAACCTTTCTTCTTATCGGTAATTTGGTTTAATACTTCAACGGAGTCTTTTTTTTTGTTATTTAATGAATCTAAATTGGAATTGAATTCTATGACAAAGTCTTTTGCCGAAATCATCATAGAATCTATTTTTTCTTTAGACAAGTTTTCATCAAAAGTGAATTTTAGATTGTTTATTGATGCTCTCGGTTTTTCTTTCTCAGAATTATTTGGTTTTATTTTATTTATAATATTTCCAATAGATTTGCTCTTATATGATTTCTCTTTAATTAAATTAAGCGGGTTTTTAAAAATAGCAACAGAATTACTATTGTTATCAATAATAGTTAAAAAGTCACTTTTTGCAAGAGAAGAATAATATTCTTCTACAGCATTGTCTAGACTTAATTGAATTTCGTTTGTTACTTGTCGCTTATTTTCTTCGTAATTTTTATAATTCCAATAGAATTGTACACCAATAGTCGCTATTATGGTAGCTGTTATTAAGTAAAAAAGCCATTGATATTTTTGAGTATTCATATTTCAAAGATAGTTCGTTAATATTATAATACGATGAGGTTAACACTCATTAACACTTGTTAACTAAGTAAAATACATCTAAGGCTCATCTTTGTTCAAAATTTAAAATAAAGAACTATGATTAAATTATTAACAACATTAATTTTATTTTGCTCATTGATTATTAATGGGCAAAATTTTACAGGAAAAGCTATTTATAAAACAAGCATTAAATCTTCTTTTTCGTTTGATGAAGATGAAAATTCTACCATGTCTGATGATATGAAAAAACAACTTCAGGCACAACTGCATAAAATGAATCAAAAAACGTTTATTTTAAATTTTGATCAAAAAAATTCATCATATAAAGAAGAAATAACATTAGATGTCCCAAAACCTCAAGTTGGAGGAGGAGACATTGTAATGATGTCTTTTGGTGGTTCTGGAAATGCTAGTGTCTATTTTAAAAATATTAAGGAGAAACGTTTTTCGAATCAAACAGAAATTATGGGAAAACGCTTTTTGGTAAAAGACAAACTTCCGGAATACAAATGGGAATTATCATCCGAAACAAAAAACATAGGAACTTATACGTGTTACAAAGCTACGTTCTCAAAAGAAGTAGAAAATAAAAATATAACTTTTAAAAATGGTAAGTCTTTAGAAGAAATACAAAAAGAAACAATTATTACTACGGCTTGGTATGCACCAAAAATTTCTGTGGGTAATGGACCAGGAAATTACCAAGGTTTACCTGGTTTAATTTTAGAAATAAATGATGGTAAAAAAATAATAGTTTGTACAGAAATTATATTAAACCCTTCAAGAAAAGTTACGATTCAAGAACCGAAGAAAGGAAAGATTGTTTCTCAAAAGAAGTTTCTTGAAATTCAAAAGCAAAAGACAGATGAAATGATGGAAAAATTTAAGGCTAGAAAAGGTTTAGACTTAGGAAATGGAAGAAGCATACAGATAGGTGGATAATTTTGTTTATTTATTTTCATATTAAATTAAACCTTTCATTTTTTTTTACGTCTAATGTTCTGAATAAGTATTATTTTCGATTAAAAACTAAAAATAAATTATGAAATCACTATTTGTATTCTTTTTAACATTTGTTACATCAATTACTTTTGCACAGAAAAGCTTTCAAGGTAAAGCTACGTATATGTCTAAAACTACCATGGATATGAGTAGGTTTGGGAAAATGACGGAGCAGCAGAAAAAGCAAAGAATGCAGCGTATGAAAAGTTTTTTAGAAAAAACGTATACCTTAACTTTTAATAAAACTGCATCTTCTTTTAAGGAAGAGGTAAAGTTAGAAGCTCCTGGTACTTCTGGGCCAAGCTGGGGTAGGAGTAATGGTCAAGGTTCTATTTATAAAAACACCAAAGATCAAGTAATAATCGAAGATGTAGAACAATTTAGTAAACGTTTTTTAGTTACTGAAAATATGGAGCAAGCGCAATGGAAAATGGGTGTGGAGACTAAAAAAATTGGTCAGTATACTTGTTATAAAGCTACACTCGTTAAAGAAGATACAAATATAAATTGGGGAAGTATTTTTAGTAGAAAAGAAAGTGCTAAAAAAGATTCTACAAAGACAAAAGATCTAATACCAGCAAAAAAAATGCTAAGTATCACAGCTTGGTATACACCACAAATTCCTGTAAGCACTGGGCCAGACAAATATTATGGTTTACCAGGGTTAATTTTAGAGATCAATGCGGGTAGAACTACTATGCTTTGTACAGAAGTTGCAATTAGCTCTAAGGAAGTTTTAGAAATAGAAGAACCTAATAAAGGAAAAGAAGTTTCAAGAGATGAATACAATAAAATTATAAAAGTAAAAACAGAAGAATTAAAAGCCCGTTTTCAAAACAGAGGTGGTCGCGGCGGTAGAAGATTAAACTAAATAATTTTATTGAAACTTAATAAAAAATAATACATGAAAAAAATAGTATTCATCGCCATTTTTATTGCCTCTACAGTTGGGTTTTCGCAAATAGAATATAGCGGAATTGTAAAAGATTCGTTGGGTTTTCCTTTAGAAATGGCAAATGTTATCGCATTAGATACCGTAGCTAAAAGAATTGCTTCTTATGGTTTTACAGATGCAAAAGGAAATTTTAAATTAGATCTTAAAAAAAATACAGTTTATAATATTAAAATTAGTTACATCGGCTTTAAAGAAATTAGTGCGTTTTTGAAAACGAAAACAACGAATATGAATAAAGATTATACCATGCTAGAAGATAGTATGTTAGATGGTATAGAGATCATTTCTAAGATGCCCATTACTATTAAAGGAGATACTATAATTTACAATGCAGATTCTTTTAAAAATGGTTCTGAAAGAAAACTAAAAGATGTTTTAGCAAAATTACCTGGAGTAGAAATAAATGATGATGGTCAAATTGAAGTAGAAGGTAAAGCTGTTGAAAAAATAATGATCGATGGAAAAGAATTTTTTAGTGGAGATACTAAATTAGCAACAGAAAACATTCCTTCTAATGCCGTAGATAAAATTCAGGTTTTAAGAAATTACTCGAATGTAAGTCAGCTAAGTGGTGTACAAAATAACCAAGATAGAGTTGCTATAAATATTAAACTAAAAGAAGGTAAAAAGAATTTTTGGTTTGGAGATATAATAGCTGGTGCAGGAAATTCTGCAGATACAGGCTTGTACCTTTTTCAGCCAAAATTATTTTATTATACACCAAAATACACCATAAATGTTATTGGAGATGTAAATAATCTTGGAGATGTTGTGCTCAGTAGAAGAGATTTAAGAAGTTTTGGAGGAGGTTTTAGAAGCCAAAGTCCATCTAATGGTACAAATATTAATATAGGGGATGCAGGTATTGGTTTTTTAAGTGCAGGTGCAAACAATGCAAATAGAATTGAAACGAAGTTGTCTGCTTTAAATATTAGTTATTCACCGAATAAAAAATTAGATTTAAGCGGTTTTTTAATTTGGTCTAGTAATAGTAACGGACAAAGAAATATTAGTGATATTGATTATGTAGACCCAACTACACCAAACGATTTTGTAGACAAGAAAACAGACCAAACAAGTAATACGGGTTTATTTCGATTAAGTACAACCTATAAGAAAGACTATAATAATCAATTGACCTACAATGTGTCTGGTCGTTTTTCTAGTGAATCTGTTAGAGAGGTTGTAGATTCTAGTGTTTTAAGTAATATTACAGAGACTGAAAGTGCAACACCTTATACAATTAATCAAGATTTTAGTTATTTCTATACGGCAGGTGAAAAAAGTATTTTTGCACTAGAAGTAAAACATATTTTACAGGATGAAGATCCTTTTTATGTGGCTTCTTTAGAAAATGATCCAGATAATAATAACCCAGATGATATAGATTCTTTAGAAGAGTTTGAAGATGGGTTTGATGATTCAGCCGAAATTTTAGGTTTAGATAGAAGTAATCAATTTTATACCTTAGAACAAGATAGACGTGTAAAATCTAATCAGTTAGATGCAAAATTAGATTATTACTATATTTTAAACGATCAAAGTAATTTGAATTTTGTAACAGGAACGATACTAAGTAAACAAAATTTTAATTCTCGGTTTTTTCAGATTTTAGACAGTGGTGCAGAGTTTGATCCAACTCCAACTATTGATGATATCACTAATCCTCAAACAACAAACGATACTGATTATAGTTTTTCAGATGTATACGCGGGGTTAAGATATCGTTTAAAATCTGGTATTTTTACATTTACACCTGGTTTTACAGTGCATGCTTATAATTCTAATAATACGCAATTTGGTGCAGAGACCTTTAAAGATACCTTTGCTAAATTTTTACCAGAATTTGAAGTAGTAGCCCAGTTTAAAAGAAGTGAGAGTTTAAATTTTAGCTACAAACAAGAAGTTAATTTTACAGACGTTAATCAAATTGCAAGGGGTATTGTAATGAATAATTATGATTCTTACTTTTCAGGAAACCCAGGACTTTTAAATGCTAGTTTTCATAATTTAACGTTAAGGTATTCAAGTTTTAACTTATTTAATGCGAGTAATGTTTTTGCGACAATAAATTATAAGAAAACTTCAGATCAGGTAAATAGAAATACAATTTTTGGACAGCGTTCTGTTGTGTCTAGTAGTACAACTATAAATTCACCTTTAGATAATGAGAGTCTTACTTCATTTATTGGTCTAGGTAAAACCATCAAGAAAATTAGAACCAGATTGGGTGGGAACTTCTCTTATAATAAAAGCTATCAACTTATTAATTCGAAAGAGAATATAAATGAAAGTTTAGTAAGAGGGGTGAATGCAAGTATTGGCACAAATTTTACCAAAGCACCAAATGTTACCTTGCGTTATAGAATAAATTATGTAGATCAAATTAGCAATGTAAGGTCTTCAGATGTTAAGACGGTTACGCGCTCACCATCGATAGATTTTGATGCATATATTTGGAACTCAGTAACACTTACTTCAGATTTTACTTTTAACGAAGTAAGACGAAATGGAAGCAAGCAGAGTTCATATAATATTTGGAACGCAAAATTAGCTTATAGAAAAGATAGAGATGCAAAATGGGAATATGAATTGGTAGGTAATAATTTATTAGCAACAGGTTCACAAGTAGATATAAGTCAAAGTATCATTGCATTTACAGTTAATGAACGTTTTATTTTACCAAGATATATAAGTTTCAGAGTAAGATATCAATTATAAAACTTAAAAATTTTTTTTTAAAAATGACTCAATTAAAATTGAGTCATTTTTATTTTAGTTACGTTAGTCTTTTACAATTAATAAACCTTTCTAATATTGTAAACTAAAAAACACATATTTTTGTTATTCTACTATTAAACTTACATTTGTAAAATGTCTATAACCGTAAATTCCGTTTCTAAAAGCTATAAATCTCAGAAAGTACTAAATAACATTTCTTTTTCTGCAGATAAAGGACAGATAATTGGTTTTTTAGGTCCTAATGGTGCAGGGAAGTCTACGATGATGAAAATTTTAACTGGTTTTATAAAACCAGATCAAGGTGCTGTTTTTGTAGATGATATTGATGTTTTAAAAAATTCGATAGCAGCGCAAAAAGTAATTGGGTATTTACCTGAACACAATCCTTTGTATGCAGAAATGTATGTGCGTGAATATTTAAAGTTTCAAGCTGCTATTTATAAGGTAGCTAAAAGTCAAATAGAAGACTGTATAGAGAAAGTAGGTTTAACTTTAGAGGCAAATAAGAAAATACATCAATTATCTAAAGGATATCAGCAAAGAGTAGGTATTGCTGCCGCTATTTTACACAATCCAAAAGTCTTAATTCTAGATGAACCAACAACTGGTTTAGATCCTAACCAAATTATAGAAATTAGAGCTTTGATTCAGGAATTAGGAAAAAATAAAACGGTGCTATTTTCTACGCATATTATGCAAGAAGTGGAGGCTGTTTGTGACCGTGTTATTATAATTAAAAAGGGAGAAATTTTAGTTGATAAAAAACTAGAAGAACTTCAAGACTCAAAACAACAAATAATAGAAGTTACTTTTAATACCCTTTTTGATGAGGTGATTTTTCAAAAATTATCGAACCTAAGTTCTGTAAAAAATACATCAGATAACAACTGGCAATTAACATTTAGTTCCGAGAAAGATATGCGCTCTAAAATTTTCGATTTAGCACAAGAGCATAACCTGAAAATTTTGGGTTTAACTACTCAGAATAAAAATTTAGAAACATTTTTTAGAGAAGTAACTATTTAGCTTATTCTTCTAATAAATACTTGTAGGCCTCCAATAAAGTTGGAAATGCAAAAACACTTCCAGCTTCTTTTAAATCTTCTTCAGGAAATTGAGTTGTAATACCAATAGGAATCATTCCTGCTAATTTTGCAGCTCTTGTTCCTGTTAAACTGTCTTCAAAAACCCAAATATCTTTAAAGTCATTTTGATGAAAACCCAATGCACTTGCTAAGGTAATATATGCCTCTGGAGCAGGTTTTGGTTTTATATAATCTTGTACACCAAAAACAATTGGAAAATTTAATTCTAAATGATGTACACTATTTTTTAAAAACTGTTTGGTAGCGTTGCTAGCAATTCCGTAAGGTATCTTCTCTTTGGCAAGTAGTGTCGTAAACTCTCTAACCCCAGGTAATAATTTCGGAACTTTAAAATGAATATCTAGATGTTTGTCTTTTAAAACATATAATTCTTCAGTCCGTTTTTCTTCACCAATAACACTGCAAAAATAGGCAGCAATAATCATAGGTGATTTACCTGCATGACTTTTAGGAAAAGGAGCAATATCTTGATTAAATAATTCTTTAAAAGCACTGCTCCAGGCAGCACCGTGACTTTCGAAGCTATTTACTACAACACCATCAAAATCAAATAAAAACCCTTTAGGCAACTGCATTCGCTCTTTCTTTTTCGTTTAATAATTCCGTTAAATACGGATTTAAAAATTTATTAGTTGGATCTAATTCTTTTCTTAAGACTTTAAAATCTTCCCACTTACTATAAATTTTAGATATCCCAGCATCTTTTGCGGTGAAACGTTTCCCCCAGTGAGGTTTTCCGCCATATTTTAAAAACACTTTTTCAATACTTTTAAAAGCCTCATAAGTGTCTGCAGTAGCTGCGTTTCTAGAAACACAACCCATAGTTACCGTGTCTTCACCATAAGCATAACTTAACCAAGATTTGTCTTTGTACACAAAACGAACATCCATTGGAATGTGAATAAATGATTTGTTGCTCCATTTATTAATTTCAGTTTTCAATTCTTCAAAAACCTTTGGAAATTTATCTAAGCCAATTGTCCATTCTGCCAATTCTATCGTGGAACCCCGAGACTTTGTTACGGTCGCTTGGTATAGTGAACCTTTATGTTCTTTGGTGCTACTAAAAAAACCTCTATATAAAAGTTTGTTGGCAATTGCTGTAGTCCAAGGAAAAATATGCGAATATTTGTATAGTATTTTTGAAGCTGTTCTTCGGTGTTTTAAATACGCAGGTCCTAAGTTTTCTGTAATTTCTGTATCAGGATTAATTTTATCGCCAGTAATTACATACCCTTTGTCTGTATGCGGAAGCCATAAAATTCTTAAAAAAGCATGCTTTTTTAAGCGTTCTTTAATTTTTGGTAACCATTCAGAGTCATCTTCTGGTCCTTCTTTTACGTGCAGCGTGTAAATAGGCTCACATTTAAAAGTGATTTCAGACATTACGCCAAGTACCCCTAAAGAAACCCTCACAGCATCTATCATTTCATCTTTTTCATTAATTCTTGTTAAAGAACCATCTGCTAAAACAATACTACAACCCGTCATGTATTCACATAAAAGTTTTCCGCTTGTTCCGTGAGTTCCTGTTGCTAAAGCGCCACCAATAGTAATGGTATTAATATCCGGTAGACAGGGTATACACCAACCTTTTGCTTCTATTGCATCTAGTAAATCTCCTAAAATTACTCCAGATTGCACAGTAATGGTGTGTTCTGAATCATTAAATGAAAGAATTTTATTATAAGTAGTAATGTCTACTAGTGTCTCTAAACCAGAAGCAATGTCTGCTGACGACTGCTTCGATCCAAAAACACGTATTTTTTCTGAATTTTTTATAACTTCCTGCAATTCTTCTTCAGTAGTTATCTTATAGAGTGATTTGTAGTTGTGAGTAACGTTTTCGTTCCAACTTACCCAGGTACCATTGTTTTTTTGTTTCATGTATTGTATAAAATGTTAAACAAAAGTAAATATTTATCTTTTTATGGAGCACTTATTTTTACTTTATTCCACTAATTAGAATCAGTTTAATTTAAAACTAATTAGTTGGCTATCTAAAGTTGCCAATAATTCATTTGTAATGTGAATTTTTGTATTTCTACTTGGTAAACTTACTTCTAGTTTCTCTTTTTCATCCCAAATAGTAAAATTTAAACCTTGTTTGCCTGGTTTATTTTTTAGAATGGATTCTAAATTAAGAATGGTATCTTCTTTAATTTGATTTAAAGGAAGTTGAATGGTTATCTTTTTACAGAGTTCATCCATAATGTCATGTAATAATTTCATTTCTGTAAACTTTAATCTAGGTTCTCCAACAACCCCCTCTTTATTCGTCCAACCTGCTTGAATAGTCGATCTTATAAATAAAAACTGATTTGGAACCAAGAAATGTTGCATTCTTAAATACTCCTCTCCAAAAATCCGAAACTCATTGCTATCTGCATAATCTTCAACTGTAAATAAAGCCCATCCTTTTCCTGCTTTAGAGACTCTATGTTGCACATCTGTAACAATACCTGCAAAAGCTAGGTTCATATTTACAAATTTTGTCAAGTCTGCTTTAAAGTGTTTCAAAGAAGCATTGCAAAATTTTAATTCGTTTTTAAAATCATCTAAAGGATGTGCTGAAATATAAATTCCAATAACTTCTTTTTCTTGTGATAAAAGTTCCATGGTTCCCCAAGTTTCACATTCTGGAATGTCTGGTTCTGGGAACTGAACTGTAGAGGCTTCTCCAAACATAGAAACTTGTGCAGAATTTTCATTTTCTTGGTATTTACTTCCAAATTTCATAGCACGCTCTAAAAAGGTCAAACCTTTTTCATCTGTAGAAAAATATTGTGCTCTGTGTGTGTCTGCAAAAGAATCGAAAGCACCTGCTTTTATCAAGCTGTCAAAAGATTTTTTATTTGCAGCGCGTAAA
Organism: uncultured Polaribacter sp.; assembly: GCA_937771065.1. Taxonomy (GTDB): domain Bacteria; phylum Bacteroidota; class Bacteroidia; order Flavobacteriales; family Flavobacteriaceae; genus Polaribacter. The sequence goes on along the minus strand of CALJHU010000006.1, from coordinate 57,398 downwards.
TCGATACGTTTTGCTAAATCGAAAATTGAATTAAAATTCCCATTTTCTTCTCTTTCTTTAATAATAGCTCTCACTGCCCCTGCACCAACACCTTTTACTGCAGCCATTCCAAAACGTACAGCACCTTCTTCATTTACAGAAAATTTCAAATAAGATTCATTTAAATCAGGGCCAAAAACTTCCAATCCCATTCGTTTACATTCTTCCATAAAGAATGAAACAGATTTAATATCATTCATATTATTGGAAAGTACAGAAGCCATATATTCTGCTGGATAGTGTGCTTTTAAATACGCCGTTTGGTATGCAATCCAAGCATAACAAGTAGAGTGAGATTTATTAAAGGCGTAACTAGCAAATGCTTCCCAATCTTTCCATATTTTTTCTAATTTTTCTGGATCATGTCCTTTTGCAGCTGCCTGTTCTACAAATTTCGGTTTCATTTTATCTAAAACTGCAATTTGCTTCTTACCCATGGCCTTTCGTAAAATATCGGCTTCACCTTTGGTGAAATCTGCCAACTTTTGCGAGAGTAACATTACTTGCTCTTGGTAGACCGTAATTCCGTAAGTTTCTGCCAAGTACTCTTCCATGGCGGGTAAATCGTATTCAATATCTTCTGTACCGTGCTTTCTATTAATAAAAGATGGGATATATTCCATTGGTCCTGGTCTATACAGGGCATTCATGGCAATTAAATCTGCAAAAACAGTAGGTTTTAAAGAGCGCATGTGTTTTTGCATTCCTGGAGATTCATACTGAAAAATACCTACAGTTTCTCCTTTTTGGAACAACTCATATGTTTTTTCATCATCTAAAGGAAACGTTTCTGGATCTAAGATGACATTGTGTTTTGCTTTTACAATTTTAACGGTGTCTTTAATTAGGGTCAATGTTTTTAACCCTAAGAAATCCATTTTTAACAAACCTGCAGATTCTACAACAGAGTTATCAAATTGGGTAACGTACATGTCTGAATCTTTTGCCAAAGCAACTGGCACATAATTGGTAATATCTCCGGGTGTAATAATAACACCACAAGCATGGATTCCGGTATTTCTAACAGAACCTTCTAGCATTGTTGCTTTATTAATTGTTTCAGAAATTAAATCATTTCCAAAAGATAAACTTTTTAGCTCTTCAACCAATTGTTTATCTTCAGACCTTAAGCCAGCAACCTTTCCCTTACTTTTTGCATCGTCACCAAAAATATTTTTTAGTTTAATTAAAGGAATCAATTTTGCAATTCTATCCGCTTCAAAAAGTGGTAAATCTAACACTCTGGCAGTATCTCTTATGGAAGATTTTGCAGCCATAGTTCCGTAGGTAATAATTTGTGCAACCTGATTTGCACCATATTTATTAATTACATAATCCATTACACGTCCGCGTCCTTCGTCATCAAAATCAATGTCAATATCGGGCATCGATACCCGTTCTGGGTTTAAGAAACGTTCAAAAAGCAAATCATATTTAATAGGATCTATATTGGTAATCCATAAGCAAAAGGCAACTACAGAACCAGCAGCAGAGCCACGTCCTGGACCTACGGCAACATCCATATTTCTAGCTTCTCGAATAAAATCTTCTACAATCAAGAAATAACCAGGATATCCTGTTTTTTCAATTACAGACAATTCAAAATCTAAACGTTCTTTGATAGATTCTGTGATTTCTCCGTATCTTTTTTTAGCACCAACAAACGTTAGGTGTTTTAGAAAATTATTCTCACCGCGTTTTCCTTTGTCTTCCTCATCAGCAGCATCTTTAAATTCTTCAGGAATATCAAATGCAGGTAATAGTACATCTCTTGCAAGTGTAAAAATTTCTATTTTATCTACAATTTCTTGAATATTGATAATCGCTTCTGGTAAATCTGCAAAAAGCGCTTTCATTTCATCTGAAGACTTAAAATAATACTCTTGGTTTGGCAGACCGTATCTGTAACCGCGCCCTTTTCCTATTGGTGTTGCTTGTTTTTCTCCATCTTTTACACATAATAAAATATCATGAGCATTGGCATCTTTTTTCTCTAAATAAAAAGTATTATTTGTTGCAATAACTTTAACGGCATGCTTTTTAGAGAATTTTAATAGCGTCTCATTTACAATTTTTTCATCTTGCTGATTGTGGCGCATCAGCTCAATATAGAAATCATCTTTAAACTCTTCTTTCCACCAGATTAAAGCATCCTCTGCTTGTTTTTCTCCAAGATTTAGAATTTTACTAGGAACTTCACCATATAAATTTCCGGTTAAAACAATAATATCTTCTTTGTATTTTTTAATTACCTCTCGATCTATTCTCGGCACATAGTAAAAACCATCTACAAAGGCAATTGAAGACATTTTAGCTAAATTGTGATATCCTTTTTTGTTTTTAGCTAATAAAACAACTTGGTAACCATTGTCTTTTTGAGATTTATTTTTATGATTTTCGCACACATTAAACTCACAACCAACAATTGGTTTCATTGGAGTTGCTGCTGTTTTATTATGACTTAAAATAGCACTTACAAAATGAAATGATGCCATCATATTTGCAGTATCTGTCATTGCCACTGCGGGCATATTGTCTTTCGCTGCAGCTTTTATAATATTACCAATTTGCATGGTAGATTGTAAAACAGAGTATTGCGTGTGATTATGTAAGTGGGAAAATTGAACATTTTCTAATTCTGCTAAACCTACAGTAGTAGATTTTGTATCTGCTGTGTCCTTTAATTTCTCAAGACGTTCCCGAATTTTTTCACTTTCTTTTTTAAGATTTATGTGCTTTAAACCAATAACTTGAATTGGTTTTGGATTGGTCTCAGAGAAGTTCTTAAAATAATCTTCGGCTACATCTAATTGCTCTTTTGTAAACTCTCTAATACGAACTAATTCTAAAAAACAACGTGTTGTTGCCTCTACATCTGCTGTGGCGTTATGCGCATCTCCAAAACCAGCACCAAATAGATGATTGTGTAATTCTGTTAATGTTGGTAGCTTAAATTTTCCACCACGACCTCCAGGAATCTGACACATGAACGCTGTTTTTTCGGTACACGTGTCTAATATTGGTAGGGAAGTCATCTTGTTTTCAACCCCCAATCTATGGAATTCACATCCCATAATATTCAAGTCAAAATTTAAATTCTGACCAACAATAAATTTTGTTTTACCTAAAACTTCATTAAATAAAATTAAACATTCGTCTAAAGAAATACCTTGCTCTTCTGCTAATTCTGTAGAAATTCCGTGAATTCTCTCTGCGTCATAAGGAATGTTGTATCCTTCTGGTTTTATTAGAAAATCGTTGTGTTCTAATACATTTCCCATTTCATCATGCAGCTGCCATGCAATTTGTACACACCTCGGCCAGTTATCTGTATTTGTAATAGGAGCGTTCCAGCTTTTAGGTAAACCGGTAGTTTCTGTATCAAAAATTAAGTACATAAAATGGCTATTTTTAATGGATGATTTGGGAAGTTAAAAATACAAAAACATGAAAGATTTAGGCATGTAAATTTATACGGACTTATCAACAAAAGGTAAATAGATTAACTACTTGATAATTAGTAAATTTAAAGTTTCTATAATTAAATTAATTTGTATATTTGCGCCCACTTACTACGAGATAGTAAGATTATTAATAATCAAGGTCGAGAACCTTAAAAAATTAACAAATTATGTCTGTAAAGATTAGATTACAAAGACACGGTAAAAAAGGGAAACCATTCTATTGGATCGTTGCCGCTGATGCTCGTGCAAAAAGAGATGGTAAATACTTAGAGAAATTAGGTACTTACAATCCAAATGTAAATCCAGCAGTTATCGATTTAAACATTGATAAAGCTGTACAATGGTTACAAAATGGTGCACAACCAACAGATACTGCAAAGAACCTTTTATCTTATAAAGGTGCTATGTTAAAGAATCATTTAGTTGGAGGTGTTCGTAAAGGTGCTTTAACTCAAGAGCAAGCAGATGCTAAATTTGCAGCTTGGGTAGAGGAAAAAGCGACAAAAATTTCTGATAAAGAAGCTGGGTTATCTCAAGCACAATCTGATGCGAAGGCAGCAGCATTGGCAGCAGAAAAAGCAGTAAACGAAGCAAGAATTGAAGCAGCTAAGCCAGTTGTAGAAGAAGTTGTTGCTGAGGTTGGAGTTGAAGAAGTTGTTGAAGCAGCTCCTGAAACTATCGATGAAGCTCAAGAAAAAGCAGCAGAATAAAAACTAAATTTATACGAAGATGCGTAAAGAAGATTGTTTTTATTTAGGCAAAATCGTTACAAAATATAGTTTTAAAGGTGAAGTTGTTATCAAATTAGATACAGATGAGCCTGAGTTGTACACAGAAATGGAATCAGTTTATGTCGAATTTGGCACTAACCTGGTTCCATTTTTTATTGAAAAAAGTTCATTACACAAAGGAAATCAGCTACGTGTTCAGTTTGAAGATATTTATTCTGATGAAGAGGCCGATTCAATTTTAAAATGCGGTATTTATTTGCCTTCAACAATGTTGCCAAAATTATCTGGCGATAAGTTTTATTTTCATGAAGTAATTGGTTTTACTGTAGTAGATATAAATTTTGGCGAAGTAGGACAAATTGTTCATATAAACGATAAAGCAGCACAACCTCTTTTTGAGATAGATCGAGATGGAACAGAAATTTTTATTCCGATGGTAGATGCCTTTATTAAAAAAGTAGATAGAGAAAACAGTACAATAGAAGTTGAAACTCCTGAGGGTTTAATAGCTTTGTATATTTAGAAAGGTGGCCGAGTGGTCGAAGGCGCTACCTTGGAAAGGTAGTATACCGGTAACGGTATCGAGGGTTCGAATCCCTTCCTTTCTGCAATTAGTGAAAAATTTAAAAGTCCTATAAACGCAATGTTTACAGGACTTTTTTAGTGTAACCAAAATAGTAAATATCTGGTATAAACTTTAAGATTACTTAAAATAAAACGAAATGAGATTAAGTTACAAAAGACTTTATAGTATTAGATTTTTTGTATTTATTCTTTTAAGATTCGTATTTAATTTAGGGTATGTTTTAATTTTAGTGCATAAAAATTTTGTTACAATTCTTCGGCGCTAATTACACTACTATTTTTTACTTATGGAATAGCACCATTAATATAAAATCACCTTATAATGATGTATGTATGAATGAGCGCTCATTTTTAATTTCTTTAAATGTTTCGTATAGGATAAACACTGCTACTAGCTATTTCGGGAGTTAGCCCTTCTGGAGCATCATTAGTATTTACTACCGGTCTAAATGTAGTCATAAGTTTCTAAAAAAACTTCATCTATTTTACCTGAATTGTAAAAGCAGTTAAACTTGCTTTAAGAACTCCATCACTAACAGTGATGGTAATAGATTCAGATGTTCCAAGATCATCGTTATCTGGAGTTCCAGTTAACGCTCCAGTAGTTGTATCAAAACTAGCCCATGAAGGTGTTCCTGTAATCGAATATATAAGAGTATAACCATCATCATTATCTGATCCCGTTGGAGTAAATGAATACGATACATTTTTATTTACTGCAGTGGGTGGTGTTCCAGTAATCGTTGGAGCTGTTGATATCGATATCTGTTTTCCATTCGCTGTCAATCCACTGGTTCCTCCTAAGGCCCCATATTTATTTATTAAATCAGCACTACCAATAGAAATTTTACCATATTTTGTAAGGTGCCGAGGAGCATCTATCAGAATAGTAGCTCCCGATGTTGGCGTTGCTGTTACAACATTACCCACAACATCTACTCCTGTTCCTAGTACAAATGATTGCACACCAGCACCTGTTCCCATTGTCCAAGTATAGGTGTAAGACGTTGCACTTACTTTAGTCATATTGGTGGTACTAATGGTTTCTACACCAGTACCCGATATTTGCATTCCCGGGCTATCTGTAATATTTTCATTAAAAGTAGCTGTAATGGTAACAACATCATTTGCTGAAACAGAGGACACTACAGTGCCTCCTACGCTGTAGGCTAAGGATGCGGTAGGCATAGTATTATCTAACATAAAGGTAGTACCACTTGTAGGAGTTGATGAAATTACATTTCCTACAAGGTCTTTTCCATTAGATAAACTGATGGTTCTTATCCCGTCTCCTGCAGGTACAACATAATTATATGTGTATGTAGTTGTTGATGTTCGTGTCATATTAGTAGCATTACCACTTGCAATCCCAGAGCTATTTACATCAATTTTTGGAATATGCGAATCTAACAAGGCTTCATTAAATGTGGCAGTAATGATGATTGTTTCACCGGATTTATAAGGACTTATTGAATTATAAGTAATATCTGCTGACGGTAACAAGGTCTCCACCTCATAATTACTAGTAGTATCCGATGGACCTGCATTCACTGCTAAATCTGTATAATTAGCAGATAAGGTTAATACATTACTGGCATCTTCAGTATCTGCGGTCGGTGTAAATGTACCTGTCCATATAATATTATTATCTGTAGTCATCGTAGATATTGTTCCATTTACTGCAGTAATATCAGTATCACTGCTAAATCCAGCGACTGCTTCAGAAAAAGTCAACGTTACTGTAGCCGTTTCTCCTGCTTTTAATGCACTATTACTTAATGCAAAGGATAATACAGTCGGAAACAATGTATCTACTTCATAATTACTAGTAGTAGTCGACAGAACAGTAATACCCTCAAAAACCGTATCACTGGTATCTAATGTTAATATATTGGTTGCATCCTCGATATTTGTGAATGGTGTAAATGTACCTGTCCATATCCTATTATCAACTGTAGTCATCGTAGATAATGTTCCATTTACTGCAGTAATATAATCACTACTAAATCCATTGACTGCTTCAGAAAAGGTCAACGTGACTGTAGCTGTTTCTCCTACTTTTAAAGCATTATCACTTAATACAAAGGTATCAAAGGCACTGGTTATATCCACAAAATTATTTGTATTTACTACTTCATATGCACTTGCAGTAATATAAAAAACTGCATCATTAAAATCGTTATCACAAGAGTTATCATCTCTTAAAACATCTTCAAAACCCAAAATAATTCTTTCGTTAACGGTATCCTCTAATAATACATTATGAAGTCTTAGAGACGCATCTGTTTCTGTATTATAATTAGGATTTGAATACAATTCCCATTCACTATCTCCAACTTCTTGATCAGTCGAATTCCAAGCGTCTGCTATTAACACCCAACCTATTCCTGTTCCTGCTTCAAAAGATCCAATATTTACTTTGTCTCCAACTTGTAAACTACCACCACTTGATAACCCTGAAACATTTGGGAAAATAATAGTGATATCATCTTTTGTTGGTACTGTAGCCGATGGATTATTTATATCATAAGTGTAAAACCCTAAAGCATTTTTAGCATCCACTCCTTCACTTACAAATGTTACCAAAATGTCTGTACTCCCATCAATTTTAAGATTGGTATCAAAGCTTGAAGTAATATATTGTGGGTTATATTGGGGAACTGGATAGTTATCAGGAAGTGAATTACTTATCGTTTTTTGAGTCGCTGCAGAAACAACATCGCTTGGATCTTCTAAATAAAGCGGTGTACCATTCGAAGTATAAGCACCAAGATAATTATACGCTGGGTCACGCACTGGAATTACAGCTTCAAAAGAAGCTGTTGCTATATCGCCTTCAGTAGCATATAAACTTCCGGTTATAGATCCTCCTGCCACTAAATTAACAGCACCTGGATAAGCTATTGCCGTACCAATCATAGTTGTGTTTGTATCAAAATAAATAGCGCCAGTAGCAATCCAATAAACATTAGCTGCCGAAGCCTTATTTTCTAGAAGAACTTTTGTTTCGGCAATTGAATTAAGTGCTCCATAAATTTTAAAGATAAACATAGCATCAGGATCTCCTTGGGCGTCTAATGTAAGTGTTCCTGAAATTGAAACAGCAGATGCAACAGAGTAAATGCCAGGGCCAATAGTCTCCCCAAGGCCAAAAACTGAACCATGATTAGCTATTGTTGCTTCTAAACCTAAAAGGTTAGCACAACCAACTTTTAAATCTTCATACGCCTTTGCAGTAACTGCATTTCCATTTTCTATAGTGCCGTTTACTACTGTATCTCCTCCAAAACCACTTATTGCCCCAGCGTTTGATCCAACATTACCTGTAATTGTAGAAGTGTTGGCATTTGCGATTGCACCCGCACCAGTAAACAACATGAAATCTTCTGCGGTACCAAAATCAACATCAATGAATGCTGAATTATTATTTATAAAGTTAAATATATTTAAGGAATATCCAGAAGGACTCTCTTCAAACCCATAAATGTTAGAATTGAATTCATAATTTTTAGCTTGCAAAGAAATCATTGTGGTGCACAAAAAAAATAAAAATAGTTTTTTCATTTTAAAAATCCTTTTTTAATAATATTTAAACGGAACGCTGTCACCTGCTGTTATTGGGTGAAATCCATTATTTACTGGATGATATATTAACTTATTTTGAGGTCAGTGGTTTATTAGTTTATAATTTTATTTTTATAGACTAAGCGAAATTAACTTCTTTTTAAGAAGTTATGTTTCATAATTTTTTAAAAAAGTTACAAAATTAATTACAAAAATGTATAACTATTTGATGAAGGTGTTTGCGTTAAGGTAAAACTAGTTTGTGGCACTGCTGCAGATGTTTCGTTCGCAACTTCTCGCAAACTTACTGCAGTATTTTTCTATCTTACAATATCAGCAACATTCGTAGTTAATATTTACCCATCAATTGAATTAAGTTTATCGGCATTCAAAACCATTCCTACGGTAATGGTATTACTAGTTTTACCTTGTTTATAGCCGCACTCCTAATTAAATAGTCCTGCTTATTGCTATAACAGTAACATTACCATGTACCTTAGTATTGGATAAGCTATTTGTGAAAATTAGTAACTATTCTAAGATATTTTTTTATTTTAGCAAAAAAAGTTTTTTTAAGTAAAAAGGATTTTTTTAAGTCAAAAAATTTTGGTGGCCTGGTTAAAAATGGGCTATATTTCCTTTAATTTACTTTTCTACATCATTTAAAGAACGAACCAATTATTCTCCAAAAAAAACAGCTGGAGCAGAGCATGTAAAAACAAATATTTAAAGAAAGATATATCAATATATTTAATGAAATCTAAACCTTTTAAGTTTAAAGAATTTACAGTGGAACAAGACAGAGTGGCTATGAAGATAGGTACTGACGGAGTTTTATTAGGTGCTTGGTGCACTATTGATAAGTACCCAGATACTGTTTTAGATATTGGTGCAGGCAGTGGTGTTGTTGCGCTAATGATTGCACAGCGTTCTGATGCCATGACAATTGATGCTGTGGAGGTAGATGAAAATGCATATGAACAAGCGGTTGAAAACTTTGAAAAATCTGATTGGGGAGACCGTTTGTATTGTTACAATGCTACTTTTCAGGAATTTGCAGATGAAATAGCTGCTGAGGAGGAGCGCTATGATTTAATTGTATCGAATCCACCTTTTTATACAGATAGCTTTGAGAGTAAAGATGTCTCAAGAAATAAGGCACGTTTTACTTCTTCATTACCTTTTGAAGAACTGTTGGTTGGTATTTCTAAAATTTTATCAGAAAATGGAATTTTTTCTACAATTATTCCTTTTAAAGAGGAAATAAATTTTATAAGAATAGCCAAAGAGCATGATTTATTTTTAAACAAAGTTTGCAGGGTTCAAGGAAATACAAAGTCAGAAGTAAAAAGAAGTTTATTGTCCTTTTCTTTTAAGGAAACGGAGATACAGGAAACACATTTAATTATAGAAATTGCTCGTCACCAGTATACAGAAGACTATATTAAGTTGACAAAAGATTTTTATTTAAAAATGTAGTTTGAAATACTAATACTTTGAGGATGATTAAAAAAATTTAACGTCTCAGTCAAAGTTATGGTTAAAGTGAAAATAACCTTAACAAGGAATTTGCATCCCCTTGTTAAGGTTACTAAAAATAAAAAGAATCTTTAAGAAATTACTTTATCCAACTACATTGTTAGGATTATATCCTAAATAAGGAACTTTCTCTTCAGAAAATATAATTCCATGAGCTTCTAATTCTTTTAAAATAGGTTCGTAAACCTCTTTAGAAATAGGAATTTGAACTCCTGGAGTTTTAATTTTTCCTTTCAAAATATTTACGGCAGCTATTCCAACAGGTAAACCAACTGTTTTAGACATTGCTGTGTATGTTTGGTTTTCTCCTAAAACAACAAAACTACTTTCTATCTGAAACCTTTCTCCATTAAGTTCATAACCGAAAAGGTGTTGCATTACAATCATGTCTTTGTCATTTTCATCTAAAGTCCAAGATTCTTCTAAAATATTTTGCAGCATTTGAGCAGGAGTTGCATTTTTTAAGCCAATTTTTTTAGTCGGATTAAAAATATCAAGTTCAATTAATTTTTCCCACATGACATCGTCTTGATCTATTTTCAAGTAAGAACGTAATTTTAATTCTACAGAATCTGATGGTGAATACGCTAAAAATAAGTTTATAAAATCTCTATAACTCATGTTTTCAGATTCTTCTATGGTATAAGAATCATCTGTCATTCCTAATTGTACAAAAATATTCCAAGCTCTAGAAAACCCAACCTTTCTAATAGTTCCTCTGTACATTGTAGGAATGTCATCTAGGCCATAAACGCTTCTATATTTTAAGGAATCTCTATTTGCAATTGCTTCAAATTTTCCGTTTCCCTTTACTTCTAGAAATTCACTTCTTCTAAATAATTTGTGATAAGGAATGTATTTATAGGTGCCTTCTTGAATAAACATGGCAGCACCACCTTGTCCTGCTAAAACTACATTTCTTGGGTTCCATGTAAATTTATAATTCCATAAGTTGTTATCGCTTTCTGGTGCCACAATTCCACCACAGAAAGATTCAAACAATAACATTTTACCACCAGCATCTTTAATTCTGTCAATTACTTGCATAGCACTCATATGGTCAATTCCTGGATCTAGACCAATTTCATTCATAAAAACCAAGCCTTTCTTTTTTGCTTCTGTATCTAAAGCTTTCATTTCATCAGAAATATAAGAAGCAGTAACCATATGCTTATTAAAAGCAATACAATCTTTAGCCACATCTAAATGAAATCTTGCTGGTAGCATAGAAATAACAAGGTCTGCTTTTTGTATCTGTTCTTCACGTTGCTTTTTATCAAATACATCTAAAACAATTGCTGTTGCGTTTTGGTGATTATTAATTAGTTTGTGTGCATTTTCTGTTGAAATGTCTCCAATGGTTAAAAATAAGTTTTCTTCCTCAGAGGTGTCTAAAAGATATTTTATAAGTGCAGAACTCGATTTCCCAGCTCCAATAATTAGAATGTTTTTCATATGATAAATAATGTATTTTTGTATGAAATACGAAGATACATCAATTGTTTAAAATTAAACAAAAATCACTAATAATGTTTAAAAATTTTATTATTACCTGTTTTTTAGGAATGTTAGGTATTATTTTAGGTGCTTTTGGCGCACATGCTTTAAAAGAGGTACTAACTTCAGATGAATTAATAAGTTTTAATACCGCTGTTCGGTATCAAATGTATCATGTTATTGTATTGTTATTTGTTAATATGTATACTGGTTTTTCTACAAAACAAAAAAACACGATTAGTTGGTTATTTTTCTCTGGAATCTTCTTTTTTTCGGGATCTATTTATGCAATTCAATTAACAGAACTAACTGCAACATCTATTTGGTTTATAACTCCTATTGGGGGCTTATTTTTTATTCTTGGCTGGGCATTTATGTTAACAGGGTTCCTAAAAAAAATGAGAAAGAAATAAAAAAATGAGAATTCTTATATTTAAATAACCCTATTTTAAAATATTGTTTAATTTTGTACTTCATTAAAAACAAAATAAATATTGATATGGTAGATACAAATACGAAATCGATTTCGTTAAATAGTCTAGGGATCAAAAATGCAACAATTCGTTATCAGTTAACCTCTAGTGAGTTACATGAAGAAACGTTAAAAAAAGAACAAGGAGTAGCATCTTCTTTAGGTGCAATTGCAGTAAATACAGGAGAGTTTACAGGACGCTCTCCAAAAGATAGATTTATTGTAAAAGACGCCATTACAAAAGACGAAGTTTGGTGGAGTGATATTAATTTACCGTTTGATTCAGAAAAATTTGATGCGCTGTATAATAAGGTTACTGAGTATCTTTCTGAAAAAGAAATTTTTGTGCGAGATTCTTATGCGTGTGCAGACGAAAATTACAAGCTAAGTATTAGAGTTGTAAACGAGTATCCTTGGAGTAATATGTTCGCTTACAATATGTTTTTAAGACCTACAGAGTTAGAGTTAAAAGACTTTGATCCTGAGTGGACCGTGGTAAATGCGCCCGGTTTTATGGCAGATCCTGAAGTAGACGGGACACGACAACATAATTTTGCCATTTTAAATTTTACAAGAAAAGTAGCTTTAATTGGTGGTACGGGGTACACAGGTGAAATTAAAAAAGGAATTTTTTCTGCTTTAAATTTCATATTACCCGTTTATAAAAAAACATTGCCAATGCACTGTTCTGCAAATGTTGGTAAACATGGTGATACAGCAATTTTCTTTGGACTTTCTGGTACAGGGAAAACAACGCTTTCTACAGATCCTGACAGAAGTTTGATAGGTGATGATGAGCATGGTTGGACAGAAGAAAATACCGTTTTTAATTTTGAAGGGGGCTGTTATGCAAAAGTGATTAACTTATCACAAGAACAAGAACCAGAAATTTTTGCAGCAATTAAAAAAGGAGCAATTCTAGAAAATGTTGTTTTGGATAAAGAGGGTGTTATCGATTTTGGAGATACTTCTATTACTCAGAACACAAGAGTTAGTTATCCTATTTATCATATAGACAATATTCAAAAACCGTCAATAGGTAAAAACCCAAAGAATATTTTCTTTCTAACAGCAGATGCTTTTGGCGTTTTACCTCCAATATCTAAATTAACTCCAAATCAAGCAGCATACCACTTTATTTCTGGTTATACCGCAAAAGTTGCAGGAACAGAGGCGGGGGTTACAGAACCAACACCTAGTTTTTCAGCTTGTTTTGGCGCACCTTTTATGCCATTGCACCCAACGAAATATGCAGAAATGCTAAGTAAAAAGATGCAGGAGACTGGCGTAAATGTTTGGTTGATAAATACAGGTTGGTCTGGAGGGCAGTACGGTGTAGGAAAAAGAATGCCATTAAAATATACGAGAGCAATGATTTCTGCTGTTTTAAATGGTGATTTAGGAAGTTATAAGTATGAAGATTATCACATTCATTCTGTTTTTGGAGTTGCGCAACCAAGAACTTGTCCTGGTGTGCCGTCAGAATTGTTAAGTCCTAGAGCAACTTGGAATAATGATGAAGCGTATTATAAAACAGCTTTTAAACTATCGAATGCCTTTAGAGAAAATTTTACACAATTTGAAGAAGTTGCTAGTGAAGATATCCGAAGAGGAGGTCCTCAACGATACGCTTTATAGCGAAGTATTAGTTATTGTTAAAATCGTTTAAAAAGAAATTTTTAGACGATTTTTTTTGATCTTCATTTTAAAATATAAAATTATATATTTTAGGAATTATAAAAATGATGAAGAAATTATATTCTATTTCTAAAGATAATAATAGAGCGGGTTTCCACTTAAATGAAACAATAGCTAATAATTTTCCAAGCATATTAACCATTTCTGTGTGCCAGGAACGGTTCAGTTAACGCCCTCGGATAATTTAATTATTTTGATGAAAGATTGCCAGGTTATTGGAGGTTATCTTAGCGTTTTGCAATTATTAGAAGCCCTCATTAATTGTATTGCTCAAAAGTCTTCAAATAGTCAATTTCAATTTGTTTTAGAAGATTTATAAAAGCAAAAAACATCCTTCTAAATTTTCAGAAGGATGTTTATATAGTAGATATCTTAAATTACTCTTTCTTAGTATCTTTTTGAATATTTACAGAAATAATTGTTCCTGCTTCATTCGCTATTTCTTCTATTTCTTCAACTGCACCCTCAATTTCTTGAGTGCTAGTTGTTGTTTTTCCGTTCATAGTAGTAGCAGTAGTAATTGTTGCTGCAGCCATTTCAGAAGTATCTCCTTTAATTTCTACACGTACTTCTTTCCTAATCTCTTCACTATGTGAATTGGCATTTGAATGTCCCCCTAAAATAGGAGCAATTACCAAACCAATCAAACAGGTAAGTTTAATTAAAATATTCATAGAAGGGCCAGATGTATCTTTAAAAGGATCTCCAACTGTATCTCCAGTTACTGCCGCTTTATGCGCTTCAGAACCTTTATATGTCATAACTCCATTAATCTCTACTCCAGCTTCAAAAGATTTCTTAGCATTGTCCCATGCACCTCCAGCATTGTTTTGGAAGATTGCCCAAAGTACGCCAGAAACAGTAACACCAGCCATATATCCACCTAACATTTCAGCTACCAACATGTTGTTTTCTTGATATGCTAATTTACCTACCAAAACAACAAGTATTGGAAAACCGATTGTTAAAAGACCTGGTAACATCATTTCCTTTAAGGATGCCTTAGTAGAAATAGCGACACATTTATCATATTCTGGTTTCCCAGTTCCTTCCATAATTCCTGGAATTTCTTTAAACTGTCTTACTACTTCATTTACCATTTCCATAGCAGCTTTACCAACAGCATTCATTGCCAATGCAGAGAATACAACGGGTACCATTCCACCAACAAATAGCATTGCTAATACAGGTGCTTTAAATATATTAATACCATCTATTCCTGTAAATGTTACATAGGCAGCAAATAAAGCCAAAGAAGTTAATGCAGCAGAAGCAATGGCAAAACCTTTACCTGTTGCAGCAGTTGTATTACCAACAGCATCTAAAATATCTGTACGTTCTCTAACAATTGGATCTTGCTCACTCATTTCTGCAATACCACCTGCATTATCGGCAATTGGTCCAAAAGCATCAATAGCTAATTGCATTGCTGTAGTTGCCATCATTGCAGAGGCAGCCAAAGCAACTCCGTAAAAGCCTGCTAAAGCATATGAAGACCATATTGCAGCGGCAAATAATAATACAGAAGAAAATGTAGAAATCATACCGGTAGCTAAACCAGCGATAATATTTGTTCCTGCTCCTGTAGAAGACTGTTGTACTATTTTTAAAATTGGTTTAGAACCTAAACCTGTATAGTATTCTGTAAATGCAGAGATTCCTGCACCCACAACTAAACCAACTAAACATGCATAAAATACTCTCATTGATGAAATATCTTGAAGACCTTCACCAAAGAAATCCATTTGCATTGTTTCTGGTAACATCCAAGTTACTAAACCGTAACATGCTGCAGCAACCATTGCGATAGCTGCCCAGTTTCCGATATTTAATGCTTTTTGAACATCTGCTTCTTTTGCATCATTCGATGAGATTTTAACTAAAAGTGTTCCAATAAGAGAAATAATAATACCCACACCAGCAATAGACATTGGTAATAAGATTGGTCCAATTCCGCCAAAAGCATCTTGAATTGCTCCTCCCATATCTTTAATCACATAATTTCCTAAAACCATTGCAGCTAATACAGTTGCTACATAAGAACCAAATAAATCAGCTCCCATACCTGCAACATCTCCAACATTATCTCCCACATTATCAGCAATAGTTGCTGGATTTCTTGGGTCATCTTCAGGAATATCAGCTTGTACTTTACCCGCTAAATCAGCACCAACATCAGCAGCTTTGGTATAAATACCACCACCAACTCTTGCAAATAAAGCAATAGATTCAGCTCCTAAAGAGAAACCTGCTAATGCTTCTAAAACAACAGTCATATCTGATGTCGAAGTCCATACTCCATCCATGAAATAATGAAAGAAAAATATAAAGAACATGGTTAAACCTAAAACAGCCAAACCAGCAACACCAAGACCCATTACCGTACCACCACCAAAAGAAACTTTTAATGCATTTGGCAAACTCGTTTTTGCAGCTTGTGTGGTT
The DNA here is from genome assembly GCA_937771065.1 of uncultured Polaribacter sp. GTDB lineage: Bacteria > Bacteroidota > Bacteroidia > Flavobacteriales > Flavobacteriaceae > Polaribacter. The sequence goes on along the minus strand of CALJHU010000006.1, from coordinate 41,364 downwards.
CTAACGTTTGTTTTGGTTGCAATTTTCATTCCCATATTTCCTGCAAATGCAGAAAATATAGCACCAATAATAAAGGCAACTACAATTAAATAAGTACTGTCCATATAAAAAGCAATCCCAGCTAAAACAATACTTGCTCCAACTACAAAAATTGCTAAAAGTCGATATTCAGCATTTAAAAAAGCAAGTGCTCCTTCATAGATGTGGTCAGAAATTTCTTTCATTTTTCCATCACCTGCATCTTGTTTCATTACCCAAGATTTTTTAACTAGCATGTATACTAATCCTAAAACAGCCATTGCAATTGGCATCCAAATCATCATTGATTCCATATATTATTTTATTTTTATTAGTTTAAAACGGTCGTAAATGTAATAAAATCAAATAGAAATAAAAAACCTCTTAAAAAGTTAATTTTAAGAGGTTAATAAAATATGGGTATTTTTTTTGTTAAATCTTAAATTTATCAGTCTTCTTGTAGTCGCTTTGTTTGTATCTCTCAACACATGCATGAAAAATTTCAGTAGCTTCTTTAGCATCTCCCCAACCACCAACATCTACTTTTTTCTTTTCTAAATCTTTATATACTTTAAAAAAATGTTCTATTTCTTTTAATCTGTGTGGGTTTAAATCTGAGATATCACTTTTATCATTCCAAATTGGATCTGAAATAGGCACACAAATAATTTTTTCATCCGGTCCTTTTTCATCTGTCATGTGAAAAACACCAATTGGTTTTACTTCAATTACACACATAGGAAAAGTTGGTTCATGTCCTAAAACTAAAACATCTAAAGGATCATCATCTAGCGCTAAAGTCTCTGGAACAAAACCATAATCTGCAGGATACATCATTGAAGAGAACAACATTCTGTCGAAACGAATTTTATTCAAATCAAAGTCATATTCATATTTATTTCTACTTCCTTTTGGTATTTCAATTAAAACATCGAAAGTTGTATTTTCTTTTGGACTCATAAATTTTGTAATTTTTTTTTAACGTGGTGCAAAAATAGTAAATTCATCAAGTTTTTCAATACAATTGACTACGAATTTACGCAATGCTTTTCGCATAAAGTATAAAGTATATATCAATTAAAAAGTCCTTTTTTCTTTTTAGAAAAAAGGACTTTTTAATTAGTTTAAAATCCTCTTATAAGTATAATACTTCTTTAACAGCTTTTATAACATCGTTTGCATTCGGAATCCATTTTTCAAATAAAACTGGAGAATAAGGAGCAGGTGTGTCTGCTGTTGTAATTCTTTTAATTGGTGCGTCTAAGAAGTCAAATGCTTCTTGTTGTACTCTATATGTAATTTCAGAGGCAACACTTGCAAAAGGCCAGGCTTCTTCTAAAATAACCAATCTGTTTGTTTTCTTTACCTGACTTTAAAATAGCAGCATGATCCATAGGACGGACTGTTCTTAAATCTATAATTTCAATAGAGATGTTTTCTTTAGCCAATTCATCTGCCGCTTTGTAAGCTTCTTTTATTATTTTCCCAAAAGAAACGACGGTTACATCTGTACCTTCTCTTTTAATATCTGCAACTCCAATAGGAATGATATACTCCCCTTCAGGAATCTCCATCTTTATCACCATACATTTGTTCAGATTCCATAAAAATTACCGGATCATCATCTCTAATAGCTGCTTTTAATAGCCCTTTTGCATCATATGGGTTAGAAGGAACAATAACCTTTAAACCTGGTGTGTTTGCAAACCAGTTTTCAAATGCTTGCGAGTGTGTAGCACCTAATTGTCCTGCAGAAGCTGTTGGGCCTCTAAAAACAATAGGACAGTTAAACTGACCACCTGACATCTGTCTGATTTTTGCCGCATTGTTAATAATTTGATCAATTCCAACCAAAGAGAAATTAAACGTCATGTATTCTACAATAGGTCTATTACCATTCATAGCAGAACCGATTGCAATACCTGCAAACCCAAGTTCGGCAATAGGAGTATCTATAACTCTTTTCGCACCAAACTCGTCCAACATTCCTTTACTAGCTTTATAAGCTCCATTATATTCTGCAACTTCTTCACCCATTAAATAAATGCTTTCATCTCTGCGCATTTCTTCACTCATGGCCTCACAAATTGCCTGTCTAAATTGAACTGTTTTCATTGAATCTAAATTATAGTTTGTTTTTTCTTTCGCAAAAGTAAGGAATTAGCAGAAGTTTTTTGCTATCTATTTTTCATAAAATAAAATTTTTCAATTTTTGATATAATTTCACCTTTAAAACTGAAGTATTTGTCTTGTTTCATTATTAAATAGAAAGAAAAAACAAACTATAATTTAATAATGAAAGTTTATTTAGAATACTATCATTTAAAAAATAACACTTGTTTAAATTTAGAGAATTCAATGTTTTAAAAGAAAGTAGATAAGAAAAGAAGGAATGGATATAATATGAGTGCTGTAGAACGAAGAACTAAGAACTCGGAAATAGTCCGAGTTTAGGCAAGATAAATTTTCAATTGATTATGTTAAATAATTAAAATATTTACTATGCATGCATAGTAAATTTAAAAAAAAGGTGTAGCTTTGACCATAAGAAAGAATATAAAATTATAGTTTATGAAAATATTAGTTTGTATTAGTCATGTGCCTGACACAACTTCGAAAATTAATTTCACAAATAATGAGACTGAGTTTGATAAAAACGGAGTACAGTTTGTAATTAATCCTTATGATGAGTTTTGTTTGACAAGAGCTATGTGGTTTAAAGAAAAACAAGGAGCTAAGGTAACTGTTGTAAATGTAGGTGGTGTGGAAACAGAGCCAACGCTTAGAAAAGCGTTAGCTATTGGTGCAGACGATGCTATTAGAATAAATATAAATCCAACAGATGGTCTTTTAGTGGCAAAAGAATTAGCTGTAGTAGTTAAAGACGGAGGTTACGATTTAGTTTTAGCAGGTAAAGAATCTGCAGATTACAATGGGCAAATGGTTCCTGGAATGTTAGCTTCCTTAGTAGATTTTAATTTTGTAAATGGTTGTGTAGAAATAGAGGTAGAGGGTACAAATGTAACTGCTAAAAGAGAAATTGATGGAGGTACTGAAACACTATCGACATCTTTACCTTTAGTAATTGGTGGTCAAAAAGGTATTGTAGAAGAAAAAGATTTGCGCATACCAAATATGAGAGGAATTATGATGGCGCGCAAAAAACCCTTGCAAGTATTAGAGGCATCGGGTTCTGAGGCATCAACATCTGTAGAGTCTTTCGAGAAACCAGCACCAAAAGGGGCTGTAAAACTTGTGGATGCAGATAATTTAGATGAGTTAATTAGCTTATTGCATAACGAAGCTAAAGTAATATAATAAGGAGTGGTTGCTGCATTTTTAAAACGTGTAATTACTAATGTTACTCGAAGCAATTACAAAAGAATACAAACAAACGATTAAATAAAAAAAACAAAAAATATGTCAGTTTTAGTTTTTGCCGATTCAACAGACGGAAAATTTAAGAAAACTGCTTTCGAAGTAGTTTCTTACGGAAAGAAAGTTGCAGAACAATTAGCTAGTAATTTAGTAGTTGTTGCTATTAACGCAGCAGATGCAACAGCACTATATACATACGGTGCAGAAAAAGTGTTAACGGTGTCTAACGATAGTTTATCAACTTTTAATGCAAAAGAATATGCATCTGTTATAGCGCAAGCAGCGGTGAAAGAAAATGCAACTATTGTAGTAGTAGATTCAAGTATTAATGGTTTGTATTTATCACCATTAGTAGCTGTGGCTTTAGAAGCTGATTATGCTTCGAACACAGTTTCAGCGCCTTCTAGTATAAATCCTTTTACAGTAAAAAGAAAAGCATTTTCTAATAAAGCATTTTCAAATACAGTTATATCTGCAGAGAAAAAAGTAATTGGTTTGGCTAAAAATTCTTTTGGAATTCATGAAAACACCGTTTCTGGAGCTCTAGAAAGTTTTGATCCAACAGTTGCAGTTTCTGGAGTAAAATCAGAGAGTGTAGAAAGAGTTACAGGTAAAGTAACGATTGCAGATGCAGATACTGTAGTTTCTGCAGGTAGAGGTTTAAAAGGGCCAGAAAACTGGGGAATGATAGAGGAATTAGCAGCTGTTTTAGGTGCTGCAACTGCATGTTCTAAACCTGTTTCAGATTTAGGATGGAGGCCTCATGGAGAGCATGTTGGACAAACAGGTAAACCAGTAGCTTCTAACTTATATATTGCAATTGGTATCTCGGGTGCCATTCAACATTTGGCAGGAATTAACGCATCCAAAGTAAAAGTTGTTATAAATACAGATCCAGAAGCGCCGTTTTTTAAAGCTGCAGATTATGGTGTTGTGGGTGATGCTTTTGACGTAATTCCTAAATTAATAGAAAAATTAAAAGCTTTTAAAGCAGCTTAATCGTTTTTTCGGAGCTTTACTGCTCGAGTTCAACTAGTAAACATTCTAAAAACCTATCAAAATTTTATATTTTGATAGGTTTTTATTTTTTATTACTTAAAACAAAAGAGCGCAAACAATCGCTTTACGGTTCAAAGAGACTTTTCTTCTTAAAAAAAACCAAATTCAAGAAAGAATATCTCTTTTTGCCATATAATTTTTAGTAAATTGTCGGCTTAAAAGTAGCCACAAATACTTGTTTAATTAGCTGTTTTTTTATGCAGAAAGATATATGGGTTTAATAAAACTAACTATAAAAGGAATTTCATACAGTCAGACACAAACTGGTGCATACGCGCTCGTGTTAAGTGAAATGGAAGGAAGTAGAACTTTGCCAATTATTATTGGTGCTTTTGAAGCACAATCTATAGCCATCGCTTTAGAAAAAGAAATTAGACCACCAAGACCTTTAACGCATGATTTGTTTAAGACTTTTTCAGATCGTTTCTCTATAGAAATTAAAGAAGTTATTATTCATAAATTAATAGATGGTGTTTTCTTTTCTAGTCTAATTTGTCAAAAAGATGGGGTAGAAGAAGTTATAGACGCTAGAACTTCAGATGCAATTGCAATTGCAGTTCGTTTTCAAGCTCCAATTTTTACCTATGAAAATATTTTAGATAAGGCGGGTGTGTTTTTGAAAATAGAAGACGAATTAGGGTTGAATGATCTTTCTGAAACAGAAGAAGTTTCTACAGATACGGAAGACATATTGGAAGTTGATACCACATCTTTAGACTCAAAGGTATCCGTTTCTGAATTAAATGATCAGCTAGATAAAGCAGTTGCTGACGAAAATTATGAATTAGCGGCAAAAATTAGAGATGAAATCAGTAAAAAATCTTAAAATTAACTTATACATGAAAAATTTATTTTTAATTGCTTTTTGTTTTGTTTCATTTTCATTTTTAGGACAAGATATAGTGCAAGAATCTAAAGAAAATACTGCTATACAAGCAGGAATTTCTTCTTCACCTAAACAAGATGCCAAAATAATTTCATCAACAACAGATATTAAAGCAGTAGGGTACGAAGAAGATATATCTAAAAAAAAATTAAAAGAAGATACAATCATTGCAAGTGGAAGTTTTACTTTTACAAGCCTTTGGAGAGGTGTTTTAGGAATGTTTTCTTTAATACTTATTGCCTTTTTATTTAGTGCTAACAGAAAAGCAATTAGTTGGAAAAGAGTAGCCATTGGTTTATCGCTTCAGCTAGTTATTGCAATAGGAGTTTTAAAAGTATCGTTTATTCAAAAAGCATTTGAATTAGTAGGAAAACTTTTTATTGAAATTTTAGAATATACCAAAGCGGGTAGTTCCTTTTTGTTTGCAGGTTTAATTTCAGACATGGATTCTTTTGGATATATTTTTGCTTTTCAAGTACTTCCAACAATTATTTTCTTTTCAGCATTAACATCGCTCTTATTTTATTTAGGTATTATCCAATGGATGGTTAAAATGCTAGCAATTGGTTTGTCTAAGTTTTTAGGTATTTCTGGTATGGAAAGTTTGTCTGTTGCAGGAAATATTTTCTTAGGACAGACTGAGGCACCCTTGTTAATTAAAGCATATTTAGAGAAGATGAATAAGTCTGAAATGCTCTTGGTTATGATTGGTGGAATGGCTACCGTTGCAGGTGCTGTTCTAGCTGCTTATATAGGGTTTTTAGGTGGTGGAGATAAAGAGTTGGAATTGGTTTTTGCAAAACATTTGTTAGCTGCTTCTGTGATGGCAGCTCCTGGTGCCATTGTAGTTTCAAAAATCTTATATCCACAAACGGAAGAAGTAAATACAGATGTTACAGTTTCTCAAGAGAAAATAGGTTCTAATATTCTAGATGCTATTGCAAACGGTACTACAGAGGGTTTGCGTTTAGCTGTAAATGTAGGAGCTATGTTATTGGTTTTTGTGGCAGTTATAGCAATGTTAAATGGTGGTTTAGATTTAATAGGTAATATTACTTCTTTAAATGATTTAATTGCAGCAGAATACTGCTTATGATAAACTTTCTATAGAATTTATTTTAGGGTATGCTTTTGCGCCATTAATGTGGTTAATTGGTGTTCCAACAGTAGATATGACTCTAATGGGACAATTATTGGGTATTAAATTAGCTGCAAGTGAATTTGTGGGATATATACAATTGGCAGAATTAAAAAATGTGGCAAGTGCAACGCATTTAACGTATAACAAGTCAATTATTATGGCAACCTATATGTTGTGTGGTTTTGCGAATTTTGCGTCTATAGGAATTCAAATTGGTGGTATTGGTTCTTTAGCGCCAGGACAACGTAAAACATTATCAGAATTTGGAATGAAAGCCTTAATTGGTGGTACAATTGCTTCTTTAATGTCTGCAACAATTGCAGGAATGATTATAGGGTAGCAGTAAATTACTGCAAGGAACTTCTAAAAAAGGTTATCTTCAAATCGTTAATAACTTTAAAATATTATTTGAAAAGCTTCGCCAAAAATGGTAGAAGCTTTTTTATTTTTACAATGGTTTACTACAAAAAGTATAACCGAAGAAATAATTAACCGATTACATATTAGAATGAAGCAATATCACGACTTAGTAAAACACGTTTTAGAAAGCGGAAACGAAAAAGGAGATAGGACAGGTACAGGAACAAAAAGTGTTTTTGGGTATCAAATGCGATTTGATTTAAGTGCTGGTTTTCCAATGGTTACCACTAAGAAGTTGCATTTAAAGTCTATTATTTATGAGCTACTTTGGTTTATAAAAGGAGATACAAATATTAAATATTTACAAGACAACGGTGTGAAAATCTGGAATTCTTGGGCAGATGAAAAAGGAGATTTGGGACCGGTTTACGGGCACCAATGGCGTAATTGGAATAGTGATGATATAGATCAATTAAAAGAAGTTATAACTACGTTAAAAACGAATCCTAATTCTAGAAGAATGATGGTTGCTGCATGGAATCCTTCTGTAATGCCAGATACCTCTGTAAGCTTTTCAGAGAACGTTGCAAATGGTAAGGCGGCATTGCCTCCTTGTCACGCTTTTTTTCAGTTTTATGTTGCAGATGGTAAACTATCTTGTCAGTTATATCAACGAAGTGCAGATATCTTTTTAGGTGTTCCTTTTAACATTGCAAGTTATGCTTTGTTTACAATGATGATGGCGCAAGTTTGTGGTTATGAAGCAGGAGAGTTTATTCATACTTTTGGAGACGCTCATATTTATAACAATCATAAAGAGCAGTTAGAATTGCAATTATCTAGAGACATTAGACCTTTACCAAAAATGAAAATGAATGCCGCAATAAGGAATATTGAAGACTTTACTTTTGAAGATTTTGAATTGCTAGATTACAATCCACATGCACATATTAAAGGAAAAGTCGCTATTTAATAGTCGCTATAATCAAATACTAAGAAGGAGCTTTTTGTGGAATTTCACAGCAAGCTCCTTTTTTATGTTTTACACAGTAATTAAACTGTTTTCTCCACCCGCATAATCATTCCAGGCATATCCATCAGCTTCCGTTTCGTTTACAAAAGTGCCGTCAATTAAATATTTAAATTCATGAGAGGTATTTGCTTCTATATCAACAGTTCCTTTAAAAGACCCGTTTTTTAATTTTTTTAATGGAGCAGATTTAGCATTCCATTCATTAAAAGTACCAACTACTGCTGCATTATTTGCTTCTTTTGCAACTACAGTAAACGTTACTTTACAAATTGGTTTGCTTTTTAAAAATTGTTTTTTAATTGCCATATTTTTGTAGGTTAAAATTAATAACAAAAATAGCCTACATTACTAACATAATATTTAGTAATTTAGGCTTTGGTAAAGAATTATCACTTTCATAAAACGAATGGGTAAAATTATTAATTGTGAAATTTTCACTCGATAAATTATAAGTACTCTTAAAATAATTTGGTTTCTTTTCTCTTGATTTTCAGTCTTTTTGACTGAAATCGGTTTCGTGTTTAGATTTTTTTTGATGAAAATGATATAAAAACGTCAAATCTGAAATCATTTCTCTTATTTTTGTAAAAATTTATTTAATTTATGATTACTGTAATAGCTGCAATTGCCACTAACAATGCTTTAGGAAAAGACAACGATTTAATTTGGCATTTACCTGCAGATTTAAAAAGATTTAAAAAAGTAACTACAGGTCATTATATAATAATGGGTAGAAATACTTATGAATCTATAGGAAAGCCTTTACCAAATAGAACTACAATAATTATTACTAGAAATAAAAATTATTTTAAAGAGGGATGTTTAATTGCGAACAGTTTAGAGCAGGCAATTGAAATGTCTAAAGAAGAAGCACAAGTATTTATAATTGGTGGTGCTCAAATTTATAAGGAAACAATTGCCAAAGACCTAGCGCAGCAATTAGATATTACTTTGGTGCATAAAGATTTTGAAGCAGATGTTTATTTTCCTGAAATAGATTCCAAAATATGGAAAGAAGTAGCTAGAGAGAATTTTAAAGCTGATGAAAAAAATAAACTTGATTATAGTTTTATCTCATACCAGAAAATTTAATTAATTCTTCCGCTTCTAAATCCACCTCCTAAATTTATTTTATATTTTCTTTGAGCAAATAAAAAGTAATTAAAAAGGGTGTAATTTACTTCATAGCCATAATCTTCTTGTGATTGGTAATCTATTATATTTTCATAAATTCTAGTATTATACATGCTAGGACTTTGAGCCCTTGAATTCCAACTTGCAACCCAAATGCTATTTCTATTTTCCATGTATTCTTGAGTATAGAAACCTTCTGGTTTTGCAGTACTTGCTAGGTATGCAGTAAAACCAATATCTATAATTATTATTTCATATTCTAAACTGTCATTTGCAATTACAACAGCCGCTTCTTTAGGTAGTTTTGTTTTATTTGTGGGTAGTGAACTACACGCCCCAAAAGAGAATATTATGCATATTAGAAGCAAAAACAGTGAGCGTAATTTCATTATTTTAATGATTATGATACGTAAAGTTGCAAAAATTATTTTAAAATTAATTGATTTTTAGATGATTTAACAGTAATTTTAAGGGCATTTAAAATTACGATTCATGAGAACAATTGTATTTGTACTCTTATTTTTCACTCAGTTTCATTTGCTCAGATTTTACAGAAAAAGAAAGAGCACTTTTAAAAGTTGAAATTTTAGAAGATAGATATCAAGAACCTTTTACCAGGTTTAATGGAAGATGTAAATACAGTGTATGTTTTAGAATTAAATACTAGAGTTACCATAAAAGAAAGAATAAGGACATTAGAATTATGCTTGAAGAAGCTGGTTTCTTTGATGGCGGGTTTTTTGAATAGGTAAACGAAAGACAAGTAGCTATTAAACCAATTAAATACAATAAATGCAACAAAGATGTTTTTGGGTTACTGATAATAAATTATATGAAGAATATCATGACAAAGAATGGGGTCAGCCTATTTTTGATGATGCAACACTTTTTGAGTTCTTGATTTTAGAAACTTTTCAAGCGGGTTTGAGCTGGATTACTATTTTAAATAAAAGAGAAAACTTTCGAAAAGCTTTTGATAATTTTGATTATCAAAAAATTGCAACATATCCAGAAAGTAAGTTTCAATCTTTATTAATAGATACAGGAATTATAAGGAATAAATTAAAGATAAGAAGTGCTATTCATAATGCACAAGTTTTCATGAAAGTTCAGCAAGAATTTGGTTCTTTTTCAAAGTTTATTTGGTCTTATGTAAATGAAACCCCAATTCATAACAAATTTCAAAAGAGAGCAGAAGTACCGGCAACCACCGTGCTTTCTGATACCATTTCTAAAGACTTAAAAAAAAGAGGGTTTAAATTTGTTGGCTCTACTGTAATTTACGCATATATGCAAGCCATAGGAATGGTAAATGACCATACAACAGATTGTTTTATATATGCAGAAAAGTAATAATAGAAAAGTACTAAAAGTAAATTATTGACCTGTATATAGACGAATTGCCACAAAAATTAAGACAATTATTCCTCCATAAATTAGTACCTTTTTTCCGGCTCCTTTGTAATAACGCTCATGGTTTTTTATGTCTTTTCTATAGCTGTAAGCCATTAATACTATAAAAGCTAAAATAAAAAAGATCATAAATATAATTCTACCAGTCGTAAAATAAGCGCCTAAAAACATAACTTCAATTGTTTAGTAAATTGTTGATGAATAGATTTTTTTGAGTTTAAAACTTTCGTAAAGTTTCTATATATTGTTTATTCAAATGAATCAATATTTTATTTTACAAAATTACAAATAAAATGAAGAACGCCATCGTTTTTGGGGCAACTTCTGGAATAGGGAAATCTTTAACTGAGATTTTAGTAAAAGAAGGATACAGAGTTGCTATTACTGGGAGAAGATTGCCACTTTTAGAAGTGCTTAAACAGAAGTTTCCAGACCAGGTTTTAGTAAAGCAGAATGATATTCAGGATACTCAAGAAGTAGAGAACGTATTTTCTGAAATTGTTTCAGAATTTGGAACGATAGATCTTATAGTGCAATCTTCAGGAGTTGGTTTTGTGAATCCAAAATTAGAATGGTTTAAAGAAGAACAATCTATAAATACGAATGTTTTAGGGGTAACAAAATTATACACTTTAGCGTATAACCTGTTTAGAGCACAACAATTTGGGCATTTGGTAGGTATTACTTCTATTGCCTCTATTCGAGGGAATCATGCTGCTCCTGTGTATTTTGCTTCGAAAGCATATCAAAAATCGTATCTAGAAAGCTTGTATATAAAAACCAAATCTATAAAATCGAAACTTGTTTTTATTACAGAAATTAGACCTGGCTTTGTAGATACTGCCATGGCTTTAGGGGAAGCAGTTTTTTGGATGGTTCCTTTAGAGAAAGCAACAAATCAAATTTACAGTGCTATTAAAAGTAAAAAAAGAGTGGCCTATATTTCTAAGAGATGGCAACTTATTGCTTGGGCTTTAAAACTAGCTCCTGCCTGGTTATTAAAAAAAACATTATAATAATTTATAAGAGATAAAAATGAAAAATAAAATAAAATCGGTACATGAATTTCATACAGCTTTTGGCGCTGGTATTAAAAATAGACCAACAGCAAGCATTGATGAGGATAGAAATTTACTTCGTTTTAATTTAATGAAAGAAGAGAATGAAGAATATTTAGAAGCAGCAGAAAATAACGATTTAGTAGAGGTCGCAGATGCTTTAGGAGATATGTTATATATTTTGTGTGGTACTATTATAGAGCATGGCATGCAAGATAAAATAGAGGATGTTTTTAATGAAATTCATAGAAGTAATATGAGTAAATTAGGCGAAGATGGAAACCCAATTTATAGAGAAGATGGTAAAGTTTTAAAAGGAGTTAATTACTTTAAGCCACATATAAAAAAAATTTTAGAGCAATAATTTTCAATCAAAATGAGCAATATTATTTCGAACATATGCCAATGTTAATGAAATAATATTGTCCTCATATTTATAAAATTGAGTATCTAATTCGTCCCATAGGTCAATATTAGTGTCTTTTTCCATTAATATTTGTTGTCGTATTCTTAAGTTTTTAGGAACCGGAATTTCTGGAAATAAGTAAATTGCTTTGGTAAGAATATCAACGGTGTTTTCTGCTTTAATGGCCAGGTACGCTTGAAATACTTCATGAGTGAATTGCCCAGAAGAGTTAAAAAAGAACTGTATAAACCCACCGTTTGTAACGCTATCCTCTAAAACATCTAAATAAATAAATGTTTTTTCAAATTCATTTAAATTACTAAAATTGTCTTTTTCAGGAATTTTTTTCCCAATTATCTCTCCAATTCTTGTAATTTTTTCTGCATCAATATTTAGAAGTAATGCAATTTCTGTAGAGGTCATTTTTTTATTTTATTTAGTACTATTCAATAGATTTCTTAAAAGCATTTTCCCCTCCAACAATTGGAAGTATTAATTTAGTACCTTTTAAATCAATGGTCAATTCAGTTCCTGGTTTTGGTAGCAGTGTATACTCACTGTCGCTAGAAAAAATCATTAAACCTATCTGTTGTCCTTTTTTAATGATTTGATCATCTGGTTGTAAATTAAAAGTCATTTCATAAAATGCACCTGGTTTTAAAGGCGTACCTTTTGTTAAGGATGTATGATTTTGCAAATCTGCCCATCCACGAGTAATAATATTATCAGTAATTTTTATTCTCCTGCCTTTGGTCCATGGTAAAGAAACTAAATACACAGATAAATTTACTGCTTTTTTAGAGCTCGCTGCTTTTATGGTGATGGTTGATCGTCCAGAGATGTGAACATCTTCTTTTAAAATAGGAGATGCATATAGCAAACGATGCTCTGTGAAGTCTGCTTGTGCTAATGCATCTGCAGTAAAAGAATAATTATCTACTAACATTTCTTTTCCTTTAGATATAGTGCTATTTAAAGTTAAGCTTCCAGCTTTAGGCGCTCCAGGAGTTAAGTAAAAAGTAACTGGTTTTGCCGCTGGATTTGGGTAATCTGCGTATGCGGTTGGTTCATTTCTTTGGTCATTTTCTCTAACAATCCAAGCTTTTGCATCTGCTTCAACATTATTTTCAACTCCGTGTAAATACCTTGTAAACCATCGGTTCATCATTTTCATTGGTGGCGGACCACCATGACCGTTTTGATGATAATATACTTGTGTTGGTAACCCCATTTCTTTGGCACGTTCATAAATTCTAAAACTATGCTCTGGCATTACATTCCAATCATTAAATCCATGAGACATCAACAATGCGGCCTTCATTGGTCGCATATCATTTATATAATCTCTTCCTGCCCAAAAATTGTTATAATCTCCAGAAGCTCTGTCCATACCATTAGCCATTTCTGTATCTCTAATAACTTTGTTATTTCTAGCTCTATTTTCTTCTTTTCCACTGTGAATAAAATCGTATAACACGTCTATATCTTCCCCTAAATAACCAGCCGGAGAACGCACTAAACCATTAGAACGGTAATAATGATAATAAGAAGTATTGGGTGCTATTGGAATAATAGCTTCTAAACCAGCAACACCAGTTGTTGCTGCTGCTAACGGAATAGTTCCGTTGTAAGAAGTACCTGTCATGCCTACTTTTCCAGTAGACCAATATGCAGAAACAGTTTCGTTTCCTGTTCTAGAAGCAAACCCTTTTACACGGCCGTTTAACCAATCTACAACTGCCTTTGGCGCTAAAGACTCATTGTCTCCTCCAACCGTTGGCGCGCCATCTGACAAGCCAGTTCCGGGAGAAGAAGAATGCACAACAACATATCCTCTGGGAACCCATGTTTTAATTTGAGAATTTGAAATAATAGGACGTTTTCCTGTTCTTTTAACTTCTGGATGAAAAGGATTTGGTACTGTTTCCCCTAACTCATGTTTTACATTCCAAAACAATTCTCTTCCTCCATTGGCAACTCCAGAATAATACGGACTAGATTCATACACCACAGGTAATTTTAAACCTTCGGTTTCTGTTTGTAAAGGTCTTGTTATCGCTGTATGCATTCTGTCTAAACGTCCGTCGCCATCCGAATCAAAAGTAGTTTCTACCCACAAATCTGTACGAATCCATTTGCTATCATCAGAAAAAGCTGCTACTATTTGAGCTTCACCATCTTTAAAAACAGGTATTGCTTTCTCTTGTGCGGTTGTTTTTATAGCAAAAACAACAAGTACTGTTAAAAGTATTTTTTTCATTTTAATTATTTTATTTAAGAACAGAAAACTCAATAGAAGAATCTGTAAAAACGGTATGTGTTTGATTTTTAAAATCTTTTTCATCTGCTTTATAGATATTGTCTACATAGGTTTGCGGATTCAAATCTATTAAAGGAAACCAAGTACTTTGCACTTGAATTTGCATTTTATGTCCTTTTTTAAACGTGTGAAAAACATCTTGCAGTTTAATGTTTACCTCCGTTTTTTTATTCGGAATAAAAGGTTCTGGATGCTCGAAACTGTTTCTGAAACGTCCTCGTAAAACTTCACTTCTAACCATTAAATGATAATTGCTCATTTTTAAATGGTCTTGTAGTTTGTCATTGGTTTCTTCTAAATTATCAGGATGTACATCAATTACTTTTACAATCCAATCTGCTGATGAGCCTGTGGTAGCTACTTTTAATTTTGCTAAAATATCTCCAGCCAATGTAAAATCATTTGTTAAAACTTCCGTTTCAAAGACCAAAACATCGGGCCTTCTTGCCGCAAAACGTTGGTCATCTGTCATGTATTTTCTTGGCGTAAAAACCGTTTTAATATCTTCGGAATACGGAACAGGATGTTTCAGATCACTCATAAATTTAATTTCATGCGTTAATTTACCGTCGTGTTGTTTCGCTAAACCTTGATTTCTATTTAAAAACCAATCTTCTTTCACCACATTTTCTGGAGGCCAAGCGTCATAAGATTTCCATTCTTTTTTACCCGAATCAAAAACATATGCTTCTGACAAACCAGAATTTTCATCTCCTTTTCCTTTTAAGAAATGGTTAAAAAATTTTGTTTCAATTTCCGATTGAAATTTCAAAGAAATAGAATCGCCAAAGTAATAATTACCTACATAATTTTCTACTCCAGCTCTTGCCCATTTCCCATGATCCCAAGGACCAAAAACCAGAGTATTGTAATTATTTTTCCCGTTTTTTTCAATGGCTTTATAGGTTTCTAAAGGTCCGTATAAATCTTCTGCATCAAACCAACCACCAACAATCATAGTGGCCACAGAAGAAGGTACTTTGTCTAAATGCTGAATAATTCCTTTGCTTTTCCAAACAGAATCATAATTAGGATGCTCTACAATCTCTTTCCATAAATAATCATCAATTCTGTCTTTGTTTTCTGCAGTTTTTGCGTCTAATTTCTCGTATTGAAAATATTCGTTTAAGTTTTTTAAAGGCCCTTTGTCTAAGAAAAATTGATATTGATCTTTAGATTCCATTTTAGGGAAAGAGTACCAAGCAGTATCTGTTGGCGTGTCTTTATAAGTTCCAAATAAAGAAATAGCTCTAAAATAACTTAATAGAAATGCGCCATTATGATGAAAATCATCAAAAAAGAAATCTCCAATACATGCTTGTGGAGATGCTGCTTTTAAAGCAGGATGCGCTTCTATTGCAGAAACGGTTGCATAGTGCCCAGGATATGAAATTCCCCAAGTACCTACATTTCCGTTGTTGTTGTTAACATTATTCACTAGCCAATCAATAGTGTCATAGGTATCTGAAACTTCATCAGCTTCTTTTGCAGTTTTATTAGGAATATACGCACGCATATTGTCGTAAACGCCTTCGCTCATCCAGCGGCCGCGAACATCTTGATATACGATAATATTACCTTGTTTCATTAAATGAATATTCGGTCCTATTTTAGTTTTCATCTTTTCGTCTCCATAAGGCGCAGAACTATAAGGCGTTCTTTGCATTAAAATAGGATATTTTTTAGCAGTATCTTTTGGATAATAGATGGTAGTGTGCAATTTCGCGCCATCTCTCATTGCAATTGTTACTTCCTGTTTTGTGTAATTATCTATTACATAACTATCCTCTTTGTTTTCTTTTGAAGAATTACAAGAAGTATATAGAAAAAAACTAAGAATCGTTAGTAGGATAAACTTTTTCATGTTGGTTTAAATTAGTTCCGATAAAGTTACGAAACTAAAAAGAGCTGATGAAAATTCTTTTGTTAAAATGATTTTTGAATATTTTTTAATGACTTTAAAAACCTACATTTCTTTTCTGCTATTGAAGAAAACAAGGAAAGTGTGCGGTTAATCGGAGCTAAAAAACTTTATAAATCTTTGTGTTTTTCTCTGTGCATCTTCGCAGTAAAACCCTTATTTTTGCAAACTATGCAAGATTCTAAAAAATTACAACTAACCGATTGGTTACCAACTACAAACAAGGAAGTTAAAATTCGTGGTTGGGAAGAACTAGACGTTATTTTATTTAGTGGAGATGCATATGTAGATCATCCTTCATTTGGGCCTGCTGTAATTGGACGTATTTTAGAAAGTTACGGTTTAAGAGTGGCAATTGTGCCGCAACCAAGTGTTAATGATAATTTGCAAGATTTTGAAAAATTAGGTAAACCTCGTTTATTTTTTGGTGCAACCGGTGGTTGTATGGATCCGATGGTGAGTAATTACACTGCAAGTAAAAAAAGTAGAGACAAAGATGCATATACCCCAAATGGTGATAAAGGTTTTAGACCCGATTATGCAACTTCTGTATATTCAAGAATATTAAAAGAAAAGTTTCCTGATGTGCCTGTTTTAATTGGCGGAATTGAAGCTTCTTTAAGACGTGTAACGCATTACGATTACTGGTCTGATAAATTATTACCAACTATTTTAGAAACTTCTAAGGCAGATATGTTGGTCTATGGAATGGGAGAGCAACCTTTGCGAGAAATTGTAGAATTATTGCAAAAAGGAGTGCCTTTTTCTAGTTTAAAAAACATCAAACAAACAGCTGTTTTAATAGATCAAAAAACAGAAAAAATACCAGTTATAAAAGACTGGGAAGATGTAACTATTAATTCTCATACAGCTTGTTTAGGCGACAAGAAAACATTTGCTTCTAACTTTAAGGTAATAGAGCAAGAGTCTAATAAATTAAAAGCACGAAGAATTTTACAGGAAGTAGAAGGAAAAACATTGGTCATTAATCCGCCTTTTCCTACGATGACAGAAAAGGAAATTGACGGATCTTTCGATTTGCCTTTTACACGTTTGCCGCACCCTAAATACGATAAGCGTGGACCAATTCCGGCATTTGAAATGATAAAATTCTCTATTAATATTCATAGAGGATGTTTTGGTGGTTGTAGTTTTTGTACAATTTCTGCACACCAAGGAAAATTTATTGCCAGTAGAAGTCAAGAGTCTGTTTTAAAAGAAATAGATAAAGTAGCAAATATGCCAGATTTTAAAGGCTATTTGTCTGATATTGGTGGGCCTTCTGCCAATATGTATAAGATGAAGGGAAAAGTACAATCTATTTGCGATAAATGTGTTGCACCTAGTTGTATCTCTCCAGTAGTTTGTTCTAATTTAGATACCTCTCATAAGCCTTTAACAGAACTATATCAAGCAGTAGATAAGCACCCGAAAATTAAAAAATCTTTTATTGGAAGTGGAATTAGACATGATATGTTAGTTCCAGAATTTAATAAAAATGCAGATCCAAAAGAATTGGATGCCTATACAGAAGAAGTAATGACAAAGCATGTTTCTGGGCGTTTAAAAGTAGCGCCAGAACATACTTCAGATCCTGTTTTAAAGTTAATGCGTAAGCCGTCTTTTAAATATTTTCATATGTTTAAAGAGCGTTTTGATAAAATAAATATTCAGAAGAAATTAAACTTACAATTAATTCCTTATTTTATATCTAGTCACCCAGCAAGTGAAGTAGAAGACATGGCAAACTTAGCTGCAG
The DNA here is from genome assembly GCA_937771065.1 of uncultured Polaribacter sp. Classification (GTDB taxonomy): domain Bacteria; phylum Bacteroidota; class Bacteroidia; order Flavobacteriales; family Flavobacteriaceae; genus Polaribacter. Next base: position 23,478 of record CALJHU010000006.1, on the reverse strand, counting down.
AAACCAAAGATATGGGCTTTCAGTTAGAGCAAGTGCAAGGTTTTACACCAACACCCATGACTGTTGCAACAGTAATTTATTATTCAGGATTTCACCCATATACGTTAAAACCAACAAGAACACCAAAAACAAAACAGGAAAGAGAAGACCAACATAAATTTTTCTTTTGGTACAAAAAAGAAAATAAAGATTGGATTCGAAATACCTTAAATAAAGTAGGGCGTTCAGACTTATTACAGGTTTTATTGCCAGAAAATAATTCTTGGAAAAAGAATAAAACAGCTCATAAAACAGCACAGCATACTTTTGATGATGCTATTCCTTTTAATAAAAGAAAGAAGAAGGTAAGCAGAGCTCCCAAAAAGAAAAGGAGGTAACGGCTTGGTTCTGATTAGTGCGGGAATTAAAAGAAACTAACTTTTAATTAAGCCCTTACAGAACTTGTTATAGTTTTATAAACGTGATCCCAATGTTCTTTTTTTTCTAATGTCATAATGTTATTGCTTTCAAATCTTAGGCATGCAGCGTGCGCAATGAAGTTATATTTTTAAATGCACAAACAAACGAAATTATTCTAGAAAAACTATCTTTGATTTTTAAGGGGGTAATCTTTCAATACAAGAATTATGAACATAGAGAATGCACAGCAGCAAGTAGACAATTGGATTAAAGAGCACGGAGTACGTTATTTTAATGAGCTTACAAATATGGCACAATTAACCGAAGAGGTTGGGGAGGTTGCCCGTATTATTGCAAGACGTTATGGCGAACAAAGTGAAAAGGAGTCTGATAAGAACAAAGATTTAGGCGAAGAATTGGCAGATGTGCTATTTGTTGTTTTATGTTTGGCAAATCAAACAGGTATTAATTTACAAGATGCTTTTGAAAATAAATTAGATATTAAAACAAAACGCGATCACGATCGCCATCATAATAATCAAAAATTAAAATAACATGACTTTTATAGAAAAAACAAAACAACCGCTTTTTTGGAATAATGTAAGAAAAGTGACCATTCCTTTTTTTATAATGGTTGTTTTAATCTCTTTACTTTTAAATAGTTGGGAAGCTATTTTTGCTGGAAATTTTGATTTGGTAAATGAAGTAAACTTTAGCAATGGAAAATGGATGAACTTTTGGGGATTTAAAGTCTTTTTAAGTCTCTTTTATGGAATTTATGTAACCAATAAGAAAATGAAATAGTAAAAAAAAAGCGACTGATAAGTCGCTTTTTTTTTGGTTTATAGTAATTTGTTAATCCAACTGAATCAAATCAATATCGCTTTCTTTCACTTGCTTGTTTAACTCAGATACGCTCGTTTTAAATAATGTATTTAGCTTTGCCAATTCCGCATCAATCTCTTTTGTAATATCATTTTTAAAATCTATTGCCTGCTGTGTAGGGGCATAGTTGCCTATTCTAGTTAACGAGTTTAAATGTGCTAATTTGTTATTCAAACGAATTGGAAAGTTTAAAGGATCTTGCCCGCTTTTAGATTTTGTTTGGTACAAGGTTTCTTCAATCTTCGTTATCTTTTTCACCAAAGTATCTGCATACGCTAACAACATTTTGTACTTTTCTTTATTTTTAATAGATTTTTTTAAAAGATTAACCTGTTTCCTAACTTTTTTTACATTTTTTAATGCTTTATGAATCTCAGTCATTTTTAGGTTAATGTCGTTAATAAAATCGAATTGCATTTTCATTTCACTTGTAGAAGCCTCTGAATTAGGGTTTCTTAGGATGGTAAAGTTTTGCTTTGCTGTCTTATCATTTACAGACAATATTACTTTGTAAGTTCCTGGTAATGCCATTGGGCCGCTTAGAGAAGCCCACCACAAAATCATTCCTTTTACTTTCTCTGCGCCCGGATACATCATGTTCCAATAGAAAATATTGTTACCATCTTCCATTTTTAACTTTTCCTCTTTCTTTTCTTTATTCGGTTTGGTACTGTATTTCTTAATGAAGTTATCATTTGCATCATAGAAAGAAAGCGAGATGGTATCTTTCTCATTTTCTTTTTTAATGAAATAATTTACAGTAACACCGCCGGCATGGTTGGTGCCTGCTGTTCTAGAAGTTTTACCGTTTCCGCCACTCATATTATAGGCGTTTTTTGGTTGATATAAAACTATTTCTTGTTTACTGATGGTTTTATTTAGTTGATGCAACGGTGTTAAATCGTCAATAATCCAAAGAGATCTACCTTGTGTTGCAGCAATTAAATTATTGTTTTTAATAGCCAAGTCTGTAATGGGCACAATTGGTAAATTTTGTTGAAAAGATTCCCAGTTTTTACCGTCATCAAAAGAAACATACATTCCTCTCTCTGTTCCTGCATACAACAACCCTTTTCTTTTAGGATCTGCTCTCAATGCTCTTGTAAAACTTTCTTCTCCAATTCCATTAGTAATTTGTTTCCAAGATTGTCCATAGTTCTCTGTTTTGTAGATGTAAGGTCTGTAGTCTCCTGACTTGTATTTTGTACCTACAACATAAACACTACCTTTTACAAACGGATTTACTTCAATGCAGTTAATCATCATCCATTCTGGCATTTTTTTTGGCGTTACATTGTCCCAGGTTGTGCCATTGTTTTTTGAAACATGTACCAAACCGTCATCAGAACCTGTCCAAATAAAACCGGGTTCTAAAGCAGATTCTGTAGCTGCAAAAATAGTTCCGTAATATTCTACACCGGTATTGTCTTTTGTAATAGGGCCGCCTGAAGCTCCTAAGGTTTTAGGGTCATTTCTAGTCAAATCAGGACTAATTAATTTCCAAGATTGTCCTTCATTTTCGGTTGTGTGTAAATGATTAGAACCTGCATATAATCTCTTTTTATTATTCGGTGAAAAGAAGATTGGGAAATTCCATTGAAAACGGTATTTGAAATCTTCTGCTCCGTGACCCATTGGGTCATCTGGCCACACATTTACCGCTCTGGTTTCTCCTGTCTTATGATTTTTTCTAGTTAACAAGCCACCATAACTTCCACCATACACAATCTCATCATCTAAAGGATCTACTGCAATATGTGCACTTTCACCTCCGGCAGTAGAGCTCCAATCAGACGCGGTAATAAATCTACCCGCAGTTCTATGTGAAATTCTTACCGTAGAATTGTCTTGTTGTGCTGCTAAAATTCTATAAGGAAAATGGTTGTCTGTGGTAACTCTGTAAAATTGTGAAGTAGGCTGGTTCATATAAGTGCTCCAATTCTCACCGGCATCAAAAGAAACTTGTGCGCCACCATCATCTCCAATAATCATTCTTTGATTGTCTTCTGGAGCAATCCATAAGTCGTGATGATCTCCATGAGGTGCGTTGTATGTTTTGTATGTTTTTCCGCCATCTGTAGATTTATGATATCGTACATTTAAAACATATAAAATATTTTCATCTTGCGTATCTGCATACAAACGTGTGTAATACCAAGCTCTTTGTCTTAACTTTCTTTCAGAATTAATTAATGTAAAGGTTTTACCAGCATCTGTAGATTTATAGACTCCACCTTTTTTATTTTCGATTAAAGCCCAAACAATGTCAGAATTTACAGGAGAAACAGCAACGCCACTAATTCCCCAAAGACCGTCTGGCAATCCTTTATTTGTAGAGATATTTGTCCAAGTTTCTCCTTCATCGGTACTTTTCCATAGCGCAGAACCATCGCCACCAGACGACAAACTATAAGGTGTTCTTCGAATATTCCAGGTAGTTGCGTATAATATTCTAGGATTATTAGGATCTATTATTAAATCTACAACACCTGCATTTTCATTAGAAAACAATACTTTTTTCCAATTAGTACCGCCATCAGTAGATTTATAAACACCTCTTTCTTGTGTGGGTTTGTATAAATCTCCCATAACACCTGCAAAAACAATATCTGGGTTTGTAGGATGAATTCTCATTCTAGGAATATGTCTTGAGTTTTTTAAGCCAATATGTTTCCAAGATCTTCCGGCGTTTTCAGATTTCCAAATTCCGTCTCCAGAAGAAACATTTCCGCGAACGGTTTTTTCTCCCATTCCAACATAAATAACATTATTATCAGATTCAGAAACAGCAACAGCACCAACAGAACCACCAAAAAAACCATCAGAAATATTTTGCCAAGTATTTCCGGCATCATTTGTTTTCCATACACCACCGCCAGTTGCACCCATATAAAAGAGGTTCGCTTTTCCAGAAACTCCTGAAACTGCCGCACTTCTTCCACCTCTAAAGGGTCCTATATTTCGCCATTCTATAGCGCTAAAATATTCGCTAGAAACTTTGGTACTATTTTTTTGTGCATTAACTTTGGAGCTTAAGGATAATAGTATGCAAATTACGAGGAGAACGTATTTTTTCATATTGGTTATTTAAAGAATTAAAGTTTAAAAATAAGAAATAAAATCAGGTTTTAGAATGGACATATTATTAAATGTTTTAAGGGATACCAAAATAAACGAAGAAATTACCATTTCTGGTTCTAAAAGCGAATCGAACAGATTGTTGATTTTACAAAATTTATTTCCAGAAATTTCTATTGAAAATTTGTCAGATTCAGACGATTCTATTCACATGCAACACGCACTTTCAACAAAAGATGAGGTTGTAGATATTGGGCATGCAGGAACTGCAATGCGTTTTTTAACTTCTTATTTTGCCGTAAAGAGTGGAAGAGAAGTGGTGCTTACCGGCTCTGAAAGAATGCAAAACAGACCTATAGAAATTTTAGTAAATGCCTTAAAAGATTTAGGTGCAGATATTTCTTATGAAGCCAAAGTTGGGTATCCGCCAATAAGAATCAAAGGTAAAAATAGTATTAAAGAGAAAGTTCAAATTAATGGAAACGTAAGTAGCCAGTATATTTCTTCTTTATTATTAATTGCCTCTAAATTAGAAAATGGTTTAGAAATAGAATTGGTTGGTAAAATCACATCCATTCCGTACATTAATATGACGTTAAGTTTGTTGAATCAATTAGCAATTGAAACAAGCTTTGAAGGAAACATTATAAAAGTTTTTCCGAAGGAAGCAATACAAAAACAAACAGTTGTAGTAGAATCAGATTGGTCTTCTGCAAGTTATTTTTACTCTATTATAGCATCTGCAGCAATAGGTAGCTCAATTAAGTTATCTGCTTATAAAGAAGAAAGTTTGCAAGGAGATTCTTGCTTGGCAGAAATCTATACCCATTTTGGTGTAGCAACAGCTTTTGGGAAAGATTGTATTATCTTAAAAAAAGAAGGTAAAACCAACGCAGAAACCTTAGCTATAAATCTTAAAAATGCACCAGACATAGCACAAACAATTGCAGTAACTTGTTTTTCTGAAGGAATTTCTTGCAATTTAACAGGTTTACACACTTTAAAAATAAAAGAAACAGACCGTTTAGAAGCTTTAAAAGAAGAATTAACAAACTTAGGAGCTTTAATATCAGTAACCAATGATAGTTTACACTTAGAACGATCATCAGAAATAAATCAAAATATTGCTATAAAAACATACAATGATCATAGGATGGCGATGGCATTTGCACCTTTAGCACTAAAGGTTCCTATCAAAATTTTAAATGCAGAAGTAGTTACAAAATCGTTTCAAAAATTCTGGGATGATATGCAGCAAATAGGTATTAAAATAGAAGAACTTTAAATTAAAGGGCGAAACACTTGACAACGCCTATCTCGATATCGTATCTTCGCGGCTTTTAGAAGATATAAATATATGAAGTTATCCCATTTTGAATTTGAATTACCAGAAGAATTGTTAGCAATATACCCTGCTGAACATAGAGATGAATCTCGCTTAATGGTATTGAATAAGGCCGAAGGAACTATTGAACACAAACAATTTAAAGATGTTATTAATTACTTTGAAGAAGGTGATGTAATGATGTTAAACAACACCAAAGTATTTCCGGCTAGAATGTTTGGAAACAAAGAAAAAACAGGTGCTAGAATTGAAGTTTTCTTATTAAGAGAATTAAATGCTGAAAATAGATTATGGGATGTTTTAGTAGATCCTGCAAGAAAAATTAGAATTGGAAACAAATTGTTTTTTGGTGAAGATGATAGTTTAGTAGCAGAGGTTATAGACAACACAACTTCTAGAGGTAGAACTTTACGTTTCTTGTTTGACGGTTCTTATGAAGAGTTTAGAGCAAAATTATTAGAATTGGGCCAAACGCCTTTGCCAAAAGCAATTGCAAGAGAAGTAGAAGCTTCAGATAAAGAAAGATATCAAACTATTTTTGCAGAGGATGAAGGTGCTGTAGCCGCGCCAAGTGCAGGTTTGCATTTTTCTAAACATTTGTTAAAACGTTTAGAAATTAAAGGAGTAGATTTTGCAAAGATGACTTTACATGTTGGTTTAGGAACGTTTAGTGCAGTAGAGGTAGAAGATTTATCTAAACATAAAATGGATTCTGAACAAATTGTTATTCCGGAAGCAAGTGCTACCATGATTAATAAAGCAAAGAAAGAAAAAAGAAGAATTTGTGCTGTAGGAACTACAGTAATGAGAACTGTAGAGTCTTCAGTTTCTTCGAAACAAGAATTGAAAGAATTTGAAGGTTGGACAAATAAATTTATTTTCCCTCCTCACGAATTTAATATTGCAAACGCAATGATTACAAACTTTCACACACCAAAATCTACCTTGTTAATGCAAGCAGCAGCTTTTGGAGGGTATGATTTTGTGATGGATGCATACAAAGTAGCAATTAAAGAAGGCTACAGATTCTCTACATATGGAGATGCAATGCTAATTATATAAATATAAGAATTGTGAAATTCAACTATTTAAACTGACGCTTGATTTAAGTGTCAGTTTTTTTATGCATATTTTTGCAGTGAGTTTTATTTTAAAACATTTAATTTTTTAATCAATCTACCTTGAATAAAAAGAAAGACATACGAGCATTAACAAAAGAAGAATTACGGTTTTTCTTTGTTGAAAATAACGACCAAGCTTTTCGTGGAAATCAGGTTTATGAATGGCTTTGGAGTAAGTCTTTGCATACCTTTGAAGAAATGACAAACATTTCTAAAGAAACCAGAGAAATGTTAGAAGCGAACTTTGTTATCAATCATATAAAGGTAGATTCCATGCAAAGAAGTAAGGATGGAACCATTAAAAACGGAATTAAATTACATGACGGTTTAATTGTCGAATCTGTTTTAATTCCAACAGAAAAGAGAACAACGGCCTGTGTCTCTAGTCAGGTTGGTTGTAGTCTAGATTGCAAATTCTGTGCAACTTCTCGTTTGAAAAGAATGCGGAATTTAAATCCGGATGAAATTTACGATCAGGTTGTAATTATAGACAAACAAAGTAGGTTGTATTTCAACCATAAATTATCGAATATTGTTTTTATGGGAATGGGAGAACCCTTAATGAACTATAAAAACATGATGAAATCGATAGAAATGATTACCTCTCCTGAAGGTCTAGGAATGTCTTCAAAGAGAATTACAGTGTCTACTTCTGGCGTGCCAAAAATGATTAAAATGATGGCAGACGAAGAAGTGAAATTTAATCTAGCAGTTTCTTTGCATTCTGCAATAGATGAAGTTAGGACATCGATAATGCCCTTTAATGCCACTTTTCCACTTAAAGATTTGAAAGAATCTTTAATATATTGGTATGAAAAAACAGGCAGAGCAATTACTTATGAATACATCGTTTGGGATGGTATTAACGATAAAAAAGAAGATATAAAGGCCTTGGTAGCATTTTGTAAGGCAGTGCCTTGTAAGATCAATTTAATAGAATACAATCCTATTGATGATGGCGAGTTTCAGCAAGCACATTCTTCTGCAATAAATAACTATATTTCTAATTTAGAAATGCATGATATTACTGTGAATGTAAGAAGAAGTAGAGGTAAAGACATCGATGCGGCTTGCGGACAATTGGCAAATAAAAGTTAAATTGTTTTTAGCTTATAATTATAAAAAAAACCAAAGAAAAACACTTCTGTTCTTCTTTGGTTTTTTTTTAAATATTTAATAGTAGCTATTCTTTTATGATTTTGAAAGATTGTGTATTATTTTCTATTTTAATCAATATAAAATAAAGTCCTTTAGATAAGTTGCTAAGGTTAATAGTATTATTTGAGATTTCTTTTTCTTGAATAACTTTTACTGTTTGGCCCAGTTGATTTACAACGGTAATGCTATTAATTACTTTGTTTGTATTAATAGTTGTAATATCTTTTACTGAGTTCGGATACACACTTATTTTTTCAGTAATATTGTCTTCTGTTGATAATGTTGATGCATAAGAAACTTCAAAATCATCGATATAAATACTGTTTCTATCTGGACATTCAAAATGTCTTACTATAAATTGTACGTTTTTTCCTGCAAAAGAATCAGGCACTACTATGCTAACGTCTTTAGCAGTTCCAACTCCACCCGCAGTTAGGCTTTCTGAATGGATTTCAGTCAAATCAGAACCGTCTCCATCTGAATCGTAAGCATATATAGCAAACTTTTCATCAAACCAAGTAGCATCAGGTGAGACTACTTTCATTTTATAAGCTATCTCAAGTGCTTCTGCAGGTATTACTACCACAGGTGTATATAAACGATTATCAGGATTTAATGCACCTGCAGTACCATTCCAACTTTCAGAGGCTGCAAAACTCCCTGTCATTCCATAACTATCTGCACCACCTGAATAAAAAATCCAGTTTTGGCCATCTCCATCTATATCAGAACTTGACCAACCTGTAAGATCGTCAAGATCTGAAGACCAAATAACGGTTTGAGCATTGATTACGTTAGCCGTTAAAAAGGCGCAAATGGTAAAAAGTAAAGTAATTTTTTTCATATTATAATATATTTAAATGATTAATATTAAATCTAAATCTAAATTACATTTATTTAATTAAATACTAAAATTAGTTGTAAATAATTTATTTTTTTGGCATTTTAAGTGCTATTTTAATAGTGTATTTATACTTTTGTTTATAATTAAGATAATATTAATTTTTTAGACTGTTATTCTTCGTTTTTAATGCACTAAATCTTTTTTTTTTAAGATAAAAATAATCAAAACGCCTTTTAAAAATTGGAAAATACCCATATCTTTGAGGCTCTATGAAAACAGTAGAACTTATAAAACATCCTATTAAAAATGAAATGGAACTCTTTGAAGAGAAATTCAAAGATTCTATGCTTTCAAAAGTCCCGCTTCTTAATAGAATTACCTATTACATTGTTCGCAGAAAAGGAAAGCAAATGCGACCAATGTTTGTTTTTTTAGTAGCAAAAATGGTTTCTAATGGAGGTTTTGACGAAAGAACCTATAGAGGTGCTGCCGTTGTAGAACTAATTCATACGGCCACTTTGGTGCATGATGATGTTGTTGATGACAGTAATATGAGAAGAGACTTTTTCTCAATAAACGCACTTTGGAAAAATAAAATATCAGTATTAGTAGGCGATTTTATGTTGTCTAAAGGATTGTTGCTTTCTATTGATAATAACGATTTTGATTTATTGAAATTAATTTCAATTGCTGTTCGTGAAATGAGTGAAGGCGAGCTACTTCAAATAGAAAAAGCAAGAAAATTAGATATTACAGAGACTGTTTATTTTGAAATTATTAGAAAGAAAACAGCTACCTTAATTGCCGCTTGTTGCGGTATTGGTGCAGCTTCTGTGGGTGCAAATCAAGATTGTATTCGTAAAATGCGTAAATTTGGAGAGTATATTGGTATTGCTTTTCAAATAAAAGATGATTTATTTGATTACTCTGAGGCCAAAATAGGAAAGCCAACAGGCATCGACATTAAAGAGCAAAAAATGACATTGCCTTTAATTTATACTTTAAATACTTGTTCTAAGAAGGACAAATCTTGGCTAATTAATTCTATAAAGAAACATAATAAAGATAAAAAAAGGGTAAAAGAAATTATTGCTTTTGTAAAAGATAATGGTGGTATAGAATACACAATTACCAAGATGAACGATTATAAAAACAAAGCACTTGCAATACTAAAAGATTTTCCTGAATCTAAGTACAAAAAATCGCTAGAAACAATGATAGATTATGTTGTAGAACGTAAGGTTTAATTTGTTCACTATGATTAGTCATTACTAAAAAAAAGTATTTTAAACTTGTTTTAAAAAAGGAACCAAGTACTCTATAAATCTAAGAGCTCTTCCACAAATTCTCTAGAATTAGACAATCTTGGTACTTTATGTTGCCCACCTAATTTGTTTTTTTTCTTCAACCAGCTATAAAATAAACCCTGCTTTGCTTGGTGCACTTTTGGTGCCATTAGCGTAATATTCAAATATCGCTTTGCTTCATAATCTGAATTGATAGATTTTAAGGCATGGTCTAGAACTTCAGAAAAACACTCCATAGAATCAGGTTTTTCGGTAAACTCTATAATCCATTCATGGCCGCCTTTTTCTTTACCTTCCATAAAAATTGGCCCAACAGTATAATCGAAAATGCTGGCTGTCGTTTTCTCACAAGCTAACTTTAGAGCATCTTCAACATTTTCTATATTTAGTTCTTCACCAAAAACATTTATATAATGCTTTGTGCGTCCTGTGATTTTAATTCGATACGGCTCTAGACATGTAAAACGAATGGTGTCTCCGATCAAGTAACGCCACAAACCTGCATTTGTAGTAATAATTAAAGCATAATCTGTATTTTTTTTAACATCAGCAAGTGTTATTGTTTTTGAGCTTTCTCCATTGTATTCATTCATTGGAATAAACTCATAGAAAATACCGTAATCTAACATTAAGAGCAATTCTTTTGACTTGTCTTTGTCTTGAATGGCAAAAAAACCTTCCGAGGCATTGTAAATTTCGTAGTATTTGAACGTTGCTTTTGGAATGATTTTTTTGTACTGTTCGCGATAAGGATTAAAGTTTACACCACCGTGAAAGTAGACTTCTAAATTAGGCCAAACTTCTAAAATGTTATCTTTTCCGCTGCGTTCTAGAACTCTGTTTAATAATACCAACATCCAACTTGGTACGCCTGCTAAACTTGTAATATTTTCATCAATAGTTTCATCAATAATGGCATCCATTTTTGTTTCCCAATCACTCATTAAAGCAACTTCCTGACTAGGAGCAGAGCTAAAATCTGCCCAAAAAGGCATGTTTTCGATAATAATAGCAGACAAATCTCCAAAATGAGATCCGTTATCTTGGTAGACTTCAGAGCTACCGCCTAAACGTAGTCCTTTACCTGTAAATAATTGGGTATTAGGATTGTTTTCTATGTAATTACATAACATGTCTTTACCGGCCTTCATATGACAGTATTTTAAAGCATCGTCAGAAACGGGAATAAATTTACTTTTTGCATTTGTTGTTCCGCTAGATTTTGCAAACCACTCAATGTTCGAAGGCCAAAACAAATTCTGTTCTCCTTTTCGACAACGCTCTATCAAAGGTTCGAAAGTTTCATATTTTTGAATGGGGACATTTGCTACAAAATCTGAGTGATTTTTTATGCTACTAAATTTGTTTTCTTTTCCTAATTCAGTATTTCTAGCAGTATGAACTAGTTTTAATAACAACTCATTCTGCACATCAATTGGGTATTTTAAAAACAACTCAATCTGGTGTTTTCGTTTCTTTAGAAACCAAGAAATTATAGAATTGATAATCTGAAAAGCCATAGAAATTCGTAAGTTTGTTTTGGTTGGTTATAAATCGAGTATCGTTTAAAAAGCCAAGTTAAAAATACTAAAAATTTGTGAGATGATTTACCAAGGAGTTCTAAAAAAAATGATGACGGAGAATGCAGATGAAATTCAGTATTATTTAGATATGAAAACTGATTTTCTGAATATGAATCAGCTAATAAATAAAGAAATTTCTTTAAACTTTGTTACATATGAATGTTTAAATTGTCATTTAGAAAAAGAAATATATAGGCAAGGGTATTGTAAATCTTGTTTTTTCGATGCTCCAAATGCGGGTGATTGGATTATGAGACCAGAATTAAGTAAAGCACATTTAGATGAGGAGGATAGAGATTTAACTTATGAGAAGTCGGTACAATTACAGCCGCACATTGTGTACTTAGCAAATTCTGGCAACGTAAAAGTTGGAGTTACAAGAAAGACACAGGTGCCTACACGCTGGATAGATCAAGGAGCACATGAAGCTATTGAAATTGTAGAAGTACCGAATAGATATTTAGCAGGAATTACAGAAGTTGCCTTAAAAGAACATGTTGGCGATAAAACCAATTGGCGTAAAATGTTAAAGAATGATATTGAAGATGCAAACTTGGTGGCATGGAGAGAGAAGCTGAAAGGTTTTATACCAGAAGAAGCTAAGCAGTATTTTATTGAAAACAATGTAGAAACGCATTTGAAATTTCCTGTTTTAAAATATCCTGAGAAGCCAAAAAGCTTAAATTTAATAAAAACGCCCTCTTACAAAGGAAGGTTAGTAGGTTTAAAAGGGCAATATTTAATTTTTGAAGATCAAACTGTTTTTAATGTGAGGAGCAATGAAGGCTTGGTTGTGTCAATAGAAATATAAAATATGAAAAATAATTTACTAAAAGTAGCACTAGCACAAATTTCACCAGTTTGGTTAAACAAAGAAAAAACAATAGAAAAGATAGAGAAATCTATTTTAAAGGCTGCAAAAGAAAATTGTGAACTGATTGTTTTTGGTGAAGCATTGTTGCCTGGTTACCCATTTTGGACTTCTTTAACAAATGCTTCAGAATGGAATTCTAAAAAGCAAAAAGAAATTCATGCTCATTACATTCGTAATTCTGTAACCATAGAAAAAGGAGAGTTAGATTCTATTTGTTTTTTGGCTAAAGAATATAATATTGCTATTTATTTAGGCATTATGGAGCGTGCACAAAACAGAGGAGGACATAGTCTTTACGCTTCTTTGGTGTATGTAAATGAAGAAGGAATCATAAAGTCTGTGCATAGAAAGTTACAACCAACTTATGATGAGCGTTTAACTTGGGCTCCTGGAGATGGAAATGGTTTGCAAGTGCATCCTTTAAAAGAGTTTACCCTTGGTGGATTGAATTGTTGGGAAAACTGGATGCCATTGCCAAGAACTGCCTTGTACGGTTTAGGAGAAAATTTACACATTGCCGTTTGGCCAGGTAGCGACCATAATACCAAAGATATTACTAGATTTATTGCAAAAGAATCTCGGTCTTTTGTTATTTCTGTGTCTAGCTTAATGGCAAAATCAGATTTTCCTGAAGAAGTTCCTCATTATAAAGCAATAGTAAAAGATGCACCAGAGGTATTAGCAAATGGAGGTTCTTGTATTGCCTCTCCAGACGGAGAATGGCTAGTAGCGCCTGTAATTAATAAAGAAGGTTTAATTATAGAGACTTTAGATTTTAATCGTGTTTTAGAAGAAAGACAAAACTTTGATGTTGTTGGGCATTACTCAAGACCAGATGTTACAAAATTAAATGTAAATAGAGAAAGACAAAGTACGGTATCTTATGATGATTAGAAATGAACTTGCACTAACTTCTCTAAAACGCGCTCAACTCCAAAGTTATTATTACTTTCTGCAGTGTAATTTGCAATTGCTGTAATGTCTCTATGCGCATTTTTCATGGCAAAACTATAGGTGGCTTCTTGCAGCATTTCAATATCGTTATGATAATCTCCAAAAACCATCGTTTCTTCTTTAGAAATATTCAATAACTTTTGAACCTTCTTCAAAGCATCACCTTTATTTGCTTTATCATCAGAAATATCTAACCAATTTTGTCCAGAAATTTTTATTAAGTAGTCTGATGTTAAGTGTTTTATTACTGGGTAAATAAATTCTTCTGAAGATGAAAAATGATATACAGCAATTTTAAGAATTGAAGTAGTTTTAGCAATTTCAATTAAATTATCAACTATTTTAAAATTGTTATAATATTCTTGAAATAACTTGACAAAAGTCTCGTTTTTACTTTCTATATAAGCAGTATCTTGGGAACATAAAACAATATGCGTGTCTTTAATGTTTCTTAGTACAGGAATAATATCTGTTACTTTTTTAGTCTTTAAAGATTTTAAAAGTAAAACTTCAGTTCCTTTTTTTGCAATTGCTCCGTTTTCGGCTATGACATATATTTCGTCTTTAATGGCAGCTAATTTATTTACAATGCTGTGATATTGGCGTCCACTAGCGGCACAAAAAAGTATATTCTGTTTTTGTAATTTTTTAAAAAGCTCAAAGAAAAGAGCACTTACTTCACCTTGAGAATTTAGTAAGGTTCCGTCCATATCCGAAACTATTAATTTCACCTTACTTAAATCCATGAATTAAGATTTCTTAGTAGAATTACGTTCTACTAAATCTGTTTTTATAATCACAGTTTTCATTTCTTCTTTTTCTTCAGATTTATTTTCTAAACGGTCAATTAGTAGTTTAGCAGCAGTAGCTCCCATTTTTTCTCCATGCTGACTTACAGTAGTCATTTTGGGTTGAGAATGTCTTGCTAAAATTCCATTAGAAAAACAAACTACAGAAAAGTTTTCTGGTACCTTAAGTCCCATTTTTTGAGCCGTTTTCATTGCTGCAATCGCAGAAGACTCATCTGTTGCTATAACTGCATCGATATTGTTTGAATTAAAAACTGGGGCTAAAATACTTTCGTATTTTTTATAATCTTCATCTATTATGTTTATAATAAGATTATTATTTACAGGTAAACCTGCTTTTTCTAATCCTTTTAAATACCCTTGATGCCTTTTTTTACCAATTTCTAAATTACTGATAGTAGAAATAAATGCAATATTTTTACTGCCAGATTTTGCTAAATATTTTACAGTTTTTGAAGCCCCTTTAAAGTCGTCTGTAATTACTTTATCACAGTGTATTGTTTCTGCAACTCTATCGAACATTACAATAGGTGTACCGTTTTCTAATATTTCGTCACAATGTTTAAAATCATTTTTCAAAACAGTTTCTTCAGCTAAAGAAAGTATAAAACCATCAATACTTCCATTAGAAAGCATTTCCATTGTTTCTACTTCTTTTGTATAAGATTCATTTGAAATACAAGAAATTATTTTATATCCTTTTTCATTTGCTACTTTTTCAATACCATTAAAAACCTGAGCAAAGAAGTAGTTTAACATGTTAGGAATAATAATTCCAATAGTTTTTGTTTGCCTATTTTTTAAACTAAGTGCGTTAAAGTTTGGTTTGTAGTTATTCTCTTTAGCATATTTCTGTATCTTTTCTTTTGTACTTACACTAATTTCATAACTATCATTCAGGGCTTTAGATACTGTTGAAATAGAAACACTAAATTCTTTAGCTATGTCTTTTATAGTAAGTCTTTTCATATAAATTAAGATATTAGCACGCAAAATACGAAAAACTCATCAGTTATGGAGAAGAACCTTGTTATTTTACAATTTCTTCAACTTTAACTGATGCAAAATTTCATAAATTAAGAATGAAAATACAATTAGATATTCCATAAATACAAACCATAAATTTTCTTGCCAAGGATGGTTTGCATATGCTTGGTAGGTTAAGATTATTACTAAAGACCAAATTATGGGGAATTTATATTTTGTAAAAACACATAATAGTGTAGGAGTTGCCAAGTACCATGGATGTACAGTTGTAGCCGTAAAATAGTAAAAACACAAACCAAATAACATTGCTGTAATTAATTGAATAAATGTTTTATTTTTTCTGAAAAAAGTGAGGTATAATAAAAATAAAACTGTTAATGCTACTGTTGTTTTTCCAATAAAAGCAATTTCATTATACCCACTAAATAGATATCCTACTTCTCTAAATATATAGTAAAAGCTTGCATTAAATTCAAAATCTTTAAACCACAAACTAACAGAGCTAGAATAATTTCCAATGAGTTCTGAGGTATAGAAAGGGAGAAATAATAGGATTGTTGTAGTCAGAATAATGATATAAAACAGAGACAGTTTTACAATATTAAATAGTGAAAATTTTGATAAAATAAATTTTTTAGGATCTTCGTAGTTGTTTATTTCTCTTCCATTTTTGTTTGGAAATATAAACCATTGTAAAAATAAGGGTAAGAATAATAACGGAATTAATTTTACAGAAACTGAGCAAGCTATTAAGATAGCTGCTAAAATCCATTGTTGTTGGTGTAATTTATAAAGCGCCCAAACTAAGAAAAATAACATAACAGGTTCGAAATGCAGATTGCCAGTCATTTCTATAATTACAAACGGATTTAAAAAATACCAAAAAATATTTTTGACAGGTAAATTTAAACGTTCTAACAACTTTTTTCCAAAATATAGAATTCCTATATCGGCTAGAATAATTAAAACCCTAAGCACAATTATAGATCCAAAAATACTCTTACTACCAAACAAGGCAGCAATAAAAAAGCAAAATTGATTTAATGGCGGATAATTGGTATAATGGCTGCCATTCAATTCTCCCATACCATCATATAGAGTAGCAGCTTCTGCAATAGGTTGTAAGTTCAACTGAATGAAAGTTTTTGGCAAGGATAGATAAGGGTTAAATCCATTTAAAAGCATTCGTCCGTCCCAGATAAATCGATAAAAATCTTGTGACAAATTTGGTGTTGCAAATAAAAAAATGCAACGGAATAGTATGGCAACTATTATTAAATTTTTAAAGGAGCTGTTTTTGTTTTGCAGTAATAGATAAAAACCACTAAATAGTGCAATCCATAAAAAAGAAACAATATAGAATTGAGTTCTTTCTAAAAAATAAGCAAAGAAAAAATAACAAATTACACTTAAAATAATTACTAAAAGAGTGCTATGTTTTTTAAAGAAAGACATTATGCTTTTGAAAACACAGACTTAAAAAACACATAGCTAAAGCCTATAAAAAGCATAAAATGGAAAGGGAAAAGCCCGAAATCTCCACCTTGATCACCAACGATAAAAGCGCTATACATACCAAAAATAAAATAAATTGCTAAAAGTCCTTCTAGAATAACATGTACAGAAGGTTTTGTTTTTATGTATTTATTTTTTTTCCAACCGTCTTTTAATGTTTGTATATTAAATTTGGGTGTTCTTACAAATTCACTTTTTTTACCAAAATGGCCTTCTAATACTGCAACGGTATTATGTAAAGAAAACCCCATTGCAATTGAGAAAAAAGTAAAAAAAGCACCGATGTAAATAATAAAATTTTTAAAACCACCGCCATAGGTGTTTTTGTACATATGCCAATAACATATAAAGAAAATAAGTGAGCTTATAACAAAGAAACTCATCACATAGAAATACATTTTTAAGTGTTCATATTCATTCTTAATATACAGCATGGGTATGCTTAAAACTGCAACTAAAAAGATACACGTAAACATAGAACTGTTTAAAAGGTGCAGTAAACTATGTATTTTAGTTTTAAAAGAAACGTTTTTACTAGTAATAACGCGTTTCATCATTTTTTGAAAATTCTCTGCGCCACCCTTATTCCATCTAAACTGTTGTGATCTAGCAGCACTAATAATAATCGGTAATTCTGCTGGAGTTTCTACATGTTCTAGATATTTGAACTTCCAGTTTTTTAGCTGCGCTCTGTAACTTAAATCTAAATCTTCAGTTAGTGTGTCTCCTTCCCAATTGCCAGCGTCATAGATACATTCTTTACGCCAAAGTCCAGCTGTTCCGTTAAAGTTTATAAAGTGTCCTTTACTATTTCTACCAACCTGTTCTAATGTGAAATGAGCATCTAAAGCGAAAGCTTGTATTTTTGTGAGTGTAGAATAATCTCTATTGATGTGGCCCCAGCGCGTTTGAACAACCCCAATTTCACTATCTTTAAAATAGGGCACTGTTTGAAGTAACCAATCTTTTTTTGGTAAAAAATCTGCATCAAAAATAGCAATAATGTTACCTTTTGCAGTTTTTAAACCTTCTTTTAAAGCACCTGCTTTAAAACCTTGTCTATTGTCTCTTCTAATATGCTGTATGTCAATTCCTTTATCTTGTATTATTTTAATATGTTTTGCTGTTGTTTCTATAGATTCATCGGTAGAATCGTCTAAAACTTGAATTTCTAATTTACCTATAGGGTATTCTATTTTTGCAATATTTATGAGCAAGCGCTCCATTACATACAACTCGTTGTAAACAGGTAATTGTATTGTTACAAATGGAATTTCTTCGGGATTTGAGAAATCAAATTTTTCTGAAGTATCTATTATTTTTTTTGCTTTTAAATAATTAAAGAGCAAGTTTAGCTGTGCTAATGCGTACATGAAAATGAGCAAAAGAGCCAAAGAATAAACTATGATGATGAGGTATTCTAAAACCATTATTTAAAACTGTATTTAAAGATCCAACCTAAAATTTTCACGCCCGCTAATATACTACCTTTTACGGTTCCTGAAACTTTAGAGACACCTATTCTGTTTCTATATTTCATTGGTACTTCTTTATACGTTAATTGCTGTTTCAATGCTTTTAATTGCATTTCAACAGTCCACCCGTAAGTTGTATCTTTCATTTTAAGTGCTAACAATTTATTATATTTTATGGCTCTAAATGGGCCTAAATCTGTGAATTTAGCATTAAACAAAAGCTTCATTAAGAAGGTGGCTAGCCAATTACCAAAAACCTGCTGCGGAGTCATAGAACCAGATTCTCTAAGTTCTTTGATGCGTGCGCCAACAACAAAGTCTAAATTATCAATTAGTATTGGGTTTACTAACGTTGTTAACTGTTCTGGATAATCAGAATAATCACCGTCTAAAAAAACAACAATTTCTGGTGTTTTTTCTTTTTGTGCAATATAATCCATTCCCTTTAAACAAGCGTAACCATATCCTTTTCTATTTTCAAAAAGTACAGTTGCTCCAGCTTTTTTTGCATTTTCTGCTGTTTTATCAGTAGAATTATTACTAATAACAATAATTTCGTCAACTATTTTAGGAATATCTCCAATAACTTTCCCTATCGAATCTTGTTCGTTAAAGGCAGGAACAATAACTTTTATTATTGGAGTCATTTTGTTAAATCATTTAGATTTTTTTATATCAAGAAACCTTATCAATTATTTCTTTTTTTTAATTAAAAAATAATAGCAAAAGTAACAATATTTATTTTCTAAATGGTATTAGAAATTGTCTTCTTTTGATGATTTTAGATGGGTAATACTATTGTTTTTGATTTACGAAATTCATTAAATCTACATCATTTCCTAGTAAGATTTCTGTAGGATTTATTCTACCATCTTCTGGACCGTTTTCTAGCTTTAAAACACCTCTTGGGCAAACTGCAGAACAAACTCCGCAACCAACACAACTAGAACGCACAATGTTTTCACCTTTTTGTGCATAGGCTCTTACATCAATTCCTTGTTCACAATAGGTAGAGCAATTTCCGCAAGAAATACATTGTCCGCCATTGGTAGTGATTCTAAATTTAGATTTAAATCGTTGAATAAAACCTAAATATGCGGCTAAAGGACAACCAAATCTGCACCAAACTCTATTTCCAAAGATTGGATAAAAACCAGTACCAATAACACCTGCAAAAATAGAACCTATTAGAAAGCCATAAATATCTTGAATTGTTTGAGTCTTAATACCAATTACTTGATTTGCACCAGAAAAGAAAGTATACAAAGCAAAGCCAGTCATTACGAATACAAAAATTAAAACACTGTGAATTATAATACGTTCGAATTTCCAAGAAAGTAAGGTTTTACTTGAAAGTTGTCTGTAAGGATCTCCTAATGTTTCTGCTAAACCACCACAACCACATACCCAAGAGCAGTACCATCTTTTTCCAAAAAAATAGACCATTACTGGAACTACCACAACAGTTAATACAACACCCCAAACTAAAATAAATAAACCAAAACCACCACTAGATAGTAATTCATCTAAATTCCATCTGAAGAAAAAATCATAATCTAAGGGGAACGCGTTTTTAAAATCATACCAAGGCTTTTCGAAACGCACTAAGATTTCTGGAATTAGGAATGCAAAGACAATTTGAAAAAACAATACAGACGTAGTTCTTAAAATTTGGTACTTGTTATCACGATATTTAACATACATTCTAACCGCCATAACTGTCATAACTGTACAGTATAAAAAACCATATAAAAACCACTGGCTTGCTGGATTTCCGCTTATAGAAGCACTAATTGGGTCTACTAAAAACACCCAGTTTACAATGAGGTCTGGATAAAAATAAAGTAAGATATAAAAAGTAACTAAAAATACAAAAGCAAACCAACCAATCCAACCTCGATTAGTGGCTGCGTCTAAAAAGATTCCATCATTTTTTATTCCTGGTTTTCCTAAAAGTACAACATCAGGTACAATAAATAATAATGCTCCAATAATACCAAGACCAAATGTTAAAAACCACATAAGAGTTGTCTTTTCAACTGCCCAACCTTTTCCGGCTTTTTTAGCAAGTATGAAACTTAAACTATGTGGTTTTCCACCTATTTTATATTGGTATTGTTTACCTTTCTCTTTCCAGTTTTTTTCTTTATTATATTTTTGAATAAGATTGTCATAATAAAGGTTTGAAGATTCGTATGCTTTTGTAACACGTTTTGAGAATTGAAAAATATTTAAATCTTTTGACGTTACAATGGCTTCCTCTAAATTATTTTTTATAACCGTACTCTTATAATTCTTTTCTTTTATAAAAGTATCTAAATCTGATTGATTTAAACTGAAAGAACCTGTAAAAATTGTACTTACAAAAATAGTTAACCCTAATAGAAAAATTATTAAACCTGATTGTTTTATTACTTTCATACTTTATGCTTTGCTAAAAATGCGTTTCCAGCTTTTCTTTTTTGTTTGAATGCTAGTATTGTTTTCTTTATTAAATTTTTCGACAATTTCAGATTCATATAATTTATAAAACTCAGGGTCAAAATTAGCATCTGCTAAATGTTCTAATACGTGATCTATTGTTTGATTTTCTGTTAGCCACTTGTTGAAAATATCGTGACGCATTCTTATTCCAAAAGTATTTATTCCTAAAAACTGGTTTGTGTTTTTATCAAAGGAAATGGTAATGCATTTTTGTTCTTTTGAATGTTGCCACTGAAAATAAGTTTCGTTTTCTTTTTTAACTATTTCACTAAAAACCCAACCATATGTTTGGTATTCAATATCTAGAAACTTAGCAGAATTAAACCAATGTCCTGGTTTGTATTCGGTTTTATTGCCACAAATAGTTTGTGCTAAGGTTTCTCCCATCATCCGTCCAGTATACCAAACAGCCTCTATGTTTCTTCGCTGTCCAATAGCCTCATGTTGTTCTGCACAATCCCCAATAGCATAAATATCTTTAATATTTGTTTCTAAAAATCGGTTCACTTTTACGCCTTTTCCTAGTTCTATTCCAGACTCTTTCAGGAAATCAATATTTGGTGTAACCCCGGCCGTTAACCCAACCACATTACAGATAATTTCTTCACCTGTTTCTTCAATAATAACAGATTTTACACGTCCGTTTTCATCAGATTTAATTTCTTTTAAATTTGTGTTTAGACGCAAATCTATATGGTGTTCTTTAATATGGTTATTTATCATTTCAGATTCTTGTGTGGGTAATACTCCGTTCCAAAAACTAGCTTCACGTACTAAAAAAGTAACAGGAATTTTTCTACTTCTTAACATTTCTGCCAATTCTATCCCTATTAAACCACCACCAACAATTACAGCGTTATTGCACGCTTTATTATCTGGCGCATACTTTTCTAATTTTTCTAAATCTTGTTTATGATACATGCCCATAACACCATCTAAATCTTGTCCAGGCCAGCCAAATTTATTAGGTTTAGAACCCGTTGCAATAATTAGTTTATCAAAAGAAAGTGTTTCTCCGTTTCTAAATTCTCAGCTGTTTTTTATGAGGATGTATATTGCTGACAAAACCCTGTTTTAATAGGATATTGTTCTTCTCCCAAAACCAATTTTCATAAGGTTGGGTATGCTCAAATTTCATGTGACCCATGTAAACATACATCAGTGCGGTTCTAGAGAAAAAATATTTTGATTCCGCAGAGACGATAGTTATTTTTTTGTTGGAATTCTTTCTAATATGCCTTGCAGCAGTTACTCCTGAGATCCCGTTACCAATAATTACAATATGTTCCATGGTCTAACTTGTTCCTATTATGTCGTTGGTCAAGTTAAGAACTTAATTGGGAATCTCTAATTTATTTAAATTTAGAATCATTATAAATAATTTCTTAAGTGGTTCCCTTCTGAATACATCATAAAAAGTAGAAAATGGCTTTATTATATTTTGAAGTCTAACGCAGTATATTTTAACAAAAAGAACTATTTTTATACCTATATATGAGAATAATTAAACTCTTTTTTTTACTAATAATTACGCTGAATTTTTCATGTAAAAGTCAGGCGGAAAAAGTTAATGGAGTTAGTTTTGTAGCCTCTAGAGACGCTATTAGTGTACAGCATATAAACCCAGTATTAAAGTCTCAAAGTAATTTTGTAGCGCTAATGCCTTATGGTTTTATAAAAGAATTATCAACACCTGAAATAAAATATAATACGGACAGACAGTGGTTTGGAGAAACTAAAAAAGGTTTATTACAATACGCAAAAACTTTTCAGAAAGAGAACATCCGTATTATGGTGAAACCACATATTTGGGTGTGGAAAGGTGAGTTTACAGGAGATATAAAAATGAGTTCTGAAGAAAACTGGAAACTTCTAGAAAGATCATACAGTCAATATATCTTAGCCTACGCAAAAGCTGCGGAAGATTTAAACGCAGCTCTATTTTGTATTGGTACAGAATTAGAACAATTTATTATAAACAGGCCTAAATATTGGCAAAAACTAATTTTAGAAATTAGAAAAGTATATAAAGGAAAGCTAACCTATGCTGCAAATTGGGATGAGTATCATCTTCATGAATTCTGGAATGATTTAGATTTTATTGGCATTGATGCTTATTTTCCTTTAAGTGAAAAAAAATCACCTACTATAGCGGAGTATGAGTTGGGTTGGAAATCGCACAAAGCTGCAATTTTAAAAGTTCAACAACAATTTAATAAACCTGTTTTATTTACAGAATTTGGTTATCGAAGTGTAGATTTTAATGGCAAAAAACCTTGGGATTCTAAGCGATTAAAAGGTGCTGTAAATTTAGATGCTCAAGCAAATGCTTTGCAAGCAATACACAATCAATTTTGGAAAGAAGAATGGTTTGCTGGTGGTTTTGTTTGGAAATGGTTTCATAGTCATGATAAGGTTGGTGGTGAAAAAAACAATAGATTTACACCTCAAAACAAACCTGCAGAAAAATTAATTAGAAAATTATATGGACTTTAAAAAAATAGTATTCTTTCTTACTTGTATCTCAATTTTTTCTTGTTCACAAGATGCAGATATTTCTGTAGCTAGAAATTTACAAGAATATATGAATGAAAATTTAAATGTTGAAGAAAATGCAGTTTTTGCCTGTGCAGCAAATGCATCGTCAAATACCAGTTTAA
>CALJHU010000005.1:55000-98805 GCA_937771065.1 uncultured Polaribacter sp. | reverse complement strand
GCTCTTTTTCATGTGGTTGTTTTACTAAATTGTTCATATTTTATTATCCTTTTATTTTTATTAATTAATTAATTAAATGCGTTTCTACAAAATTTGTCATTTTAGTATATAAATTTAGACGCGTATTTTTTCCTTTGTAAATTCCATGTGTTCTGTCTGGCACAATAAACATATCAAATTGTTTGTTGGCTTCAATTAAGGCATTTATCATTCTGTAACTATTTTGTACGTGCACATTGTCATCTCCTGTTCCGTGTACTAGTAAATAATTACCTTTTAATTTCTCCGCGTAATTTACAGGAGAATTATCATCATAGCCGCCCGGATTTTCTTGCGGAGTTCTTAAAAAACGTTCTGTATACACGGTATCATAAAAACGCCAAGAAGTAACCGGTGCAACAGCAATTGCTGTAGTAAAGATATCGCTTCCTTTTAAAAGTGAATTTGTACTCATATGTCCGCCAAAAGACCAACCCCAAATACCTATATTTTCTTCGTCTATATAAGCGCGCTCTGCTAATTTTTTTGCAGCTGCTATTTGATCTTCCGTTTCATATTTTACTAAGTTTAAATACGTAGACTTTTTAAAATTACTGCCTTTAAAACCTGTTCCACGTCCGTCTACACAAACTACAATCATTCCTTTTTGTGCTAACATGTTGTGCCAGTAATCATTACTAGCATTCCATTTATTTGCCACTTGCTGAGACCCTGGACCAGAATATTGAAACATTAATACCGGATATTTTTTAGTAGCATCAAAATTGGTCGGTTTTAGCATCCACATATTTAACTGGTTGCCATTTACAGAAATGGTAGAGAATTCTTTTTTACTTATGTTGTATTTAGAAAGACTTTCTTTTAAAGTAGCATTGTCTTTTATTACTTTGAGCATGTTACCTTCCGCAGTTGTTAAAGAGTACACTGGCGGAATTTCTGAAGTAGAAAAGGTATTGATAAAGTAATTTAAGTTTCTACTAAAAGAAGCCGTATTGGTTCCTTTAATGCTGGTTAATAGCTTTTTATTGAGACCCTCTAAATCTAACAGAGTACACGCCTCTGTTTATAGAACCATTTTCTACAGACTGATAGTAAATGGTCTTTTTTTCTGTATTATACCCGTAATAATTGGTTACTTCCCAAGTACCTTTGGTAATTTGTTTGATCAACTTTCCAGAAAAATCATAATGATAGATATGATTGAAACCATCTTTTTCGCTGGTCCAAATAAAACTGTTGTCATTTAAAAAAGTAAGATTGTCTGTAATATTAATATAGGCCTTGTCTGTTTCTTCTAATAAGAAACTTGAACTATTGTTAAAAGCATTTACTTTATGAAGCTTTAGGTTGTTTTGATGCCGATTTAAAGTAGTGGCTACTAAAAAGTTTGCATCATGAGACCATTTAATTCTAGGAATATATTCGTAATCTCCTAAATCAATATTTTTAGTTTCTTGAGAAGAAAGCAGATATATGTGTAAGGTTACCACTGCATTTTTTTCTCCTGCCTTTGGGTATTTAAAAACCTGTTGGTTTGGGTAATTACCGGTTCCCAACCAGATCCATAGAAAAAGTAGGCACCTTGCTTTCATCAAAGCGTAAAAAAGCCAAATAGTTGCTATTTTTACTCCATTCAAAAGCACTTACAAAGCCAAACTCTTCTTCATACACCCAATCTGTAATTCCGTTAATAATTTCATTAAATTTACCATCTTTGGTAACTTGTGTAACTGCATTGCCATTGCTTAAATTTAAAATATAAATATTATTACTTTTAGCATACGCTATTTTTTTACTGTCTGGAGAAAAACGAGGCTCTTGAATATCTTCTCCTATTAACGTAAGTTTTTTAGAGGCGATATGGTAGTAATAAAAAGTACCAGTGAAAGAACGTCTGTATATTTTTTTGAAGTTGGTTCCTAAAATCAATGAAGATTCTTCTTTGTTAAAAGTATACGAAGAAAAATTATTTAGGCCCTCTAAATTTGCGCTGCTTACAATTGTTTCAACTTTTTCTAAAGTTTTATAACTGTATTTATCTACGGTTGTATTTCCAAAAGTACCGCGATTTAATAAGGAATAAAAATCGCCGTTCATTGCATTTAAGGCATTCATTCTTTCTGGAGAAAAAGTACCATCCCAAATTTCATTTAATGTCATTTCTTTTAATTCTAAAGTATTGTTGATTGTTATTGTGCTTGTTTTACAACTAGCAAGTAAAATAATAGTTGCTAAAATGAAGATTCTATTCATTAAGGACATCGTTTTTAATAAAGGTTCGTCAAGTTTACGTAAAAATTCGCAAAAAATGTTTTAAAAAACGAGAAATCTTGAATATTGTGTAATGTTTTAGCGGATTGATTTATATTTGTTCTAGATAGATTATAGCACAAGAAATGAGTAAGAAAATATCGGGTTTTTCTAAGTTTACAAAAGAGGAAAAAATAAATTGGTTGGCAGAAAACTATTTTAAGAATAGTTCAATTACAATTGCTACCATAAAGCAATATTGGAACGATACTACAAAGTTGCAACAGTTGCATGACGATTTTATAGAAAACACGATTTCTAATTTTTATTTACCGTTGGGTGTTGCTCCAAATTTTTTGATAAATAATGAGGAATACACAATACCAATGGTTACAGAAGAAAGCTCTGTAGTTGCTGCGGCCTCTTTAGTTGCCAAGTTTTGGAGCACAAAAGGTGGCTTTAAAACAACCGTTTTAGGAACTACTAAAATTGGACAGGTACACTTTATATATGCGGGTGAAAAGGACAGTTTAGAAACCTATTTCAATAATATCAAAAGCAAATTATACGCTGCAACGGCTTCCATTACCAAAAACATGGAAAAACGTGGTGGTGGAATTTTAGACATACAATTGGTTGATAAAACGGATGCATTAGAAGATTACTACCAGTTGCACATCACCTTTGAAACCAAAGACTCTATGGGAGCCAACTTTATCAACTCTTGTTTAGAAGCAATAGCTACTCAATTTAGAACTGATGAAATTGAAATAGTAATGAGTATTTTATCTAATTACGTTCCAGAATGCTTGGTAAGAGCAGAAGTAAGTTGCAAGATTGAAGATTTAGGTGGTGAGGATCCGCAGAAATTTGCAGAGAAATTTTACCAGGCAGTTAAAATTGCAGAGGTAGAACCTTATAGAGCGGTAACACATAATAAAGGAATTATGAACGGAATAGACGCCGTAGTTATTGCAACAGGAAATGATTTTAGAGCTGTAGAGGCAGGGGCGCATGCTTATGCCGCGCGATCAGGAAGGTATACAAGTCTTTCTCATTGCAGCATAGATAACGGTATTTTTAAGTTTTGGTTAGAGTTGCCTTTGGCCGTAGGTACTGTTGGTGGTATTACCGCATTGCATCCTTTAGCAAAGTTGTCTTTAGAAATGTTGCAAAAGCCATCTGCAAAAGACTTAATGCAAATTATGGCAACAGCCGGTTTGGCTCAGAATTTTGCCGCCTTAAGAGCTTTAACAACCAAAGGAATTCAGCATGGTCATATGAAGATGCATTTGCAGAATATCTTAAATCAGTTGGGTGTAACCCATTTAGAAAAAGAAGAAATTACAAAATATTTCGACGGAAAAACAGTTTCTCATGCTGCTGTAGTTTCTAAGTTTAATACATTAAGAGAAACACTCAATTAGGGCGTTTAAGTATTAAAACAGCACCTAAAATATTCTTGTTGTTGCAAGAAAAAAAATAAAAATTTTGAAAAATTACTACTCAAACGGAAAACTCTTATTAACCGGTGAATACTTGGTCTTAGACGGAGCAAAGTCTTTAGCCTTGCCAACAAAATTTGGACAAGACCTGCTAGTAGAAAGTATTCCAGAACCACAAATTATCTGGGGAAGTTTTACGCATTCTGGAGATTGTTGGTTTGAAGCAGTTTTCGATTTAAAAAAATTACGTTTGGTAAGCTGTAGTTTTAATTCCAATAAAGAAGGCAATGCAGAGGTAATTGCAGAGACCTTATTAGATATTCTAAAAGAAGCTAAAAAAGTAAATCCAGATTTTTTAAATACAGCATCCGGATTTGTTGTAAAAACAAACCTAACATTTTCAAGAAATTGGGGATTAGGAACTTCATCAACCTTAATAAATTCTATTGCTAAATGGGCAGAGGTAGATGCTTTTCAGTTGTTGTGGAACTCTTTTAAAGGAAGTGGTTATGATATTGCATGCGCACAGAACAATACGCCTATATTTTATCAAATTGAAGATAAAAAACCAGTAGTAGCGCAGGTGGTATTCAATCCTAGTTTTAAGGAGAATTTGTTTTTTGTACATTTAAATCAGAAACAAGATTCTAAAGAAGGCATTGCTAAATTTAGAGAAAGTGGTCTTGATTTTCAGAAAGAAATTGTGGCAGTTTCAGCTATTTCAGAGCAGTTTTTAAAAGCAAGTACCGTTGCAGAATTCAATAAATTGATTGTGGCGCATGAGCAAATCATTAGTTCAATTATTCAATTAAAACCAGTAAAAGAAAAATTATTCTCTGATTATTTCGGAGAAATAAAAAGCTTAGGTGCTTGGGGTGGAGATTTTGTTATGGTTACAGGAAATGAGCAAACACCAACGTATTTTAAAAATAAAGGATATGAAACAATTCTTTCCTATTCAGAAATGATTTTATAAATCAAGAAGACGGCACAATTTTCTAACTTTAGAATTAAAAAATGCAGTCTAAAACATAAAAAATGAAGAAAATAGTAATTATTGGAGGTGGAGCAGCAGGATATTTTACGGCGATTAATGCCAAAGAAAGTAATCCTGATTTAGAGGTTACTATTCTTGAAAAAGGAAAAGATGTCTTACAGAAAGTAAAGATATCTGGAGGAGGAAGATGCAACGTTACACATGCGTGCTTTGAACCAAAGGAATTGGTGAAATTTTATCCAAGAGGAGAAAAAGAATTATTAGGGCCTTTTCATCAATTTATGACAGGCGATACGTTTGAGTGGTTTGATGATCGTGGGGTTCCGTTAAAGATTGAAGGTGATAACCGTGTTTTTCCAGAAGCAAATACAAGTCAGGCCATTATAGATTGTTTTCAGAAATCAGTAGATACTTTAGGGATTAAAGTATTGACGAATCACGGAGTAAATACGGTAACAAAGCAAGATGATACGTGGAGTATCCATACAAAAGAGCAAGTCTTTGAAGCAGATCAATTGGTAATTGCTGCAGGAAGTTCTAAAAAAGTATGGGAATTGTGCGAAACTTTAGACCATGCAGTTGTAGCTCCAGTACCCTCTTTATTCACCTTTAATATTAACGATAAGAGATTGGTAGATTTATTAGGAACTTCTGTGCCAAATGCAACGGTAACTATTTCTGGAACAAAATTAGAAGCATCTGGTCCGCTGTTAATTACACATTGGGGCATGAGTGGCCCGGCAATATTGAAATTATCTGCTTTTGGCGCAAGAATTTTGGCAGACAAACACTATCAATACAACGTAGAAGTTAATTGGTTGTCTAGACCTACAGACAAAGTTTTAAATGTTTTACTGAATTTAAAAAAGAAAGAACCTCGTAAAACAGTTATTTTAAAATCTCCTTTTACAGAAGTTTCTAGAAGATTGTGGGAGCGTTTTGTTTTGTTCTCTGATATTTCTAAAACCCAAAATTGGGCAGATTTAAATAATGCTCAATTAGAAAAATTAGCAAATCAGCTTACAAAAGGAATCTACAATGCAAACGGTAGAACTACTTTTAAAGAAGAATTTGTAACCGCTGGTGGTGTAGATTTAAAAGAAATTAATTTTAAACGTTTTGAAAGCAGAAAACACAACAACCTTTTCTTTGTGGGTGAAGTTTTAAATATAGACGCCGTAACGGGTGGCTTTAACTTTCAGAATGCTTGGACAGGTGGTTATATCTGTGCAAAGGCATTGGCACAAGAAGTGTAGGTTTTCATTCTTATGGAAACTCCTAAAACCTAAAACCTAAATACTAGAAACTAAAAACCAACAAATGGCCCTAACAGAATCCAACGAATTTAAAACAGGTACAATCGCACCAGATTTTACCTTAATAAACACAGTAAATAATACCTTCCTTTCTTTAGCGCAGGCAAAAGGAGAAAAAGGAACTGTAATTATGTTTATTTGTAATCATTGTCCGTTTGTAATTCATGTAAATACAGCATTGGTGCAAATGGCAAATGAATACCAAGCAAAAGGCATACAGTTTATAGCGGTGAGTAGCAATGAAATTGAGAACTACCCAGAAGACCGACCGGAATTGATGCAGCAGGTTGCAAAAGAGTTAAACTATCCTTTTCCATATTTATATGATGAAAGCCAAGAGGTTGCAAAAGCATACGATGCAGCTTGCACGCCAGATTTTTATGTTTTTGATGCCGATTTAAAATCGGTGTATCATGGACAATTAGATGCTGCTAGACCTGGAAATGGAAAACCAGTATCAGGACAAGATATTCGAAATGTGATGGATAATTTGCTCGAAAATAAAGAGGTTTTAGAAAACCAGAAACCGAGTGTTGGCTGCGGTATTAAGTGGAGACAATAAGGTTTTCCAGTACTGTTATTTATTTTAAACACTTCATTTAATAATAAAAAAGGCAGTCCGTTAAAACTGATTCGTGTGCGCTTCTCAAATTTTATTTTTCTTATTCCGTGGTTCGTATCCCATTGATGCACTTCTACAAAACCAAATTTTTCATATAACTTTGTAGCTGGGCCATTTTCAAGGCCTGTTTCAACTACAAATAAATTCGATTTAAAGGTTTCGAAAACAAATTTTATTAACTTCCCTGCAATACCTTGTCTAAAAAAATCTGGGTGTACTACTAAACTTCTTATAAGTATGTAGTTGTTGTTGGTGTCAATTTCAACAACTGCAGCAAGCACTTCGTTTATTGAATATCCGTAAAATTCAGTATTACTTTCTGTATAATTTTCTAGAGGTCTTTTTAACGGAGGGAAATTTGTAGCGTTTAATAATGTAGCTTCTACTTTATAGGATGCTTGAAAAATAAGGTCGCATTTTTTTAGCTATTTCTAAGTCGCTATTTTTTAGTTTTTCAATCATTTTTAGTATTTTATTTTAGTTACATAGTGCTATTCTTGCTCTTATTTATCTCGGTGTTTTCCTCTTGGGCCATCACCTTCCTTTAGTACAATTGTAGAATGCAATAGCTTTGCAGCTTGTCTAGAAGCTACTACTTTAGACGCACTTCGTGTTATCATTTCAGCTTCAAAAGAGTTTAAGATGTTTTTTTTGATGTTGATTGTTCTCCAATTAGTTCCTGGGTTACATTTTTTTGTAATCATTCTGGCTAATGAAAGTGCATCCAGCAACGCTTGGTTTGCGCCTTGCCCTTTAAATGGACTCATAGGATGTGCAGCATCTCCAATAAGAGTAACATTCGTTGCTTTTTCTAAGAATATTGGTGTAAGCAGTGCGCGGTCATACACAGGATATCCAGAAACTTGTGCTTCTGGGGTAGCTTTTAAAATTTGAGGAATAGGATCGTGCCATTGTGTTCTGCGGCAAGCTTCTTCTTTTAATGCCTTTGATCCTCTCGCGCTTAGCGCTTTTGCTTCTTTTTCTGACATAGGGAAACTCAGTTGCCACATTACCGCATCTTTGCTATATGGCATCATATAAATACGTTCATTACCATTTGCGGTTTGGAATACAGTAGCTGAATCTAGCAAAGAAGACGCAATGTCTTTTAATTTTTCTAATGCGCAAATACCTAAAATAACGATACAGTCTAAATATTGTAGTGGAGCAATAGCGTTGCCAATAACTTGTTTTCTTACAGTGCTTCGAATACCATCCGCACCAACCACGAGATTTGCGGTGCTGCTTTTTATTTCTCCTCTTACTTGAAATTTTAGTGCAACATTACCATTTTCAGCTTCTTTTAAATCTAATAACTGATGTCCCCATTTTACAGCATTTTCTGCGCCTAGTTGTTGCAACAAAGCTAAGCGCAAAGATTGTCTTGCTATGTGTATGTTTTTTCGTTTTGGTGCCTCTTTTGAATTATCTCTTCCCCACTTTCTAACACCCCATTCCCCAATTATTTTTCCATTTGTTGTGTGAACCACATGTCGGGTAGATGTTATTCCGGCTTCTAAAGAATAGATTCCTAATCCATGGATAGCCTTACTTCCTTGTTGTAAAGTAAGACCATAACCTTGAGACCTCGTATTAAAATTAGCATCTCGTTCATACAAGGTAAAAGGTATTCCGCGGTGCAGACACGCTACAGCTAAAGCAACGCCTCCAATTCCGCCTCCAATAATAGCAACATGTGGGTATTTTTCTTGGGCTGCTAGCGGAAATTTAGCTGCTGTAATGATACCAGCTCCTTTGCAATTTAAGCAAGTATCTAGTTGTCCTTTTGGGCGCTCCGGAGATGTTTTTTTAGGGTTTAATTTTTCAAATTGTGCAATTGTTATTTTATATTGCTGCTGTACTTTTTTAGAAAGACGTTTCGTTCTTTTTCCGGTACCGTTGCATTTCTTACAAATATTCCAATGCTCTTTTTTGTTTTCCAACTACTTTATTTTTTAACAGCAATCATCATATGCGGACTAAAAGGTAACAAATACTCATCATTTTGCGTAAGATTTTGCAAGGCTTTTAATGTCTTTGATTTTTTCTTGTCAATCATGTTTGCAAAGTATTCGTTGTCTAACCAAATCATTCCTTCTACTGCAAAAAGATTTATAAAGTTGAGGTTTTGTTCTGAAAACTCTAATTTTAAATCTTGTGGTTTGTGGTAAAAAGCATCTGCCAATAAAAAAGGAAAATCTTTTGGTACGTTATGAATTCCAGTAGTAAGTTCCTCCTTACACATGTCAAAGAATGTGTTTGCGTGAATCATACCATTCATTAAACCAACAACTGTAGAAGCTGTTGCATTAATTGCGAATCCTAAAATAATTCCTCCTTTTTTAAGCACTCTCTTTGCTTCTAGAATTGCAGCAACTCTATCTTCTCTTTTTTGCAAATGATATAAAGGTCCGTGTAAAATTACTAAGTCTGCAGTATTGTCTTTATAGGGTAAGTTTTTAGCTTCACCTATGGCAACAGTAAAAGGATTTTGAAGTTTTTGCGCCCTTTTTTCAGCAAGTTTTATATGCTTTAATACAGGTTCTATTAAATGAACTGTATGTCCTTTTTTAGCTAACCATTCAGAATACTTTCCGGTACCACCACCAATATCAATAATGGTCGTATTTGATGTGGAAATATGTTGTGCTATCAAATCTTTAATACGCTCAAACTCAAAAATACCCATTCCTTTTTCTAGGCGGGTTTCTTCAGATGCTTTGTTGTAAAAGTCTTCTAGTTCTTTGCTAATTAATTTTTTATTTTTCACCTTAAATATTTAAAAGATAAAAGTAATTAAATTATAGTGAAAAAGATTCCTGCTTTGTTAAGAATGATAAGATTTAGCTTAGATAGCTCTTTCTAAGGCAATGTAATGTGTGGTGTTTTTGTGAGATAGTGGAAATACGTTTATTTCGCATTTGTAAGGAGTTTTGTCTTTTTTGTAATTTAAGACAATTTCTTTAAAAGGTTCGTTCGCTAGTATTTTGTTTCGAATTCTTTTTCTAGTTACTGCACATGTATTCTTACCTTGCAGAAAGGATGGTGTTTTTTTTAAGGCAAAGGTTTTTGTGTAGCCGGTCATTTCCTTAAACCCGTCATTTACCCATAAGATTTCTTGTTTTTCATTGGTAAGAACAATGGTTTCAAATGCTACACCTTTAAAAATTTCATCAAGATTGTCATTCCATTGAAATTTATTGCTAAATTCCTTTATAGAATTGATATCTCTCTTTCTATTTAATTTATTTACTTCTGTAGTAAAAGAATTAATGTAAAAATCGAAACTAATTATAGGAGTTTGAATCCCGTTTGAAGGTGTTATTAGGTTTTTAGTAGTGCTATAATCTTGCTCATCTTGAGATGATATAAAAAAATCTAAACACATCATGTTTACTAAATTATTTTTCATAGACTACTGAACTATTAAATCTAAAGCGCTAATTTATGAAAAATGTTTAAAGAATGTATCAAAAAAGTCAACAAAAACACTTTTTTATCTGTTTTAGCCTCTAAAACCAATTGTTTTAAGCTTTGAAATTAAAACTTAATGGAATAATTCGCAAAAACTGTGCAGATTGTTCGATGAAATTTCAGCTTTTTATTCCTGCTTCAAGGTTTTTATTTTAGAAATCATTTTATTTATTTCAAGAAACTACTATGAATTAGTGTTACATATTTTAGAAATAACGTTTAAATAATTGTTTATTATTTGTTTACATATTTCTTCTGTATTGTCCACCAACTTTAAATAAAGCTTCTGTAATTTGTCCTAAAGAACAGACCTTTGTCGCTTCCATTAATTTATCAAATAAATTTTCATTCTGAATAGCAGCTTCTTGTAAAATTACAATTTGCTGACCCACGTTTTTAAGATTTGCCTTGTTTAGCTTTTCTTTCGTTCGAATCTGATATTGTTTTTCTTCCTCTGTTGCACGAATTACTTCTTCGGGCTGCACCGTTGGAGACCCTTTAGAACTTAAAAAAGTATTTACACCAATAATAGGAAACTCTCCGTTGTGTTTTAATGTTTCATAATACATGCTTTCTTCCTGTATTTTAGAACGCTGATACATTGTTTCCATTGCACCTAAAACACCACCACGTTCTGTAATTCTATCGAATTCTAATAAAACAGCTTCTTCAACTAAATCAGTTAATTCTTCAATTATAAAGGCACCTTGAATCGGATTTTCATTTTTTGTTAACCCTAATTCTTTATTGATAATTAACTGAATGGCCATTGCTCTTCTTACAGATTCTTCCGTTGGAGTCGTGATTGCTTCGTCATATGCATTTGTATGCAAAGAGTTACAGTTATCGTTTATCGCATATAAAGCTTGCAACGTAGTTCTAATATCATTAAAGTCAATTTCTTGCGCGTGTAAAGAGCGTCCAGAAGTTTGAATGTGATACTTTAACATTTGTGCTCTTGGGTTTGCACCGTATTTAATCTTCATCGCTTTTGCCCAAATTTTACGAGCAACACGTCCTATTACAGAATATTCTGGATCAATTCCGTTTGAAAAGAAAAAAGATAAGTTAGGTCCGAATTTATTAATATCCATTCCACGACTTAGGTAATACTCTACATAGGTAAACCCGTTAGACAAGGTCAATGCCAGTTGTGTAATTGGGTTGGCGCCCGCCTCTGCAATATGATATCCTGAAATAGAAACCGAATAAAAATTTCTTACTTGTTTTTCGATGAAATATTCTTGAACATCACCCATTAATCTTAAGGCGAATTCTGTAGAAAAAATACAAGTATTTTGTGCTTGATCTTCTTTTAATATATCAGCTTGTACCGTTCCTCTAACTTGCTTTAAAGTGCTTGTTTTTATTTGTTGATAGATTTCTGATGGTAAAACCAAGTCTCCTGTCAATCCCAGCAGCATTAATCCTAAACCATTATTTCCTTCCGGTAATTTACCCTGGTAAACGGGTCTCTCTAAGCCTTTTGAATTATAACTTTCTTGAAATTTTGCTTCAACTTGTTTCTCTAGTTTATTTTCTGTAATGTATTTTTCACAATTCTGATCAATGGCAGCATTCATAAAGAACCCTAAAAGCATTGGTGCAGGGCCGTTTATGGTCATAGAAACTGAGGTCATATGATGACTCAAATCAAATCCAGAATATAATTTTTTAGCATCATCTAAACAACAGATTGAAACCCCTGCATTTCCAATTTTACCATACACATCTGGTCTGTGCCCAGGGTCATTTCCGTATAAAGTAACAGAATCAAAAGCCGTAGAAAGACGTTTTGCATCCATACCTAAACTTACATAATGAAATCTTCGATTCGTTCTTTCTGGGCCACCTTCGCCAGCAAACATTCTTGTTGGGTCTTCACCTATTCTTTTAAATGGATACAATCCTGCTGTGTATGGAAATTCTCCAGGAACATTTTCCTGTAAATTCCAACGCAATAAGTCTCCCCAAGCTTGATACTTCGGTAAACTTATCTTAGGTATCTGTGTGTGCGACAGCGACTCGCTGTGTGTTTCTATATGTATTTCTTTATCACGAACTTTAAAGGTGTAGACAGGGTTTTTATATTTTTGAACCTTTTCTTGCCAGTTTAAAATAATTTCCCAATTGTAAGGATCAAAATTTAACTTTACTTTTTCGAACTGTGCAAAAAGTAGTTTTAAAAATGCTTTGTCGTCTTTGGGAAGTTCAAGAGAAGTAATTTCATCTTCATTTAAACCCGTTTTAATAATTTCTACCGATGAATTTGTGATGGATTCAATTGTTTGGTGAATACCATAAAGCTTCTGAGCAACAATAACTTGGTCATCTACTTTTTTATCATATCCTCTATTACTCTCTGCAATTTCAGATAAATAACGAACTCTTGCTGGCGGAATTACAAATATTTTTTCAGACATTTCTTTGGTGATTTCCAAAGTAGATTTTAAATTTACACCTGTTTTTTTAACCAATTTATCCATAATACTTTTATATAAAGTATTCATTCCTGGATCATTAAATTGAGAGGCAATGGTGCCGTAAACCGGCATGTCATCCATATGAATATGCCACAAATTATTGTTGCGCATGTATTGTTTCTTCACATCTCTAACAGCATCTAGAGCACCTCTTTTATCGAACTTGTTTAGAGCAACCAAATCAGCAAAATCAAGCATGTCTATTTTTTCTAATTGGGTTGCAGCGCCAAACTCAGGTGTCATAACGTATAAAGAAGTATCAGAATGTTCTATAATTTCGGTATCAGATTGTCCAATACCAGAAGTTTCTAAAATAATTAAATCGAATTCGGCAGCTTTTAAAACTTGCACGGCTTCATTTACATACTTAGACAATGCTAAATTAGATTGACGCGTTGCTAAAGAACGCATGTAAACACGGGAATTATTAATAGCATTCATGCGAATTCTATCTCCTAAAAGCGCGCCACCTGTTTTTCTTTTTGATGGATCTACAGAAATTAAACCCACTGTTTTTTCTGGAAAATCTACTAAAAACCGTCGCACCAATTCATCTACTAAAGAAGATTTTCCTGAACCACCAGTTCCTGTTATTCCTAAAACAGGAGTTTTAGAATTTTTGTTTTTTTTGTGTATTTTATCTAAAGTGGTCTTTGCAATTTCCGGGAAATTCTCTGCAGAAGAAATTACTCTTGCAATGCTTCCAATTTCTTTCTTTGCCAAACTTTCCATAGAAACATCTAATACATCTCCAAGAGCAAAATCAGAAGTTTTTACCAAATCATTAATCATTCCTTGCAAGCCTAGAGCGCGTCCGTCATCTGGGGCATAAATTCTGGTAATTCCATAATCCATTAAGTCTTTAATCTCTTTAGGAAGAATTACACCACCACCACCACCAAAAATTTTGATATGTCCTGCACCTTTTTCTTGCAGTAAATCGTACATATATTTAAAATACTCATTGTGCCCTCCTTGGTAAGATGTAATTGCAATTGCATTTACATCTTCTTGAATGGCGCAATTTACTACCTCTTCTACACTTCTGTCATGACCTAAATGAATGACCTCAACTCCAGTAGACTGAATAATTCTACGCATAATATTTATTGCAGCATCATGGCCATCAAAAAGGGCAGCAGCAGTTACAATTCGAACTTTATGAGTAGGTTTATATGTTGTAATTTGTTCCATTCGTAATAAATGTTTGTTTTTAGAGTTGCAATTTACGAAAATCATAAAATAGTACCCAAATCTTT
The DNA here is from genome assembly GCA_937771065.1 of uncultured Polaribacter sp. Taxonomy (GTDB): domain Bacteria; phylum Bacteroidota; class Bacteroidia; order Flavobacteriales; family Flavobacteriaceae; genus Polaribacter. The sequence goes on along the minus strand of CALJHU010000005.1, from coordinate 84,959 downwards.
AACATTTTATTAATTCAGTTTATTGAATTTATTTTATGTCTATTGGACGTATTTGATTTGGCATAGTTTTTGGTTATAAATGAGTGTAATTAATCTTTAAATACTATCTAATGAAATTTATAAAACCATTATTATTAACACTAGTAATTTTATTTTCTTCCTGCAGTGCTGTAAAAGTAGCTGTAGATTACGATCGTAAAGTAGATTTTAAGAAGTATAAAACATTCGCTTTTTATAAAACAGGAATAGATAAAGCTCAAATTTCTGACTTAGATAAAAAAAGAATTTTAAGAGCAATTGAGTCAGAGCTTTCTCTTTTAGGTTTGGTGAAATCAGAAAATCCAGATATGTTGGTAAGTATTTTTACAAAATCTAGAGAAAAAGTAGATGTCAATCAAAATAATAATTTTGGTTACGGTTTTGGCTGGGGTTGGAATCCTTGGATGGGAAATGGCATGAATAATAATGTAAATATTTCTCAATATACAGAGGGTACACTTTTTATAGACTTTATAGATAAACAAAAGAAAGAGTTGGTTTGGCAAGGCGTTGGAACCGGTGCTTTAAAAATTCAAAATTTAGAAAAAAAAGAAGCGAGAGTGAAAGAATTTGTAAAAGAAATTGTTTCGAAATTTCCTCCTCAAAAAAATAAGTAGATTAAATAAAAAAGCGTTCTTTTGAACGCTTTTTTTATGTTTAAATATATTATTTTTGCAAAATGTACAATAAAAGAATACCGCTAGAAGAAGGAGATTATTATGAAAATGAGCAAGGTTATCGTGTTTTTACAGCACAATTTCATTTAAAAAGAGGTTCTTGTTGTAAAAGTGGGTGTAAGCATTGCCCATATGGGTATGATAAAAAAACAGATACTTTTAAATAACAATAAGTACTTTATAAAAATAATTGCATTTGAATCTGCAATTCTTCTGCCTTTAAAGCAGCATCTTTCGCGAAATTTAAATCTTTAGAAGCATAAATAATTCCTCTAGAAGAGTTTATTAGCAATCCTATATCTTTAGTCAAACCATAGGTACAAACATCTTGTAAACTTCCACCTTGCGCTCCCACACCAGGAACTAATAAAAAAGAGTTTGGAACTATTTTTCTAATTTCTTTAAAGTATTCTGCTTTTGTAGCGCCTACCACATACATTAAGTTTTCTGAATTTTTCCAATTTTTTGAGGTCTCTAATACGTGTTTGTAGACTTCTTTCTCATTTATTTTCTTTGTTTGAAAATCAAAAGCACCTTCATTCGAAGTTAGTGCTAGCATAATGGTATGCTTGTCTTTAAAAGCCAAGAAAGGTTCAATAGAGTCTTTACCCATGTAAGGTGCAACGGTAACGGAATCAAAAGCTAAATCTTCAAAAAAAGCTTTGGCATACATTGCCGAAGTATTTCCAATATCTCCACGTTTAGCATCTGCAATTGTAAAAATCTCAGGATACGTTTCGTTTAGATAGTTAATTGTTTTTTCTAAAGATTTCCATCCTTTTAAACCATAAGCTTCATAAAAAGCAGTGTTTGGTTTATAGGCAACACAAAAATGATGGGTAGCATCTATAATAGCCTTATTAAATGCAAAAATAGGATCTTCGTTGTTTAATAGATGTAAAGGAATCTTTTCTAAATCAACATCTAATCCAATACATAAAAAAGATTTCTTCTTTTTTATTTGCGCTACTAATTCTTGTGTTGTCATAATTTTTATAAAGTTCTACAAAAATACTTAATTTAGTCTTTATTTTGTAAGTTTTAAAAAGATAAGAAGACAAAAATTTTAGAAAATGACAAGTACTCATGAAAAAGATATACCTAGTTTTTATAATAATGTTTACAAGTTGTTCTAGAGAGAAGCCTATTCATTTTTCTAAAGCAGCTTTAAGTGATATTGTTTACAGTCTAAATAACACTGTATTTACTGTAGAAGAAATGTTACAAAAACACAAAGGTAAGAAGGTGCTTATTGATGTTTGGGCTTCTTGGTGTGGAGATTGCGTAAAAGGTTTGCCGAGTGTTAGAACTCTTCAAAAAGAATATCCAGAGGTTGTTTTTTTATTTTTATCTGTAGACGAAAACAGAGATGCTTGGAGAAAGGGCATTGAAAGATTTCAAATAAAAGGAGCACATTACAACTTGCCAAAAGGAATGAAGACTGGCGAATTTGTAGATTTTATTAATTTAAGTTGGATACCTAGGTATATGGTAATTGATGCGCAAGGTAAAATTAGTCTCTTTAAAGCAACAAGTGCATCCGATTCTGCAATAGTAGAAGCTTTAAAATTAGTTATATAAATCGTTTTAGTAACTATTTTCATTTGCAACTATAAGTTACCTTTCCATTTCTTAAATTTACAGCTTAAACGAACATTGAAAAAAGCTCTTAGGAGCTTCTAAAATTATAATTATGAGAACAAAGATTGTTGCAGGTAACTGGAAGTTGAATAACGATAAAGAAGAAAGTAAAAACTTAATAAAAGATTTAAAAAAAGCAATCAAAGCAAACGAGCTTAAAAATACGCGTGTTATTGTTGCACCAACTTTTGTTAATTTATCATATGCTGTAAAAGCTGCAAGAAGATCTCAGATAGAGGTAGTTGCACAAAACATGCATCAAGCTGCAAACGGAGCGTATACTGGAGAGATTTCTGCAGATATGTTAAAAGCTGTTGGTGTGCAAACTGTAATTTTAGGACACTCAGAAAGAAGAACATATTTTAATGAAACAGATGCTGCTTTGGCTGAAAAAGTAACTACTGTATTAGAAAAAGGAATGGAAGCAATTTTCTGTTTTGGAGAGTTGTTAGAAGATAGAAAATCAGAGAATCATTTTGCTGTTGTAGAAAGCCAGTTAAAAAATGGATTATTTCATATAGAGGCAAAAGATTGGAAAAGTATTATTTTGGCATATGAGCCTGTTTGGGCAATTGGTACAGGAGAAACTGCAAGTCCAGAACAAGCGCAAGAAATGCATGCTTTTATAAGAGGTATTATAGAAAAGCAATACGATAAAAAAGTAGCAGACAACGTATCTATCTTATACGGAGGAAGTGTAAAACCTGCGAATGCAGAAGAAATTTTCTCAAAGCCAGATGTAGATGGTGGCTTAATTGGTGGTGCAGCTTTAAGTGTAAATGATTTTACAGGAATTATTAATGCTATCTAAGTAGTATAGTTTCAAAGAAAACTAATAAATTTGCATTAAGATTTTTTTAATCTTGATGCATTTTTTTTGATTTAATAACTATGGACAATATTTATATAGAATATAATTTTACATTTTCACCAAAAGAACCAATTTCTGAAATTCTAATAGCAGAATTAGGAAATGTGGGTTTTGAAAGTTTTGTGGAAACTGAAAATGGTGTAACGGCTTATATTCAGAAAATAGATTGGAATACGGAGATTTTGACCGATGTTTTTGTGTTAAATTCAGATGAATTCTCGATTGAATACAATCAGAACGAAGTTCCTCAAACAAATTGGAATGCAGAGTGGGAGAAGAACTTCGAGTCAATTCAGGTAGATGATTTGGTAAGCATACGTGCACCATTCCATGAAAATCCGAATTTAAAATATGATATTGTAATAGAACCAAAAATGAGTTTTGGCACCGGGCATCATGAAACTACACACATGATGGTGCAGCATTTATTGCAGTTAGATTTAGAAAATAAAAAAGTATTAGATATGGGTTGCGGAACCGGAATTTTAGCAATTTTTGCTGAAATGAAAGGAGCAAAACCTTTAGATGCAATAGATATTGATAATTGGTGTTATGAGAATTCTGTAGAGAATGTTACACGCAATAATTGTGAAAATATTTCTGTTTATGAAGGAGATGCAACACTTTTAGTAGATAAAAAGTATGATGTTATCATCGCTAATATTAATAGAAACATACTTTTAATGGACATGAAAGTGTATACAAACTGTTTACAAGAAGGCGGTATCTTATTGTTAAGTGGTTTTTACGAACAAGACATTCCGGTAATAGATGCTGAAGTAATTAAACATGGCTTAAAGTTAGAGAAATTTATTCAAAGAAATAATTGGGTTGCCTTAAAATATAATAATTAAAAAGTATTTTTTATTTTTATAGCATGAGTACAAAAGAAAAAATTCAGGAAGAAGTAGCTGTTCTAGAAAAAGAAGTTTTTCAGCATGAGATTGTTTTACACAATGATGATGTAAATACCTTCGATCATGTAATTAATTCTTTAATAGATGTTTGTGAGCATACATTAGAGCAAGCAGAGCAATGTGCAACTTTAGTGCATTATAAAGGGAAATGCACCGTAAAGTCTGGCGAGTTTAAAGATTTAGAACCAAGATGCTCTAAATTATTACAATTGGGGTTATCTGCAGAATTAATATAACGTATGGAAAACGTATTTAAGTATTTCGAGTTTTCAAATTTCTTTAAAGACGCATCTGATAGTTTTTCAGGAAATGAAATTTGTTTTACAGTCTTAAATGAAACGCATTTTTTAATTTTTGAAAAAATAAATGAAACCTATAATCTATACGTTTCTAAATACAATAACCAAGCAGAGGTGGGCGTAAAGGCTGCTCTTATTTTAGAGTTATTAATAGAGAATTACGATAAAAGTCTGCCAGAGCACCGCATTGCTATGCGACAATATTTAGGTTAATTCGTTTTTTAAGTAGGCTTGAATTAGCAATGAATTTTACACGCTGACAGCAAGTGCTTACTATTTCAAAAATTTTCTCGTGTATCTTAGTACGTGTTGTTTTCCAAACTCCCCTAAATAATAAAAGTATTGACCATTTGGTTTTATAATAATAAAATTCCCATAACTTGTCTCATACTCAAAAAATAAATTTTTTAAAACTTCCCCTTTGTCAGCAACCCAATTAATTCGATTACTATGAAAATATTCTAAATTTTTCCTCATTGGAGAGTGGATCCATAATATTTCTAAGTCATCAATTCTATTTAGTTTTTTTAAATAATCATGGTCAAAAATAGTCCAAGTAGCCTTTAAATTTATATTTGGATTTATATTGGGTGTTGCTGAGAGATAAATGATTACTTTATTTTTAGTAGAATCTAGTTGTGTGCCATTCAATTCATCAAGGTGCTTTTTAAAGGCATTAAATGACTTCCCATTTAAGGTTCCACTTTTTTTTCTATTTATTAAAAGATTAAATTTTATTGAATCATTTTCAATATATATCGCTAAATTTTTGTTGTTATTATGAGTATTTAAAAATTTATTTTTGCTAATTTCAACACGACTTTCGTTATAAAATTTGTTCCTTTTTTCTTGACTATATCCACTAATAATACTCAAAAAACAGATATTCAAACTTATTAACTTCTTATTCATTTATAGATTCGTTATTTTTAACGCGTTGGTATATGGTTTGTTGTGTATTTATAGCAGCTAATTTAATAAATAATTACCGACCAAGAAAGTCCGAGAGGACTTTCGTAAGTTGGCAAGAATCCAGCAATAAATTATATACGGTGTTGGAAATTGGCTTTTATTTTCGGTTTAAAAATCTTGTATCGTTCATATTTTGTTCGTTTTCATAAGTTCCAATTTTTTTTAAAATAATAATATCTTAATCTTTCCGAACACGATTTATAATTGTCATAACCTGTTAAAGAATATTTCAACATCTTTATTGGTTTAAAGCCGTTTTTCTCAAACTCAAAACCTTTTCCAAAATATTCAATTCCGCTATTCGGATAGTCTTTATATTCGTTAAACGTTTTATTTATTAATAATCCTGCAACAATTTCATTTCCGTTTTTAGAATAAAATAGTGTGTCAATAATAGATGCTTTATATTCATTTTTTGTTCGCAAATCAATTGCCCAATCTCTTTCAATTGTGTCGTTATAGGTTTTTCCATTAAAATATCTCAAAGCTAATTCTGCTGGTCTTTCAATTGTTTTGACTTTGATTAAACTGTCAACTAATTTTTGAATTTTGATTTTATCAAGTTCATAAGTTTTTGAGTCAACTTTCAGATTATAAACAAATTCTTTTGGCGTTGTCGTTTCTGTAATTTTCAGAGAATACTCTTTTGTCAGGTGAGTCATAGAGATAATTGTAAGAGGACAACTTAAAATTAGAAGAAACCAAACACTTATTTTTCGTATGTTTTTTTTGAATGATATTAAAATAAATACAATTGTTGAAAGAAACAGAATAATTGATGTAATCGTAAAAGTGTCAAGTATATTTCCTAATCCAGAACCATTTTTGTTATTAAAAATATGAAAGATTGAAACTATAATTCCAACTGCTAAAAAAATTCCATATAAAATTTTAATTCCTTGTTCTTTCATTTTTTAGGGTTCTGATTTGAGCTTGTTGCCAACTGGTTGTATGAAGTATAAAGTTCTGTTCTAGTAAATAGCAATGCACAAATAACAGGGGAAAGTAGTAATAATTTTAATAAACCTGTTGTCTATGTTGCTTCTAATATCGAAAATTCAGCAACTAAGAGTTTTTATGTAGAAATCTCATATTTTACGGGATTACCAAGAATTTTAATTGATACAAATAATACGCCTATAAATTCAAAGGATGACTATATAGAAGGTTTTGTAACGGTTAAAGGAGTGCTTGGCTTCGAAAGTATTACTATGCAAGAAATGAAAATTAGAGGAAGAGGAAATTCTACTTGGGATCATCCTAAAAAGCCTAACCAGCTAAAAGTGGATAGCAAAACACCTATGTTAAACATGCTAGCAGATAAAAAATGGCTTTTTTTAGCAGAGTATTCAGATAAATCACTTATTCGAAATAAAATATCTTTAGACATAGGTGCAATGAGTCGTTTAGAATATACTGGAAAAGGAGAATATGCAGAGGTATTTTTAAATTATGAATACAATGGTACCTATCTAATTGCTCAAAAAGTAGAAGTAAAAAGCAATCGTCTTAATTTACCAGATAATGGCTATTTAGTAGAAATAGATCAAGATTATCGTTTGGATGCGGATGATGTATTTTTTCAGCCGACTATCTTTACTCAAATACACAGTGAAAATGTATTTAACATAAAAGAGCCTTCGTTAGATTACAATACTGCGGAGTTCAATTTAATTAAAGAGTATATTAATAATTTTGAAGCTGCACTTTTTGGTGCAAACTTTAAAGATGCACAAATAGGGTACCAAGCATATATAGATTTACCAAGCTTTATAGACTGGTATTTGGTGCAGGAAATTGCGAAGAGTGTAGATGCAAAATATTACTCTAGTATTTATTTTAATTATATACCGGGTAGTAAAATTAAAATGGGACCTTTATGGGATTTTGATCTTTCTTATGGAAATGTAAATTATGCAGATTCTCAATACACAAACGGTTTTTGGATAAAAGAAAATCCTTGGTATAAAAGATTATTCGAAGACCCAGCTTTTGAGAGCGAAGTAAAAGAACGTTTTATGTATTTTTATAATAATACCAATATTATTCTTGATAAAATTGATGAATACGCAAAGCAATTAGAACGCGCTCAGGGCAAAAACTATGAAAAATGGCCAACCTTAGGTACATATGTATGGCCTAATCTTGTCTATTTTAATACACATGCAGAAGAGGTATCGCATTTAAAATATTGGGTTAGAAACCGCACGGAGTGGTTGCATGGCGAGTTTAATTAAGAAAATACAACCTTTAAATGTTAGGAGTATTTTTCTAAAAATAAATAGTGAGACTGTATAAAATTTTAACTCATTTTAATAAGACAAACAAACGTCTTATGCATTCTTTTATGGTTGCAGAAAGAGCTGATTTTTGCTATTTATTTTAAAAATAAAAAAAGCTCATCTTTATAAAAGATGAGCTTTTGTGACCCTGACAAGATTCGAACCTGTAACCTTCTGATTCGTAGTCAGATGCGCTATCCAGTTGCGCCACAGGGCCATTTTTGTGGGTGCAAATATAATAGAGTTTTTTCAATATAGAAAGGCTATTCTATCTTTTTATGAATTAATTTCTTTTTTATAAATATCTACAATAGGTTGTGCTTTTTCTACATCAGTTTTTAGGATAAGAAGTTCGATGGCACTTCTGTGTTCGCCAAAGCCTCCAAGTCTTGCAGATTCAACTCTATCTTTAATAATGCAGTTTATATGATTGTCTTCTAATCTGTTTTGAAGTCCTTTTATAATAATAGAAGAACCTGAAAATATTGTTATGTGTGAAGTTTCCATATTTTTTTAGTTTAATGAGTTTTTAGTAATGAAAGCTCTCCAACCAATAATGGCTAATTGGCTTTTCGAGGCTTTTGAGATATCTAACCTTTTTTTTGTAAAAGAAGGTAAAAGAACTTTGTTCACTTTTGCAATAATTTTAAAAGCTTGTTTTTTCATCAATATTTAATTCTATCTCAAATTTACTAAAAATAAATAACTCTTAATTAAAAGAATAGTTAATGCCAAATAGTTTTTTTAAATAAAAATAATAGCATTTGCTTTTTGTTTTTTATTTTCTTCTTAAAGTGATAAAAATGTATCTTCGTGAAAAATAAGATGTATGAGTATTTTTTTTGTGATTATTGGATTCATATTATTAGTTATTGGGGGTGATTTTTTAGTAAAAGCAGCTATTAGCTTGTCTTTTAAATTAAAAATTTCTAAAATGGTTATTGGTATGACCGTGGTTTCTTTTGCTACTTCTGTACCAGAATTATTAGTTAGTTTAAAAGCTGCACTAGACGGTTCTCCTGCAATTGCAATAAATAATGTTATTGGTTCTAATATTGCTAATATTGGCCTTGTATTAGGTATTACTGCAATTATCGGTCCTATTGCGGTGCAGAAAGATTTTTACAAGTTTAATTGGCCTGTAATGATGTTTTTCTCTGTTGTGTTGTACTACTTTTTAATAAATGATGCTGTTTTAACCCAAATAGAAGGTATTTTACTTTTAGTAGGATTGGCTATTTTTCTATTTATTTTGATAAGAAATGCAAGAAAAGAAAAGCTTGTTACAGATGATGTTGATGAGGCTTTAGCCGAAATTGGATATGGTAAAATATTTTTTTGGTTATTAATAGGGGGCGTTGCCTTGTATTTTGGTGCTGATTTTTTAGTAGATGGTGCAAAAGACATTGCAGAAAGCATGGGCGTTAGTGAAGGGGTTATCTCAATTACAATGATTGCTATTGGTACAAGTGTGCCAGAATTAGCAGCTTCTGTAATAGCGGCAATAAAAGGTGAAAAAGGTATTTCTTTGGGAAATTTAATTGGGTCTAATATTTTTAATATTGGTTCTGTTATAGGTGTTACAGCAATCATAAAAGAAATACAGATTCCTTTAAACGAGCCTCAAATCTTGTCTAGAGATATTTTTTGGATGCTTGGTTTTTCTGCAATATTGATTCCTTTAGTTTTTATAAAAAAGAAGTTTCTTTTAAGTAGGTTTAAAGGAGGTTTTTTATTTTTAGCGTATGCAATCTTTATTTATATAGTTTTTAAAACTACCGCATAAAAAAAATGCTAACAATTAATTGTTAGCATTTTTTTTAGTAAATATGTGTAAATTACTTAACTGGCTTTACAGTTTTAATAATTCTTGATGCAATTTTATATGGATCTCCGTTTGAAGATGGACGACGGTCTTCTAACCAGCCTTTGTATCCTTTTTCTACGGCGATAATTGGTATACGAATAGAGGCTCCTCTATCTGAAACCCCCCAAGAGAAATCATGAATAGATGCAGTTTCGTGATCTCCAGTTAAACGCAAATCATTGTGCTCACCATACACTTCAATATGTTCTTTTACAAGCGGACGGAAAGCTTCACATATCTCAATATATTTATCTTTAGAACCGCAAGTTCTTAAGATGGTGTTAGAGAAGTTTGCGTGCATTCCAGATCCATTCCAATCTGTATTTCCTAATGGTTTTGGGTGGTACTCAATGTACATTCCTTTCCCCTCAGTTAAACGATCTAATAAATATCTAGAAATCCAAATTTCATCTCCAGCTTTCTTTGCGCCTTTTGCAAATAATTGGTATTCCCATTGTCCAGATGCAACTTCTTGGTTAATTCCTTCGAAATTTAAACCAGCATCAATACATAAATCAGCGTGCTCTTCAACGAAAGCTCGGCCATGTGTATTTTTTCCACCAACTGAACAGTAGTACATTCCTTGTGGAGCCGGGTAACCGCCTCTTGGGAATCCTAAAGGTAAATCTGTGTCTGTATCCATAATAAAGTATTCTTGTTCAAATCCGAACCAGAAATCATTATCATCATCTTCAATAGTAGCTCTTGCATTAGAAATGTGCGGAGTTCCGTCAGCATTCATAACTTCAGTCATTACTAAATACCCATTTATTCTTTTAGGGTCTGGATAAACAGCAACTGGCTTTAAAATACAGTCAGATGCTCCTCCAGAAGCTTGTTTTGTAGAAGAACCATCAAAAGACCAAAGTCCCAATTCTTCAACAGTTCCTTGGAAGTTTTCATGCTCTTCAACTTTTGTTTTACTTCTTAAGTTTTGAGTTGGTTTGTATCCATCTAACCAAATGTATTCTAACTTGATTTTTGCCATAATAATTGTTTCTGTGATATTAATAATGCAAAAATGAAATAAAATACCTACATATCAAAAAATATAGGGGTAAAATGTTTAATTTTACCATAAAATAATTTTATCCCTAATTTTAGTGGGGGTGATTTATTTATAAGTAAAAAAAACACATATAAAACTAACAATATGTCAATTATTAGATTCAATGCTTTACAGGAAGCATTAAAAAGAAAACCGGTTGCGGTGAATCAGACCGAAAAAAGATCAACACTTTTCGGACAAAATGTATTTAATAAGCGCGCCATGCAGCAGTATTTAACACGTACGGCTTTTGAAAGTGTAATGAATGCAATTGAGCACGGCACAAGAATAGATCGTAAAATTGCAGATCAGGTAGCAGTAAGCATGAAGGATTGGGCCTTGTCTAAAGGTGCTACGCATTATACACATTGGTTTCAGCCATTAACAGGGGCAACAGCAGAAAAGCATGATGCTTTTTTTGAGTCTATTAATGGTAGTTTAGCTATGGAAAAATTTGATGGTGAGCAACTTGTGCAGCAAGAACCAGATGCATCTAGCTTTCCTAGTGGAGGTATTAGGAATACATTTGAGGCAAGAGGTTTTACGGCTTGGGACCCAACGTCACCTGCATTTATTTATGAGAGAACACTTTGTATTCCAACAATTTTTGTTGCGTATACAGGGGAAGCTTTAGATAACAAAACACCATTGTTAAAGGCGCTTCAAGCAATAGATACCCATGCCACGGCAGTATGTAAGTATTTTGATAAAAACATAAGTAAAGTAAATGCTACTTTAGGTTGGGAGCAAGAATTCTTTTTAATAGATGATGCTTTGGCAATTTCTAGGCCAGATATTCAGTTAACAGGTAGAACTTTATTAGGGCATTCTTCAGCAAAAGGACAACAATTAGACGATCATTATTTTGGAATAATTCCTGCAAGAGCAATGAGTTTTATGCAAGAGTTAGAAGAAGAATGTATGCTTTTAGGAATTCCTGTAAAAACAAGACATAATGAAGTTGCGCCAAATCAATTTGAAGTTGCGCCTATTTTTGAAGAGGTAAACTTAGCTGTAGATCATAATTCTTTATTAATGGATGTGATGCATAAAGTAGCTAAAAGGCATAGTTTTAAAGTGTTATTTCATGAAAAGCCATTTACGAGTATTAATGGTTCTGCGAAACATAACAATTGGTCTTTGTCTTTAGATACTGGTACTAACTTATTAAGCCCTGGTAAAACTCCAATGAAGAACTTGCAATTCTTAACATTTTTTGTAAATACCATAAAGGCAGTTTATGAAAATGAAGAATTACTTAGAGCTTCTATTGTTTCTGCAAGTAATGATTATAGATTGGGTGCAAATGAAGCGCCACCGGCAATTATTTCAGTTTTTATAGGTAGCCAACTTTCTGAGGTTTTAGATGAATTAGAAAATGTAACCAAAGGAAAGTTATCACCAAAAGAAAAAACAGATTTAAAATTAAATATTATTGGTAAAATTCCTGAAATATTATTAGATAACACAGACATTAATAGAACCTCTCCATTTGCATTTACAGGTAATAAATTTGAATTTAGAGCAGTTGGTTCTTCTGCAAATTGTGCAGGACCAATGACGGTATTAAATACCATTGTTGCAAAACAATTAAAAGAATTTAAAGTAGATGTAGATACCTTGATAGATTCCAATAACCTTAAAAAAGATGAAGCTGTTTTTAATGTATTAAGAGAGTACATTAAAGCATCTAAGAAAATTAGATTTGATGGAGATGGTTATACTGAAGCTTGGGAAAAAGAAGCTAAGAAAAGAGGTTTAAGTAATAATAAAACTGCGCCAGAAGCTCTAAAGGCTTTAGTTTCGAAAAAAACGATAGACCTATACAAAGAAATGGGTGTAATGAATAAAATAGAAATCGAAGCTCGTTACGAAATTAAATTAGAGGAGTATACAAAGCGTTTGCAGATAGAAAGCAGAGTTTTAGGAGATATTTCTAGAAATCATGTAGTTCCTACCGCAATTATTTATCAGAATACATTATTAGAAAACACCAAGAATTTAAAGGAAATTTTTGGTGGAGAATACAAAAACATTGCCAAAGAGCAAATAGAATTAATTATGATAATTTCTAATCATATTACAGAAATTAATTCATTGGTACTTAAAATGGATGCACAACGTGCAAAAGCGAACAAGCATAGTGGTTTAAAATCTGCGGAAGAATATTGTAGCAAAGTAAAACCATTTTTTGAGCAAATTAGATATCATTGCGATACCTTAGAGACCATGGTGGATGATAATTTGTGGCCGCTAACAAAATATAGAGAATTATTGTTTACAAAGTAATCATAAAAACATCCTACTTTTCGGTAGGATTTTTTATGTAAAAGACTAAATTTGCAGCACACAACACAACAATATGAGTCAAGAAGTTTCTAAAAGGTACGCACAAAGGGGTGTTTCTGCATCAAAAGAAGATGTACACAACGCAATTAAGAATATCGATAAAGGTTTGTTTCCAAAGGCATTCTGTAAAATTGTACCCGATTATTTAACAAATGATGCAGATTATTGCTTGATCATGCATGCAGATGGTGCTGGTACAAAATCTTCTTTAGCATACATGTATTGGAAAGAAACAGGAGATATTTCTGTTTGGAAAGGCATTGCACAAGATGCATTAATTATGAATATTGATGACCTTTTATGTGTTGGTGCAACAGATAATATTATGCTGTCTTCTACAATAGGTCGTAATAAAAGTAAAATTCCTGGTGAAGTTTTATCAGCAATTATAAACGGAACTGAAGAATTAATCGAAGATTTAAAAGGTTTTGGGGTTACAATACATTCTACAGGCGGTGAAACTGCAGATGTAGGAGATTTGGTAAGAACAATTATTGTAGATTCTACGGTAACTGCAAGATTAAAACGTTCAGATGTTATTGACAATGCAAATATAAAAGCAGGCGATGTAATTGTGGGTTTAGAATCTTTTGGGCAAGCAAGTTATGAAACCGCATATAATGGAGGTATGGGCTCTAATGGATTAACCTCCGCAAGACATGATGTTTTTCATAAATATTTAGCAGAAAAATACCCAGAAAGTTTTGATGCTGCAGTACCTGAAGATTTGGTGTATTCTGGGAATACAAAATTGACAGATGAGGTAGCAAACGCTCCTATTAATGCTGGTAAGTTAGTTTTGTCGCCAACAAGAACATATGCGCCAATTATCAAAGAAATTTTATCAAAATTTAATTCAGATACCATTCACGGAATGATTCATTGTTCTGGGGGTGCACAAACCAAAATCTTACATTTTGTTGATAATTTACACATTGTAAAAGACAATATGTTTGAAGTGCCGCCATTGTTTAAATTAATACAAGAACAATCGAATACAGATTGGAAAGAAATGTATCAGGTGTTTAATTGCGGCCATCGAATGGAAATATATGTTTCTCCTGAAGTAGCAAAAGAAATTATTGCAATTTCTAAATCATTTAATGTAGACGCCAAGATTGTTGGTAGGGTAGAAACTGCAGAAACTAAAAAATTAACGATTACGAGTGAATTTGGAGTTTTTGAGTATTAGAAAATTTAGTTTTGAAAGCCGTATCAAAGGATATAAAAGATACTCAAAACGAACTATTTAACTTTCCTATAAAAATTGTAAATTCGCATTCCAAGAAAAGAGCAACAAATGTTAGATAAATTAAGAATTGTTAAACAACGTTATGATGAGGTTTCTGATTTGATTATTCAGCCAGAAATTATCATGGATCAGAAGCGTTATGCGCAATTGATGAAAGAATATAAAGATTTAGGAAGTGTTGTTGTAAAGGGAGATGAATATCAAACTTTAACAAATAACATCGAAGAGGCAAAAGAAATTCTTGCGGATGGTTCTGATGCAGAGATGAACGAGATGGCAAAGATGGAAATTGATGAAGCCAATACTAGAATTCCTTTTTTAGAAGATGAGATTAGGTTTTTATTAATTCCAACAGATCCAGAAGACTCTAAAAACGCAGTAGTAGAATTACGTGCAGGAACTGGTGGAGATGAAGCAAGTATTTTTGCAGGAGATTTATTTAGAATGTATTCTAAATATTGTGAAGGTAGAGGTTGGAAAGTTTCTACGGTAGATTATTCTGAGGGAACCAATGGGGGGTTTAAAGAAATTCAGTTTGAAGTAAATGGTCCAGATGTTTATGGGACATTAAAATTTGAGGCTGGTGTGCATCGTGTACAGCGCGTTCCGCAAACAGAAACACAAGGTCGTGTGCATACTTCTGCAGCAACGTGTATGGTTTTTCCGGAGGCTGAAGAGTTTGATGTAGAAATTAACCCAAAGGAAGTAAGAATCGATTTTTTCTGTTCTTCAGGTCCAGGAGGGCAATCTGTGAACACAACCTATTCTGCAGTGCGTTTAACGCATATTCCAACAGGTTTGGTAGCACAGTGTCAAGATCAGAAATCGCAGCATAAAAACAAAGAAAAAGCCTTTAAAGTACTTCGTTCTCGTTTGTACGACATGGAGCTGGCAAAGAAAAATGCAGAAGACGCTTTAAAGCGTGGTTCGATGGTTTCTTCTGGAGATAGAAGTGCTAAGATTAGAACTTATAATTATGCACAAGGTAGAGTTACAGACCACAGAATTGGACTTTCACTGTATGATTTACCTAATATTTTAAATGGTGATATTCAAAAAATTATAGATGAGTTAATGTTGGCTGAAAATACAGAGAAATTAAAAAGTTTGAATGACGGAATATAAAGCATACATTATTTAATTAAAAAGCCTTAGAATTCATTCTAAGGCTTTTTAATTGTTTAAATATTTTTTTTATTTTCCAAATAAATGCAATTCTGTAAATTCTTTATCTATTTTTATAGCTTGTGTTTTAGCAGTATTTACATTCTCTAATTTAATTTCTACATTGTCTATTTGAATAGATGTAATTGCAAATGGTAAATTATGGAATACCATATTAAATTTGGTGTAGTCTGCATTAAACTCCCCACGTTTGTGTTGTTGAATAATTAATTCTTTTTTCTTTCCTGTTACTTTAAAAGTTCTTAAACTAAACCTCCCTTTTTTGTAATCATATCCGTCGTGTGCATCATCATATAATTTAGAGGATTCTTTCCCTTTTTTATAATAAACATCTAAAGTAATTTCATCAAATTTCTTTTCACCAACATATTGCTGAACAGGGTATTTAGGGATTACGGCACCTTCTTTAATAAACATTGGCATACTATCTAAATCTGCATCTACCCACATTTCTTTACCTCCTTCAACCAGTTCATCTGTCCAGAAATTATACCATTTACCACGAGGAATATACATTCGTCTTCCTTTAGCATTTGGTTCTTGTATTGGACAAACCAAAATTTGTTCTCCATAAACAAATTCATCACTTCTATAATGTGTAGCGATGTCTTCTTGATCGTATAAAACTAAAGATTTTAATATTGGAGTACCGTCATTTATATACTTCCAAAAAGAAGTATATAAGTAGGGTAAAAGTTGGTATCGTAATTCTACGAATTTTCTTACAATATCTGTAATTTCTTCACCAAAAACCCAAGGTTCTTGCGCTCCATGATCTCCAGATGAATGCACCCTACAAAAGGCATGAAATACACCCAATTGAATCCAACGAGCAAATAATTCTCCTTGTGGCTGTTCTGCAAAACCACCAATATCAGAACCCGCAAAAGAGAAACCAGACATTGCCATTCTTTGTGCTTGGTTGTTTGCTATTGCCAAATGCTCCCAAGATGCTATATTATCTCCCATCCAAGTAGAGGTATAACGTTGTGCACCAGAATAAGCAGATCTTGTAATTACAAAGGGCCTTTTCGGATATGCATATTTCTTTAAACCGTGGTAGGTGGCGCGTGCCATTTGTGTTCCGTAAATATTATGTGCTTTTCTATGTGAACAAGGGTTTCCATCATAATCATGACGCACATCATCTGGAAAAGATTTGTTAGGAACGTCCATTACGGCTGGTTCGTTCATATCATTCCAAACACCTTTTACCCCAATATCTTCAATTAATTCTTTAAACAAGCCAGACCACCATTTCTCTAACTTCTGGTTTTGTATAGTCAGGAAAATAACATTCTCCCGGCCAAACCTTACCCTTTCATATACGGGCCATCTGCACGTTTACAGAAAATAATCTTTGTCTAAAGCTTCTTTAAAAACATCATATTCTAGATCTATTTTAATTCCTGGATCTATAATAACAACAGTTTTAAAACCGTCGTCTTCTAGTTCTTTAACCATGCGTTTTGGATCTGGAAAGTGATTCTTATCCCAAGTAAAACAACGGAAACCGTCCATGTAATCGATGTCTAAATAAATAGCATCACAGGGAATTTTTTAGGTCTCTAAACGTGTTGGTAACCTCTTTAACGTTGGCCTCCGGATAATAAGACCATTTACACTGATGAAAACCCTAAAGCCCACAGCGGAGGCAAAGCGTGCGGTTTACCTGTTAAATCTGTATAATTTTTAACAACATCTTCCATTTGTGGTCCATAAATGAAGTAATAATTCATTTCACCACCCTGTGCCCAAAAACTAGTTACATTTCTTCTTTCTTGAGCAAAATCAAAAGAAGTTTTAAAAGTGTTGTCAAAGAAAATACCGTATGCTTTATTGTCTTGTATTGCAGTATAAAAAGGAATTGCTTTATATATAGGATCTGTATTCTTACCAAAAGCATAAGAGTCCGTTGCCCAGTTTTCGAAACGTTTCCCTTTCAAATTTACATCTACAGGCTTGTCTCCAAGACCATAAAAACTCTCTGATTTTTGACAAGTTTTACTCATTTTTACAATATCACCACCATGCTGATAACATTCTTCCCAGTGAAAACCAATTTCGTCTTCATTAATTAATTTTTTGTCAATAGCATCAAATAAACTTACCTGCAAACTTTGTTTTTCTACTTTACAAATTAACTTAGAGGTTGTGATACTATAATGTGTTTCGTCTTCTGTTACATCTAAAAAACTATACCCTCTACTTGCATGTATCGTAACACCGTAAGAAAAATCATTTTCAAATTTACCAGTAGTACTGTATCTAAAACGGATAACACTATCTCTAACTACAGTTACCTGCAGAGCAACCCCATTTTTTGTAGAAAAATGTATAGTATCTACATCTTTCTTATAATTTATTATTTTTGAAGGAAATAAATTTCCTTTTTGTTCTAGTTCTGTGTTAACAATCATTTTTTTGGTTGTTTATTATCCTGTGCAAAAATGGCAAAAATTGATATAATAAAATTGTTTAAAATTCTTTTTTTACGATAACGTATTCGTCTATTCTAAACCTAAAAATAGTACTTATCTGATTAAATGATAGTCGAATATGAGTTTTTATACAAAGTGATTAGGAGATTTTTTAAAGTCTTAAAAATGGTCTCCTTTATTACGAAGTCCAAAAAATAAGTTCTCTTTTTTTATCAAAACAATAGCTTAATAAAAAAAGAGAACTATATTAAAGTTATTTATATTTAAATGCTACCATACCTAATGGCGGTAGTTCTAATACTACTGAGTTTTCTCTGTTGTTCCATGTCTTTCTATCAGAAGTAAGTTTTGTGTTTGTGAAATTTCCGGTACCATTATATTTTGAAGCATCACTATTAAAAATTTCTTTGAGAGTTCCTTTTTTAGGCAAGCCAATTCTATAATTATTTTGAGGTGTTTGCGTTAAGTTTAAGACAATAACTAGATGCTCTTTTTCTTTGTCTCCTTTCCTTATATAGCTAATAATAGAATTCTCATGATCGCCATGGTCTATCCATTCAAAACTTTCAGGTGAGAATTGTTTTTCATGCAATGCAGCTTCTTCTTTATATAACTTGTTTAAATCTTTTACGACATCTTGTGCGCCTTTATGGGGTCCATGCTCTAATAAGTGCCAGTCTAGACTTTGTTGAAAATTCCATTCAGAGCTTTGTCCAAATTCTGATCCTTGAAACAATAATTTTGTTCCAGGATGTGTGTACATAAAACTATATAACAAACGTAAATTTGCAAATTTTTGCCATTCATCTCCTGGCATTTTACTGAGAATAGATTTTTTACCATATACTACTTCATCATGAGACAACGGTAGCATGAAATTTTCTGTAAAGGCATAATTTAAACTAAATGTTAAATCATTTTGATGGTGTTTTCTATAAACAGTATCTTTTGCAAAGTAATCTAAAGAGTCATGCATCCAACCCATCATCCATTTCATTCCAAACCCTAAACCTCCAGAAAAAACTGGACTAGATACTTTCGGAAAAGAAGTAGATTCTTCTGCTATGGTCTGGACATCTGGAAAATTTTCATAAACAGCCATATTCATCTCTTTTAGAAAGGCAATAGCATCTAAATTTTCTCTACCACCAAACTCATTTGGTTGCCATTCACCCTCTTCCCTAGAATAATCTAAAAATAACATAGAGGCAACGGCATCTACGCGTAAACCATCTGCATGGTATTGTTCTAACCAAAAGATAGCGTTACTTATTAAAAACGATTTTACTTCGTTTCTACCATAATTAAAAATAAGGCTTTTCCAATCTTGGTGATATCCTTTTCTAGGGTCTGGATGCTCATATAAACTAGATCCATCAAAATTACCTAAGCCGTGCGCATCTGAAGGGAAGTGAGAGGGTACCCAATCTAATAGCACGCCAATTCCTTTTTCGTGAAACTTATCTACTAAAAACTTAAACTCATCTGGGTAGCCAAATCTAGAAGTAGGAGCGAAGTAACCTGTTAATTGATACCCCCAACTTGGGTCATACGGAAACTCCATTATTGGCATTAATTCTACATGTGTAAAATTCATTTCTGCAACATAATCTACAAGTTCATCAGCTAATTCGGTGTAACTCATAAACCTATTTTCTGCTACTTTTTGTTTCCAAGAACCTAAATGAACTTCATAAACGGAATATGGAGCATTTAAAGCATTGTGCTTTTTACGAGCCTTCATCCATTTTTTATCCTTCCAAGAATAGTTGTCCTCCCAAACTATAGAAGCTGTTTTTGGAGGATGTTCACACCTACGAGCATAAGGATCTGCTTTTTCTGTAACAGTATCTGTACTTTTTATTTTGTATTTATAGGTATTTCCTTTTCCTGCATACGGAATAAAACCTTCCCAAATACCACTAGAATCCCATCTTACATTAAGTGGATGTTCTTGGTCATTCCAATAATTAAAATCTCCAATTACAGAAACTTCTTTTGCATTAGGCGCCCAAACTGCAAAATAAGTACCTTCTATACCGTCTTTTGTGATGATATGAGAACCAAATTTTTCATACAATTTATAATGTTTACCGCCCTTAAATAGGCTAATATCGAAATCTGAGAATAAACTATGCGCTATAACTTTAGACATGTAATGGTTTTAAATTTAGATATTTTTAAATTACAGTTCCTTTAGGAATTACTGCTCCTTTTTTGATAACAACAATACCGTCCTTTACCAGGTATGTGTCTGTTTCAATATCTTTTAAATGTAAACCTCCATTAATTCTAGAATCGTCTCCAATTCTACAGTTTTTATCAATAATACAATTATTAATAAAACATCGATCTCCAATACCAAGCTGAATATCTATACTTTTATTTTTTATTTCGTCTAAAGATTCATAATCATCATTACCCATCATATAGGTTTTAGTAACAATAGTTTCTTTACCTATTCTTGAACGAATACCAATAACAGATCTTTCAATTTTTTCTGCATTTATAATACAACCATCTGCAATAACTGTTTTATTTAATATAGTATTTGTGAATTTTGAAGTGGGTAAGATACGGGCTCTTGTATACACTCTATTTTCATCATATAAATTAAATTTAGGTAAATCATCTGTTAAACCTAAGTTTGCCTCAAAGAAAGAATCTATATTTCCAATATCGGTCCAATAGCCCTCATATGGGTAACTCATTGTTTTATGTTCTCCAATGGCTTGTGGTATAATTTCTTTACCGAAATCAATCGTATCAGGGTTCGCCATCAATTCAATCAATAAATCGCGATTAAAAATATAAATTCCCATAGAGGCAAGATAATTTCTGCCTTCACTTTTCATTTCTGCACTTACCTCTGAAGTCCAATCTGGCAACAATTCTGATGCAGGTTTTTCTATAAACGAGGTAATTGTGTTATCACTATTAGTTTTTAGAAGACCAAATGATGTTGCATCTTTAGCATTTACAGGGTAGGTTGCTATAGAAATTTTAGCACCACTTTCCTTATGTTTTTGAATCATATCCTTAAAATCCATATTGTAAAGTTGATCTCCAGACAATATTAAAGCATATTCAAAATCGTTTGCTAAAAAATGATGCATACTTTGTCTTACTGCATCTGCTGTTCCTTGAAACCATTTATTGCTCTGCATCGTTTGCTCTGCAGCTAAAACATCTACGAATGCAGCGCTAAAAAAACTAAAATGATAGGTATTTTTTATATGTGCATTTAAAGAAGCAGAATTAAATTGGGTTAATACATACATTCTTTTAATGTCTGAATTAATACAATTAGAAATAGGAATGTCTACCAATCTATATTTCCCTGCAATAGGAACTGCGGGTTTAGATCTGTCTTTTGTTAAGGGGTAAAGTCTAGAACCCTGTCCTCCACCTAAAATAATACCTAGTACTTGATCATTTATCATAGTTTATTTGTTAGAGATTTATATAAGTTTACGTATGCCTGTGCAGAATTACCCCACGAATGGTCTATTTGCATTATTTTTTTAAGATTTGTTTTAAATTCTTTTTGATTGAAATAAATTGCTGCCTTGGCAATTGCAGAGGTTACTTTTTCTACTGTAACTCCATGATGAACAACTCCAAAACCATTTTCTTTGGTGATATCTATAATAGTGTCTTTTAAACCACCAATAGCGTTTACGATTGGCACGGTTCCATACCGCAAAGAATACATCTGGTTTAAACCACAAGGTTCTACACGAGAAGGCATTAATAAGAAGTCTGCACCCGCGTACATAATATGTGCCAGCTTTTCATCATATCCTATAAACGTATTAAAATTTTCTTGAGGTATTGCAGTCAGCGCATTTTCAGTTTTTTCGTACCCAGAGCCCAGTAAAAGAATAGAAATATTATTTTCTACTAATGCTTTTTTAAAAATCTCAGGGAACAAATCTGCTCCTTTTTCACCCACTAATCTTCCTATAAACACAAAAAGAGGTTTTTTAACATCTAATTTGAACTCTTTACACAGCCACTTTTTATTACCACTTTTACCAGATATTACATTAGATTTATCATAATTTTTCACGAGTTTTTCATCTGTTTTAGTATTCCAAACACTCCAATCGATGCCGTTTAATATGCCAATGCATTTTGAGCTTTCATGATTTAATAGATCTTCTAATCCATTTGCTTTTATTTTTAGTTCTTCCATGTAAGACGGAGAAACGGTTGTAACTTTCCAAGCACATTTTACAGCGGTTGCTAAAGAATTTATATTTCCATCCCAATCTAATAATCCAATATTATCTCTATTAAAAGGCGGAATTAAATTTACTTTTTCATGAGAAAACCACCCTTGGTATTGTGCATTGTGAATGGTTAAAACTGTTGGAATATTTTTTAAAGTTTTATATTTAAAACTCTGTGACATCATAAATGGAATTAGCCCTGTGTGATGATCATGTGTATGGACAATGTTAGGTTGTTTTTCAAAAGTTAAAATCCAATCTAAAGTAGCGATTTGAAAAGCTAAAAACCGCTCTGTGTCATCATTTGAATAAACGTATTCTTTATATATTAAACCTGGAATATCAATACAAAAAAGATCAAATCCAAGTTGGTGACTTGTTAGTTTAAGAACTTTAAAATCATAGTATTGATGCCCAAGAGCAATATAGTCTGCATGAATTTCTTTAAAGGTGTTACTTTGGGTAAATTTATTATTATAAAAAGGCATTATTACATTAGCCGTAGTTCCTAAGTCTTTTTGATATTTAGGCAAAGCGCCAACAACATCTGCAAGTCCACCGACTTTAGCTATCGGAAAACATTCTGCACTTATATGTAGTATATTCAATCTTTGTAATTAGATGGTTAGTTTATAAAGCTACAATTTTTTTTTTGACTAAAATAATCGGTAGTGATTATTAATATAAGTTTAATAGAAGTATTAAAAAATTAAATAAAATTTATTTTATGACAAGAAATCCAAGTTTAGTTTATGAATTTCGTTGTTTATTAATTTCATCCTGTAAGGTTCTTCTTAATTTTTGTTCTCTTTCTAAAGCTTTTTTTCTGTGTTGTTCAAATTCATGTTCAACATCCTTTAAATTTTGCTCTGCTCTTTTTGTAAGAAAGTTGTTTTTTTGAAACTTAAAACTTAAATAAATTACTAGAACTAGTAATAGTAAAATTAAAGTCCATAAAAGAAGATTGTAAATAAACTTACTTAATTGTATTCCAAATAAAGAGATAGAATTTTCTTTTTTTAGAGCAGTTTCTAATGTTAGTTTACTTAAGGTAAGTAAATCCTGATTTTTTTTATTATCTAACTTTGCTGCTTTAAGTAGGTTGTTTTTTTCTATTAATAGGTTTTGAGATGCTTTTGAAGAATCTAAAACTTGCTGTTTTAAATCTAAAAATTTTTCTTTGTTAATTACTTTGTAGCCTTTATAATTGGTAGATACTCTATACAGTCTGTCAAACCCTCCTCTTATAGAGATTTCTTCGATATCCTTTGTTTTTTGTGCAAAAGAAATTGATATAAATAGAATTGCAGTAAATAGTGATAGATGTAATTTCATTTTTATAAATTTTGTAGGGTTATTTTAAAAAATAAAAGTAATAAAAAAACCCAAACGAAAAGACGTTTGGGTTTTTATTATAAGCAAGTAATTTATATTTATTTAATTTTCTCTACAACTGCCTTAAAAGCGTCTGGGTTGTTTACAGCTAAATCAGCTAAAACCTTACGGTTTAGTTCGATACTATTAGCTTTCACTTTCCCCATAAACTGAGAGTAAGACATTCCGTGTAAACGAGCTGCAGCGTTAATACGCACAATCCATAAAGAACGGAAGTTTCTCTTATTGTTTTTACGGTCACGGTATGCATAAAGCATTCCTTTTTCAACCGCATTTTTTGCTACTGTGTAAACGTTTTTTCTACGTCCAAAGTAACCTTTTGCTGCCTTCAAGATTTTTTTTCTTCTTTTTCTTGAGGCTACTGAATTTACTGATCTTGGCATAATTTCAATGTTTTTTGTAGTAGGCGATTCAATTAAGAATACTTTTTAATTTTGGCCTATCTCCATGGTTAATAATTAAATTCCCTAATTAAACTTATTTCAAGTTTAATTGTTGCATAATGTTAGACTTGTCCGATTTATGTACTAAACCATCGTGAGTTAACCTTAATTTACGTTTTTTCGACTTCTTTGTTAAGATGTGGCTTTTAAACGCGTGCTTTCTTTTGATTTTTCCAGTACCAGTAACTTTAAATCGTTTTTTGGCGCTAGATTTGGTTTTCATTTTAGGCATCTCTCCTTCGTTTTTATCTTGCTTATAAGATTGTTATTTCACTTTTTTGGGAGCAATAAACATAATCATACGTTTACCCTCTAATTTTGGTAATTGTTCTACTTTACCAAATTCTTCTAACTCTTGGGCTAATTTTAGTAATAAAATTTGACCTTGTTCTTTAAAAATAATAGAACGTCCTTTAAAAAATACAAACGCTTTTAATTTAGCTCCTTCTTGCAGAAACTTTAATGCATGTTTCTTCTTAAACTCATAATCATGCTCATCTGTCTGGGGTCCAAAACGTATTTCTTTAATCGTAACTTTGGTTGCTTTCGATTTTAAAGATTTTTCACGTTTCTTTTGCTCATATAAGAACTTCTTATAATCAATAATTTTACAAACAGGCGGTTTTGCTTTAGGAGAAATTTCTACTAAATCTAATTCCTGTTCATTGGCTAATTCTTTAGCTTTATCTAAAGCGTACACACCAACTTCTACATTATCGCCCACAAGACGAACTTCGTCAACATATTTTATTTTTTCATTAATCCTATGTTGATCTTCTTTGATTACTCTTAACGGTCTTCTCGACCTGCTTCTACGTATTGCTATGACCTATATTTTTAAAGTTTAACTTATGGTTGTTTTTCAACCTTTTAATTTTATTGAACTTCAAAATTAATTAAAATTCCTTTAATATTTTACTTTCTTCTGTTTTAATTAAAGATATAAATTCTTCAATAGTAAAAGTACCGATATCTCCTTCTCCATGTTTCCTTACAGAAACCGTACCGTCTAAGGCTTCTTTCTCCCCAACAATCAACATAAAAGGTATCTTACCAACTTCTGCATCTCGTATTTTACGTCCGGTTTTTTCACTTCGGTTGTCTACGAGAGCGCGAATTTCGGAATTTTCTAACGATTCTAGTACTTTTTCTGAATATTTTTGACATTTATCACTGATTGGCAATAAGATAACTTGATCAGGTGTTAGCCATAAAGGGAAGTTACCGCCCGTATGTTCTAGTAATACTGCAATAAAACGTTCCATAGAACCAAATGGTGCCCTGTGAATCATAACAGGTCTGTGAAGTTGATTATCGGCTCCTTTATACGTTAAATCAAAACGTTTTGGTAAATTATAATCAACTTGTATGGTTCCAAGTTGCCAACTTCTGCCTAAAGCGTCCTTCACCATAAAGTCTAATTTAGGGCCATAAAAAGCAGCTTCACCTTCTTCAATCACAAAATCTAAACCTTTGTCTTGCGCTGCACTTATAATTGCTTTTTCTGCAATTTCCCAAGTTTCGGTATCACCAATATATTTATCTGGGTTGCTTTTGTCTCTAATAGAAACTTGAGCCGTAAAATCTTCAAATCCTAAAGAACCAAAGACATATAAAACTAAGTCTATTACATCTTTAAATTCTTGATCTAATTGCTCTGGTGTGCAAAAAATATGTGCATCGTCTTGTGTAAAACCTCTCACACGAGTTAATCCATGTAATTCTCCACTTTGTTCATATCTATATACCGTTCCAAATTCCGCAAAGCGTTTTGGTAAATCTTTATAAGAGTAAGGTTTAAAGTTGTAAATTTCACAGTGGTGTGGACAATTCATAGGTTTCAATAAAAACTCTTCATCCATTTTCGGCGTTTTTATTGTCTGAAAACTATCTTCACCATATTTTTCATAATGTCCGGAAGTAACATATAGTTCTTTCGCCCCAATATGAGGTGTCATTACTTCTTCGTAACCAGCTTTCTTCTGAGCAACTTTTAAGAAGTCTTGTAAGCGATTACGCAAAGCAGCACCTTTGGGCAACCATAAAGGTAAACCAGCACCAACTTTCTGTGAAAAAGTAAATAACTCTAATTCTTTTCCTAATTTTCTATGATCTCTTTTCTTAGCTTCTTCTAATAATTCTAAATATTCAGTAAGTAGTTTTTGTTTTGGAAAGCTAATTCCGTAAACTCTAGTTAACTGATTGTTCTTCTCGTCACCGCGCCAGTATGCACCAGCAACGCTCATTACTTTAATTGCTTTTATGATTCCTGTGTTAGGTACGTGGCCTCCTCTACATAAATCTGTGAAGTCACTATGGTCGCAGAATGTAATTTCTCCATCCGTTAAGTTTTCAATCAACTCTAATTTATAAGGGTTTTCCTCTTCCTTATATAATGCTAAAGCATCTGATTTAGAAACAGGTCTAATAGAGAACTCGTGCTTTCCACGAGCAATTTCTATAAATTTCTTTTCAATTGTAGGGAAATCTTTATCAGAAATAACATCTTCTCCTAAATCTATATCATAATAAAACCCATTATCTATAGCAGGACCAATAGTTAATTTTGCATTCGGATACATGCTTACTATGGCCTCTGCCAAAACGTGTGCAGAAGAATGCCAAAAAGCTTTTTTACCATCAGCATCATTAAATGTATATAAAATTAACGAACCGTCGGTGGTTAATGGAGTACTGGTTTCAATGGTATTACCATTAAAGTTTGCAGAGATAACGTTTCTAGCAAATCCCTCACTAATGTTTTTTGCAACATCCATTGGAGTGCTATTTATAGCAAACTCCTTAATAGTTCCGTCCGGAAGCGTAATTTTAATCATTTAATGTCTAATATTTAAGTTTGCAAATATATTGGAAAACAATTTTTTACACAATATATATGTGTACTTATTATATAAGTATATTTTTTTGTCGGAAAGTTTGCTGTTTTTTTTAAGAATAAAAGGCTATTTAAGCACATAACTTAAACTGATAGATTAAATTTAAGCAATTAAGAAAGATAATTTTTATGCAAAGGTGCTGTATCAAAATTTTTTTTGGCTTGAAATTATGGTATTTTTTATGTTTCTGATTCTCTTTCTGGGGGGTATCGTTAAACTTGGAAGAAATCATATACATATTTTCATTTATAATGCTCGTATTTTCAGTGTTTTAAAAGTGTGTTTAAAAGTAATTTAAAAAAACGCAAAAAAAAGTATTGCGAGATTATAAATGTGTTGTATGTTTGCACCCGCTAAGGGATATTTAGTTTTTTAGTTTCGTTCATTCACTTGTTATTTAGGTATTTTTATTAGTTTTTAATGAGGCTTTTGGTTTCAGAAATTTAGTTTAAAAATATTTAATTTTTTTCTTGTTAGATTGTAAATAAGTTTTATATTTGCACCCGCTAAGAGATATAGCAAATTAGTTCAGGGATATTTTGGTAAAGGGTTTTGATTAAAAAGCTCACTAGTTCGATTCTAGTTTTCTTACAAAATAGATTTTATTGGGATTGTTTTAGGGCAGTTTTAGAAAGATTTAAAGTTCATTGAAAATATTGAAATTGACAGCGTAAACAAAGAGTAGAATAACCACATTATTTTATAATGTAAATTCTTTTGAAACTTATTCATTCATATTATTTAAAATATACAATGAAGAGTTTGATCCTGGCTCAGGATGAACGCTAGCGGCAGGCTTAACACATGCAAGTCGAGGGGTAACATTGTGCTTGCACAGATGACGACCGGCGCACGGGTGCGTAACGCGTATAGAACCTACCTTTTACAGAGGAATAGCCTTTAGAAATGAAGATTAATGCCTCATAGTATTGTAGACTGGCATCAGTTTATAATTAAAGATTTATCGGTAAAAGATGGCTATGCGTCCTATTAGTTAGTTGGTAAGGTAACGGCTTACCAAGACAGCGATAGGTAGGGGTCCTGAGAGGGAGATCCCCCACACTGGTACTGAGACACGGACCAGACTCCTACGGGAGGCAGCAGTGAGGAATATTGGACAATGGAGGAGACTCTGATCCAGCCATGCCGCGTGTAGGAAGAATGCCCTATGGGTTGTAAACTACTTTTATACAGGAAGAAACACTGGTATGTATACCAGCTTGACGGTACTGTAAGAATAAGGACCGGCTAACTCCGTGCCAGCAGCCGCGGTAATACGGAGGGTCCGAGCGTTATCCGGAATCATTGGGTTTAAAGGGTCCGCAGGCGGTCGATTAAGTCAGAGGTGAAATCCCATAGCTCAACTATGGAACTGCCTTTGATACTGGTTGACTTGAGTCATATGGAAGTAGATAGAATGTGTAGTGTAGCGGTGAAATGCATAGATATTACACAGAATACCGATTGCGAAGGCAGTCTACTACGTATGTACTGACGCTGAGGGACGAAAGCGTGGGGAGCGAACAGGATTAGATACCCTGGTAGTCCACGCCGTAAACGATGGATACTAGTTGTTGGGATTTATCTCAGTGACTAAGCGAAAGTGATAAGTATCCCACCTGGGGAGTACGGTCGCAAGACTGAAACTCAAAGGAATTGACGGGGGCCCGCACAAGCGGTGGAGCATGTGGTTTAATTCGATGATACGCGAGGAACCTTACCAGGGCTTAAATGTAGTCTGACAGCTTTAGAGATAGAGTTTTCTTCGGACAGATTACAAGGTGCTGCATGGTTGTCGTCAGCTCGTGCCGTGAGGTGTCAGGTTAAGTCCTATAACGAGCGCAACCCCTGTCGTTAGTTGCCAGCATGTTATGATGGGGACTCTAACGAGACTGCCTACGCAAGTAGAGAGGAAGGTGGGGATGACGTCAAATCATCACGGCCCTTACGTCCTGGGCCACACACGTGCTACAATGGTATGGACAATGAGCAGCCATCTGGCAACAGAGAGCGAATCTACAAACCATATCACAGTTCGGATCGGAGTCTGCAACTCGACTCCGTGAAGCTGGAATCGCTAGTAATCGGATATCAGCCATGATCCGGTGAATACGTTCCCGGGCCTTGTACACACCGCCCGTCAAGCCATGGAAGCTGGGAGTGCCTGAAGTCGGTCACCGCAAGGAGCCGCCTAGGGTAAAACTGGTAACTAGGGCTAAGTCGTAACAAGGTAGCCGTACCGGAAGGTGCGGCTGGAACACCTCCTTTCTAGAGAAAGATGGTGAGTTACAAAAGGTTCATTTTTACTCTTTGCTGTTAATTTTATAAAACAAGTATTAAGCTATTATAGTCTCGTAGCTCAGCTGGTTAGAGCGCTACACTGATAATGTAGAGGTCGGCAGTTCGAGTCTGCCCGGGACTACAAATACTTAGTATTAAGGAAATTCTAGAAGCTAGATAATTCTAAATTTATAATTCTGAATTCTAATTCGGGATTACAAAAGGGGGATTAGCTCAGTTGGCTAGAGCGCTTGCCTTGCACGCAAGAGGTCATCGGTTCGACTCCGATATTCTCCACAACTAGTTATAGGTTTAGATCTATAACTTTATATAGTAGGCATTAGTTTATTATATAGAAAGTTCATTGACATATTGGTAAAATGATATCGTAAGAATCAAATAGATAGAGATGTTTAGAATAGCAGTATTCTAGACAGATTAAAAATTTTTTTATAAAGAATAAAAGAGTTCATTGTAGTCGTAAGACTACAGCAAAAAGTACAATAAGTTAAGTAAGGGCGTATGGCGGATGCCTAGGCTCTCAGAGACGACGAAGGACGCGATAAGCTGCGAAAAGCTACGGGGAGGGGCACATACCTTTTGATCCGTAGATATCCGAATGGGGCAACCCGGCATGTTGAAGACATGTCACCTAGCAATAGGGGTAAACCCGGTGAACTGAAACATCTAAGTAACCGGAGGAAGAGAAAACAATAGTGATTCCGTTAGTAGTGGCGAGCGAACGCGGAACAGCCCAAACCAATGTTGTTACGGCAATATTGGGGTTGTAGGACCACGACATTAGAGACTTAGAGAATTAGAATTGTTTGGAAAGACAGACCAAAGAAGGTGATAGTCCTGTAAAAGTA
>CALJHU010000005.1:0-52500 GCA_937771065.1 uncultured Polaribacter sp. | reverse complement strand
CCATAGACTTATGTACGCTTCTCACCGTCTTAGGACGGTGAGAGACACTCTTTTTTTATTCGATCTTACAATATTATTTTACCATATGTTAATTTATACGGTTGAACCTGGTTCAACTGAAAATCTTAGGGTGGTTATTGCATTGGGGCTCACCTCTTCCCATCTCGAACAGAGAAGTTAAGCCCAATAGCGCCGATGGTACTGCATTTATGTGGGAGAGTAGGTCGCCGCCTTTCTTAATCTTGGAATAACAAGATTTATAAAACCTCATATCTAACGATATGAGGTTTTTTTATGTAATAAAGTAAAGATATACTATGCTAGGAATAACAGATATAGTTTAAGTAGGTTTTTCTTTATTGTTCTTAGTAATTTACTATTCAAAACTTTATACACTTGGTTACTATGGTTTTGCAATGATTTTAAGGTTACTTTTTTTTATATTTACATGTTGTTTGAAGAAAATTTCAGTGAAATATTGACAATGTTAATGGCTTTTGAAGTCGCTTTTCGCTCACTATCGTTTTTATGGTACATGCATTATTGTTGAGATATTATAGTAGACAGTGTTATCTTTCATAAAGTTAAAAGATTCGTGATGGAATTATAAAAATAATCAATCTGAGTTTGGTTTATCAATAAAATAAATGTGTTAACGATAGTAATTGGCTATAGATGGTTAGGATTTGTTACAAATGACAATTTACTTTTTATTTTAAATGGTGTATTATTTAAAAATTTAATTTTTTGTAAACTTGTACTTTTAATACTATAATAATTATATTTATAATACAAAATAAATTATTATTTCTCTCAATACAATGACATCTATTGAAATATTTAATAATATTTATAAATTAAAAAAAAACGAAACAAAACGGATTAAATCAACAATAAATTTTAGTTATTAATCATAAGATTGGAATGATTGATTTTATATAGATAATAGATATTCGAGAATTACACTTTTAGTTAGAAATAAATATAATTGAATCTGTTAATAATTATGTTATACAAACAATAATTATTAACTATTGAACACAATAATAATGAAACATATATATATAATAACAGGAATGACATGCGGTAGTTGTAAGGCTTCCGTAGAAAAACATTTAATCGAAATAGAAGACATTACCAATGTTTTTGTTGACTTTATAAAAGGTGAAGTAGTTATTACAATGAATGGGCATATTACAACTGCTTTACTTCAAAAGGCATTGCCAGAAAAATTTAAAATATCCAAGAAGGTAGAACGCAAAGAGGCTGCAATTGAGGATACTTCTTTTATTTCTCTAGAAGAAGCGAAAAGTAAATTAGAACAATTAAAACCATTATTAATCATTATATTTTATATTACAACAGCAAGTATCTTATTAAATTATAAAGAGTGGTTTTTAATTGAATTTATGTTAGATTTTATGGGCTTATTTTATATTGTTTTTAGCTTCTTTAAAATGTTAGATTTAAATGGGTTTAAAATGTCTTTTGGTATGTATGATCCTATTGCGAAAAAAGTTCCTTTTTATGGTAAAATATACCCCTTTATAGAAACGTTGTTAGGGTTGATGTTTTTAATGCGTTTTGAGATAGACATTGCTTTAATTGTGACATTAATTATTTTAGGAGTAACTACAATAGGAGTAACTAGGGCACTTTTAGATAGAAAATCAATTCGTTGTGCTTGTTTAGGTACTGCACTTAAATTACCAATGACAGAAGCAACCTTTATAGAAAATGCGATTATGATTTTAATGGCGGTACTAATGCTTTTAAACATATTTTAAATTAATAGAGAATATAGTAGCGTATTGGTTAAGTATAGAAAAAAAAGTAATACATCCTTATTTGGGGAATAAAATGCTCACATGCGGGGAAGTAAAACAAGTAATAGAATAACAATAATTAAATTTTAGAAGAATGAAAAAAGTAATTTTAAGTATGGCTTTAATAGCAGGGTTGGCATTTACAAGTTGTAAAAACGAAGCTAAAAAAGAAATAAAAACGACAACTACGGAGGTATCGGTTGCTGCAGTAAAAACAAATCTAACTTTTGGCGTAAGAGGCAATTGCGGCATGTGTAAAATGACTATTGAAAAAGCAGCGAATAGTGTTGAAGGAGTGTCAAGTGCAGTTTGGGATGTAGATCAAAAGAAAATTGATATTTCTTTTGATGATGGTAAAATAGACGCGTTAGTAATTCATGAAGCAATTGCAGCGTCTGGTTATGATACTGAACAAGTGGCAGGTAATGAAGAAGCTTATGATGGTTTGCCAGGTTGTTGTAAATATGATCATGCTATGGTGATGAATGGGTCTACTGATTAATAATAAGATCATGTAATTAAGGTATTTAGTATGCTTAAAAAGAGTCCTTTAAAAAGTGCTCTTTTTTATTTTGTGAAAATTTTATCTATTCTTTTTTAGAACTATATAAACACGTAAATAGGTTTTTGTATATTTACTCTAATGGATTTATTCTCTTCAGAAATAGTGAAAAACATACTTCCTTGTGATGGAGTTACAAATTATCATGGGATTATTTTGGATACCAATGCCTGTAACTTCTATTTTGAGACCCTAATGAATACAATACATTGGAAAAATGATGAAGCTATTATTTTTGGTAAAAAAATCATTACCAAAAGGAAAGTAGCTTGGTTTGGAACCTCAGAGTTTTCATATAAATATTCTGGGATTACAAAAACTGCAGTCCTTTTTACAAAAGAGCTGTTAGCATTAAAAAAAATAGTAGAAAAGGAAAGTGGAGAAACCTATAATTCTTGTTTATTAAACTTATATCACACGGGTGAAGAAGGAATGGGGTATCACTCTGATGGAGAAAAAATGTTAAAAAAAAACGGAGCAATAGCATCTATTTCTTTAGGCGTAGCACGTAAGTTCTCATTTAAGCACAAAGAGAATAAACAAAGAATAGATATTGTTTTAGAAAACGGTAGCTTATTGGTTATGAAAAAAGGAACACAAACTAACTGGTTGCACAGATTACCACCAACTAAAAAAGTAAATTCACCCAGAATTAATTTAACTTTTAGAACCATAGAATTATAATCTTATACTTACTTTTGCCAAAAATATTTTTCATTGGAAACGAACAATCAACAATCTATAAATCTTAATAAATATATAAGTTCATCTGGCGTTTGTTCTCGCAGAGAAGCAGAGAAATTTATTAAAGAAGGTAGGATTACTATTAATGGTAAAAAAACGCAATTAGGAAATAGAGTTGGTAAAAAAGACGTTGTAAAGTTTGATGGACGCCTTGTAGAACCAAAAAATATAACCTTATACATTGCTTTAAATAAACCTGTTGGTATTGTTTCTACAACAGATGATAGGGAACCAAATAATATTGTACAGCATGTAAATTATCCAGAAAGATTGTTTCCAATTGGACGTTTAGACAAGCCTTCTGAAGGTTTAATATTCTTAACAAACGATGGCGATATTGTAAATAAAATTCTTCGTGCTGGTAACAATCACGAAAAAGAATATTTTGTTTCTGTAGATAAATCAATTACAGATGATTTTATTGCAAGTATGGGAAATGGAATTCCTATTTTGGGAACTGTTACTAAAAAATGTAAAATCGAAAAAGTAAGTGATAAAATATTCAAAATTGTTTTAACACAAGGTTTAAATCGTCAGATTAGAAGAATGTGCGAATACTTAGATTACGAAGTAACAAAGTTAAAGCGTACAAGAATTATGAATGTAGAACTTGGTTATTTACAATCAGGAGATTGGCGAGAATTAACGGAAGATGAGATGAAAGAGATTAATAATATGATCTCTAGTTCTTCAAAAACAGAAGAAGCTTCTGTCGTTGAAGAAAAATCAAAACAAGCAAAACCAAAGAGAAGTAAAGCACCTACAAAGAACGATTTTAATAAAAAAAGTGCCTCTTTTAGAAAATCGTCGCCAAAAAGTAAAAGAAGTAATAGTAGTTTTTCATCTAAAAAGAAACGTTGGTAGTATAAAAATATTTTCAAATTCTTTATTGAAACAACAATACAAGGTTTTAAAGCCTTGTAAAATCAGTCTAATATGGGGAGAATACTCCTTGTAAAATAATAGTATATTTGTCCATAATGAAATTCGATTTAAAAATAACCGATCCCAAGAGTAAAGCCAGAGCTGGTAAAATTACCACAGATCACGGAACTATAGAGACACCTATATTCATGCCAGTTGGAACAGTTGGTACTGTAAAAGGTGTACATCAGACAGAATTAAAAGACCAGATAAATCCTGATATTATTTTAGCTAATACTTACCACTTATTCTTACGTCCGGGTATGGATATTTTAGAAAAAGCAGGTGGTATACATAAGTTCATGAATTGGGATCGAAATATTTTAACAGATTCTGGAGGTTACCAAGTGTACTCTTTATCAGGGAGAAGAAAAATTAACGAAGAAGGCGTAAAGTTTAAGAGTCATATTGATGGTTCTATGCATTTCTTTACTCCAGAAAATGTAATGGAAACTCAGCGTACAATTGGAGCGGATATTATTATGGCTTTTGATGAATGTACTCCTTATCCTTGTGATTACAATTATGCAAAACGCTCTATGCACATGACACATAGATGGTTAGATAGATGCATGAATCATTTAGAAAAATTACCTTTTAAATACGGTTTTGAGCAAACATTTTTTCCAATTGTTCAAGGAAGTACCTATAAAGATTTAAGAAAACAATCTGCAGAATACATCGCAAACTCTGGAGCTCAAGGAAATGCAATTGGAGGTCTTTCCGTTGGTGAGCCTGCTGAAGAATTGTATGGAATGACAGAAATTGTCTGCGAAATTTTACCAGAAGATAAGCCACGTTATTTAATGGGTGTTGGTACACCAATTAATATTTTAGAAAACATTGCGTTAGGGGTAGATATGTTTGATTGTGTAATGCCAACAAGAAATGCAAGAAACGGAATGTTGTTTACAGCGCATGGCTCTATCAATATAAAAAATAAAAAGTGGGAAGATGATTTTTCTCCAATAGATGATATGGGAATTACTTGGGTAGATACGATGTACTCTAAAGCTTATTTACGTCATCTTTTTGCAGCAAAAGAAATGTTAGGAAAGCAGATTGCATCTATTCATAATTTAGGTTTTTATGTTTGGCTAACGCGTGAAGCTAGAAAACATATTATTGCGGGAGATTTTAGAGAATGGAAAGATAAAATGGTAAAACAAATGGACAAAAGATTGTAGCTATTCATCGCTACCAAAAACTAAAAAAAATAATTGAAAATAATTGATTGGTACATATTAAAAAGATTTTTGGTAACATTTTTGTTCACCTTATTAATCTTGATTCCGATAGCAATTGCTATTGATGTTTCTGAAAAAATAGATAATTTTTTAGAGCATCCAAACTTGGGATTAAATGAAGTTTTAAATGATTATTATTTAAATTTTATTATTTACTATACCAATACATTTATGCCTTTGGCGTTGTTTATAGCAGTAATTTTATTTACTTCGAAGCTTTCTAATAATACAGAAATTATAGCAATTACAAATGCGAAGGTTTCATTTACACGTTTTATGTATCCTTATTTTATAGGGGCTACTTTAATTACAATACTCTCTTTAGGAATGAATCATTATGTAGTTCCAAATAGCAGCAAGGTTAGAAAAGCATTTGAAAAAAAATACATTAATAATTCAAAACAGAAAAACGCTTTAAAATACGTTTCTGATTTTAGTTTGCAGCTTACAGACAGTACTTATATTTTTATTAGAAGTTTTAACACGGAAAATAATGTAGGGAATGATTTTAATTCAGAAACCTATAATGGTTTAGAATTAATATCTAAACTTTCTGCGGATAGGTTAAGTTATAATAATAAAGACTCTATATTTACTTTAAATCGATGGAGAAAACGTTTAGTTTATAAAGATAAAGACAGTATTTTCTCTGGTAGTAAAATGGACACTGTATTTAATTTTACACCTAAAGATTTAATTTATAAATCTGCTTTTGCTCAAGAAATGCCGTCTAATGAATTAGTAGCATTTATAAATATCTCTAAGAAAAGAGGGGTAAAGAATTTAAACGCTTATTTAGTAGAACTCTACAAAAGAAGTAGTTTACCAATAGCTTCTTATATTCTTACAATAATTGCAGTTGCTTTAGCTTTTAGAAAAAGAAGAGGAGGAACAGGTGTTAATTTGGCGGTTGGTGTGGGGATTATGTTTTTGTATGTTTTCTTTATGAAGGTTGGAGAAGTTTTAGGATCTGTTGCAGGCGTTAACTCGCTGGCTTATGTATGGATTCCTAATATTCTTTTTGGTCTGATAGCAATTTATCTCTACTTCCATGCAAGAAAGTAAATTTAAAAATTATTTATTACTTCATCTTATTGTTTTTATATGGGGTTTTACTGCAATCCTGGGAGCTTTAATAACAATAGATGCAATTCCTTTAGTTTGGTATAGAATGTTATTGGCAGTATTATTTATTGCTATTTACTTTTTATGGAAGAAGAAATCATTTAAAGTAGATAGAGCAGGGCTTTTAAAATTTTTCTTCACAGGAGTTGTTATTGCTTTGCATTGGGTTTTCTTTTTTAAAGCGATAAAAGTATCTAATGTTTCTGTTGCTTTAGTAACGATGAGTACTGGAGCTTTTTTTACAGCATTAATAGAACCTATTTTTTTTAAAAGAAAAATAAATGCTTTAGAGATGTTCTTAGGTTTATTAGTAATTGCAGGCTTGTATATTATTTTTAATTTTGAAAGTCAGTATAAACTAGGAATTATTTATGCCTTAATAGCTTCTTTTTTAGGTGCTTTATTTGCAGTTTTAAACGGTTTATTTATCAAGAAGTATACGGCTGATACTATCTCATTTTATCAATTATTTTTTGGTGTTGTTTTTATTACTTTTTACCTGTTATTTACAAATAGTTTTTCAGTAAGCTTTTTTCAAATTCCTACATCCGATTGGATATATTTAATAGTTTTAAGCAGTATTTGCACGGCATATGCGTTTATAGCTTCTGTGCAAGTAATGAAATACTTATCTCCTTATACGGTTATGCTTACTATTAATTTAGAGCCTATTTATGCAATTGTATTAGCACTATTTATTTTTGGGGATAAAGAGCAAATGAGTAGTACCTTTTATTTAGGCGCTTTTATTGTGTTATTCGTTGTTTTGTTAAATGGCATTATAAAAAACAAAAGTATTTTGAAAGAGAAGTTTCAACAAAAATGGAACAGAAAAAAGTAAATTATATCTGCCTGAAAAGTAATTTTTATAGTATGTTTGTCTTTACAAACAACTAAAATAAAAACACCACAGTATGGAGTATTTAGAATTTGAAATGCCTATTAAAGAGCTTCAAGATCAACTACAAAAATGTCAAATTATTGGTGAGGAAAGTGAAGTAGATGTTACTGCTACTTGTAAAAAAATAGAAAAGAAACTAGTAGATGCTAGAAAAAATATATACAAAAACTTAACACCTTGGCAGCGTGTTCAGTTATCTAGACATCCAAGTAGACCCTATACTTTAGATTATATTAAAGCAATTTGTGGAGATACCTTTATGGAACTTCACGGAGACAGAAATGTTGGTGATGACAAAGCGATGATTGGTGGTTTAGGTAAAATTGGCGATCAATCTTATATGTTTATTGGACAACAGAAAGGGTATAATACTAAAACACGTCAGTATAGAAACTTCGGGATGGCAAATCCTGAAGGTTATAGAAAAGCATTGCGTTTAATGAAAATGGCAGAGAAATTTGGCATTCCAGTTGTAACTTTACTGGACACTCCAGGAGCGTATCCTGGCTTAGAGGCGGAAGAGCGTGGACAAGGAGAAGCAATTGCAAGAAATATCTTTGAAATGACCATTTTAAAAACACCAATTATAACAGTTGTTATTGGTGAAGGTGCTTCTGGTGGTGCTTTAGGAATTGGAGTAGGGGACAGAGTTTACATGATGGAAAATACTTGGTATACTGTAATTTCTCCAGAATCTTGTTCTTCTATTTTATGGAGAAGTTGGGAGTATAAAGAGCAGGCTGCTGCAGCCTTAAAATTGACTGGCACAGATATGAAGAGAATGAAGTTGATTGATGGTATCATTAAAGAACCAGTTGGAGGAGCGCATTCGGATAGAGAAGGTGCTTTTGCCGCGGTACAAGAACAAATAGCGATTGCTTTTAATGAATTAAAAGATTTACCTGATGATGAGTTAGTTGCTCAGAGAATGGATAAATATGCTAAAATGGGAGTTTATAAAGAGTAATTTTTAAAGAGTCATTATAGTTTATAATATATAAAAAAAGCGAAATTCAAATTAATGAATTTCGCTTTTTTATTTTCTCTTATGGGTATTTAGATACCTAAAGAAGTGAATAATTGTTTTAATCTAGGTTCAGAAGGTCTAGGTGCATTTGCATTAACAATGTTTCCCTTAGGATCTATTAATATAAATCTAGGGATTGAATTAATTTCATATGCTTTCTGGAAATCGTAATCTTGTCCTGCCCACAATTGCGTTCCTGCTAATTGTTTATCCTTAACAAATTTTCTCCATTTATTTTCTGCAGCATCCCAGGAACCACTACTTCTTCTTGCTTCATCGGTAGAAATACTAACAAAAGCTATGTTTTTTTTGTGGTATTCTTTTTCTAAGGAATTTAAAAAAGGAATTTGCTGAATACAAGGTCTACACCAAGTTGCCCAAACATCAATATAAATATATTTTCCTTTAAAAGAATCTAAAGACTTTTCTCCTCCTTTAAAGTCCATGTAATTTTTAAATTCTGGAGAAGCTGACCCTTTAGCAAATGCTTTATTTTTAGCATACGTGTTATTAAAATAATTCACCATTTGATCAGTTTGTTGGTTTGCTTTTTTAACCAAAGAACTATCAATGTTTTCATAAGAATTTAAGATGCTGTCATATTTTTGTTTTATAGTTTCTAATTTGGTTTTAAATTGATTTTCCTCCAATTCTAAAATAGCAGTAGGGTTCCCAAGTTTTTGACTTTCCTTTATTTGCGCTAGCATAAAGTTACTATTTTCTGATCCATGTCCAGAAAATGAGATACTCGTCATAAAGTCTTCTGCATTTGCATTTATACTAATATTAAAACCGTTTTTTAAATATATAGGTGCTCTTTTAGCATTTGTAGTAAGTGTATATATTGCTTTTTCAACTTTTAGAGTGTCTTTAAAAGTACCGTCTGTGTTTATAGCAATTGTTTTTACAATCCCAGTTTGTCCTGCGATTGTAAGTATAGAATCTTTATTGTTTTCTAATTTACCTGATAAGTGGAGATATTCCGTAGCGTTTTTACCCGCGCAAGAAGTAAGGAGTAAAAATGTGAATAAAAGGAGGCTATTTTTCTTCATTTTTTGTTTTGGTTTAGCGGACAAATATAAAAATTTATGTTTTTTTAAATACTTTATTGAGGCACTACCTTGTTAATGTTTTCCTAAAAAAAATAAATAATTGACGTAAAAAAAACCCAAACATTTGTTTGGGTTTTTAAATTTTAAGAAGCTGTTTTTGTTTTTATCTTCTTTTTAGTTTTCTCTATTTGAATTGTGAGTTTATTTTCTTTCTCATCAAGATCCATTTTAATAGTATCACCCTCAGAGAGTTTAGAATTTACAATTTCTTCTGCTAAAGCATCTTCAATGTATTTCTGTATCGCTCTTTTAAGAGGTCTAGCTCCATATTTCTTATCGAATCCCTTATCTGCTATGTAGTCTTTAGCTTTCTCGCTTAGATCTAATGTGTAGCCTAAGTCAGATATTCTATTTAATAATTTATCTAATTCAATATCTATTATTGCATGTATGTCTTCTCTTTCTAGCGCGTTGAAGATAATTACGTCATCGATTCTATTTAGAAACTCAGGAGCAAAAGATTTTTTTAAAGCACCTTCTATAACAGATTTAGCATGTTCGTCTGCCTGTGCTGCTTTCGTAGCAGTTCCAAAACCAACACCACCGCCAAAATCTTTTAATTGGCGTGCACCAATATTAGAAGTCATAATAATTATGGTATTTCTAAAGTCGATTTTTCTTCCTAAGCTATCTGTGATAAAGCCATCATCTAAAATTTGCAGCAAAATATTAAATACATCCGGATGTGCTTTTTCTATCTCGTCTAATAAAATAACAGCATACGGTTTTCTTCTTACTTTTTCAGTTAATTGTCCTCCTTCTTCGTAACCAACATATCCCGGAGGTGCACCAATTAGGCGAGAAATAGCAAATTTCTCCATGTATTCACTCATGTCAATTCTAATCAAAGAATCATCAGAATCAAATAGTTCACGCGCTAGTACTTTTGCTAATTGTGTTTTACCAACACCCGTTTGGCCTAAAAAGATAAAGGATCCAATAGGTTTGTTTGGATCTTTTAATCCAACTCTATTTCTTTGTATTGCCTTCACTACTTTTGTTACTGCAATATCTTGTCCCACAACCTTTCCTTTAATTAGTTGCGGTAATTCGTGTAATTTTTCTGTTTCTGCTTCTGCAACTCTATTCACAGGAATACCTGTCATCATAGAAACTACTTCTGCAACATTATCTTCTGTAACAATTTCTCTATTTTGTTTAGAGTCGTCTTCCCATTGTTTCTGAGCAGAATCTAATGCAGCTTCCATGTTTTTTTCATCATCACGCAACTTTGCAGCTTCTTCGTATTTCTGTCCGTTTACTGCTTTTGTTTTTTGATCACGAACAGTTTCTAGTTGAGCTTCTAATTCTAAAACTTGTTGAGGCACTACAATATTGGTAATATGAATTCTAGAACCCGCTTCATCTAAAGCATCAATAGCTTTGTCTGGTAGGTACCTGTCTGTCATATATCTATTTGTTAATTTTACACAAGCATTAATGGCTTCATCTGTATAATTTACATGATGATGTTCTTCATATTTAGATTTAATGTTTTGTAAGATTTGAATGGTTTCGTCTACGGAAGTAGGCTCTACAATTACCTTTTGAAAACGACGTTCTAAAGCACCATCTTTTTCTATATTTGTTCTAAATTCGTCTAAAGTAGTTGCACCAATACATTGAATTTCTCCACGCGCTAAGGCAGGTTTTAACATATTAGAAGCGTCTAAAGAACCCGTTGCGCCACCGGCACCAACAATGGTATGAATTTCGTCTATAAAAAGAATAATATCCTCATTCTTTTCAAGTTCATTCATTAAAGCCTTCATGCGTTCTTCAAACTGACCACGGTATTTTGTACCCGCAACTAAACTTGCTAAATCTAGAGAGACCAAGCGTTTATCAAATAAAATTCTAGAAACTTTACGTTCAATAATTCTTAGAGCTAAGCCTTCTGCAATGGCAGATTTACCAACACCTGGTTCACCTATTAGCATTGGGTTATTTTTCTTTCTTCTACTTAGAATTTGTGAAACACGTTCAATTTCTTTTTGTCTTCCTACAACTGGGTCTAATTTTCCTCTTTCTGCTAAATCCGTTAAATCTCTACCAAAATTATCTAAAACAGGTGTTTTGGATTTTTTTACATTTTGCGCTTTTTTAGATTGCTCAAAAGGGTTTGGTTTTTCTGAAGGAAACTCGTCATCAGAAGGGGTTTCTGCAATTGGGTTGTTTGGCAAATTATCTGTTTCTTCTGCATGCAATTGTTTGTATAAAGCCTTGGCTTCATCATAATTTACATGGTACTTCTGAATTAATTTTGTTGTTGGGTCATTTTCATTTCTAAGAATGCATAATAATAAATGAGCAGTATCAATAGACTCACTTTGGTATAATTTTGCTTCTAGAAATGTAGTTTTAAGCGCTTTTTCTGCTTGTCTCGTTAAATGTAAGTTTTTCTTACTCGAGGTATCTGTAATTGCAGGGTTTAATTGTTCTAATTTTTTACGCAATAGCACTGTGTCTACATCAAATGCAGTTAAGATTTCCATTGCTTTTCCTTCTCCTTTTCTTATTAAGCCTAATAACAAATGTTCAGTCCCAATAAATTCATGCCCTAACCTTAGCGCCTCTTCTTTACTGAATGCTATTACATCTCTTACTTTTGGTGAAAAATTATCGTCCATATTTTATTCTCTATTGATGTAAATTTAGTTCTTTTTTTTTCTAATTAATTACAAAAAAGGTGCCAATCTCTAAAAAACTGACAGTTTGACTAGGACTACAATTTATAAAACTATTGAAAATCAACCTAATAAATAGGTGTTAAAAATTATTAAAAAATGTTGATAACTCTCTTTAATTCAGAACGGGTATGTTTTTGTAAATTCTAATAGAAATAGTATCTTGCCTTGTTTTAAAAAAGTGAATAAATATTTATAGAATATATATATGGCAGACGGAGAAAAAGTAATTCCTATTAACATAGAAGAGCAGATGAAAGCTGCGTATATCGATTATTCGATGTCAGTGATTGTTTCAAGAGCATTACCAGATGTTAGAGATGGTTTAAAACCCGTTCATAGAAGAGTTTTATTTGGTATGCATGAGCTAGGAATTAAGGCAACTGGGTCTTACAAGAAATCGGCAAGAATTGTTGGAGAAGTTTTAGGGAAATTTCACCCGCATGGAGATACTTCTGTGTATGATTCTATGGTAAGAATGGCGCAAAACTGGAGTGTGCGTTACATGATGGTAGATGGGCAAGGGAATTTCGGTTCTGTAGATGGAGATTCACCAGCGGCAATGCGTTATACTGAGGTTAGAATGCAGAAAATATCAGAAGACATGTTGGCTGATATTGAAAAAGATACTGTAGATCATCGCTTGAACTTTGATGATACTTTACAAGAACCAACGGTTTTACCAACACGTATTCCTAATTTATTAGTAAACGGTGCTTCTGGAATTGCAGTAGGTATGGCAACCAATATGGCGCCACACAACTTAACAGAGGTTATTAATGGTACGCTAGCATATATAGAAAATAGAGAGATTGAAATAGATGAGTTAATGCAGCACATTACCGCACCAGATTTTCCTACAGGAGGAATTATATATGGTTACGATGGTGTAAGAGATGCTTTTCATACAGGTAGAGGACGTATTGTCATGCGTGCTAAAGCTATTGTTGAAGAAGTGAAGGGGCGCGAGTGCATTATTGTTACAGAGATTCCTTACCAAGTGAATAAAGCAGAAATGATTAAAAAAACTGCTGAACTGGTTAATGATAAAAAGATTGAAGGTATTTCTAATATTAGAGATGAGTCTGACAGAAATGGAATGCGTATTGTGTATATTTTAAAACGTGATGCAATTCCTAATATCGTGTTAAATAAATTATTTAAATACACGCAATTACAAACTTCTTTTAGTGTGAATAATATTGCCTTGGTAAAAGGAAGACCAGAGCAATTAAATTTAAAACAACTAATTCATTATTTTGTTGAGCACAGGCATGAAGTTGTTGTAAGAAGAACAGAATTCGATCTTAAAAAGGCAGAAGCAAGAGCACATATTTTAGAAGGATTAATTATTGCTTCAGATAACATTGATGAGGTAATCGCTACCATTCGTGCATCTAAAAATGCAGACGAAGCTCGTGAGAAGTTAATCGTGCGTTTTGAGTTGACAGAAATTCAAGCAAAGGCCATCGTAGAGATGCGTTTGCGTCAATTAACAGGTTTAGAGCAAGATAAATTGCGCGCAGAGTTTGATG
Source organism: uncultured Polaribacter sp. (assembly GCA_937771065.1). GTDB lineage: Bacteria > Bacteroidota > Bacteroidia > Flavobacteriales > Flavobacteriaceae > Polaribacter. The sequence goes on along the minus strand of CALJHU010000005.1, from coordinate 38,810 downwards.
CAATTATGTTAACCATAACAGATCTAAAAGATATTCTAGCAAACGAACCAAGACGTTACGATATTATTAAAGAAGAGTTAGCGCATATTAAAGATAAATATGGAGATGAGCGCAGATCTATTATAGAATACGCTGGTGGAGACATGAGAATAGAAGACATGATACCAGATACAAAGGTGGTGGTTACAATTTCGAATGCTGGATATTTAAAACGTACAAATTTAGAAGAATATAAAGTACAGAATAGAGGTGGTAGAGGTCAAAAAGGTGCAACTACAAGAAATGAAGATTTCTTAGAGCATTTATTTGTAGGCACAAATCATCAATACATGATGTTCTTTACGCAGAAAGGAAAAGTATTTTGGATGCGTGTATATGAAATTCCTGAAGGTGGCAAAAACACCAAAGGTAGAGCAATGCAAAACTTAATCAACATAGAACCAGATGATAAAGTAAAGGCGTTCTTAGTAACACAAGATTTAAAAGACGAAGAATATATTAATAGCCATTATGTAATTATGGCAACTAAAAAAGGACAAGTTAAAAAGACTTCTTTAGAACAGTATTCTAGACCAAGAACAAATGGTATTAATGCAATTACCATTAAAGAAGGTGATGAGTTATTAGAAGCAAAATTAACAACTGGAGATAGTCAAGTAATGTTGGCATTAGCATCTGGTAAATCAATTCGTTTTGAAGAAGCAAAAACTCGCCCAATGGGAAGAACTGCTTCTGGGGTAAGAGGAATTACTTTACAGCATGAAAATGACGAGGTAATTGGAATGGTTGCTGTAAATGATATGGAAAGCAATATTCTTGTGGTTTCTGAAAAAGGATTTGGTAAGCGCTCTAAATTGGAAGATTACAGAGTTACCAATAGAGGTGGTAAAGGTGTAAAAACTTTAAATATTTCTGAGAAAACAGGTAATTTAGTAGCTATTAAAAATGTAAATGATTCTAATGATTTAATGATTATAAATAAATCTGGATTGACGATTAGAATGGCTGTAGAAGACTTAAGAGTTATGGGGCGGGCAACACAGGGTGTTCGTTTAATTAACATTAAAGATTCTGATAGCATTGCAGCTGTTGCTAAAGTAGCACACGAAGAAGATGTAGAAGAAGATTTAGAAGGTGAAACGGAAGATGGCATAGAAATTGAAAATGATTCAAGTGAAAATGAATCAAATGAAAATAATGAGTAATAATAAATTAAATAATTTTTAAAATGAAAAATCAAGTATTAGCAATTTCTCTAGGTTTAATTTCTATGATAGCCTTTGGCCAGAAAAGTGAATTAAAAACAGCAGAAAAAGCAATAAAGAAAGGTGAGTTTGCATCAGCATTGGTTGCTGTAAATTCTGTAGATGCTATGTTAGCGACTATGGATTCTAAATATAAGGCAAAGTACTACTTCTTAAAAGGGCAAGCATTAGCTGGTGAAAGTAATTACGCAGCTGCAGCCGATAGTTTTAATAATCTTTTTGATTATGAAATTGAAATAGGAAAGAAAAAATATACAAAGCTGGCAAAGCCTATGTTTGGTTCTCTAGTACAAAAAGTATCTACGAAGGCAATAGATCTTTATAGCAATGATAAGAATTATAAAGATGCAGCTACTAGTTTTCATTTAACGTATAAGTTAAGTCCTACAGATACAACGTTTTTATACAACGCAGCTCTTAGTGCTTCGTTAGCAAAAGAGTACGATGCTGCTTTAGGGTACTATAGAGAATTGAAGAAAATAGGATATACAGGAATTACTACGCAATATTTAGCACTTAGTATAGAAACTGGTAAAGTAGAAGATTTGGGTTCAAAAACTCAAAGAAATTTAATGGTTAAGACAAAGCAATATAAAGAGCCTACTGACAAAGTATCTGAATCTAAACAAGCTGATATTGTAAAAAATATTGGTTATATTTTAGTAAACCAAGGAAAAACAGAAGAAGCTATAATTGCATTACAAGAGGCTAGAAAAGCGAATCCAAAAGATGTTAATTTATTACTTAATGAGGCGCAGTTGTATATTAAGTTAGATAGAATGGACAAGTTTGGGGCTTTAATGCAGGAAGCTGTAAAGTTAGACCCTAAAAACCCTACGTTATTTTTTAATTTAGGTGTTGTAAATGCAAATGAAGGTAACATAGAAGAGGCGATAGCTTACTACAAGAAAGCAATTGAATTAAAGGCAGACTATGGAGATGCGTATATGAATCTAGCGGTTGCGATGCTTGCAGAAGAAAAAGAAATTATTGAGGAAATGAACAATAGTTTATCGGATTATGATAAATATGACGCATTGCTTGCAAAGCAGAAAGCACTTTATAAAAAAGCGTTACCTTATTTAATGAAAGCCGATACTATAAAGAGGACTGAAGGAACTGTTAGAGGATTGTTAAACATGTATGACACTTTAGAAATGATCGAAGACGCAGATGTTTTAAGACCAATTTATAAAGAAATGAGAGGTCAATAAGTTATTGAAATACTACATATAAAAAAATCCGAAACTTTTAAGTTTCGGATTTTTTTTATATAATTTTTTTTATCACTCTTAATTTATGGGTATGCTTTTGAAGATCTGCATTAAAAATTCCACTATGATCTAAGCTATCTATTCTTACTTTTCCGTGTGCATGTATGATGTGGTAATCATTTAAAATAATACCAACATGAATAATTTCTCCTTCTTCATTGTCAAAAAAAGCCAAATCTCCAGGCTCACTTTCTTCAATAAAACTAAGTACTTCGCCTTGGGTAGCTTGTTGTTTTGCATCTCTTAATAATTGATGCCCACAAAGTTTATAAACCATTTGCGTAAAACCAGAACAATCAATACCAAAAGGAGTTTTTCCTCCCCATAAAAAAGGCGCATTTAAATAGGTAAATGCCGTTTTTAAAAGATCGCTTTTAGAAGATATTCCGTGAAAAACAGAATTATCATACCTGTAACTGTTACTTCCTAATCTTAACTTTCCTTCGGTAAAAAAAGGCAATTGAGAACCTATTGCAATTGTTGTTAATTCGTTTTGTTTATCTGTAACAAAGTCTACTATTTCAGCAGCATAGGTAATCGTTTTATTGTTTATTTGTGTGAAGTTCTCTTCAGTAATTTCAATATATTGCTTGTTGTCTATAAAACCCTCAAACTTATCAAAAGCCAAACGAATTTTCGTCCAGTTTTTTTGCTTTTCAATTATTTCAAAATGCTCACCAAATAAAACCTGACTAATCATTTCAGATTTGTCAGATTCCTCTAGTCTTAAAGGAACAATACTTATATTACAAATGCCGTATAACAAGTTTTTAATTGTTAGGTTTTAGTTTTTTTTTACTTTTTCCTTAAGAAATTCTTTCGATAATCATTGCACTAGCACCACCACCTCCATTGCAGATTGCTGCGGCACCAAATTTGGCGTTATTTTGTTTTAAAATAGAAGTTAAGGCAATTACTATTCTAGCACCAGAAACTCCTAAGGGGTGCCCTAAAGAGACTGCGCCACCATTAACATTTACTTTATCATCGGTAATATTTAAAAGCTTCATATTAGCTAAACCTACAATAGAAAAAGCTTCATTCAATTCAAAAAAGTCTACATCATTAATAGAGAGATTTGCCTTGGCTAATGCTTTTGGAAGTGCTTTTGCTGGCGCAGTTGTAAACCATTTTGGTTCGTGTGCAGCATCTGCATAACTTCTAACTTTTGCAAGCGGAGTAATTTTTAATTCTTTTGCTTTTTCGGCAGACATTAAAACCAATGCAGCACCACCATCATTAATTGTAGAGGCATTTGCCGCAGTAACAGTTCCGTCTTTCGTAAAGGCTGCTCTTAATGAAGCAATTTTCTCCATTTTCACATTTTTGAATTCTTCATCTTCAGAGAAAATAATTGCATCTCCACGTCTCTGAGGAATTTCTACGGGCACAATTTCATCGGCATATTTCCCAGCACTCCAGGCTTTTGCAGAACGTTCATATGACTGTATTGCAAAGTTATCTTGCGCTTCTCTAGAAAAATTATATTCAGTAGCACAAGCATCCGCACAAACACCCATAGGAATTTTGCCATATGCATCTACCAATCCATCTTTCTGCATGCCATCTTCCATTGTGATTGGCCCAAATTTATTGCCATTTCTAGCATGTTGGTAATGTGGGATAGCACTCATGTTTTCCATTCCACCTGCAACAACAATTTCAGCATCACCTAAAGCAATGGATTGTGCTGCTAACATAATCGATTTCATACCAGAAGCACAAACTTTATTTATAGTTGTACACGGCACTGTATCTGGAAGCCCAGCATAGATTGCAGCCTGTCTTGCCGGTGCTTGTCCTAAGCCAGCAGAAACTACATTCCCCATAAATACTTCGTCTACCAGTTCTGGTGATAAATTAATTTTAGTTAAAGCTCCTTTTATTGCGATAGCACCTAATTTTGTTGCGGGTATAGAAGATAAACTTCCCATAAAACTTCCAATAGGTGTTCTGGCAACAGATACAATTACTACTTCTTTCATATGATGTTTTCGGATTATTTTTACACAAGGTTGTACGCGAAATTAAACTTTTTTAATCGATTTTGATAGGTTTGTCTCTTTTCAATCTCTAACCTTAACTTTTTTGCAGTAAGTTTGTAATAATAAGATACATAATATGAGCAATTTCGTTAATAAACTCTATCAGAAAAACACCATCATCTATAAAGTAATTTTATTTTTAATTACTACAGTTGCTATTGTTTATTTATTTCCAAAAGGAGGGCAGTTTAAGTATGATTTTAATAATGGACAATTATGGAAATACGATAATTTATATGCACCTTTTGATTTTGCAGTTCAAAAATCTGAAGCTGAAATTAAAATAGAAAAACAGCGAATAGAAGCCAATTCAAAACTTTTTTTCATCTACAATAAGGCCGCAGTAGTAGCTGTAAACACTGCTTTTGAAAAAAGTATTCAAACCCTTCTTTTAAGTGATTCTTTATCTATTGATCAAAAAATATTGTTCAATAAAATAGGGGTAGAAATAATTAATGAAGTTTATAAAGAAGGTTTTTTAGCAACCATTAGTCAGAATATTGTTGCTAATAAAGATGCATTGATTTCTATAACAAAAGAAAATGTTGTGAAAGACATTCCTTTTAAAAATCTATACAATTCAAACAAAGTCTTAAAAATTATTACAGCAAACTTAGAGATCGGTTTTAATGAGTTTAGAAGAAAACAATTTTTTAATATACTCTCTGATATAATTAAACCTAACATTACCTATGATGCAGATTTTACGGAGAAGGTAATTGACAATGAAACGAGAAAGATTTCTTATACGAAAGGAAAGGTTTCGTCAGGAGAATTAATTATTTTAAAAGGAGATATTGTTGAGGGAAAAAAATTAGCAGTTTTAAGTTCTTTAAAAAGTGAATCTGAATCTAAAGTTTGGACAGAATCTAATTACAATTGGATTATCTTAGGGTACACTATTTTAGTAGCACTTGCTTTATTAATGCTCTTGTTATTCTTAAAGAAGTACCGAGAAGAAATTTACAATAACAACAACAAGGTTACGTTTATCTTTTTCAATGTTTTTTCAATGATTTTCATTCAAACATTGGTTATAAATTACAATGCAGATTACTTATACGTTGTTCCTTTAAGTGTTTTGCCAATTATTTTAAAAGCTTTTTTTGATGCACGTTTAGGCCTCTTTGCACATGTACTTACTGTACTTTTATTAGGGTATGTAGTTCCTAATAGTTTCGAGTTTATTTATCTGCATATTATAGCAGGTATCGTAACTATTTTAACTGTTTCAGAATTATATAAGAGAGCTAATCTTTTTATATCAGTTGCCCAGATTACAGGTATTTACATGCTTACTTATTTTGCTTTTTCAATCATAAAAGAAGGCAATGCATCTCAAATAAATGTAGATTATTTTATACTGTTTGGTTTAAATGGATTGCTTTCTTTCCTTTCTATTATTTTAATTTATATCTACGAAAAAGTTTTCGGGTTGGTTTCAGACGTTACTTTGTTGGAGCTGTCGAACACGAATACAGAGCTTCTAAGAGCGCTAAACGAGAAAGCTCCAGGTACTTTTCAGCATTCGATGCAAGTAGCTAATTTAGCAGAAGCTGCAGCCAATGAAATAGGTGCAAATTCTATGTTGGTGAGAACAGGTGCTTTGTATCATGATATTGGAAAAATGGTAAATCCAATGTATTTTACAGAAAACCAAACTACGGGTGTAAACCCACATCATGACTTGTCTCCTAAAGACAGTGCTAAAATAATAACAGATCATGTGATAAAAGGAGTGGAAATTGCCAAAAAATACAATTTACCAGACAGAATTATAGATTTTATTAGAACACATCATGGTACTTCTACTACTTATTATTTTTTAATGAAAGAAAAAGAGATGAATCCTGATACCGATATTGATATTAAAAAATTTCAATATCAAGGGCCAAATCCGTTTTCAAAGGAAACCGCTATTTTAATGATGTGTGATGCTGCAGAGGCTGCTTCTAAAAGTTTAAAAATTCCTACAGCACAAACAATCAGCGATTTAATTGATAGAATTATTGAGAAACAAATGTCCGACAATCAGTTTTTAAATTCTGATATTACTTTTAAAGAGATTGAAACGATTAAAAAGGTAATTAAGAAAAAATTATTAAGCATGTATCATTTGAGAGTTGAATATCCTGAGTAGGAAATAAAGCAAAAAAAACATAAAAACATCTTGCTAAATTGTAAATGTAATATTACATTTGCACTCGCATTTTAAAACAAGTGTGAACAAGTTCAAAACGGGAGAGGTGCCAGAGTGGTAATGGAGCAGATTGCTAATCTGTCGACGGGTAACTGTCGCCAGGGTTCGAGTCCCTGTCTCTCCGCAATTTTCAAGTAACTTTAGAGCGTAAAGTATACTATTTCGGGGTGTAGCGTAGCCCGGTCATCGCGCCTCGTTTGGGACGAGGAGGTCGCAGGTTCGAATCCTGCCACCCCGACACAGTTGTACGTAGCAACTATAAAACTACGGGCTCTTAGCTCAGCTGGATAGAGCACCTCCCTTCTAAGGAGGCGGTCGAAGGTTCGAATCCTTCAGGGCTCACTTAAAGCTTCACAGAAATGTGAAGCTTTTTTGTTTTTACTTGATTTCGCTATTAATATAGCTTGGACCGTATGACGTTAAAGTCATTTAAAAGCAACATAAAATTATTGATAATTCCGTTTTTATGCCAGTGCTACCTATTTTGTAGTGAGAGTTGTATTTGAGTAATCTATTTTAAAATAAAGTTATGTCTACAAATAATATAAATTTAAGTACGAAAAAAAATAACGAGCAAAAAGAGTACGTTTTCGCAGTTGCGGCAATATTTTTTGCAGTGCTATTTTTAGTCACATTATTTTATGTCAAATATTCAAATGTAAACAGTACTATAGATTCAGAACAAAAACAACAAGAGGCAGTTAACTCTGTTGTTAATAATCGTTAATTAAAACGGAGTTATAGTGGAAGGATTTTTTATTTTCTATAGGTTTTACAAGTGTTTTCGGTACTTTCTGTTCTTTTCTATGTAATTTTATATCAATCAACTTATTAATCAAATTACACCTTTTTAGGTGTATATTTGGGTACACCATTTTTACTTCAGGTGTCCCTTTTTATAAAACACAAAACTTATAAATTAGCAATACTCTTTGTTTTGCAAAAAATCAAAATTAATAAAAAAAGACATTGTCCCAAAAAATGTAGAATTACATTTAAGAAAAGTAGAAAAGAATTCTCAATAGGTATCTTTATCAATTCAGATTACTTGGACAGTGGTAAACAAAAAGCATTACCTCCAAACATAGAAAAGCCCTTTTTAAACAACAAACTAAGTGGCATTCGTAGCAGATAGATACTGCTTTTTTAATGCTTCAAATCTTACCAAATGACTTCGATTTAGATGATATTTATAGAAAATACAAAGGGGAAAGTTCTAAAGAGGGGATCGTTGTAGGACGTGACAAGATTAAAGCGACAGAGGTGTTTTCAGATGGTATGATATTGGACGCTAATATTCTAGGGTACACATATCTTGGAGATTCATTAGCAGTTGGTTTTGGTAATTGGACTCAGTTAGACACAACTAGCAATACAATGGTTAGAGGTCAATGGGGTAATGTTTTTAAAGTAGATGGAGACACTGCATATCTTGTGATGGAGTCTGCAGGACTTTCTAAATAAGGAATTAAATATTTTTTTTAATGCCCATCTTTATAAAAGATGGGCATTTTTTTTACGGCATTCCCAGAAGAAAGGGATAGCTTAAATTCTGAATGAAACAGATCTTTACCTTTTAGACTAATGGTTTGAAAATCAATAATAATTATTCAAAACCTACAAATAAATAATTGTTTATTGCAATTAATAAGTAGTATGTTTGAGTTAAATAATTAATTTTAAACACAAGTAACATGAAGAAATTAGTAATTGTATTAACACTCATCCCTTTATTAGGTTGGAGTCAAGTAAAATCAGGAGTAACGTATTCAGAGCATCCTGCATATGATGTTGTTAAAGAAACTTACCGGATATGGGAATCAGGGACTGAGGCTGAACTAAGAGCTTTGTACGCTGAGGAAGCGAAAATTTGGGGTCCTGGCGAAGATGAAGCAGGCACTGTAGATGAAGAAGTTACTAATATGCTTTGGTGGCAAAAGAACTTTAGCGATATTAAAATTACCGTTATGGAAGGTGCTACACCCGATATTATTAAGTATGAAAAGGATAAAAAAGGTGCATGGGCTATGGACTGGATGGTGTTCTCTGCTGTGAATAAAAATAGCGGTTTAGTTGTTAAGGCAAATATGCACTCGAATTATTATGTGACTAACCAAGGGAAAATAACGACAACGATAAACTACTATGATCGAGAGTCTGCGGGTGCACAAATTCAGGCATCTTTAGGAATGCATAGAAACGGTCGCGTGTATGATGAACATCCAATTATTAATAAATTGAATGAGATGGTTGCACATTTTGAGACTGGAGAAATATCGGAATTGGCTACTTATTTTTCGGAAGATGTAAAGTTTTACCGTTTGGGAGTAGACGGTCACCTAAACCTAGAAGAGCGCATAGCTACATGGCATCAGGAAATAGCAACAAACAGTGTGCGTAACTTAGAGCAGTCAGGATATCCAGATGCTATTTATTACTCAAGAGACAAAGGGCAATGGGTTGTTCAATCTTGGTGGTGGGTAAACAACACGAATGCAGAGACAGGAGAAGAAACTCGCGAATATTTGCACATGAGTCATGACTTTAATGATGACGGTAAGGTTACTAGAGAAGTTATTTATATGGCCAATTAAATACGATATAGTTTCTGTTAAAATTTACAAAAAAAGAATAAACCCACTACTAAAGTGGGTTTATTTTTTTTAAAATCCTTTTAAACTTCTAAATAACAAGCTGTATAACATGTAACATAAGATATAAATTAAACCTTTTGAAGAAATGAAAGTCTAAAATATGTTAATTTATAGAATATAAAAAATATCTAAAATCTTAAACGAGTAACAAAAACTATTATGAACTATAGACATTCTATAAAAGCAGCTAGAATTTGCTTGCTTGTCACCTTATTTACAATTATTAGCTGTAATAAATCAGAGGATTCAAACGAAATTGTAGACTTAATACAATCACCAAATATTCTTTTTATTATTGCAGACGATCTAGGTAAAGACGCGATAAATGGTTTTACAGAAGGCAATATAAAGCCCCTTACCCCAAACATAGATGCCATTAGAAATAATGGAATTTCTTTTAGTAATTTTTGGGCAAATCCAACTTGTACGCCAACTAGAGCCTCTATAATTACTGGAAAGTACGGTTATAGAACTGGTGTAAAAGCTGTTGGCGATGAATTATCTATTTTGGAAACTACACTACAAAAATATATTAGCACTCAAACTAACAATAAATATGCAACCGCAATTGTTGGAAAATGGCATCTTTCAGGTAACAATTCAGCTATAAATCCAGAAACATTTGGAATTGATTATTACGCTGGCCTTATTCGTGGTGCAGTAAATGATTATTACAAATGGCAATTAAACGAGGATAGTACTACAACTCAGGTTACAGATTATATAACAGAAACTTTTACAGATTTATCGATAGATTGGATTAATCAACAATCTAAACCTTGGTTTATGTGGTTGGCATATAATGCACCACATACACCATTTCATATACCACCAAGTAATATGCACAGTCAGGGGAACATACCTGCATATAACAATGGGGTAGACCCAATTCCTTACTATATGGCAGCGATTGAAGCAATGGATTTTCAAATTGGAAGGTTATTGGATGCTATTCCTGAAGTTGAAAGCAATAACACAATAATAATTTTTATTGGCGACAATGGCACACCAAACCAGGTTGCTCAATCCCCCTATTCAAGGACAACTGTGAAAAATACTTTATATCAGGGTGGTGTTAACGTTCCAATGTTTATCTCTGGAAACTCTGTCTCTCGATCAGGTACAGATAATAACTTAATAAATAGTACAGATTTATTTGCGACAATTGCAGACATTGCTGGGATTTCAGTTAACGAAATTCACGATAGTAAAAGCTTTAAACCCCTATTAACAGCCAATAATAATATAATTAGATATTATCAATATTCTGAAATGGATAATGGGACAACTGATAGATGGACTATTAGTAATGGTGAATATAAACTTATAGTTAGTGCACTTGGAGTGGAGGAGATGTATTATTTAGTAGGTGATCCTTATGAAAATAACAATTTGCTAAATGGAACTTTATCAACAATACAAGTGAATGTTAAATCGGAGTTAGAGGCTGAATTAATAAACATCCGAAATTAAAATAATAACCACAACACCGTCTCTAACGAATTGTCTATTTACTAGAATATAAACATATTTATTTCTTTTAATTCAGCTGTTTTTGAGGTTTAAATAGGTTAGGATATATCTATTATCTTTTCAATATTATGAAAAAATTACTTTACTTGTTTTTTACTATTATTTTATTAGGTTGTGTTTCGGGTGATGAAGAAATACCCTTGGGTTGCATAGATGAAAGTTTGATTGATTTAGATATTTTTCATAATTGCAATTTCTAAGTCATAGAAAATTTCGTTTTTTTGTTCTGAACAGCTTATAAATATAGCCGTAAGGGCAATTAATAGGACTTTTACAATTTTCTGCATAATTTTATAGAATGAATATCCAATGCACATATTATTATAATAAATTGCAATTAACAATTAAATATAAAAATTAGAATCTTCATAAAAATGATTACTTTTGTAGGTAGTAAAAAACTAACTATACTTAAGAATGGATAATTCAGAATTTCGGTCAAGCTGTACTTTAAGCAGCGCATTAGATTTAGTGGGAGATCGATGGTCGTTATTAATTATTAGAGACTTATTTCTGAATAGAAATACATATTCTGCAATCCTTAAATCACCTGAAAAAATATCTACTAATGTTTTAGTAGATAGAATTAAAAAATTAAGGAGTAATGGTATTATTGACTTTGTTAAAGACAAAAATGATAAAAAGATAAAGTACTATTACCTTACAGATTCTGGCGTAGATTTTTATCGCGTAATTACAGAATTCTCTTTGTGGACAAAAAAGCATCTAAATAAAGAGACCAGTCCTTTAAGTGTTGCAGTGTTTAAGGAGATAGATTTAAAAGGAGTTGACGCACATAATAAAGATGCAATGAAAGCATACCTTAAAACAAGAGAAGAAATTTTAAATAAATAAATTTTTAAATATTTATTTAAAACATTAAATGTTGCTTTGATTTGTCTCTCCAACCTGCTTGATTCTTATACTTAACAACGTAAATTTTTAAATCTGCCTGATTTTCATACGTTACAAAATAGATTTTCTTTTTAGCTTGATTTTTGTATTTGGTAAAAAACCATGTGCCATTATTCTTTCCTGCTTGGTTTTCGTATTTAACTTTATAGATGTTTAAGTCTGCTTGGTTCTCATATTTCACTACAAATACCTTTACATCTGCTTGATTTTCATATTGTACGGCAAATACCTTTTGAGCATTTGAAATAAATGAAATACATAGCAGTAGGATAAAAGTTATTTTTTTCATATCTAAATATACAAAATTTAGAGATAAACCAATTTTCTGCGACATTGAAGCTTGAAGTTATTTTTGAAATTTATTTGTAAAGAGCCACAATTTTTTTAGTTAATTGTAGTCTACACTTACTTCGTATTGTCCAGAATACTGTCCGAGGATTTGGTTCTCTTGAACAGTTAAGGTAGCTCCCAGCGAGAAACTGTCCGTTCCTTCTGATGAAATAGTACTTGTTACAGAGTCGGATGCTGCATCATTAAAACGTGCTTTCATTGCAGTGATTTCCATGGTATTTATACCGGTCTCAGTTGAAGTGTGGGTAAGCGTTATTGCTGCTGGTAATGTTACCGTATAAGTAGCAAGTGAAGCCCCGCTTACTTCGAAAGTTGCATTGGTAGCATCTTGATTTTCTGGACCTCCACCAGCGAGACCACCAGTATAATTTCGTGTATTTGAATTTGAACTCAAAACAACAGTTCCTCCCGCTGTGCTTTTTAGTATGTTCGCTCCAAAGTTCAGTGAAGTTGTCTCAGAAAGTGTTATTGCTTCTATAATTTTTGCGCTAGCGCTTATATTCTGGGTGAACGCTGATTGCGCACCTACGCTAACAACGTGTCCTATTATGGCTAAAATAGTTAATAAAAGAGAAGCTTTTATATTCATATATCGATATAAATATAGACATATAAAATGAAATAATTAATTAATGTTACATAATTCTTAAAAAATGTTACATAATTATTAAATCATTACATGAAAACTTCAAACTAATTTTACTTTTTACTACACTATCTATTGCTTTGCACTACTGTTAATTTACGCTTCTTAAGAAGGATTAAATGTACTAAAAAATAAATACTTTAATCGTCTTGTCATAATTAAAAATAACAGGAGTACTATTTTAATATACTAAAACTACTTTTCTACTAGATTTTTCTTCGCTGGTAGCAACTATAATATAAACTGCATGTTTTGGATGTACACTAAAACGGTGGATCATTTTACCTGCTCCTTTTTTATTTAATAACAGTCTACCTAGCATATCAAACACTTTAATATCCGTTTCTTCATTTACCAAAGTCAAGTCTACGTTAACTTCGTTTCCATCATAAAAGATAGAAATAGGTAAGCTTTCATTCACCTCAGTTATATCTTTAAAGTGAAGCACAAATCTATTGGCATCATCGTTGATAGTCCCTTTAAATTGATAGTTCGCATTTACATTTAAATCAGTTATGCTATTATTTTTTTTATCTTCTAATAAAAGTATATCAAAAGCACCAATTTCAGCATCAATACTCAATGAATAATTCCCATCTCTCCCAGCCTTAAAGTGCAACGGCACTTGTGAGTTTTCGATAGTATCCGTTAAATATCGCACGGATAAATCTTGCTTTAGATCGTATAAATAAGCCGAAGGTGCAGCTTCATTTTGACTGAAGAGTTTTACGGCTCCAGCTTCGTTTTCTGGGTACCCAAATAGAAGTAACACTTCATCTGAACCATGTCCTTCACTAGACGTAATTCTAATTTTTAAATTGTTGGTTTCATTTTTGGTTCCTTTTAACCAATTACTAGCACCGGTATTAACGCGTACTGCATTAGACATACTAATATCGCCGTTATTTACCGCTCTAACAAAATATCCTTGTGCTGGTGCAATATGCTGCGTTACACCGTTTGTACCAATATCTCCGTTTGAGTTATATACTCCATAATTGTTAGCCGCCTGATTCCAAATCCACATGTCATAACCTCCGCCAGAGGTAATTAAATTAGTACGCGACCAACCATTTATTGATTTCCAATCTATTGAAGATGGGTAGGGGTTTCCAATTAAATTAAACCCTTGTACAACAAGGTCTGGACTTTCATTTGTAATGGGGTAACTAATAGCTCCATTATTTAACAACCCAACAAATTCTTTGGTTGGATTTGGTGCCTGTGTAGAATACAGATAGCCTCTTGCCGTAACAAAGTTAGCAGTAGGATGAATAGAAGGCCACGTTGGTGCTACGGTTGTATTTAATTGATAAGTCCAACACGGTGTAGGTTCATTAAAAATATACAAATCATAGCCAGTTCCATTTCCATAAGTACCTGCTGGGTTCCAACTACCGCTTATATCTTGATTTGAAACGGGTGCAGAAAGAAAGTGCCAGTCTTCTGCAATACCACTAATATAACGCTGCACGGTTACCGGCACATCGGGGGTGTTGTGAAGTAAAGAGGCTGTTCCAGAAGCATTAGACTTTAAAATAAGACCACTGGTGTCTGCATTATTTACAATGGTACCCGTTACTGTCAAGTTTTTATCTGCTTCAATTTTAAATACTTTCCCTGTATTAATTGTAAGGGTATTTGTAATAATAGTTTGCGTTGAAATTAATGTAACACTTGCTACATTGTCTATGGTGAGGTTATTAAACGTAGCAGTGGCCATGGTCATTATTTGTGCCGATGTTCCATTCATATATACAGCACCTGCTGCACTAAAAAAGGTTCCTGAGCTTGTAAAATCACCTAAAATATTATAAGTTCCATCTCCCAGGGTATTTCCTTCGTTGTTTATCTTAGTAACATTTAAGGTTCCTGTATTGTCAAAGGTTGAAGTTTCCTTGTTTTCTAAATCAACAGCAGTAAAAGTTCCATCATTTGTAAAGGTTTCATAATTGGTAACGGTATTAGTAGCCGTTAAAGTTCCTGTATTGTCAAAGGTTGAAGTTTCCTTGTTTTCTAAATCAACAGCAGTAAAAGATCCATCATTTGTAAAGGTTCCAGAATTGGTAACAGTATTAGTAGCAGTTAAAGTTCCTGCAGTTTTATTTGTAAATGTTCCAGAATTGGTAACGGTATTAGTAGCAGTTAAAGTTCCTGTATTGTCAAAGGTTGAAGTTTCCTTGTTTTCTAAATCTGCAGCAGTAAAAGATCCATCATTTGAAAAGGTTCCAGAATTGGTAACGTTATTACTAGCAGTTAAAGTTCCTGCAGTTTCATTTGTAAAGGTTCCAGAATTAGTAATGGTATTAGTAGCAGTTAAGGTTCCTGCAGTTTTATTTGTAAAGGTTCCAGAGTTGGTAACGGTATTAGCAGCCGTTAAAGTTCCTGTATTGTCAAAGGTTGAAGTTTCCTTGTTTTCTAAATCTACAGCAGTAAAAGATCCATCATTTGTAAAGGTTCCAGAATTAGTAACGGTATTAGTAGCAGTTAAAGTTCCTGTAGTTTCATTTGTAAAGGTTCCAGAATTAGTAACGGTATTGGTAGCAGTTAAAGTTCCTGCAGTTTTATTTGTAAATGTTCCAGAGTTGGTAACGGTATTAGTAGCCGTTAAAGTTCCTGTATTGTCAAAGGTTGAAGTTTCCTTGTTTTCTAAATCTACAGCAGTAAAAGATCCATCATTTGAAAAGGTTCCAGAATTGGTAACGGTATTACTAGCAGTTAAAGTTCCTGCAGTTTCATTTGTAAAGGTTCCAGAATTAGTAATGGTATTAGTAGCAGTTAAGGTTCCTGCAGTTTTATTTGAAAAGGTTCCAGAGTTGGTAACGGTATTAGTAACATTTAAGGTTCCTGTATTGTCAAAGGTTGAAGTTTCCTTGTTTTCTAAATCTGCAGCAGTAAAAGATCCATCATTTGTAAAGGTTCCAGAATTAGTAATGGTATTAGTAGCAGTTAAGGTTCCTGCAGTTTTATTTGTAAAGGTTCCAGAATTGGTAACGTTATTAGTAGCCGTTAAAGTTCCTGTATTGTCAAAGGTTGAAGTTTCCTTGTTTTCTAAATCTGCAGCAGTAAAAGATCCATCATTTGCAAAGGTTCCAGAATTGGTAACGGTATTAATATTAGTTAAAGTTCCTGCAGTTTTATTTGTAAAGGTTCCAGAGTTGGTAACGGTATTAGTAGCCGTTAAAGTTCCTGTATTGTCAAAGGTTGAAGTTTCCTTGTTTTCTAAATCTGCAGCAGTAAAAGATCCGTCATTTGTAAAGGTTTTATAATTGGTAACGGTATTAGTAGCAGTTAAAGTTCCTGCAGTTTCATTTGTAAATGTTCCAGAGTTGGTAACGGTATTAGTAGCCGTTAAAGTTCCTGTATTGTCAAAGGTTGAAGTTTCCTTGTTTTCTAAATCTGCAGCAGTAAAAGATCCATCATTTGTAAAGGTTCCAGAATTAGTAACGGTATTAGTAGCAGTTAAAGTTCCTGTAGTTTCATTTGTAAAGGTTCCAGAATTAGTAACGGTATTGGTAGCAGTTAAAGTTCCTGCAGTTTTATTTGTAAATGTTCCAGAGTTGGTAACGGTATTAGTAGCCGTTAAAGTTCCTGTATTGTCAAAGGTTGAAGTTTCCTTGTTTTCTAAATCTGCAGCAGTAAAAGATCCATCATTTGTAAAGGTTCCAGAATTAGTAACGGTATTAGTAGCAGTTAAAGTTCCTGTAGTTTCATTTGTAAAGGTTCCAGAATTAGTAACGGTATTGGTAGCAGTTAAAGTTCCTGCAGTTTTATTTGTAAAGGTTCCAGAGTTGGTAACGGTATTAGTAGCCGTTAAAGTTCCTGTATTGTCAAAGGTTGAAGTTTCCTTGTTTTCTAAATCTGCAGCAGTAAAAGATCCATCATTTGTAAAGGTTTTATAATTGGTAACGGTATTAATATTAGTTAAGGTTCCTGCAGTATAATTTGTAAAGGTTCCAGAGTTGTTAACGGTATTAGTAGCCGTTAAAGTTCCTGTATTGTCAAAGGTTGAAGTTTCCTTGTTTTCTAAATCTGCAGCGGTAAAAGATCCATCATTTGTAAAGGTTTCATAATTGGTAACGGTATTAGTAGCAGTTAAAGTTCCTGCAGTTTCATTTGTAAAGGTTCCAGAATTAGTAACGGTATTGGTAGCAGTTAAAGTTCCTGCAGTTTTATTTGTAAATGTTCCAGAGTTGTTAACGGTATTAGTAGCCGTTAAAGTTCCTGTATTGTCAAAGGTTGAAGTTTCCTTGTTTTCTAAATCTGCAGCAGTAAAAGATCCATCATTTGTAAAGGTTTCATAATTGGTAACGGTATTAATATTAGTTAAGGTTCCTGCAGTTTTATTTGTAAAGGTTCCAGAGTTGGTAACGGTATTAGTAGCCGTTAAAGTTCCTGTATTGTCAAAGGTTGAAGTTTCCTTGTTTTCTAAATCAACAGCGGTAAAAGATCCATCATTTGTAAAGGTTTCATAATTGGTAACGGTATTAATATTAGTTAAGGTTCCTGCAGTTTTATTTGTAAAGGTTCCAGAGTTGGTAACGGTATTACTAGCCGTTAAAGTTCCTGTATTGTCAAAGGTTCCAGAATTGGTAACGGTATTAGTAGCCGTTAAAGTTCCTGTATTTCCAAAGGTCAAGGTATTTACCACATCAGCAGCGGTAAAGGATTTGTTATTAGTAAAGGTTCCAGAATTGGTAACCGTAGTAGCAGAAAAGGTTTCGTTATTTTCAATTGTTGCGGTATTGTTAACCTTACTAAGTGTTAATGTTCCGTCATTTGCAAAGGTTCCAGAATTTATGACGTTATTAATAGAAGTCAAAGTTCCTGTATTTGTAAAGGTTCCAGAATTATTAATGGTAGGGGCAGAAAAGGTTTCCGAAGTTTCAAATGTTCCAGAGTTGGTAACGGTATTAGTAGCCGTTAAAGTTCCTGTATTGTTAAAGGTTGAAGTTTCCTTGTTTTCTAAATCTGCAGCAGTAAAAGATCCATCATTTGTAAAGGTTTCATAATTGGTAACGGTATTAGTAGCAGTTAAAGTTCCTGCAGTTTCATTTGTAAAGGTTCCAGAGTTGGTAACGGTATTAGTAGCAGTTAAAGTTCCTGCAGTTTTATTTGTAAAGGTTCCAGAATTGGTAACGGTATTAGTAGCCGTTAAAGTTCCTGTATTGTCAAAGGTTGAAGTTTCCTTGTTTTCTAAATCTGCAGCAGTAAAAGAGCCATCATTTGTAAAGGTTTCATAATTGGTAACGGTATTAGTAGTAGTTAAAGTTCCTGCAATTTTATTTGTAAAGGTTCCAGAATTGGTAACGGTATTAGTAGCCGCTAAAGTTCCTGCAGTTTTATTTGTAAAGGTTCCAGAGTTGGTAACGGTATTAGTAGCCGTTAAAGTTCCTGTATTGTCAAAGGTTGAAGTTTCCTTGTTTTCTAAATCTGCAGCAGTAAAAGATCCATCATTTGTAAAGGTTTCATAATTGGTAACGGTATTAGTAGCAGTTAAAGTTCCTGCAGTTTTATTTGTAAAGGTTCCAGAATTGGTAACGGTATTAGTAGCCGTTAAAGTTCCTGTATTGTCAAAGGTTGAAGTTTCCTTGTTTTCTAAATCTGCAGCAGTAAAAGAGCCATCATTTGTAAAGGTTTTATAATTGGTAACGGTATTAGTAGCAGTTAAAGTTCCTGCAGTTTCATTTGTAAAGGTTCCAGAATTAGTAATGGTATTGGTAGCAGTTAAAGTTCCTGCAGTTTTATTTGTAAATGTTCCAGAGTTGGCAACGGTATTAGTAGCCGTTAAAGTTCCTGTATTGTCAAAGGTTGAAGTTTCCTTGTTTTCTAAATCTGCAGCAGTAAAAGAGCCATCATTTGTAAAGGTTTTATAATTGGTAACGGTATTAGTAGCAGTTAAAGTTCCTGCAGTTTCATTTGTAAAGGTTCCAGAATTAGTAATGGTATTGGTAGCAGTTAAAGTTCCTGCAGTTTTATTTGTAAATGTTCCAGAGTTGGCAACGGTATTACTAGCCGTTAAAGTTCCTGTATTGTCAAAGGTTGAAGTTTCCTTGTTTTCTAAATCTGCAGCAGTAAAAGAGCCATCATTTGTAAAGGTTTCATAATTGGTAACGGTATTACTAGCAGTTAAAGTTCCTGCAGTTTCATTTGTAAAGGTTCCAGAATTAGTAACGGTATTAGTAGCATTAAAAGTTCCTGCAGTTTTATTTGTAAAGGTTCCAGAGTTGGTAACGGTATTAGTAGCCGTTAAAGTTCCTGTATTGTCAAAGGTTGAAGTTTCCTTGTTTTCTAAATCAACAGCAGTAAAAGATCCATCATTTGTAAAGGTTCCAGAATTGGTAACGTTATTACTAGCAGTTAAAGTTCCTGTATTGTCAAAGTTTAAGGTATTTTCTATATCAGTGGCAGTTATTGTTTTCGTATTTTCAAATGTTCCAGAATTATTAATAGTTGTGGTGGCTAGGGTTTCATTATTCTCAACTGCTGCGCTATTGTCAAACTTATTAATTGTTAAGGTTCCATTATTTACAAGTGTTGCACTATTGTAATTAGTAATGCTATCCATTCCAATGAAAGTACCTGTAGTAATAGAAATGTAAGTTCCGTTATTGGAAATCTGTTGTGCCCGTGTTTCTAGTATTTGAATTAAAAAGAATAGCACCAGAAGAATGACAGGCCCGTTACTTCCTAAAATTTTATGTTGCTTGAAATTTTTCATGCTGGATTTTATTTTTATATTTTAAACGAGTATCATTTGGTTAGTTTCCTACTTTAATCAATGTTAAAATTCTATTTAGAACACTTATTTCGATGCCATCAGAGGGTTGTTCATCAATTTTCCATCTCACGTCTATGGTGTCATCTACCTCAATTGTAGAAATGCCTAGTAATGAAATGTCTGATGGATTGTTTAAATGTGTTCTTATTCTACGGGTATTAGGAATTAATACGCCATTTTTATAAAGGCTAAATGTAGCCATATGATTAATGGGGGTAACAACCGTAGTTGATCCTGATTCAAATATTGTTCCATTAACATTTGCAGTTGGAAAGCCTGTGATGGCACCTCCACCTGTTCCAATATCTCCATTATATACGGAAGCACCAGTATTGGCAACTCCACCTGAACTTGTAAATATTATGAAATCAGATAAGCTCCTAAAATCTACAATACTGTTGCCTGTTGGCGCCGTAAGTGCACCTTGTCCGAAAGAAATTGCTCCTAATTTAGTTAATAATCGTCCGTTTACTATGGAAGAGCCCCCTGCAACAGCAGCTCCATTAGAAAATAAGGTTCCTGAGATCTTTGTACCAGCACCGAGACCAATTGCTCCATCGGCAATCCAAAAAACATTTTCTGAGGTTGCTCCGTTTGTTAAAATTACATCAACACTAGCCGCTGTATTAAATGCTCCTGCATTGGCTCTAATTATGAATAGAGGGTTTGTTTCATTATTACCATCTAGCGTAAGAGTGCCGGCAATTGATGCCGCACCCGCTACATCATACACTCCAGGAAGAAGCGTTTCTCCACTCCCAAAAGTAAGTGCATGGGTGCCAGTTACAGGTATTGCCATAATATCGTTATAAATTAAATTTAAGTCTGCAGCCGCATCTGCAGTACTAAAACCAGTAGTATAATCAGCTGCTGGGATGTTTACTTGTCCATTAAAAAGAACAGAATATGTACCAGCCTCTAATGCAGTTTTAGTCATGTCTGTAATTACAACATCTGAAGTAGAAATCGTAGAAAGTGTTTCGCCAGAAGTTGCAGAAAGGTAGGCCGCACTTCCCCAAAAAACCCAGGCACTTCCGTTATAAAAATTATATTGATTGGTAATTGTATTGTAGAGCATTAGTCCAGTAGCAGGTGAAGAGATGTTGTCTCTTTCTGCAGTGGTCATCCTGGGAATTAGAATACCTTTTTCGGTTGTTCTCATTTCTAGTATAGAAGAAGGGTCTGGGGTAATAGCGGCATTGCTAATACCCATAGATTGAGCATGTATTGTATTACTGCTACAAAATAATAAAATAAGAGCTGCTGCGATAAGGTTTAGTTGTGATTTCATTATTTTATATTTTAAAAGATGTAAAGATTTTAATTGGCTAATTTTAATATAAAACTCTGATAATGATTGCTTTATAATTAAATGATAGATTTTTAAGGTACAGTATTTTAATGGTTTTTCCTATCTTTATTACACTACTTATTGGGTTGTTAAAATAATTTTATAACTGCATGTTAATTGGCTAGTATGCGAACACAGTATCTGTTCCTATAAATACGTTTATTCTGTAGGTTTTTTGGGTGCTTTTTTGCTCAATGTAAAATCAAGATCATCTATAATATCTCCATACTCTGATACCTTAATCGTTACCTGATGCACTTTCGGAAGGGCTTTGTAATTTAAGTTTTTTAACTGTTCGGGGTCTATTCGCACGGTATATTTTCCAGGTTTTAGGCCTAAGTAATTGAAATACCCATCAAATTCGCTTAAAGTTTCTACTACTATATTTTCTTTTTCATCAAGAATTTGAAGGTTAACACGGCCTTGACCTCTTGAACCTAAATATACCATACCACTTATTTCTCCAACAGAAATTACAGGAATAAATACCCGTTTGTATTGGTTCGGGTCTACAAGAATTTTATAGGTTTTGTGCTTAAGTCTCCAAGCAATGTTATCTAAATTTGTGTCTGAAAATTCTACTGTATAATTTATAAAAGCATTTAAATCAAAAAGTCTAATAATGGAATCTTTTTTACTAATTACTGCTTTAGCACCTGAAACTTTAACAGAAGAGAGGAACACTTTTTTTTCTCCGCTGTCCAATTTACCATTTGCATTTAAATCAAGAAAGGGATACAATAAAATACCTCCTTTACCAATTGCAGAGTTGTTTCCTGTATGTATAGGAGTATTACCTATATCAAAAGCCATACTACCCCGAGCACTTTCCTGAAAACTTAAGCTATTATCACTATAAGAACTAGAAACCCCAACATTGGAAAAAGGCAAAGCATAGTCGGCACTTAAATTAATACTACTAGTTTTAGTTTGTATATTTCTTTGATAAGAGCAGCTTAAATTTAATTTTGATATTCTTTTTTGTAAATTTATATTGAAAAAATTAAAATTGTTTGTAGTGAAATTATATGCTGCTGAAGATTGGAAACTTAAACCACCTGCTAAACGATAAGACAGCGCTAAATTAGTATTTATTTGCGGAGATTCTTTAGAGGTCCAATTTATTAATAAATTTGAATTAATTTTAATCTTATTGACAGAGCTAGAAACTGATAAATCGATAGAATTGTAATTGAATTCTTTAAATATATTTTGTTTGAAGCTGATCCTTGTAAAACCAGAAAAAAATTTATTCTTAAAAGGTGTTGCAAGTTTAACTCCTAATTGGTTAGACATTGCCGAATTATTTGCTTGTGTAGAATGGATATAGTTAATATTTAAAAAAGCACTGTTTGTAATATAGTAATTAAGCAAACCTATTATACTTTCTTCATGCATATAATCAACGTTTAAAAGTACTGCAGAAAATGGTCTAAAGGTAGCACTAACAATAGGCTTGATGGGTTGGGTAGTATTACTAGATAAATACTCCAAAGCTCCAGCTATTGTTAATGAGCGGGTAATACCATAATTAAATGTCATTTTTCCAAAACGACTTTTAAGAGTATCTTGAACAATACCTGCGGTTAAAGAGTATTCTAACTTTTTTATAGGTACAATAGTATAAGGATTGTTTTCGATACGTTCTTCTTCGCGCACTTCTCCTAAAGGTCCATAAAATTTTAATGTTAAAACTGATAATCCAAATACAACAGGCACTTTAAAGAGATATAAACCTGCTGCATCTGCTTGCGTATAGTCTATTAAAACATCATTTATATAAAGTTCTACATTCCAATTAGGCTCTGTAGTATCGGTTATTGTATAAGAACCAGTGGCTTCGCGCACTTCGTTGGGTGTATTATTAATGGTTGCTCCAATTATGTTGCTATTAATTCTTGAATCTCTTGGCCCAGGAACGGAACCGATGAGGGCTTGTTTAATAATTTTTTTATCATTGTTCACCCAACGCCAATCAACCCTCATATCATTAAAATCAAATTTATTTTTAGTATTGTAATTCATATTAAAGTTGGCTTGTCCAAACAAGAGTTCGGTTCCAACTGCCATATTAATTAATGCATTACTTTCTTTATTGTTTCCCTGAGAAGAGCTTATACCCCAATCCAAGGTTCCAAATCTAAATAAGTGATAGTTTCTAGGGATAATAGTATCAATAATCTGTTTAGGCATTTTTGATAATTTTTCTCTACTTTTTTCTCTTTTTAGTTTTTTAAAGAAAGCTAGTTCAAAATTGGATTTTAACTTTGCTGTTAGAGTTCTAGGATTAAAAATAAAATTCAATCCAAATGCTTCATATAGTAATGATGCTTTTATATATTTTACTCCCAGTTCTTCCAAAACACCACCTGAAATATTGATTGATTTACCACCAATTGTAATTCGTTTTTTTTGAAAATTAATGGTATACAGGTTATTTTCATTCTCAATAAAGCCATCCAAATTATTAAGGTTAGCTATACATTTAATTTGAAGTTTTTTAAAGAGAGATTCCACATTTAAATAAATTTTATTAGATGAAGAAATAAGTACATTAGTTTCAAAAGTATAGCCACCGTTTATGGATACAGTTATTAAAACTTCATTGTAAGATTCATAATAATCTATAGGATTTAATTCTTTGTATTGTGCGCTTGTAGAAAACGTAAAAAAAAAAAGATAGACAACACAAAGTAGACTAATTCGATGTTAAAAATCAAACCAGTTGTTTTAATGTTATATGATCTTAGAGTATTCATTATTGTTGCTCAAAATAAATTTCGAAATTTCCTGAAAAAATACCTAAAGGAGTGTTTGCAGGAATGTGAAGTGTTCCTCCCACACGCAATAGGGTTATAAAATTACAATTTTTTTCAGTGGCAAATATAACTCCGTTACCACCTTTTTCTGTGGGACCAATATCTAATTTAATGGGATATCCGGCGCTATTTTTTAAAGTACTAAATTCTGGATATGTGATGGTTATATTTCTACCTTGACATAGTTTAATTTGATAAATTGCAGGAGTTCCTTGAGAACTAGGCATTGCTATAATATCTCCGGTAGTACTTCGGATACCTTGCCAGTTTACAGTGATAGTGCCGCCATCGCCTTTATTATAAAATTCTCCAAAAGTAAGACTCTGTTGGATATTCAGCGTTATTTCTCTTTGAGGTAAGACCGGTTGGGCATAAATAAAATTAGTTAAAAATAACAGTACTAAAATAAATATTTTTAAAATAATTTTACTTGCGATTTGTTTTTTCATAACAATTTAGCTATTTAGCAAAAGGGTTGCTTCTGTAAAAACTTCTTGCTTAGTGCCACTAGGAGCTTTGAATATTATTCTAATACTCCCTTTGGTTAAATTTACATTTTTAAGTTTGTTAAGTTTTAATCTTATATTTCGTTTTTCTATAGTTGTATAAACTGCAATACCTTTTACTTCTGATACGGTGAAAGGTTTGCCTTCTTCTGGTATATATTGTATTAGAAAGTCACCATAGATTGATGTATTCCCTTTCCTATTTATACTAAAAGAGAGTATATTATCAGGTTCTAGTTTTGTATTATTTATACTAACAGAAACATTTATTTCTCCATAGCGGAGAATTACAGGTATACTTATACCGAAGACAGTTGTGATTTTGGTCGAAAAATTATTATTTAAAGAATCTTTTTTTGTATTATCTAGAGGTGCTGGTTTAGGTACGCTAATAAAAGATAAATGGGAACGATATTCGCCAGGTTTCATTTTACTATTTCTTTTGCGCTGTAATAGAACTGTCTGTCCTTCTCCTCCATTTAAGGTTACCGTTCTAGGGTATACTCTCAGATGCGCATCTGCAAAATTTTGACCAGGACCTGGGGTGTTAACTTCAGTAAAACTACCATTTTCATTCATACGCCTTTGTACAAATTTCACTGTGTATGTGGCCGGTTCTTCTCCTGAATTAACTAAATTAATTTTTTGCGTATTATCAGATTCTTTAAAAACAACTCTCTTAGGATAAATTAGTAAATTTCCTTGTGACAAAAACTCTGTGTTTAGACCGAAAACAATAAATATTATAATAAATATATTTTTAACCATTTTGGAATATAATAATTTTGTAACTAATATAAAAATATTTAAGCATTAATATACTAGCAGGTATTATACAGTAATCTTATTCATATTGAGCAACAACTAAAATTGATCCTGTATAAGAACCAGTTTCTTGTTCCTTATCAACTGCTAAATCAGCACCAATTGTTATAGTTAGTGAACCAGAAGCAGAAAGTAAATTTCCGGCAGCAGCACCACTTTGTGTAAAGTTAGTTAACTCCATTGTATTTGTGGACGATGCCGCTGCTTGCCCTATAGTTGCTATTGTTAGCGGTGTCGCTTCAGTAATTACAAGTGAAAACGTTGCAGTTTCTTCTCCCGTAACAGTAATTGAAGCAGCTGTTGTAGCTGTACCACCTGCGACTGCTTGAACACCACCACTCGTTGTGGTGACCGCACCAGCTGTACTCATTGTAAGAACCCCATCTGTTGGTGTTCCACCTGTCGCTGCCATTCTTGAAATATCTCCAAACTGCATATTTATTACGGAACCAATTTCTATAGGCGCAACAACTGTTGCTAGCGCACTCACGTTTTTGCTAAAACCAGCTTGGGCGTTTGTGCTAATCACAAAGCTAAAAAACACAATCGTAAGTAAAATTATTTTTTTCATAATTTATATTTAACATTTAAACTGTATCTATTAAATAAACAGAACAATCATAATGGACTACAAATCTACAAAACTTAGAATCTTCTGCTGTTACATAATTCTTGGTAAAAGTTTCAAAATTATAAACACGCTACATTCTATCTTCAAACCAGTTTAATTTTTTCTCCATTTTATTGTAACTTAAAATGGTTGCAATTATCTTCTGTAAACGCATAAAGGCAGTTTCATTTTTTACAACATAATCTATTGCCTTGTGGTGTAGGCATTCTACTGCCACATCAATTCTATCTTGGGAGGATAGCATTATAACAGGTAGTGCCATTTCTAATTTTGTTATTTTATCTAAGGTTTCTAAACCGTTCATAGCTTTTTTAATAACGCTGTTTAGGTAGTAATCTAAAATAACAATATCTGGTTTGTGGTATAAATTCTCTATACACAGCTCACCAGTTTTAAATGTCTCTAGAGTAAACCCATCATTTTCTAAAAACTGTATTTCTAGTAATCTTAAAAATACAGGGTCATCATCTACTAGAAAAATTTTTATTTTATTTTTAGTATTGGTTTTCTTTAAACTCTCTAAGTATGCAGTTTTTGTAGATTTTCCTATTTCTTCAATAGTTCTTCTTTTTTTGCTCTTTAATTTTAGAAACTGAGAAGGTGTCATGCCAACTGTTTTCTTAAATTGGCTAGATAAATGTGCAACGCTGCTATAATCTAATTTACTTGCGATTTGGGTTACCGAATACTCTCCATAGGCAAGTAACTCTTTAACCTTTTCAACTTTATGGGCAATTAAAAATTTCTCAATAGTAATTCCTTGAACTTCCGAGAATAGGTTTGCAAGAAAAGTATAGTCCTCGCCTAATTTTTCACTTAAGTAATGAGAAAAATTTACTTTAACCTTTTCTTCTGAATGATGAACGGTTTCTATGACTACATTTTTTATTCTTTCAATTAATATGGCTTTATCGTTATCCATTAATTCTAGCCCAACACCAAGTAAGCATTCTTGCAACTGCTGTCTTTGTTCGGTAGAAATATTTTCCATAATTTCTACCTCGCCCAAGTCTACAATATTAAAGTGAAGTCCTAATTTTGTTAGTTCTTCTTTTACCGCGATTTTACAGCGGTTGCTTACCATGTGTTTTATGTATAATTTCAATATTTTATTTTTTAATTAATAGCAGTTCTTCTTCTAATTCTATACAGGCTTGGCTTAAGGCTTTTTCAAGTTTTACTAATTGGTTGGGTATTAAATCTAAATTTTCTTCTTCTTCAGCGTAGGTTTCAATTTTCGAAGCAGTAAGTATAATGTCCTTAGGTAAGCCTATTAAATCTAGTGTAGGCTTAATATAGTGTATTTTACTTTGTAAACTGCCCCAATCGGCAGCTATTACAAACTTATTTATTTGTTGAATAGCAATAGGTGTTTCTTTTAATATTAATTGAAGCATCTCTTCTATTAGTTTTGGTTTATGGTGTAAAGCTCTTTTAAGAGAATCTGTATTAGATAACTTCATACGATTGCGTGTTTTGCTATTTGTAGATTTTCTCTTTTTAAGTATTAATCGAGTAACCTTTTGTAATAAGTCTGTCTCATTAATGGGTTTACAAACATATGCATCCATGCCAATCTCTTGACATTTTATTATATTTTTTTCTGTTATATCTGCGGTAAGCGCTATGATTGGTGTTGCAGATTTTGGTAACTTCATTGTATTACGAATGTGTTTTGTAGCTTCCCATCCATTCATTTCTGGCATTTGTAAATCCATTAATATAAGGTCGTAATTATTCTTCTCCAGCAAGTTAACGGCAATTTTTCCATTTTTTGCTATTTCCGTTTCAAAGCCTATATCCTCAATAATAGTTTTTACCAAAAGCTGATTGATAACCATATCATCAACAATTAATACTTTTATATCTTTTAATCCTTTTAGTTTTGCTAGTAGCTCTGATTTATTATCATTACAAATTTCTCTATTTATTTCAAGTTCTATTTTCTTCGTTTGTTTTAAGGGAATATTTAAAGTAAATGTGCTACCAACATGTATTTGGCTTTTTACAGTAATAGATCCTTTCATTAAATCTAGAAGCTGCTTTACAATATTTAAACCTAAACCAGAGCCTCCGTATATTCTAGAAGTATTCGAGTTACTTTGGATAAAGGGGTCAAATATATTTTCTAATTTATCTTCAAGGATTCCAATACCGGTGTCAGATATTATAAATTCAATATTTACGGTATCGTCATCTTGTTTTAATAAATTTACAGATACATTAATTGAACCCCCTTTATTTGTAAACTTTATAGCGTTTCCAACAAGGTTTAATAATATTTGATTAATACGAACAGGGTCTCCAAGTACACATTCAGGAATACTTTCATCAAAATGAGTATGTAATGTTTGTTCTTTTTCTTGCAAGCGCAATTCAAAAGTGCTTAAAATAGAATTAGTCAAGTGACGCACGTTTAATTCGGTTTCTTCAAGTATCATTTTACCTGCTTCTATTTTAGCTAAATCTAAAATATCATTTATAACCACTAATAAGATATCACTAGAAACTTTAATAGTAGTTAACTGCTCTTTCTGTTTTTTTGTAATATTACCACGCAGTAATATTTTGGTAAATCCAATAATACCACTTAGAGGAGTTCGAATTTCGTGACTCATATTTGCCAAAAACTGATCTTTAAAACCGCTTAGTTTTTCTGCTTCTTCCTTGGCAACTATTAGCTCATTTTTAATTTTTTCTCTTTCACTGATATCCATGCTTACACTACCTAAGCCAATAGCTTTTTGGGTAATATTATCTCTAATTACAAATGCAGACATGTATACAGATATCTTTTCATTTGTTTTTCTATTTATTAGCTCTGTATCTTTTTCCCACCTTCCATCTTCATTAAGAAGTTTTTTTGATTCTGCAGAGAAGCTATCCATATCTTTTGTGGCAAAAAAATCAAAGAAATGTATTTTGGAAAGATCAGTGTTTTTATCAATTCCTAATAACTCTCTTGCCGCTTTGTTAACGAATGATGGTTTTCCTGATAAATCTCCAAAAGCTATAATCTCCCGACTGGTTTCAATCAAGGCAAATAATTGCTGTTTTTCTGTATCTGCATTAATACGTTCTGTTATGTTTCGAAAACTCCATACACGACCTTTGTTTTCTCCATTCATCAACTTGGGTTGTGAATATCTTTCAAATGTTCTGCCATCTTTTAATGTGATAGTGTCTAGGCTATTAGTGTCTGGCTGCGCATATAATTGACGCACTCCAGCCAACCATTTGTCTGGGTCTACTAATTGGTCTATTACAAAGTTAAGTAACGCATCATCGTCTTTTTTGGCTAATACATTATTTGGTAAGCTCCATAATTCTGCAAACTTTTTATTATAATTAATTACTTTACCGTCATCTACTACTAAAATACCATCTGCAGTTGACTCTAAAACCGCCTGAAGATTAGCGTAGGCGTCTTGTAAAGAATTTTCAAATGTATTTCGTTTGGTAACATTAGTTGCAGCTCCTATTATTCTTTTGGCTACTCCGTTTTTAGTACGTAAAACAAAACCTCTATCTTCAATATATAATTTATTACCATTAGGGCTTAAAAAGGCATATTCAAAACAAAAATTATTTTGCTCGGGGTCTTTAAGTATTTCTTTTAATGATTTCTGTATCCTTTCTTTATCATCTGGATGTACATAATCATCCATTTGCATTTCTTCTAGGTTTATCGTATCATCAAAACCAAATACCTTTTGGAAACCTTCTTTGTTTCTGTAGATGTTATCGGCTAAAAGGTCCCAATCCCAAACAGCATCATTGGTGGCAAGACTAATAAATTTATATCTCTCATTAGATCGTTTTAATTCCTCCTGACTATTTTTTATGCTCGTAATGTCTCGTATTACCCCTCTACTACCAATTATATGATTTTCGGCATCATATATAGGTTCTCCAATATCTTGTATCCAGCATTTTTTATTTTTTAAATTGGTTCCCTGCAATTCAATATCATAATTTATACCTTTTTGAATAAGGTTTTTTGTTGCTGTTATAAGTTGTTTTCTAGATTTTTCGTCAAAACAATTTAAAACTTCAGTATTTTCTGGAATTCCATCTTCTGGATCATTACCATAAACTGAATAAATAAATTTAGACCAATTAGTGGTGTTTGTTTCTATGTCATATGTCCAGTAGCCAATTTTTGCCATTCTACCGGCTTCCTTTAATAAGAACTTATTTTCGTCTATTAATTGATCTATATTTTTTTTGATTAATTGTTGTTTTTTTAATTTACGATGTACAACTTCTACAAGCTCATCTGCATTGATAGGTTTAATTAAATAATCTTCTGCGCCCGCATTCATGCCAGATCTAATATCTTCATTACCCCCTTTAGCTGAAAGAAAAATTAATGGAATGTTTTTTGTCTTCTTGTTTTTCTTAAGCTTTTCAAACATCTCAAGACCATTTAATTCAGGCATCAATATATCGGAAAGAATAAGATCTGGAAGGATTGTTATAGCCATTTTATATCCAACGTCTCCGTTTTCAGCTTGTAAAACTGTATGCCCTTCTAGTGTCAGTATATCGTAAATTTCTTCTCGTATGAGTCGTGTATCTTCTACAATTAATATTTTATACATATTGTTTTGTTATTAGGGTTTTAATAATAAAAGAAGTGCTATCAACAAAAATTATTTTTGCAACTATTTTTCTTTTTATTACTATTATGGGCTCTTTTGCAATTGTTAAACCCAGACATCTTTGTGTTATGTCAATGTTTTTTTATTAAAAAGCTTTGCAAAAGAAAAATTTAGCTCTCTGATATAAAAATAGACTGGTTGGACTTTTTTATTATAAATGAGTTGTATAACTGCTATCATTTCTTTCATAGTAAAGGGTAGAATTCTATAGGAGTGCTTTTGTGAAAATTTAATAGCAGTATTTGCTAGCTTCATATATTTTTGTAAGAACTTATCTATTAAAAGCAATTTTAAGGAATTATTATTAATCATAATTATAATATTATAATAAAATGTATCAAAATTAATAGGTGTTTTAGATTCATAAAACTACTATATTTAGGGATGCTGTTACTTACCAGATATGGCTCTTTTGCCAATTTAGGTGAAGGGGTGGTTGGGGAATTTAAATACCTTAAAAAGGTATATGTAGCCAAGTTATATTTTTTAAATTACAAAAACAGGTTTTTACATTAATTTAACTAAAGAATTGCTAATAATTTTAGTGGTTATACTCAAAATATTTCATTCTAATTGTTATTTACAAAATCGAATGAGTAGGCTGTAAATTCTTAGCAATTATCTCTGCTAATTTTAAGTTTTCATCTAATGAGTTATATATAATGCCTATTTTATTTGGCTAGATTTGAGTTTCATCTTAAAATATTTAAAGAAATACATAAAGATATTTAAACAGATTGTGGTAGAATTTTCTAATACCTTTCAGTTAAAAGAGCTAAAGTGTTTTAAAAATTAATAGCTTCTGCAGTAGTTGCTAATGTAGAGAATAGTTTATTAATATAGCGGGTGTTCTTTAACTTTGTGATATACGTTAATTGTTTTTAACAATTAATTTATATATCTTTAGAAACTAATGATAAACCAATTTAAAATGAAAAATCTATTTGTACTAGTTATAGTAACGGCATTATTTAGCTGCCAACAACCAATAACAGAAACAGCCCCAACCATAATTGGGTATGATATTTCAGAAGAGGTGAGGACGCCGCTTACTGTAGGAGATATTTCTACTGTAGCTGTTTGGGAAGCGTATATTAAAGCGCACAATGAAAAAGATATCGCAACTATAGAAGGCTTAAATGCAACAAAAGATTTTAAAGTAAAAGGCCCAAAAGGAGAGGTTTTTAATGGTTCTGAAGAACATACACCTTTTTAAAAACTTGGTTTGAAAGCGACGCAAATCCGCAATGGACTACAAAGTTTCTAATAGCAAATGCATTTACATCCAAAGAGGGCGTAGTAAAACAATACGTTACCTCTTCGCATGATGTTACTTTAAATATAGACGGGAAAAAGATAAAAGTAAATCAAATACATGATGCCCTAATTGTAAACGGAAAAGTACAAGAGTTTACAGTGCATGAAAGAGTTGCAACAGAATAATTTAAAACTTAAATTATAATTAACTTAAAATCAATTAAAATGAAAA
This sequence comes from uncultured Polaribacter sp., assembly GCA_937771065.1. Lineage (GTDB taxonomy): Bacteria > Bacteroidota > Bacteroidia > Flavobacteriales > Flavobacteriaceae > Polaribacter. Next base: position 6,861 of record CALJHU010000005.1, on the reverse strand, counting down.
AACTATTAGCTATTGCTTTGTTTAGTGTTTTTGTATCCTGTACCCCAGGAATGCATCCAGAATACGAGCAAAATACGGAAACAGTAAAAGCATTTTTAAAGTTGCAAGGTGAAGAAACAGATGTGAATGCACAGATGGCACTAGTGCATGAGGAGTTAGAATGGCAGCCCGCTTTTCACGGTGCTACTCCAATAGGAAAAGAAGACTTTAAGGCATACCTTCTTAGTTGGCAAGATGTTATGGAGGAGACGGTATATACGCCAAGAAATTACTTGCCAGGAGTTTTGGCAGATACAGGATTACAAGATGGTAGTGTAAGGTCTTACGGAAAATGGACAGGGGTACATTCTGCTACTGGAAAAAAGTGGGAGCTAACAGCTTATCACACTTGGGATTTTAAAGATGGTAAAATTATTGCTGGTGGAGATTATTTTGATGCAGGAGGTTTAATTGCATCGCTACAAGTAGAAGAGGTTACAGAAGAAATTACAGAAGAATAATTTTAATTTTCTTTTTTTTATGAAATAAAAAATAATTATTTAATTGCAATTAAATCCTAATGATGCTAGATTAAAATAAAGCTCTTTTTGAAAGACCATTTTACTTTCAATATTGGGTAAAATAAGCATGAACACTGCTGGTTTGTTTGAAGGGCAGCAACTGAAGTTAAAAAAGGGAATGCTGTAATGCTTTGGGATATCTTTGATTCTATGGGAAATCTAATGAAATTTAGAAAAGGCTTTGCTTTATCAGAAAATATGTAAGCACCTCTAAAATGGCAGTATATAATGAAGATGGTTATACAGGTTTTTCTGTTTTTTAAGCAATAGTATTTAGTGTTTCTCAGCAGGATTAACCTACAGATATTTATAAAAAAAACCCTCACATGAGGGTTTTTTTTATAGCAGTTTATTACTTTTTTCTAGTTCAATTTTCTTTAATTTTTATTAATTAGTTCTTTCCGGGATGCCAACTCTTCCTTTTCTAGGAGCGTAAGATGTGTGTAATACCTTCCATCCATCATCTGTGTAATTCCATACAGATGAACCTCTAGTAGCATACGATACGGTTTTAGCATTGTCTATAAAAGTATATTTACCATCTGCTACAAATGTAATTACAGCAGTATTCATATCTGGAGAAAAGTAAGTTTCCATATTAGAAAGTTTAAAGAACTCCCAAGTTATTTCTGTGTCTATAACTACATCTTTTTCAGTATAAATATAAAAAGGATTTAAGTTAGAGTCTCCTGTAGGAACTTTAATTTCTGGATGCTCAAATTTTTTGTAAGCTTCATAATCACCAGACATGATTGCTTTTTGCATTGATTCCTGGTGCGCTATTACTTTATCACTAATGCTTTTTTTATTTTTTTTAGCATAATATAGTTGCGCAGTTTTCATGTATGGAGAAGCAAAAGAGGCATAATCAACTGCTTTTAGTACGGCCTTTAAAGCATTTTCATAATCGCCATTGGCTGCATAATGCTCTGCCATAGAATCATGTGAATTCGGCCCGTCATGCATATCTTGAGACATTTTTACATATTTCATAGCGTTAGTTGTATCTTCTTTTCCGAAATCTCCTCTCATGTAGCCATAAGAGATCATATTATATGCAGAGGAAGCATGTGAAGGAAATTTTTCAGCAAAAACTTTAAATGAATTAAAATCTTGAGGACCTGTTCCGAGATAATTCATTAGTGCGCCTCTTTGGAAATTTACTTGCAAGACTTTTGCTTACCGCTTGCCTGTCTTCTGAAGAGGCTGCTAAATATTGATACCATCCTTTTTCTTCTGGGCTTAATTTTGTTGTATTAATAGCTTTAAGCTTTTCTGATCTACTTCCCCAGTTTTTATTGTTACTGCTTACAGCAGCTAAAATAAGTTTTGCACAGCCACAATCTTCATCTATTAGCAGTGCTGAATTGGCAGCACCAAAAGCAGCCATGTGTTCTAAATTCATTGCATATTCTATTGCGTTATTGGCAATAAGTGAAGCTTTCTTGCTACAGGAGGTTTTATTCATCCATTGCGCATTTAAAAGTATTGTAAAGCATAAAGCCATAAAAGTTAAGTTCTTTTTCATAATTTATTTTTTTAATTTATAATTATGCTTAAAGTTACAAAATTAGTACCTAAAAGCAACTTATTTTATAGTTTTATTATTTTACAATACTAAATAGATTTCGTTTAACTTTTAATACTATGCCTTAAAGAATGATAATATTAACATTATTTTAATTTTTTTTAAATAAATAATACTTTTTATTTTGATACTTTTACAGAAATTATGCAACATAAGAAACATAGTTTATGAATATCTTTAAACTTTTAAAATCATTTAATTTCTAATTAATTTAATTTTTTTAAACCCTATATTTTGAGCTTAACAAATCCACATACCTGTGCTATTGCATATTCCGTCTCCATGTTAGGAGATAAATGGTCTTTATTAATATTAAGAGACATTATCTTGCATAAAAAATCTAGATTTAAAGAGTTGAAAGCTTCGAAAGAAAAAATAGCAACTAATATTCTCGCGAATAGATTAAAGTCCCTTTCAGAACTAGGTCTTATTGAAAAATTAGATCCTACAGGTACAAAAAAAAGTACGCGGTATATAGCAACTAGTAGAGGTATTTCTGCACTACCTATTTTAATAGAGTTGTATTTATTTTCTATAATAGTATAGATGAAACTACTTTAGATTCTTCCCAAATAAATATAAAAAGAGAAATTACTACTAACAGAAAGCCTTTCGAAAAAAATAAAATAGCAGAATATCTTAATTTCGTTCAAGAATTAAGGGATACTATACTTGGTGCAAAGGAGCAGTAATTAAAGTAAATTCATTTCAATCATTATTTTCTTAATCTTTAAATAACTACTTTTTTTTAAGCCTTTATGAATCCTGTATGGCAATAAGAGGGTTAAAAGCATCAACTTTGGTAATAGGTTAATTTTTTTCATAGGGTTTTTTTTAAAATCATTTACTGAATTGTAATTAACAATTTGGACAAACGATTTTGTTTTCAAATTTTTCTTTTAAGTTGTAAATATAGCATAAATTTATTTAATTGCAATTAGCCACTTATATTAAATTCCTGTAATTTTTTATTGTAAATCTATAATAATTATAAAGAGTTAATTAACTACATCTTTTTGAGTGCAGAAAGTATTTTTACTTCTTAAGTTAAAAGTATAAAGCAGCAGTATCTTATTTATCTTTTTACAATGCTAATGATAACTGTTTTAGAAGCCGGTGTATTGCTCACCTTAGCTACACTTTTAAGCGGTATTAGAACATTAGCTTCAGGAAAATAAGTTGCAGTGCACTGTTTTGGAATATTATATTTTACAATTAGAAAGCCTTTTGCTATTCTTTCTTCTCCATTAAAATGACTTTTAATATCTACTAAATCCAATGGTTCTAAGTTTTGACCCTTCATGTCATCTGCATTCATGTAAAGTACTCTTCGCTCATTTAAAACACCTCTATACCGATCATTTAACCCATAAATTGTGGTATTATATTGGTCATGAGAACGGATAGTCATCATAATAAATTGGTTTCTTTCTAATTGTATATCGGATGGTCTATTTAATGAAAAATTTGCTTTACCGTTAGCAGTAGGAGAGAAGTTATTCTCTCTGGCGTTATTAGGTAGATAGAAGCCACCCTTAACACGTACTTTTTTGTTATAATTTTCAAAACCCGGAATAACTTTCTCAATCTTAGCGCGAATCAAGTCATAATTGGAAACTAAAGTAGTCCAATTAGTTTTAGATTTTTTTAAAGTAGCATTTGCCAAACCAGCCACAATTGCCGGTTCACTTAATAGTTTTTTAGAGTGTGGTTCTAAATGCCCGTGAGATTGATGTACAATTCCCATAGAATTCTCTACAGATATAAACTGCGCTCCATTGGCTTGTACATCTTTTTCAGATCTACCTAAACAAGGCAGAATCAGTGCTTTTTTACCATGAATTAAATGACTTCTATTTAGTTTTGTAGAAACATGAACTGTTAAGCTGCACTGTTTCATGGCATTTGCTGTAAACTCGGTATCTGGCGTTGCCGAAACAAAATTACCACCCATGCCAACAAATACTTTTATTTTTTTCTGATGCATTGCTTCAATTGATGCAACCACATCAAAACCATGTTTTCTTGGAGATTTAAAATCAAATTCGGCATCTAATTTATCTAAAAAAGAACCTGGCATTTTCTCCCAAATACCCATAGTTCTGTCTCCTTGTACATTAGAATGTCCACGAACAGGACAGGTTCCAGCTCCCTTTTTTCCAATACTTCCTTTTAATAAAAGAATATTTACCAATTCTCTAATATTATCTACAGAATTTTTGTGTTGTGTTAAGCCCATTGCCCAACAAATAATAATTTTTTCATTATTAATGATGAGTGCTGTAGCTTCTTCTATTTCCTTTAAAGAAATTCCTGTCTGAGGAAGCAATTCTTCAATTGAATATAAATCTAAGTCTATTAGCATTTCTTCAAGACCAGCAGTTTTTTCATCGATAAAATCATGATTAAAAACACTTCCAGGATTTTCTAATTCCTTTGCTTTCATCAATTTTAAAATAATCTTTAGCAATGCAACATCACCATTTATTTTTACTTGTAAGAAGAGGTCTGTTAAATCTTGCCCAGAACCGATCCATTTTAATGGATTTTGAGGGTCTTTATAATTCATTAATCCAACCTCTGGTAGTGGATTTATAGTAATTATTTTACCGCCATTTTTTTTAGTTTCTCCAAGTGCAGATAACATTCTAGGATGGTTGGTTCCTGGGTTTTGACCGATAACAATTACCAAGTCTGTATGCTTAAAGTCTTCTAAAGTAACAGAACCTTTTCCGATTCCTAATGTTTCTGTAAGTGCAGCCCCGCTAGATTCATGACACATGTTAGAGCAATCCGGCAAGTTATTTGTACCAAACTGTCGCACAAATAATTGATATAAAAAAGCAGCTTCATTGCTAGTTCTTCCCGATGTATAAAAAACAGCTTGATCAGGAGAGCTTAAGTTATTTAGTTCTTTTCCTATTAAACTGAATGCAGACTCCCAAGAAATCTCTTCATAATGGTCTTTTCCTTCAGGCAAATACATGGGTTGTGTAATTCTACCACTTTTACCTATTTCGTAATCAGATAATTCAGATAATTGTGCTACTGAATGTGTTGCAAAAAAGAGTGGTGAAACTTTGTTTTTAGTTGCTTCTTCTGCGACTGCTTTTGCTCCGTTTTCGCAATATTCAGATAAAAAAGCACGTTTAGCGTCTGGATCTGGCCAAGCACAGCCAGGGCAATCAAAACCCTCTTTTTGATTGATGTTTTTTAAAAGTTGTATTCCTTTTACAAGACCAACTTCACTTGCAATAACTTTAATAGAAGATTTTATTGCTTTAAACCCAACCGCAGAAGTCGGAATTTCTTTTAACTGAATTCCTGTAAGTTTTTCTGGCGATTGTGCGTTTATTTTTTTAGACATTACTTTTTTAATGTATGAAGGATTTGCGTAAATGGTCATTTTATTTTCTCTCGTAAAACCAATTAAGCAAATTCCAAATTCTTTTGCAAAATCTACAGCTAAAGAAGAACAACCAGAAACGGCAATTATGATGGGTATTTTGGCAATAAATGCTTTAGATACAATCTCGTAAGAAACTCTACCACTAACCAATAAATAGTTGGCGCTTTTTAACTTATTCTCTATTAATAGATCTCCAATAGTTTTGTCTACAGCGTTGTGTCTGCCAATATCTTCTTTGATTGTTAAAAGTTTGTTTTGTCTATTGAAAACGGCCGCAGCATGACTACCGCCAGATTTTTTAAATGTTTCTTGAAAAGAATTCATTTCAAGAAACATTTTATGAATTATAGTAGTTGTTAATCTTGTTTCTGTGTTTAATTTATCTCCGTTTACTTCAATGTCTTTTAATTCTTTTTTACCACAAATTCCACAAGAAGAAACAGACAATAAAGTTCTTTTATTGAGGTAGCCTTTTCCTAAGTTTAATTTAGAAATAGTTATATTAATTATGGAAGGAATCTCGTTTTCCGCTTTCTCTATTGTTGCTTCAAAGTTGGTAACACTTTTATAAATATCTTCAGCAAATAATAAGCCTCTAATAAGCGCTATGTCATTATCCGGAGTTCTCATAACAACGGTATACGGCTCACTATTTATATTTATTTGCAAAGGTGCTTCAACGACCAAATCATCTTCAATTTTGTTCTGAATTTGATTGGTGATTTTTAAACCTTGGTAAGATATTGTTTGCATGAAATAAGTAGCTTTATTACAAATTTACTAAAAATAAGCTTAGTGAATACTTTAGAAAGATCTAAATAAATTAGATAATTTTATGACAAATTAATACAATTAATTCGTTTTTAAAATTTGTTGTAAAGAAGATAAATACAGTGCCACCCTCTTTTATCTTGGTTTCTTTTCTTATTTGAGCTACCGTTTTAGGGAAGTTTCTAATGGTAATATTTGCTTTGTTTCCTGGAAGTAATTTTTTTAATTTCTTTTTATCATACGAAAGAACCTGTTCAATTTTAAATGTTCTACCCGGGAAATCTAGAAGAATATCTGCAGTGTAAAGATGAGAGTGTTGATGCAGTTTTTGTACGTTAAGTTGGTTTGTAACTTGATGAAATCCACCAGATTTTAAAATGGCCGAATTGGGTTCATACAAATAAGAAAGTGGCTCTGAATAGTCTGAATACGCGTCTTCTTTATATTTGAAATCGAAGGTTTTTGTTTGGTTTTTACCAATGTTTACTGTTTTAATTTCAATTGCTTTAGTGTGCTTCTTGTCTAATAAAAAC
>CALJHU010000004.1:0-79753 GCA_937771065.1 uncultured Polaribacter sp. | reverse complement strand
GGGATTTTGGTGATGGGAATACTTCAACAGATGAAAACCCTCGTCATACATATAACACCACAGGTATTGGTTCACAAAATTTCTCGGTAACACTATCAGTTACTGATGACAACACTTGTATTTCTTCAGTTTCAGAGACGATAAGTGTCCAAAACATACCTAATATTAGCTTTTTTTTCTGGAGGTAATCTTAAAAACTGTGCTGCACAAGGAGGTGGATTTGAAGTTGAGTTTTTAATAGTTCTGAAAGTAGTTCAGATATTACTTCTTATACATTTGATTGGGGTGATGGGCCTCCAGAGACAATAAGTGGTGTTGATTTTCCTGCTAATGGCAATGGAGGTTTTACACACATTTGAATTAGGAGTTTATACTGTCTTGATTTCTGCAACAAATAGTAATGGATGTAGTGACGAGGTTGAATTCGAGGTTATCTATGGAAACGATCCTGGAGGGGGGCTACAAAGTCCTCCGAACACATCTGGTATCTGTTTCCAACAAAAGAATTAAATTTTGGAATTGTTGGTTGGGGTGAAAATTCAGAAGAAACAACATATGAATTAGATTTTGGAGATGGAACTATTAAAAGTTACACTCAAGTAGAATTAGAGGGCTCCTCAAGTTATGATGAGACTAATCCTTCTATGTCTTCCATTTTTTTAACACCATACATTTACAACTCTGGTAGCTGTTCTGAAGAAAATGGAGAGTTTATTGTTATACTAACTATAAAAAATGCCTGTAATAACAAAGTTTCAACAGCAAACAATGTGGTTGTATTGCAACCATCAGTATCTCTTTTTGATGTAGACCCAGTTGGTTGTGTAAACGTTCCTCTTGAATTTGACAATCAAAGCATTATAGGTGATAATGTAGATTGTGTTGATAACGCAAGATTTAGTTGGGATTGGGGTGACGGAAATATTCAAAATTTTCCTCCTGGCTCTTCTTCTGATGACCAAAGTCATACATACACCCAAACTGGAAATTATACCGTAATATTATCTGTGATAGGAGATTGTGGAACAGAAACCTATCAGGAAGATATTTGTATAGAACCAGAAATGATCGCTTCTTATACATTAAACACAACAGAAGGATGTATTCCTCTTGCAGTTAGCACTCAAAATACGATTGATGAAAGTGAGCTCTGTAGTGCTCCCACTTATAACTGGTCCGTTTCATATAGTGATGCAAATTGCGGAACTACTGGAGATTGGGAATTTACAGACGGTACAGATGCAAGTTCTGAAAACCCGCAGTTTCTTTTTAACAATCCAGGAGAATATACCCTTACACAAAGTATCACCACAATTTGTGGCACTTTTTCGACAGAAAAAGTGATTAACGTAAAAAAACCTCCTACTACAGCAATTAATCCCATAGCTAATTTCTGTCAACCTGGAGTATTAACCCCCGTTGCAGTAATTGAAAACTGTACTGATAATCTAGGAGGAATTACTTATAATTGGACGTTTACAGGAGGTACACCGGCTGCGTCTACTTTACAAAATCCAGAAAATATCTCATACGATACAGCAGGTACTTACACGGTTACTTTAGAGGTAACCAATGAATGTGGTGTTTCGAATACAGCAACACAACAATTTGAAGTTTTAGAAAAACCCATAATAACAAATTCACCTACCACACAAGAAATCTGTTCCAATCAAAGTACTGCACCGATTTCATTAACTGCTAGCAATACCAATAGTAGTTTTCTTTGGACCGCCACTACCGTGCCGAACAATCCGAATATTACAGGTTTTACTTCGAATGGTACGTCACAAGTAATACCAAGTCAAACTATCTTTAATAATGGGACTACTCCTGGGAACGTTGTTTTTACAGTTACCCCAAATTTAAATGGTTGTCTAGGAGATGCTGTTGAGGTTTTAACCGTAATTGTGAATCCAACACCAATCATTACAACGCAACCTGTAGGTTCCGATATCTGTTTGGATGGAGCTGCGAATGTTTTGGAAGTAGTTACCCAAAATGGTGTGGGAACACCAAACTATCAGTGGTATGCTAGTACTACTAATACTTATGATCTAACAAACCCAATTGCTGGTGCAACAAACAGCACGTATACTCCGCCAACAGATACGGTTGGGGAAGTATTCTACTTTGTAATCATCGCTTTTGATGGGGGATGTAGTGATATACAATCGGACATCGTTTTGGTAAATACCGTCGCGGAACCAACAGCAACTGCTGTTAATCCTGAACAAACAATTTGTGTGGACGGACAAGCGGATACCTTTACAATCAACCTTGTTGGGGGATTAGGAAATCCTACTTACCAATGGTTCTCGAATACTACAAACACTAACTCAGGGGGAACTGCAATTGCGGGGGCAACCAATAGTACCTATGATACTGGAGTATTGTCTTCCATTGATACTTTCTATTATTATCTAGAAGTGAGCCTTGATGGTATTGGATGTGACCTAGCTACGAGTGATGTGTTTACAGTGAATGTTGTCGCAGATCCAGTAATCGATACACAGCCAATTGATTCTCAAGAAATTTGTCAAAATACAATCTTAGAAGCTCTTGAAGTTAATGCTTCTGGAGACGCAAATACAGGAGATTTTTCATATCAATGGTTCTCTAATACAACAAACTCAAACACTGGAGGAACTGCTATTACAGGGGCTAATACAAATGTGTATAATCCTGACAATACAACCGTAGGAACATTCTACTATTATGTAGTAATCAATCAAACAGCTTCGGGATGTGAGGTAAACAGTGAGGTATCTACCATCATTATTAATGAAGGACCAACCATCACAACTCAACCTATCGGGTCGGATATCTGTCTAGATGGAGCTGCAAATGCCTTGGAGGTAGTTACTCAAAATGGAGTGGGAACACCAACCTACCAATGGTACTCGAATACAACAAACTCAATCACAGGAGCGACTGAAGTTACTGGTGCAACAAACAGTACGTATACTCCACCAACAAATACTGTTGGGGAAGTATTCTACTTTGTAATCATCGCTTTTGATGGAGGATGTAGTGATATACAATCGGACATCGTTTTGGTAAATACCGTCGCAGAACCAACAGCAACAGCGGTTAATCCTGAACAAACAATTTGTGTGGACGGACAAGCGGATACTTTTGAAATTACTCTTACTGGAGGTGTAGGAAATCCTACTTACCAATGGTTCTCGAATACTACTAATACTAACTCGGGTGGAACTGCAATTGCAGGGGCAACCAATAGTACCTATGATACTGGGGTCTTATCTACCATCGGAGCGTTCTATTATTATATAGAAGTAACCCTTGATGGAACGGGATGTGATCTCGCAATAAGTGATGTATTTACAGTGAATGTTGTCGCAGATCCTGTGATCGATACACAGGCGATTGCCTCTCAAGAAGTCTGTCGAAATACAACGGTAGCCCAGCTTGAAGTAACAGTCTCTGGGGATACACAATACGGGTGCTTTTAACTATCAATGGTTCGTCAAATACAACAAATACCAACTCGGGGGGAACTCTGGTAGGAACGAATACAAATACATACACTCCTGACAATTCAGCTGTGGGGACGTTCTTCTATTATGTGGTCATCAACCAAACGGCTTCGGGGTGTGAGGTAACCAGTGAGGTGTCTACCATCATCATTAATGAGGTACCAACCATTACAACGCAACCTGATAGGTTCGGATATCTGTTTGGATGGAGCTGCGAATGTTTTGGAAGTAGTAACCGAAAATGGCGTGGGAACACCAACCTACCAATGGTATGCGAAGTACTACAAATACTTATGATCTAACAAATCCAATCGCTGGTGCAACAAACAGTACATATACTCCACCAACAAATACTGTTGGAGAAGTATTCTACTTCGTGGTCATCTCTTTTGATGGAGGATGTAGTGATATACAATCAACTATTGCTTTGGTGAATACCGTCGCGGAACCAATAGCAACAGCGGTTGATCCTGAACAAACAATTTGTCTGGACGGGCAAGCGGATACTTTTGAAATTACTCTTACTGGAGGTGTAGGAAATCCTACTTACCAATGGTTCTCGAATACTACTAATACCAACTCAGGGGGAACTGCCATTGCAGGGGCAACCAATAGTACCTATGATACTGGGGTATTATCTTCCATTGGTACTTTCTATTATTATCTAGAAGTAAGCCTTGATGGAACGGGATGTGATCTCGCTACGAGTGATGTGTTTACAGTGAATGTTGTCGCAGATCCTGTGATCGATACACAGGCAATTGCCTCTCAAGAAGTCTGTCAAAATACAACATTAGAGGCCCTTGAAGTAATCGTCTCTGGGGATACAAATACAGGTGCTTTTTCATATCAATGGTTCTCGAATACAACAAATACCAACTCTGGGGGAACTCTATTACGGGGCTAATATAAAGTTTATAATCCTGACAATTCAACTGTGGGGACGTTCTTCTATTATGTAGTCATCAACCAAACAGCTTCGGGGTGTGAGGTAACCAGTGAGGTGTCTACCATCATTATTAATGAAGGACCAGCTATTACAACCCAACCTATAGGTTCGGATATCTGTTTGAATGGAGCTGCGAATGTTTTGGAAGTAATAACCGAAAATGGCGTGGGAACACCAACCTACCAATGGTTCTCGAATACTACAAACTCAAGCGCGGGGGCTACTGAAATTACGGGAGCAACCAATAGTAATTACAACCCTGCAACAAATACTGTTGGAGAAGTATTCTACTTCGTGGTCATCTCTTTTGATGGAGGATGTAGTGATATACAATCAACTATTGCTTTGGTGAATACCGTCGCGGAACCAATAGCAACAGCGGTTGACCCTGAACAAACAATCTGTCTGGATGGGCAAGCGGATACTTTTGAAATTACTCTTACTGGAGGTGTAGGAAATCCTACTTACCAATGGTTCTCAAATACTACGAATACCAACTCAGGGGGAACTGCCATTGCAGGGGCAACCAATAGTACCTATGATACTGGAGTATTGTCTTCCATCTGATACTTTCTATTATTATCTAGAAGTAAGCCTTGATGGTATTGGATGTGACCTAGCTACGAGTGATGTGTTTACAGTGAATGTTGTCGCAGATCCAGTAATCGATGGCACAGCAATTGACTTCCAAGAAATTTGTCAAAATACAACATTAGAGGCCCTTGAAGTAGTCGTATCAGGGAATACAAATACAGGAGATTTTTCATATCAATGGTTCTCGAATACAACAAATGCCAACTACTGGGGGAACTCTAATTACGGGTGCTACTAACAATGTTTATAATCCTGACAATTCAACAGTGGGGACGTTCTTCTATTATGTAGTCATCAACCAAACAGCTTCGGGATGTGAGGTAACCAGTGAGGTGTCTACCATCATTATTAACGAAGGACCAAGCTATTACAACGCAACCTATTGGTTCGGATATCTGTTTGGATGGAGCTGCGAATGTTTTGGAAGTAGTAACCGAAAATGGCGTGGGAACACCAACCTACCAATGGTTCTCGAATACTACAAACTCAATCGCGGGAGCTACTGAAATTACTGGTGCAACCAATAGTAAGTACTACTCCTGCAACAAATACTGTTGGAGAAGTATTCTACTTCGTGGTCATCTCTTTTGATGGAGGATGTAGTGATATACAATCAACTATTGCTTTGGTGAATACCGTCGCGGAACCAATAGCAACTGCTGTTAATCCTGAACAAACAATCTGTCTGGACGGGCAAGCGGATACTTTTGAAATTACTCTTACTGGAGGTGTAGGAAATCCTACTTACCAATGGTTCTCGAATACTACGAATACTAACTCAGGGGGAACTGCCATTGCAGGGGCAACCAATAGTACCTATGATACTGGGGTCTTATCTACCATCGGAGCTTTCTATTATTATATAGAAGTAACCCTTGATGGAACGGGATGTGATCTCGCAACAAGCGATGTCTTTACAGTAAACGTAGTCGCAGATCCAATAATCGATACACAGGCAATGGCTTCGCAAGAAATCTGTCAAAATACAACATTAGAGGCCCTTGAAGTAGTCGTATCAGGGAATACAAATACAGGAGATTTTTCGTATCAATGGTTCTCGAATACAACGAATACTAACTACTGGGGGAACTCTATTACGGGTGCTACTACAAATGTTTATAATCCTGACAATACAACCGTAGGAACATTCTACTATTATGTAGTAATCAAACAAACGGCTTCGGGGTGTGAGGTAACCAGTGAGGTATCTACCATTATTATTAACGAGGGACCAAGCATTACAACCCAACCGATACCTTCGGATATTTGTTTGGATGGAGCTGCCAATGTTTTGGAAGTGGTTACTCAAAATGGTGTGGGAACACCAACCTACCAATGGTACTCGAATACAACAAACTCAATCACAGGAGCGACTGAAGTTACTGGTGCAACAAACAGTACATATACTCCACCAACAAATACTGTTGGGGAAGTATTCTACTTTGTAATCATCGCTTTTGATGGAGGATGTAGTGATATACAATCGGACATCGTTTTGGTAAAAGTAAATCAGATTCCAGTAATTGATTTTGCTGAAATTACAATTTACAGTGAGGAAACCTTTTTGTTCGACCCAAGTTCAATTGCAAGTAATATTATCCCTGCTGGAACAACGTATACATGGACTACACCAACAAGTAGCACTCCAGGAGCAATTTTAGGGTCTTCTGCTGAGAGTTCTCCACAGACAAATATTAGTCAGACATTAGAAAATACAGACATATTCCCTGTAATAGAAACTTATATTATTACTCCAGCAACACCAAATTGTGCTGGAAACCCTTTTACATTAGAGGTAACCGTAAATCCTAAAATTATACCGAATGTTTTAGTGACAAATAATACTTGTTTTGAATCAAATGATGGGATTATTACTACAAATATTACGGGAGGGGTACCTTTTACTACTGGAACTTCTTATTTAATTTCATGGATAGGCCCTAACTCATTTACTTCAACAGCAAGTAATATCTCCAATTTAATCGCCGGTATTTATATCTTAAGAATTGAGGATCGAAATGGTGTTTCTCATTACTGAGCAATATACCGTTACACAGCCAGATCTATTAACAATAACGACCGATCTTGAACAAAATATTTCATGCTTTGAAGGAAGTGATGGTGCAATAGAAGTAAGCGTATCAGGAGGAACATTATCGTATACATTTAATTGGACTACGACAGATGGTACTGGAATTATACAAGGTAATGAAGATCAGAGTGGCTTAACTGCTGGAACTTACAACTTAGAATTAACGGATGATAATCAATGTGTAGCGACACAAACCTTTACTCTAACGGAACCTCAAGCGATCGCAATAAGTACTGTTTTAAAAGAGGACATTCTTTGCTTTGGTGATGCTACGGGAGCGATAGAAATAAATATAACTGGAGGGACTCCTATTGAGGTTTCTACTGGAGTATTTGACTATAGTTATAGTTGGACAGGGCCTAATGGTTTTACGAGTAATGCTCAAAATATTTCAAATTTATTTGCTGGTACTTATACCATCGAAATTACAGATGATTTGGGTTGTATTGAGCGTACAGATATAGTATTAACACAACCTACAGCAATAGAAATAAATTACACAAAAACAGATGCAACCTGTTATGGAGCAACTGATGGATCAATTGATGTAACTGTAAATGGAGGGAGACCGCCATATCAAATATCGTGGAGTAATCTTGGGAATGGTTTTTCGCAATCAAATTTATCTGCTGGGAATTATATTGCCACTATAGTAGATGAAAATCAGTGTGAAGCGAATGTTACCATCACAATAGATCAGCCGATATTCTTTATTGCACCCATCGTGAGTCCAATTTCTTGTAACAATGAAAATGATGCCTCTATAGACTTAAATTTAACAGGTGGGGTTACTCCAATCACAGTTTTATGGAGTGATGATCCAAGTGCAGGAATCCAGAGAAATAATTTAGGGCCTGGTACTTATGAGGTCACAATTATTGATAGTGATAGTAATCAATGTCCAATAGAAGAAACTTTTATTATAACAAATCCACCTTTAATAGCAGTAACAAATATCGTTACAGATGCCATTGATTGTACAATCGAAAACAGTGGAAGTATTCTTTTGGATGTCTCTGGAGGAACCCCCCCATATGATTTTATATGGAATACAGGACAAACAACAGAAGATTTAACTAATATTCCTGCTGGTGATTATTCTGTGGAAATTAAAGACAAAAATAATTGCGTTATAAATAAGCAATTTAGTATTTATAGACAAGAGCCTATAGAAATAGAGTTCTTAGTAACCGAAATACCTGATTGCGACTTAAAAACTGTCAGTCAAAGGACAGTTGCTAAAGTAACTGGCGGTTTTTTACCATATACTTATAGTTGGTCTGCAGGAAGTGTTTCAATAACTGATAATACTATAATGACCACCTCTCAAAATGGTTCATATACATTAACAATTACCGATGATAAGGGGTGTACTGAAAGTAAAATATTTTTAGTTGACTTACCTTCAATTGGAAACGCAGATTATAGTTACGATGCCTTTTCAATAGATAATTATAATCTTCTTTCGATAGAAGACCCTATTCAATTTACAAACCTTATCATCGGTAATTATTCAAATATTACTTGGGACTTTGGAGACGGTAGCCCAACTACTTCAGATGAAAACCCAGTTCACATATATGACCAGGTCGGAGTATTTAAGGTTGTACTCAAAATAGAATTGGATTTTGGCTGTATAGAAATTATAGAAAAAACATTAAATATTACCCAAGGATATGTTTTAATAAATCCTAATGCCTTCTCGCCCAATAATGACGGATATAATGAAACTATAAGACCCTCTTTTAAAGGTTTTAAAGAAATAGAAATGACTATATACGACACCTGGGGAGTGCCAATATATTACGAAAACAATTTAGAACTAAATGGTTGGGATGGCACAATAAAAGGGCTACCCGCCGAAAACGGAAACTATGTAATGGTTGTAAAAGGGAATACTTTTTATGAGAAAGAAATTATCACAATAACGGCCTTAACACTACTTAAGTAAGATGAAGAAAATTATATTTTTACTTTTTATTATAGCTAGTGGACATGTATCTGCTCAAGATGTTATTTTCTCTCAAAACTTCTTAGTTCCAGAGACCCTAAACACATCCTTTACTGGAGCGATTAGAAGCACCAAGGTAGGAGCTGTTTATAAATCTCAATGGAGAAATGCCGCACTAAAAACAAATTCTAATTATGTTTTTATAGATACTTGGTTTGAAGGTTTTAAAACTGGTGTAGGAATTAGTTTTTTAAATCAAACTGAGAGTATCTCTAGTTACACATTTAACCAAGTTAATCTGAATTATGCGATGGCGTTTCAGATTAGTGATAAATGGCACTTTAGACCTAGTATATCTGCAGGTTTTGGCATGAAAAATTATGGGTTTCAGAACCTATTACTAGAAGATCAAATTAACCTAAACACTAGTGTTATAAATACTTCTACAATAGATCCATTATTATTAAATGAGCAACGAAATTTCTTTGACTTTAGTTCATCAATTCTATTTAATAATGAAGATTCTTGGGTTGGTTTAACGGTAAAACATTTAAACAAACCAAATATTTCTCTCACAGAAAATGGTAATGTACCTTTAGATTTATTTTGGTCTGTACACACAAAATATTATTTGTCTTTTTTAGAAAACTTCAGAACATATTATGCAAATAAGAGTAAAATATACGTGTTATCTAATTTCATGATGCAAGGTAATTTTAATAGGTTAGATGTTGGAATGCAATATGTCTTTGACGATCAAATTTCATTAGGAATTACAGGGTCATCTTCACCTTTAAATAAGGCTGAAAACTCATCTTTAATTCATTCAGTCACCACTTTTTTAGGTGTTAGGTGGCAAGGTTTTCGATATGGCTATTCCTATGACTTCAACACAACAAACCTTATGAATACAGGAGGTATTCATGAATTCTCTATTTCTTATGATTTTAACATAAACATTAGAAACTTAGACAGGTATAAATGTGTCCCTTTTTTTTAATTTTATAAATTTTATAGCTTATTCTTTAAACCAGCCAGAATAGGTTACATAATTGTCTGCAATTCTATTTATTTCTCCCGAAATTAATTCTTGCGAAATATCTTTTACTTTTTTAGCAGGAACACCAGCATAAATACTGCCACTTTCTACATGTGTATTCTTAGTAACTACTGCACCAGCAGCAATAATAGAATTCGATTCTATAATACAATCGTCCATAATAATGCTACCCATACCTACCAACACATTATCTTTAATAGTGCATCCGTGTACAATAGCATTGTGCCCAATTGAAACATTATTACCAATAATTGTAGGTGATTTTAAATAGGTTGCATGCAGTACTGCACCGTCTTGAATATTTACCTTATTTCCTATTTTTATGTAGTGTACGTCTCCCCGAATTACAGCATTAAACCAAATTGAACACGCTTCTCCTAAAGAAACATCGCCCACAATAGTGGCATTTTCTGCAACATAACAATCTTCTGGTATTTGTGGATACTTTCCGTTTACTGGTTTTATAATTGCCATATTTTCCTATTGAAATAAAAACTAAAGAAGTATTCAATAGTTTTCTTTTTACTCTTGCACGATTAACTTCTGACCCACAGAAAGTGTATTATCTGTCAAATTATTAAGCGCTTTTAAATCTGCTACAGAAATTGAAAATTTTCTAGAAATAGCATATAATGTATCTCCTTTTTCTACTTCGTAGCGTTTCCTTTTTACTTTTGACCTCTTACTAGATTTGCGATGGTTTGCCTCTTTAAGTTTTTTACTATAAGTATTCTTTTTAATATTGTCAAACTCATAAAGATGGTAGTCTTCAATGATTTTTAAAAGCTTCGAAGGATATTTTCTATCGGTAGCATATCCTGCTTTTCGCAAACCATACGCCCACTTCTTATAGTTTTTAATATTATAATCAAATAAGAAAGCATACCTACCTCTTTGGGTTAAAAACAAAGAGTGATCATTGTATGAAGTGGCTACAAATTTATATTTTCTAAAGCATTCTCCTTTTTCATCATCATCATGATAAACGCGCTCTCCAGTCCACTTACTATGGCATTTAATACCAAAATGATTTTTAGATTTTAATGCTAATTGACTTTTTCCTTTTCCCGATTCTAAAATACCTTGCGCCAAAGTAATGCTTGCAGGAATTTTATACTGATGCATTTCATTTACTGCAATTGGCGCATATTTTCGAATATAAGCAAGTGTTTCTTTATTTAATCTTGGGTTCTTTTTAGCAAGTTTTCTTGTAATTTTAACTTCGTTTACAGATGGTAGTTTTATTGGCTTTGGCTCCGTAATTTCAGTACCCCTAGTTTTCTTTTTAACAATACGTTTCTTAGTACCACAATTAGATAATACTAATAAAAACAAAATACTAAAAAGAATTTTTAACCTCATTAAAGATGTATCGTTTGTTTATTTTTCTTGAGTAATTCTTTATTAAAGCCTCTTATCCCTTGGAGACCACCAGTATGAATTGCTAAAATTTTAGTTCCTTCTTCAAACGTGTCTTTTTTAATTAAATCTAAAATTCCAAATAACATTTTTCCTGTATAAACTGGGTCTAGCAAAACACCCGTTTCTTCTTTAAAGTAATTAATAAAGTTAATTAACTCATCATCAAACTTTGCATATCCCCCAAAATGGTAGTCCTTTTTTAAACTCCAATTGTGTTTTTTAAAAATATATTTTTTAATCTCTTCGGATAAAAAATTACCTTTTAAAGCTGGAAAACCAATAACTTTTTGGTGTTTCTTTAAAGATTTTATCAATCCAGAAATAGTGCCTCCTGTGCCTACTGCAGAACAAATATAATCAAATTTAGCATCTTCTTTTGTTAGAATTTCTTGACAACCATCTACTGCTAGAAAGTTTGTTCCACCTTCTGGTATTAAATAGAAATCTCCCCATTTATTTTTCATTTTTTCAATAAAACCAAATGAAGATTTTTGCCTATATATTTCTCTAGTCACAAAGTGAAACTTCATCCCGTGCTCATGTGCCTCGCGTAAAGTATCATTCTCTTTTAATGTTTCTGCAATATTTTTACCTAATTCTTCCCCTCTAATAATACCAAAAGTTTTAAACCCAGCCATTTTACCTGCAACCGCAGTAGCTAAAATATGATTAGAATATGCACCTCCAAAAGTAAGTAATGATTTTTTCTTTAATTTTTTAGCTTCGTGTAGATTGTATTTTAATTTTCTAAACTTATTTCCTGAAACAAAAGGGTGAATTAAATCTTCTCTTTTTATAAAGAGTTCCACCTTTTTTTCTCCCAAGATTGGAAGAAAAATTTGCTGATTATTGGACATAAAATCACCGTCGAAAAAAGAATTAGCTTTATTACTCAATATTAAAATTTTTATGATGGTAAAAATAATCTATATTATATTGATAACATTCTAAACTTTACTTTAAAAACAAAAAATAAGGCATTTATTGAATACTATTTTTATTTAGTAGCAAAATTATGGTGAAATCATAAAATTATTAAAAACCGAACACTATTAATCGGGAACTAAGTAAAGTTTGCTACTATTTAATAATTTGTATGTAGAAATATGTTCTTCCAAAAAACAAAACGCTTAATACATAGCCGTATTAGTAAATTTTTAAACTAAAAAAATGTTTTTATCGCGCTACTACCTTAAAAATTATTGATTTTATTATCTGTAAAACAGCTAAAAAAATAAATTTCGCTAAATAATTAAGGGGTTACTATCTTTATAGTACTGCATTATATTTTTAAAATATTACTAACAACTGCAACTCCAACAAGAGTTAACAAACGACTCTCATTTTTGAGTTTATTATCTATCGAAAGTGAATTATTGTAGTAAGGCATTTCAAATTAATTTAAATACTCAAGAGTTTTGGGACTTAAAGAAGCCTTCTCAGATAATAAAAAATAATGTGGTTAAATCCTTTATTATAAGAGAAAGTCTAAGCTTATAATATTTCGTTTTCTTGAATACTAGAAGCAACGCTATCTATATTATTTGCGATTAATGTTCTGAACGGATCAAAGAAAAGAACCTGTTTGAAAGTGTTGCAGTACCTCTATTCACACTCCACCTTAACTCTACAGGGTCCGCGTCTGAAGCTACAGTAACCAGTGTTTGTATAGAAATTAAAGTAGTCTTTAAATCGATTGTTCTTCTGGAGTTTGCAACCTCTGAGCCACCTGTATAAATACTGTAAGTGGTTGTACTAACATTAACCACAGGTCCTCCTTGTGTACCAGCGGGGTATGCCTCCCCAACATGTGTACCTGTCATTGATAAAATCCCTGATACATTACCTACATCTCCTGTAGTTTCAGCAGTTGCTACATCAGAAACACCTCCAGCACTACTCCACATTGCAAATGTAGAAAGAGACCCAAAATCTAAAGAACTGTTTCCTGTCGGGACAGTTATTTTAGTGCTGGCTCCTGTAGTTATTGCTCCATTTTTAGTAAACAACCTTCCTACTAGATCAGTACCTGCACCTGTAGACACTGCACCAGCTCCGGCTCCAGCAGCCCCCATCATTGTTCCTTTCATAGTTACATCTGCTGCAGTAGCCATGGCCGCATCAGACATCCAAAATATGTTTTCTGGTTTTGCGTTTCCTGTCAATGTAATCGTTATACCTACTGCTGTAGTAAATGCACCAGGTCCTCTAAAAATAAAAATAGGATTATCTTCTACTGAACCACCAGCTAATGTAAACGATCCATTAAGCGTTATAGCACCGCCCGTTTCATAAACACCCGGTGCTATAACTTCATTTATATTAGCACCATCACCAAAAGTTATCGAGTGGGTGCCAGTTTCTGTCTGAGTACCTGCAGTTTCCATATTCTTTACTGCTTCGTATATATTTGTTAAATCATAGTGACCTAAATCTGAATCAAATGAATTAGTTATGTAAGTCGCGTTAGACAAATGCCCATTAAATGTAGCAAGAAAGGTTCCGGCTGTTGGCGTTAATATTAAATCTGATGCCTCCAAATCAACAGATTCTGAGGCAACAAAATCACTAACTCCATTAACGGAATAGATCATTGGGTCTATAGGTCTTTTTATTCCTATCCATAATGGACTAATTGGAGTACCAATATTAACTTCACTATCATTTGTTGTGATATTAAAAACAATTAAACCTTTAGCGGGCGAAGTTATATTACTTATTTGTGTTGTAGTTAATCTTGGCATTAAAAACCCTTTATCCACAGAAAATAAATCTAAAACAGTAGAGCTATCTGGATCTGGAGTGCCAATACCAACTTGAGCAAATTGAATTATTGAAGTAAGTAAAATAAAAGGTAATAACAGGTATTTAAGAGCGCTTTTCATAAGGTATGTTCTACATTTAGAATTATTTTAATAAAATATTTAAAGTTTTAATTTATCAAAAACTAAGAAAACCTAAATAAGACCTTCTATAGATTGACAAATAATAAGATAAACCACCATAATAATATAGAATAGCAGAATTTTATTTAAGGTAAAGATCAAAAGAAGTAGAACCTTTTAGTATTTTTTAAGCTAGAATGCGCTTATATGCAGATGAATGAATGTTTTTAAAAGAGCAATGCGCTTTTTATTTCAAAACTTTAAGGTATTGATAAGTCTCAATAGTTTTATACAAAAAAAAGTTTGTAATCCTAATAACACAAAACATTGCTACAATTTTGTATCTGAACAATCTGGTCTAAAGTTTCGTGAAAACAAATAATTAAAATCAGTTGTAACAGACAAAAATGCCAGAAATAATCACAGGAATATAGGATCAAAAGAATAGGCTTTAAGTTAAAAGTAATTAATTATTTTAACAAGGAAATTCAAAGTTTTAAGATAAACAGCAGATCTATATTAATCAGAAGTATACCAGCTATATTATCTTTCATTCGGGCACCTAAATTAGCTTTAGTGAAAATATAAATAAACGGTGTACTTATAAAATTAGTTAAAAATTAGAAACTTTAGCTTCCATCTTCTCCCAAGCTTCCATTACAATATCTAATTGTGCTTTTTTTGCTTTGTATTTTTCAAAGAAGTTTGGTCTCGAAGAAACCTCTTCATAATTCTCTGCCAATTCTTGATCTATTTTAACGATCTCTCTCTCTAAATCTGCAATTTCAGTTTCAATTTTAGAAAGCTTATTGTTTAGCTTTTTCAACTCTTTTTCTTGATCTCTAGAAAGTTGATTTGAGTCTTTTTTAGAGGTATCTTTTGCTACCTTTACAACCGTTCTTTTTTCTGCTTCTCTAAGATTTTCAATTTTATGTTGTTCTAAGAAATAGTCAATATCTCCTAAATACTCTTTAATTTCTTTGTCTTTAAAGCCATAAACAGTGCTTGTTAGTCCTTGTAAGAAATCTCTATCATGAGAAACTAAAATTAAGGTTCCGTTAAAATTGTGTAATGCTTCTTTTAGTACATTTTTAGAGGCAATATCTAAGTGATTTGTTGGCTCATCCATTATCAAAACATTAAAAGGTGATAGTAACAATTTACACAATGCCAATCTATTTCTTTCACCTCCAGAAAGTACTTTTGCTTTTTTATCTGCAGCATCTCCACCAAATAAAAACGAACCTAGCATATCTCTAACTCTTGCTCTATTCCCATCAGTCGCAGCATCTTCCATGATTTGCAACACTGTTTTTTCTGGTGGCAAATGTTCAGATTGATTCTGAGCAAAATACCCAACTTCTACATTATGGCCCAGTTTCAAATGTCCTTCAAAAGGAATTTCACCCACCATCATTTTTGCTAAAGTAGATTTCCCTTGTCCGTTTTGCCCTACAAAAGCAATCTTACTATTTCTTTCAATTAATAAATCTACATCTTCTAAAACATGTTTGTCTCCATAGCTTTTACAAAGATTTTCTGCCTCTACAATAATTTTGCCAGGTTCTTTAGAAATGTTAAAACTTACATTCATGGCTTGATTATCGTCTTGATCAACCTCAATTAATTCAACTTTATCTAGTTGTTTCATTAAAGATTGTGCCATAGAAGCTTTACTTGCTTTTGCTTTAAACTTATTTATTAAGTGTTGTTTTTGCTTAATTTCTTTCTCCTGATTCTTCTGAGCTTGTAACTGCTTTTCTTTAATTTCTCCTCTTAATAATAAGAATTCAGAATATGGCTTTTTATAATCGTAAATCTGTCCTAAAGAAATTTCAATAGTTCTATTGGTAACGTTATCTAAAAACATTTTATCATGCGAAACCAATACAATAGCACCAGAATATCCTTTCAAGAAATTCTCTAACCAAATAATAGACTCAATATCTAAGTGATTTGTTGGCTCATCTAATAAAAGAATATCATTGTTTTGAAGTAATAATTTAGCCAATTCAATACGCATTCTCCAACCTCCAGAAAAGGTGTCAGTTAGCTTGTCAAAATCTTCTCTTTGAAAACCTAAACCTTGTAAAATTTTTTCTGTATCTCCTTGGTAGTTATACCCTCCTACAAGTTCATAACGTTCCGTTTTCTCTGTTAAATCTATAATTAACTGACTATATTCTTCACTTTCATAGTCTGTTCTTGTAGCTAGTTGCTCATTAATTTCATCTAACTGAACCTCTATTTCTTTAATTTCTTCAAAAGCTTGGTACGCTTCTTCTAAAATAGTTCTTCCCTCAACAAAATCTATATCTTGTCTTAAAAAACCAATTTGCACATCTTTATCAAAAGCCATAGTACCGCCACTGCTCTCTATATCTTTAGATAGCACTTTTAATAAAGTAGATTTTCCTGCTCCGTTTTTTCCAATCAGCCCTATCCTATCTCCTTTATTTAGCTTAAAAGTAATACCAGAAAACAATTCGGTTCCCATAAAAGAAACCGTTAAATTATGTACGTTTAACATGTAATATTGTGTAATTTTATAAGGCGCAAAGCTACTTAAAAATTAGAGTTAATATGTTTAAAAAGAAGACAAAAATATATTGTATTCTAAAAGCGAAGTGGTTAAGATGGAATTAACTGATAATTCTATTGAAATCTTTTAATATCTATCTCTAAATCTAAGGCAATATCTTTTTCAATACAGTTAAATAAGTTTCTTGCCATGGTTGGCGCAAGCATTACACCCCGTGTGCCCAAACCGTTTAAAACTGCCAATCTATTATGTTCTTTATGTTGCCCAATAAATGGTCTTCTGTCATTTGTAGTAGGCCGTATACCTGCAGTTTGGTCTATAATTTCATAAGGTACATTAATTACCTTTTTCAATTTATCTACCAATTCTAATTTTCCTTTTTCTGAAGGTGTAGCTGTTTTATCTACATGATTAAAAGTTGCGCCTACTTTATATCTATTATCTCCTAAAGGAATTAAGAATAATGCAGACTTTAATAAAAAATCAATATGAAGTTCAGGAGCGTGAATAGTCAGGAGTTCTCCTTTTGCTTCTTCTAATGGTAAATCCTTAAAAAACGGATTTCCTTTAATTCCAAATCCCTCACAAAACACTACCTGTTGGCACTCAATTTCTTTATAAGTAATTTTTTTCGCTGAGACTTTTAACTTTAGGTGTTCAAATTTTTCAAAACGAATGCATTTTTCATCCATTAAAAAATTCCGGTAAGCCTTCACTAATTTTAAAGTATCAATTCTACCGGTTTCATTCACAGTTCCAAACCCGAAATCACCGATAACACCAGCTACTTTTTTATTCTCAATAGCAGGATTTAAAAATCGTTTTAATACTAAATTATCTGAAGCGGCAAACCAATTGTTTTGCTCTTGTACAGATTTAAAAGCTCTTTTAATTATAAATTTTTCATCAAATTTAATATTCAGTTTCTGTTCTAGTCTTTCATAAAATGGAATTGCCAAATCTAATTGTTCAGCAGCTTTCCAAACAGCCGTAAATTTTCTTAAAACCACTGGATTGTATACACCTCCTGCTACTAAAGAAGAAGTCTGAGAAGCATCTTCAAAAACTAAAAATGTTTTTTTTGCTTGTATCAATTCTTCGGCAAATGCTAATCCTGCCAAACCTAATCCAACGATAATATAATCGACTTTCATATGCTAAAATAATAAGTTTACTTTTAAAATTTAGATCCTATTGAATTTTACTATATTTTGAAAACTACAATAAATAGAAAATATATCTAAACAAAAAAACGCTTGCTCTCGCAAACGTTCTATCTTTTTTTAATAGGAGTGGACTTAATAATTCCACATATCCATCTCTCTATTTCTAATATCTTCTTTAATTTTGTCTGCTTCTAATAACTGAAATAAAGAATTACCACGAACATAATCTTCTATAGCCCTATTGCCATAAATATTTTCTTCTCGAACAATCGTAGCACTAAATCTTCTAGCATTTAATAAATGGTCAAAAGAAATTGGTTGCGCTTTATTTTTAGGGTTAAAAACCTTGGCATCATGCAAAACATCTCTTATAGATGGAAAGAAAACCCAAAACAACTCATACAATTCTTCATCTTCAATGTCTTGAACACCCAAAGTTTGCACATCTTTACCCATTGGAGCTAGCGCTAATAAACGATACTTTAACTCTCCTTGACGTTTATCAAAATACCACATACCTTTAATCATATATCCTGCAACATCCTGTGTTTGAATTCTAAAAGTATCTGTATATCCGTTTTCTTCCCGAACATTTACCAAACGTTGGGCTATTTCTTCTTGTGTTATCTTAGATGTAAAGAAAGAGTCTGAATATGCTTCTTTAATTTTACCCTGCTTAATTCCTTTTAAAATAGTGTGAAACAAAGATCTTCTATCTGACGAAAGGTTTGTTGTATCTATTGGAAAATAGTACGGTAAATTTATCTTTTGATTTAAATCTATAAATTCCCAAACTACTTTAGACCATAAAATATCTCTATCATCTACATATCCATATGGAATTGGCGCATCATTATCTGCTGCCAATTGTTCAATACTCTTTACACCAATCTGATCTACTGTTTTTGAGTTTAGTAAATTTACTTGCGCATTTACCAAACCTGAACTTAGTATCGCAAAAAATAGTATTACACAATTTTTAATCATAACTATGTTTATTTTCTAGTTTGTTAACTCTATATTAACTGGTAAAACCTTTTTTAGTTTATAAGAGTTATTCTTTATTTCTGCTTTAATATCAAAGATATTAATCATATCTCCTCTTCTTGCCTTAGATAGTGCCTTTTTTGCAGCAGCATTAAATTTAGTGCCTTTTACTATAATGGCTAATTGTCCTGGTACTTTCACCTTAAAACTTGTTACCTGTAGGTCTAAGTCGAATAAAAAATCTGGCAGCCCAGCACCAACTGGTGTATTTACCAATCCAGACTTCGGCATTCTCACTGTACCATATTGGCCTCTCACAGATCCCATCGCTGCAGGAATATCTTTTACTCTAAATGTCTTTGGTGTTTTTATTGGCTTCCCATCAGGCAACTTACCTGTCACACTAATAGTTACCTCATCACCAGCCTTTGGGCTTATCATGTAGCTACTACCTTTAACCTGTCTTAAACCTGGTGCGCTAGCTCTTACTAGGTTTGCAGGAACTCCAGGTATCGATATGGTTAATGGGTTTTGAAGCCCTCTGTAAACAACATTCATTTTATCTGCAGATACCACTGCAGAATTAGGTTTTGAAATAACAGAATAAGAGCTTTCAAAAGGAACTGGAACCTCTACTTCATTTTCCATAAAGAAAATTGTCCCTTCAATTTTTCTATCTCCAACACTACCGGCTCTTAAATCAAGATTTACAGCGCCATTTTCAAAATTGTCGTAAGGTTTACCATTTAAAACAACCCTACTAGGCCTTAAACTTGGATCATATCTCCCTAAAACAACAGTCCCTTCAACCTTATCTCCTGGGTAAAAAGCATTTTTCTTTAAGTTTACAATTCCGTTATAGTTAGTCATAGATACTTCAGATTCTAATTGTCCTCCTAATAAATTTGAGATAACATCTGCTTCTGTATTTTTAATATCTGCTTGCAACTGTGTTAGATTTGTCAGAGAGGCTACCAAAGGAAATCCTTTGAATCTATAATCTAACCATTTAATTTTTTTACCATCTCTATTTGTAACAGCATTTGTAGAAAATCTTTTTACTAATATGTTGGCAAACTGTTTGTTTTCTCCAAGAACATTTGTTACGTCTGTTCTGTAGCCATTAATTTGGGCTAAAAACTGCTTACCTTTATCCGTAAACTTATCTCCTTTAAAGAAATACTCATCTAAAAAAGTAGTTTGATCCATAGATTCGTAGTCTTGCCTATCCTCTATGTTTGCAGTCATTTTATCCTTCAGTTCCTCTAAATAAGTGTAAAAATCTGCCGAATAAGTTTTAATTTTTATAGCTTGCTTATTTAAAGCATTAAATTTAGCTGATTGCTCATCTGCTTTTGTAGCTAAATTAGCATATGCTTGTTTATTTTTCTCAGTAGTTGAAATATTATTTTCAGTCAATTTTTCATTCATAAAACCAAAAGCTGATAAAACTTCTTTACTCATATTCATTGCCAACATTGCAATAAAAACAAGGTACATTAAGTTGATCATCTTTTGTCTTGCAGACATTTTTCCTCCAGCCATTCTAATTAGTTTTTAAGTTGTTCATATAAGGTTAACTAATTATTATTTAGACATTGCAGAAAGCATTCCTCCATAAACTCCGTTTAAAGATGCTAAGTTGTTTGCCAATGCCTCCATTTGCTCTTTTAACTTTTCTGTATTCTCTACAACTTCGTTATTTAACTCTGCTTGTTTACTAGAATTCTCTACTTGTACTTTATACAAACTGTTCAATGACTCCATTTGCAAAGCAGCTTTAGAAACTTCTTCGTTATATTTATTCGTAGAAGCTACAGAGCCTGATGCTGCAGACAAACCTTCTGCTGCACTATGAAAATTTTGCATACTAGTTCCTAAGCTTTCCATTAAACTAACATCTATTTTTGCCTCTTGCAATAAATTATCTAATTTTTGAGATAACATGCCATCTGCACCTAAGTTGTTTTGGCCTTCTTCTGCAAACAAACCTTCTTCTGATAATTCTGGATATACTCGAGCCCAATCTAATTCATCTTCTGGTGTATCAAAGGCAGAGATTGCAAAAATTATGGCTTCGACACCTAAACCTATAGATAGCATTAAACCACCAGTTAAAAAACCGAAAGAAAAATGTTGAATTTTAAACAACGCTCCAATAATTACTACTGCTGCTCCCATTCCGTAAACGAAATTCATTGTTTTTTTGTATGCTCTTGTCTGTGCCATAATCTTTTTTATATTTAGTAGGATTTTTATTTATTTTATACTTATTAATTATTAGTTGTTCCTATAAAGTTTTGCACGGTTCTAAAACCAATGTAACTTCTTGCAGTGTCTGAATATTCATAATCTCTAGAACTTACTTCTAAAAAGTATGCAACATCTTTCCAAGAACCACCGCGAATGATTTTTCTTTTATTCTTTCTGTCTTCTACATTTGGATTCATTGTAGAAGCCATATTGTAAGACGATAAGTTATAGGCAGTATTTGTCCATTCAGAAACATTTCCAGCCATGTTATACAGGCCATAATCATTTGCGTTAAAGGATTCTGCTTCCATGGTATACAAAGCACCATCTGCTGAATAATTACCTCTAACGGGCTTAAAGTTTGCTAAAAAACAACCTCTATCACTTGTTGTACCTCCTGTTCCCCAAGGATATGTTGCAAATTCTAAACCTCCTCTTGCAGCATATTCCCATTCTGCCTCTGTTGGCAATCTAAAATCTGGCACTTGAGTTACATTTTTTCTTCCTTTTAAATAATCATTTTTCCTTTTTGTTCTCCAATTACAAAAAGCGTTTGCTTGTTCCCAAGTAACACCTACTACTGGATAATCTCCATAAGATTGATGATAGAAATAATCTTGATGCATTGGATCGTTGTACGAATAGTTAAAATCTTTTACCCAAGCGGTAGTATCTGGATAGATATTTAATACTTCTGTTTGAACAAAATCTTTTCTATTTCCACCTTTTCTTGCAGCATTGCCTCTGTCAAACCATGAATACCTATATTTTAAAAATTTTGTGTTAAATGAAATAATTCCATCTACAGCTTCTTCCCTGCTAATATATAGAGAATCCATAACCTCCACATAGTCAACATCGGGATAATCTTGCTGATTCCAAATCAATTCTTCACTCCAATCTAAAGGCTGTATCGTATCTAAGCTGTAGTAGTTATCATACATGTATTTTTGATAAGGAGTTGCATTATCTACAGTATCTTTAAACTTGTAATTTTGAATACCACCATTTGGCATCGCTCCATTTACGCCTGGAGTTGCACCCATTGCCGCAAATTCAGCTTGATACCCTAACCTTGTTCTAACAATAGAATCTCTAACCCAGTGCACAAAAGATTTATATTCATTATTAGTTACCTCTGTTACATCCATATAGTATGGTCTAACAGTAACCGTTTTAGTTGGCGTACTCATAGTGCCAACAATGTCTTGTTCTTGCTTTCCCATTGTAAAAGAACCCCCTGGAATTAAAACCATTCCGAAAGGTTTCTCTGAAAACCATTTCTTTTTAGCCTTTACACCAACTAACTCGCCCCTATCATTAGAACCACAACTGTAAAATATTGTTATTAAAAGTGCATATATTGCTGCTTTCTTCATAATCTTTTTATATATTTCAAAAATAAGTGTAAACCTATTATTATTTTATTTAAAAAACAATACTGAAATTGCATTTTAACATATTATTTTATTTTTCTAAAATTACACCATCTTTCGCATTGCTTTATACCATTTCTCCGGTATGACTTGTTTTGTTGCGTCTGTATAATCTTTATATGTACATGGTATTAACGCATGTCTTTTGTATTTATTATTTGATAAAATATTTATTTCTATCCACCATCTTCCAGATTTATTACTTTTATAAAAGAGCAAAGGTTCATCATCTTCTAAAAGCACAGTGAACTTTTGATAATTCTCTTTATCAGAAAATGGGTAATCTTTTACTCTAAAGTTTACTCCTTCAATAAAATACCAAATCATTTGTGCAATTAAATGGGCTGTTTGGTCATTATTATCGTGTTTAGAATTATATTCATAAATACCAAAAGATGAGACTTTGTCACTGATCCCAGCATATCTTGAAATAGCACAAATTTCTTCACCATAGAAACCATTTGGCGAAGAATTATTATTTGCAGGAGCTTCACTTTGTTTTACAGCGCCTATATCTATAGAAACGATATCTGCATTTCTAAATGCTGGCTCTATGTTTTCTAATACTTTCGCCTCTCCAAGCCTATAGGTGTCAAAAAATAAATTATCTAATAAACTTATTTCTTCTTGCGAGTTAAAATAAGTTTGATACCCAACATTACAATAATTAAACAAATTATTAGGCTCTTGCATAATTATTTTACTAAGATAAGATTGTGATGTTAATTCTTCTTCTAAATTACCTAAATCAAATCTACTATCTACCGTCGTAATATTTACAGATTGTTCTAAAGAATCATAAGCTCTATAATTAATGTAGGTTATGTCTTGTCCTCCTCCAATTATTATTGGAATAATGTTTCTCTTAATTAGTGAAGCTATTATTTCTTTTACTGCGAAATAAGTGTCTGAGACCTTATTTCCTTTCTCAACAGTGCCTAAATCTGCAATATTTGTATCCCAATTTCCAGGAAATAGTTGATATAATTTTGTACGTATTGCGTGTAAACCTTCTCCACAACCAAAATTATGTTGCGAATTTCTATCTTCGTTTACTGCAAAAATAGCAATTTTTACATTTTTTAAATCGGGGAAACCCTCTTGTATCGAATTAATTTGAATATTTTGACCCAAGCAAGAAGAAGATTGCAATGCTAAATAAGCTACAACAGAATCTTTTATGGGGGTTAAAAAGTCTTGAATCATTAAATATTAACTATAAATATGCAATATACTAACTAATTATTTCTTTTTTACCGTTTTTTTAGCAGTTGTTTTCTTTTTAGTTACAGTTTTCTTTTTAACTGCTTTTTTCTTGGGCATTTTCGCTTCAACCATTTTAACAACTTCTTCTTTAGAAAGCTTTTCAATGTCTGTAGTTTTAGGTAATTCAATCTTTATTTTACCTTTTAAAACATTAAAACGACCCCAACGTGCTTTTTCCACACGAATACCAACATCTTCCCAATTATGCAGAACTTTATCTATTTCTTTTTGTTTCTTAATTTCAATTAACTCAATAATATCATCTTCAGAAAGCGTGTCAAAATCGTATTTTTTATTTACATTAATAAATATAGAGTTCCATTTTATAAAAGGCCCGAAACGTCCCACTCCTTTTTGTACAGGTAGTTCTTCATAAAAGTAAATAGGAGCATCTGCTTTTTGTTTTGCAACAATTAACTCTTCTGCTCTTGGTAAATCTACCTCCATTGGGTTTTCTCCTTTATCTAATGAAACAAACATAGTTCCAAAACGAATATATGGCCCAAAGCGCCCGTTAGAAACAATTACTTCTTCATTTTCATAGGTTCCTAAAGTCTTTGGAAGCAAGAATAAATCTAATGCTTCTTTCATCGTTATAGTTCCTAGGTTTTGTTCTTTATTAAGACTTGCAAATAATTTCTCTTCGTCTTCTGGTGCACCAATTTGCGCAATTGGTCCAAACTTACCTAAACGCACCAAAACTGTTTTTCCAGATTCTGGGTGCTTTCCTAAAATGCGTTCTCCACTTTCTCTTTCTGCATTTTCTTTTACATCTTCTACTGTTTCATGAAAAGAGGTGTAAAAACCTTTTATCATTTCTATCCAATCTGCATCTCCTTCAGAAATATCATCAAAAGAATTTTCTACTCTTGCTGTAAATCCGAAATCTAAAATATTAGAGAAGTTTGCAACCAAAAAATCATTTACAATATTTCCGATATCTGTAGGTACCAACTTATTTTTGTCTGAACCCGTCTTCTCTTTTAAAGACTCGCTCCTTATAGCTCCGTGAGCTAATATTAATTGTTGATATTCTCTTTCTAAACCCTCGTTTTGTCCTTTTTCTACATACCCTCTTTTTTGAACTGTAGAAATTGTTGGTGCATATGTAGAAGGTCTTCCAATACCCAATTCTTCTAGTTGTTTTACTAAAGATGCTTCTGTAAAACGATATGGCGGACTCGTAAAACGCTGCGTTGCGTTTATAAAAGTATACTCTAAGCTTTCACCAACTTTTAAATTTGGTAGCATTCCCGCTTGCTCTTCCTCTTCATTATCTGTTCCTTCTAAGTAAACTTTCAAGAAGCCTTCAAACTTTATCATTTCTCCGTTTGCTGTGAAAATTTTTGAATTTTCAGAGTTAGCAATTTTAAAATTGGTTCTTTCTAACTGAGCATCGCTCATTTGAGACGCTAAAGTTCTTTTCCAAATTAAATCATATAACCTAGTCTGGTCATATTCTGTATCAATTGAATGCATTTTCATGCTTGTTGGTCGAATTGCCTCGTGTGCTTCTTGAGCACCTTTTGCTTTCGTTTTAAAAACACGTTGCTTACTATATTCCGCTCCGTAATAATTAGTAATTTCTTCTTCGGCGGCATTTCTAGCATCTACAGATAAATTTAAACTATCTGTTCTCATGTAAGTAATTAAACCTGCTTCATACAAACGTTGGGCAACCTGCATGGTTTTACCTACCGGAAACCCTAATTTCCTAGATGCTTCTTGCTGTAATGTTGATGTTGTAAATGGTGCAGCTGGCGATTTTTTAGCTGGCTTTTTAGTTAAATCTGAAATTGAAAAATCAGCTTTTGCACAAGAGTTTAAAAAACTTTCTGCATCTTTTTTAGAATCGAAATTCTTAGGAATTGTTGCTTTAAAGGTTTTACCTTCAATATTAGAAAACTGTGCAACTACTTTATAATGTGTTTCTGCATTAAAATCCAAGATACTTCGCTCTCTCTCTACAATTAACCTTACCGCAACAGATTGAACTCTACCTGCAGACAAGCCTCCTTTTACTTTTCTCCACAACACTGGCGATAATTCATATCCAACAAGTCTGTCTAAAACTCTACGTGCTTGTTGAGCATTCACCATATTATAATCGATATCTCTCGGATTTTCGACTGCTTTTAAAATAGCATTTTTTGTAATTTCATGAAAAACAATTCGTTTTGTATTGGCGTCTTTTAACTCTAATTGTTCTTTTAAGTGCCAAGCAATTGCTTCTCCTTCTCGATCCTCATCACTAGCTAGCCAAACCATATCGGCTTTCTTTGCTAACGTTCTTAATTTCTTAACAATTGTTTTTTTATCATCTGAAACAATATATTTAGGACTAAAATCTCCATCTACATCTATTCCTAATTCTTTAGAAGGTAAGTCTGCAATATGGCCATAACTAGACTCTACTTGAAAATCTTTTCCAAGAAATTTCTCTATGGTTTTTGCTTTTGCTGGGGACTCTACAATTACTAAATTCTTTGCCATGTATCTTTCTGTTTTCATGATTAACGCTGTTCAAAATTTGAAGTAAACGGCGTATCATTAGACTGCAAAAGTATGTAGTTTTTTTTTATTATTTTTTTTATTAGACCTTTTTTAGCATAAAAAATATTAATTAATAATTTTTTATTTCATTTTTTAGTTGATAACAACACCTAACAAAATAAGTTTTTAGAGAGATGTGTTTCGATTTAATTAGCAGGAAAAGAAAATAGAAACACTCTTTTCCTGAAGTTAAAAAAGTTTTTAGAGCTCTAATTAACAAAAAAAAATAAGTATCTAAAAAACAGCACTCTATTGAAAAAAAAGTTGTTTTCTGCCAATTTGTCATTCGTTTTCATTTTTGGTTGTATATTTGCCTCTCATCTTTTTGAATATGCAAGCAACAGAAAAAATTATAGACGACAAAATACAAGGGAAAGCACTTGTAACAAAAAATAAAGCAGGAAACACAAAGAAATTATTCATCGAAAGCTACGGTTGTCAAATGAATATGAATGACAGCGAAATTGTTGCTTCAATTTTAGATAAAGAAGGGTATAATACTACCCAAATTTTAGAAGAAGCGGATTTAGTACTTGTAAATACTTGTTCTATTAGAGAAAAAGCTGAAACCTCTGTTAGAAAGCGTTTACAAAAATACAACGCAGTAAAAAAAGTAAATCCAAAAATGAAAGTTGGTGTTTTAGGCTGTATGGCAGAACGTTTAAAAGAGAAATTCTTAGAGGAAGAAAAAATTGTTGATTTAGTGGTTGGGCCAGATGCTTACAAAGATTTACCAAATTTATTAAGTGAAGTAAACGAAGGTAGAAATGCTGTAAACGTTATTCTTTCTAAAGATGAAACCTATGGAGATATATCTCCTGTTCGTTTAAATACAAACGGTGTTACTGCATTTGTTTCAATTACAAGAGGTTGCGACAACATGTGCACTTTCTGCGTAGTTCCTTTTACTAGAGGTCGCGAAAGAAGTAGAGACCCAAAAAGTATTCTAGAAGAAATAGGGTCTATGGTAGCGCAAAATTTTAAAGAAATTACGCTTCTTGGACAAAATGTAGATAGCTTTTTATGGTTTGGTGGTGGTCTTAAGAAAGATTTTAAAAAAGCTACTGAAATGGCGCAAGCTACGGCAGTAGGTTTTGCAGAATTACTAGACATGTGTGCTACAAAATTTCCTAAAACACGTTTTCGCTTTTCCACTTCTAATCCACAAGACATGAGTTTAGATGTAATTCATGTAATGGCAAAACATAGAAATATTTGTAAATATCTGCACCTACCTGTTCAAAGTGGAAGCAATGCAATGTTAAGAGCGATGAATAGACAGCATACCCGCGAAGAATACATGACCTTGGTAGATAATATTTTTAAAATCATTCCAGAAATGTCTTTATCTCAAGATATGATTGTTGGTTTTTGTGGAGAAACAGAAGAAGATCATCAAGACACTTTAGAATTAATGAAGTATGTGAAATATGATTTTGGCTTTATGTTTACTTATTCTGAAAGACCTGGAACTTTAGCAGGAAATAAAATGGATGATGATGTACCGCATGAAATTAAAAAACGCCGACTACAAGAAGTTATAGATTTACAACAAGAACACGCGTTATACAGAACACAACAACATTTAGGGAAAATAGAAGAATTTTTAATTGAAGGTACCTCTAAGAAAAACCCAAATGAATGGAAAGGACGAAACACACAAAACACCGTAGCTGTTTTTCCAAAAGGGGATTATAAGTTAGGTGAATTTGTAATGCTAAAAGTTGAAGATTGTACATCTGCCACTTTAAAAGGGACTGTTATTGGGTATTCTGATAATAATTAAAAAAACGAGTGACAAAGTTGCAAAGTTTTAAACTACAGAAAAATGGAAAACTTACAAGCATTAAAACAACGTTTCGGAATTATAGGTAATGATGCGCACTTAAACCGTGCTTTAGAAAAATCTGTAAGAGTTGCACCTACAGATATTTCTGTTTTAGTAACGGGAGAAAGTGGTGTTGGTAAAGAAAATATTCCTAAAATAATACATTCATTATCGCATAGAAAACACGCTAAATATATTGCCGTAAATTGTGGTGCAATTCCAGAAGGAACTATTGACAGTGAACTTTTCGGACATGAAAAAGGTTCTTTTACAGGAGCAATACAAGATCGAAAAGGATATTTTGAAGTTGCAGATGGTGGAACTATTTTTTTAGATGAAGTAGGAGAATTACCACTTACAACACAAGTACGTTTATTGCGTGTATTAGAAAATGGAGAATTTATAAAAGTAGGTTCTTCTAAGCCACAAAAAACAAATGTTAGAATTGTAGCTGCTACCAACGTAAATATGTTCGAAGCAATCGAAAAAGAGCGCTTTAGAGAAGACTTATATTATAGGTTAAGTACGGTAGAAATTCACTTACCTGCCTTAAGAGAAAGGAATGAAGACATTCATTTACTCTTTAGAAAATTTGCATCAGACTTTGCACAGAAATACAGAATGCCTTCTATTCGATTAGATGAAAATGCAGTTACTATTTTACTAAACTATCGTTTTCCAGGAAATATACGTCAGTTAAAAAATTTAGCAGAACAAATTTCTGTAATTGAGGAGAGTAGAATAATAACAGCTTTAAAACTGCAAAATTACCTGCCAAACAATACGGGTAACTTTCCTGCGGTAATTGGTGGTAAAAAAGACAATGATTTTTCTACAGAACGTGACATCATGTATAAAATATTATTCGATATGCGCAATGATATTAATGATTTGAAAAAACTGACACTCGATTTAATGAAAACTGGAGATATTGAGAAAGTTGAGGAAAGAAACCATCAATTAATAGAAAAAATATATGCTGATCAAGAAAGAAAGGAAAGTAATATAGAAGTGCTCAAGATTCCTCAAAATGCCTCTAAAGAAAAAAATTATGACTTTATTGAGACCATTGAAGAAGACGAATCTTTATCTTTACAAGACAAGGAAATAGAGATGATTAAAAAATCTCTAGAAAAAAATAATAATAAACGAAAATTAGCAGCTCAGGAACTAGGAATCTCAGAGAGAACATTATACAGAAAAATTAAACAATACGATCTGTAAGAAAACAACATCAATGAAAAAAATACAATACGTAGCTTTATTTTCGATCTGCACTTTCTTGTTTATAGGGTGTAAATATTATTCTTTTTCAGGAGGAAGCACTGGAAGTGCAAAAACGATTCAAGTAGACTTCTTTCCCAATCAAGCACAATTAATAGAACCAACTTTAAGTCAGGTATTTACCTTAGAATTACAAGATTTATTTA
Organism: uncultured Polaribacter sp.; assembly: GCA_937771065.1. Lineage (GTDB taxonomy): Bacteria > Bacteroidota > Bacteroidia > Flavobacteriales > Flavobacteriaceae > Polaribacter. Next base: position 49,842 of record CALJHU010000004.1, on the reverse strand, counting down.
CAAGACAAACTAATTTAACATTGGTTGCTTCTAATGGGGATTTGTATTTTAGTGGAGAAATAACAAGTTATAGAATTGCACCAATGAGTGCAACTTCTAATCAAACATCTGCGCAAAACAGACTTACTATTACCGTAAATGTTAGATATATAAATACTACAGAGGAAGATAAAGATTTTGAACAATCTTTCTCCTTTTATTCAGATTATCCCGCAAATTCTCAACTTACAGGTGGTGTATTAGAATCTGCTTTTAAGGAAATTACAGAAAGAATTACGCAAGATATATTTAATGCCTCTGTTGGGAAATGGTAAAGATTAGATGATCGTTGAAAAATAAGAATTTGAAAACAGATATTTTTATAAATTTATTAGAGAACAAGACTAAAATTCAGCAATTAGAAACTGCTGAATTAAAAGCTATTGTTCAAGAATTTCCTTATTTTCAACCGGCTAGAGCATTGTATTTAAAAGGGTTGAAGAATTTAGACAGTTTTAAATATAATAATGAGTTAAAAGTAACCGCAGCATATACGACAGACAGAACTGTTTTATTTAATTATATTACTTCCTTTGAAAACCGTTATTAAAAATACAGCGATCATTCATGAAAAAGTAATAGAAAAAAACGCTCCTGAAACTATTGAAATAGCAGCGACTTCTAAAGCACCCATTGAACGGGCTGTATTAGAGGATTTAGAGATTGGTAAACCTTTGTCTTTTGCGCCTAATGAAAATCATTCATTCAACCAATGGTTGCAATTATCAATTAAAAAAACCAATTGTTAGAACCAAAGAGGAAGAAATAAAACACACACCAAAACAAAGAAAGTTTAATTGACCAATTCATTGAAAATAAACCTAAAATAGCGCCTTTAGAAAAAGGGAAAATGTATACTACGGTGGTTGATGAAAATAGACAAGATGTAGCTTTAATGACAGAAACTTTAGCTAAAGTTTATTTAGAACAAAAAAAGTACGAAAATGCAATGCAAGCTTATAAAATTTTAAGTTTGAAATATCCAGAAAAAAGTGGTTTCTTTGCAGACCAAATTAAAAGTATACAAATTTTACAAAAAAATAAATTATGAGTTACACAGCATTTTTAGTTCTAATTTTGATTGTAGCCATTGCATTAATATTAATCGTAATGGTACAAAATCCTAAAGGTGGAGGATTATCTTCTTCTTTTGGAGGTGGTGGAGCACAATCTTTAGGTGGTGTGCAAAACACAAATAACTTTTTAGACAGAACAACTTGGACATTGGCAATTGCTATGTTTGCTTTAATTTTATTGGCAAATTTTGCAATTCCTAGAGGAGGAGATAATAATTTTGAGTTAAACAATACTTTAGAAGGTATAGAAACGACTGCTCCAGTAGAACCTACAACAACTACTAACGAATAATTATTTGTTAGAAATAGTTTAAAATGCCAATGTGGATGACACGTTGGCATTTTTTTTGTTTAAATTAGATCCTTAAAATTCATTCCTAGAAGAATTGTCAGTTTTAATATAGTGGCATAGTTACTGCCACCCTTTTAGTAAGATAAAAATTAATTTAATTAAATAAAGAAAAATGGGATTAAAAATTAAACCTTTAGCAGACAGAGTTCTTGTAGAACCTGCAGCTGCAGAAACAAAAACAGCTTCCGGATTAATAATTCCTGACAACGCAAAAGAAAAGCCACAACAAGGAACTGTTGTCGCAATTGGGAACGGTAAAATTGACGAGCCTTTAACTGTTAAAATTGGAGATACAGTTTTATATAGTAAGTACGGTGGAACTGAATTAAAACTAGAAGGAAAGGATTATTTAATGATGCGTGAATCAGATATTCTTGCAATTATATAATGCGCATTTCGCTTTTGGCTATTTGCCATTAGCTCAAAAAAAACATTAACAACTCTTTTTAGCTAAAAGCCAATTGCTAACAGCTAAAAGCAAAATTTAAAAACAATGGCAAAAGATATAAAATTTGATATAGACGCTAGAGACGGATTAAAACGTGGTGTAGATGCTTTAGCAAATGCAGTAAAAGTAACCTTAGGCCCTAAAGGAAGAAACGTAATTATCTCTAAATCTTTTGGCGCGCCAACAGTAACTAAAGATGGTGTTTCTGTAGCTAAAGAAATTGAGCTTGAAAATGAACTCGAAAACATGGGTGCTCAAATGGTAAAAGAAGTTGCTTCTAAAACCAATGATTTAGCTGGTGATGGAACTACAACAGCTACTGTTCTTGCGCAAGCAATTGTAAAGGAAGGTTTGAAAAATGTTGCTGCGGGTGCAAATCCTATGGATTTGAAACGCGGAATAGATAAAGCAGTTGCTGCAATCGTTATAGATTTAGAAAAACAAGCTAAAAAAGTTGGTAATTCTACTGAAAAAATAAAACAAATCGCTGCAATTTCTGCAAATAACGACAATACGATTGGAGAGTTAATTGCCACTGCTTTTACCAAGGTAGGTAAAGAAGGTGTAATTACTGTTGAAGAAGCAAAAGGTATGGAAACATATGTAGATGTTGTAGAAGGTATGCAATTTGATAGAGGTTATTTATCTCCTTATTTTGTTACCGATGCAGATAAAATGATTGCAGATTTAGAAAATCCATATATCTTATTATTCGATAAAAAGATTTCTAACTTACAGGAGATTCTTCCAATACTAGAGCCTGTTTCTCAAGCCGGAAGACCTTTGTTAATTATTGCTGAAGATGTAGACGGACAAGCATTAGCAACCTTAGTAGTTAATAAACTACGTGGTGGTTTAAAAATTGCTGCTGTAAAAGCTCCAGGTTTTGGAGACAGAAGAAAAGCAATGTTAGAAGACATCGCTATTTTAACTGGTGGAACTGTAATTTCTGAAGAAAGAGGTTTCTCACTAGAAAATGCAACGTTAGATTTATTAGGTACGGCAGAAACAATTACTGTTGATAAAGATAATACTACCATTGTAAACGGTGCTGGAAATGCAGACGCTATTAAAACAAGAGTAAATCAGATTAAAGCACAAATAGAAACTACAACTTCAGATTACGATAAAGAAAAATTACAAGAGCGTTTGGCTAAGTTAGCTGGAGGTGTTGCTGTCTTATATGTTGGGGCTGCTTCTGAAGTAGAAATGAAAGAAAAGAAAGATAGAGTTGATGATGCATTACATGCTACAAGAGCTGCTGTTGAAGAAGGTATTGTAGCTGGTGGAGGTGTTGCTTTTGTGCGTGCTAAAAAAGTTTTAGAAAAAATTACGACTGTAAATTTAGATGAAACAACAGGTGTACAAATTATCAACAAAGCTGTTGAAGCTCCTTTAAGAATTATTGTAGAAAATGCTGGGGGTGAGGGCTCTGTTGTTTTAAATAAGGTTTTAGAAGGCAAAAAAGACTTTGGTTATGATGCTAAAGGTGATGTATATGTTGATATGCTAGAGGCTGGTATTATAGATCCTAAAAAAGTAACTAGAGTTGCATTAGAAAATGCTGCTTCTGTTGCTGGTATGATTCTTACTACTGAATGTGCTTTAATAGATATTAAAGAAGATGCACCTGCAATGCCTCCAATGGGCGGAGGCGGTATGCCAGGAATGATGTAGTGGCGAATGGCCATGGATAAGTTATTTTTTCTTTTAAAAATAGTCTTAAAATATATTTCAAATAAAAATCCGTTAGAATTAATTCTAACGGATTTTTTATATTTAGTAAGTACTTAAAATCTATGCTTCTATCTTTTGTAGCCAAGTTTTTACAGCAACCTCCGCTTTAATAATTTCTTTTAAATCAGAAATCTTAACACGTTTTTGTTCCATCGTATCTCTATGTCTTATTGTCACAGAATCATCTTCCAAAGAGTCATGATCTACTGTAATGCAAAATGGTGTACCTGCTGCATCTTGTCTTCTATAACGTTTACCAACGGCGTCTTTTTCATCGTAAAAAACATTGAAATCCCATTTTAAATCATCCAAAATTTTACGAGCAACTTCTGGCAAACCATCTTTTTTAACTAATGGAAAGATCGCGGCTTTAAAAGGAGCTAAAACTGCTGGTAATTTTAAAACAGTTCTAGTTGTTCCGTTTTCTAAAGCTTCTTCTTGTAAAGAATTAGAAAAAACAGCTAAAAACATTCTATCTAAACCAATAGAGGTTTCTACCACATAAGGTGTGTAACTTTTATTTTCTTCGTGATCAAAATACTGTAACTTCTTACCAGAATGCTCTTCGTGTGCTTTTAAATCAAAATCTGTTCTAGAATGAATACCCTCTAACTCTTTAAATCCAAAAGGAAATTTAAACTCTATATCTGCTGCTGCATCTGCGTAATGGGCTAATTTATCATGGTCATGAAAACGGTAGTTCTCTGCGCCCATTCCTAAACTTAAGTGCCATTTTAAACGTGTTGCTTTCCATTGGTCATACCATTCTTTTTGTGTTCCCGGTTTTACGAAGAATTGCATTTCCATTTGTTCAAACTCACGCATTCTAAAAATAAATTGCCTAGCAACAATCTCATTTCTAAAAGCTTTTCCTGTTTGTGCTATTCCGAAAGGAATTTTCATTCTTCCTGTTTTTTGCACATTTAAGAAATTCACAAAAATACCTTGTGCTGTTTCTGGCCTTAAATACACTTGTGTAGCACTTTCTGCTGAAGCACCAATTTGTGTTCCAAACATTAAATTAAATTGCTTTACTTCTGTCCAGTTTCTAGAACCCGTTAAAGGATCTGCAATTTCTAATTCTTCAATTAATAACTTAACATCTGCTAAATCTTCCTTTTCTAAAGAAGATCCCATTCTAGCAAGAATAGTTTTAATTTTTTCTTGATATCCTAGAACTCTTCCGTTTGTAGCAAGAAATTCTTCCTTGTTAAAAGATGCTCCAAAACGTTTTGACGCTTTCGCAACTTCTTTGTCTATTTTACCTTCTATTTTGGCACAATAATCTTCAATTAAAACATCTGCTCTATACCGTTTTTTAGAATCTTTATTATCAATTAAAGGATCATTAAATGCATCTACGTGTCCACTTGCTTTCCAAGTTTTTGGATGCATTAAAATAGACGCATCTATACCTACAATGTTTTCATGCATTTGCACCATTGCTTTCCACCAATAATCTCTAATATTTTTCTTTAACTCTACTCCGTTTTGAGCGTAATCATACACTGCACTTAATCCATCATAAATTTCTGAAGATTGAAATACGTATCCGTATTCTTTTGCGTGTGATAATACTTTTTTAAAGTGATCTTCTTGTTTTGCCATAATGATGACAAAGATAAACGTTTACATAAATTTTTCAAGAAAAAAATAGTTTCATTTTAAGCTTGTAAATCGTCCTTATTATTGAGGAAATCAAACTTTTAAAAATCAATTCCTAAAAATCATTAAATTAAAGTATCTTTAAAAGGAAACTCTACTCAAAAAAAATGAAACTTTTAAAAGATTTCTTTTATCTTTTCTATCCCAATATTTGTGCTAATTGCAACGAGCAGTTGCTACAAAATGAAAAAGTAATTTGCACCTTTTGTAGACATGATCTGCCACTAACTAACTTTCAAAGCTACACCATAAATAAAGTTTCTAAAATTTTCTCTGGAAGAATAACAATAGAAAAAGCCTATGCTTTATTGTTCTTTAGAAAACAAGGGATTACAAAAAACCTAATTCATAATTTAAAATATAAAGGAAATGAAGAAGTTGGTGTTTTCTTTGGAAACTGGATTGGAGAAATAGTAGCTAAAAACAAAGAGTTTTCTACTGTAGATTTTATTGTCCCTGTTCCAATTCATTCTAAGAAAAAGAAAATTAGAGGCTATAATCAAGTTACTAAATTTGGAGAATGCTTAAGTATGCATTTAAATGTGCCCTTAAACGAAAATGTTTTAATCCGAAAATCTGCCACTAAAACACAAACATTAAAGTCTCGTTTTGAGAGATTTAATGATTTAGAATCTAAATTCTTAGCAAGAAATACGTCTATATTTAAAGAGAAACATATTTTAATTATAGACGATGTAATTACAACAGGGGCAACATTAGAAGCTTGTGCCCAAGAACTTTTAAAAACTCCTGGTATTAAAATTAGTATTTTAACGATGTCTTATACAGAATAAAATTTGTGATTTTAATTTGAAAAATAAATTGTTAATTTGTAAAAAAAATTATTGTTTGTGAAATTCATTTATAAAACGCTTTTTTTATTACTATCTATCGCCTTAATTTCAAGTTGCGCAAGAACAGGCAGACCAGATGGTGGACCAAAGGATGAACTTGCTCCACTTTTTGTCATCTCAAATCCTCCATACAAAAGCATTAACTTTAGCGATAAAGAAGTAAAACTTGAATTTAATGAATTAATTAAATTAAAAAATTTAAACAAACAACTGGTTGTTTCCCCTCCATTAAAAAACCCACTATTAGTAACCCCACAAGGAACTGCAAGTAAATCTTTAAAAATTGAAATATTAGATACATTAGTAGCAAATACTACTTATATTTTTAACTTTGGTAATGCAATTGAAGACAATAATGAAAGTAATAAGCTAGAAGGTTTTAAATACATTTTCTCTACAGGTACCTATATAGATTCTTTAAAAAATTCTGGTTTTGTTAACAATGCTTTTACAAATAAGCACTCTAAAAAAACAAACATCTTGTTGTATCGAATAGACAGTACTTTTACAGATTCTATTATTTACAAACAAAAACCTAATTACATAACCACTGCTTTAGACACTGCAAAATTTAATTTCACAAACTTAAAAAAAGGTAAATATCTTCTACTGGCTTTAGAAGAAAATTCAAGCGATTATATTTTTAATCCTAAAAACGATAAAATTGGTTTTTATTCGGATACTATTTCGCTTCCAAAGGATAGTGTGACAATAAAGCCTATAAGATTATTTAAAGAAATACAGACCTATAGTTTTAGAAGGGCGAAAGAAGTTTTTAAAGGTAAAATACAATTTGGATATGAAGGAGAAATAAAAGACTTAAAAGTTAAATTATTATCGAAGGTATCCGATAGTTTTAAGAGTGTCTCTAGATTCGAAATAGATAAAGACACTTTAAATTATTGGCATACTCCTATAGATGTAGATTCTTTAAATTTCATTGTTTCTAATGCTGCTTTTTTAGATACTGTAACGGTAAGATTTAGAAAAAATAAAATAGATTCTCTAAATCTTAAGCCATCTACAATGGGTACGTTACATTTAAGAGATACTTTTTTTATTAAAAGTAATAACCCTATTGTAAAAATAGATACTAGCAAAATAGTATTCATAGACAAAGATACTATTAGGGTTAAATACTCAAATTACATTTCCAAAAAAGAAAATAAAATTGGTTTTATTTTTGAAAAAAATCAAAAAGAAAGATACCAATTAAAAGCTTTCCCTGGAAGTTATACAGATATATATGATGTTAAAAATGATACTTTAAATTATAAATTTAAAACCATAGAATTAGAAGATTATGGTAAAATTACAATACGCATACGCAATAAAGATTCTAAAAATCTAATTATTGATTTATTATCAGGGAAAGAAAATGGTGAAATTATAGAAAGAAGATATATAACTACTTCTGAAACACTTGTTTTTAATTTATTAGAACCGAATACCTATAAAGTAAGAGCTATTATTGACGACAATACTAATAAAAAATGGGATACTGGAAACTACCTTCTTAAGATACAACCAGAGCGGGTGATTTACTTTGAAGAAGAATTAAAAGTTAGAGCAAATTACTTTTTAGAAGGCAATATTTTTACTGTAAAGAGTAAAGAGTAACACCCCATTTTTTTGCTAATTTCACATTAGTATACATTTATTAAACAATCCTGTTTTAATAATTCATAAGAATATGGGCGGTTTTCTTTAGCAATATTTACAAAATTTTATCTTTTTTTTTTAAAAAATAAAACTCTTTTGTAACATTCATACCATTTACCTCGTATAAGTATATGTAAGCACTTCTTTATAATCCTAAAAGCTTACATCTTAGAATACATGAGACAACTAAAAATTACCAAGCAGGTTACCAATAGAGAAACCGCGTCGTTAGACAAATATTTACAGGAAATTGGAAAGGTAGATTTAATTACTGCAGATGAAGAAGTAGAGCTAGCACAGCTTATTAAAGCAGGAGATCAAAGAGCATTAGAAAAATTAACAAAAGCAAATTTAAGATTTGTGGTATCTGTTGCAAAGCAATATCAAAATCAAGGATTAACATTACCTGATTTAATTAATGAAGGTAACTTAGGTTTAATTAAAGCAGCAAAACGTTTTGATGAAACTAGGGGATTTAAATTTATATCATATGCTGTTTGGTGGATTCGTCAGTCTATCTTACAAGCACTAGCAGAACAATCTAGAATTGTACGTTTACCGTTGAATAAAATTGGTTCTATCAATAAAATCAACAAAATGTATGCTTTCTTAGAACAAGAAAATGAACGTCCACCAAGTGCTGAAGAAATTGCTAAGAAATTAGACATGACAGTAAATGATGTTAAAGAATCTATGAAGAATTCTGGACGTCACGTTTCTATGGATGCACCTTTAATTGAAGGTGAAGATTCGAACTTATATGATGTTTTAAACTCTGGAGAATCTCCAAATCCTGATAGAAAACTATTACATGAATCTCTAAGAATAGAAATCAACAGAGCTTTAGAAACATTAACTCCTAGAGAGGCAGATGTTGTAAAGTTATACTTTGGTTTAGGCGAACACCAACCAATGACTTTAGAGGAAATTGGCGAAACGTTTGATTTAACACGTGAGCGTGTACGTCAAATTAAAGAAAAAGCAATTAGAAGATTAAAACACACTTCTAGATCTAAAATTTTAATGACATACTTAGGTTAGAAGTCGCAGACCTCTTTTGGTATCTTACTGATGCCAGCTTATACAGTATGTATAATTCATAAAAACTCTCGAATTTATTTTCGAGAGTTTTTTTTTATTTGAAGCTATTTTCTACTTTCACTGCTCGCTTCAATTCAAAAAAGTATAAGAGCTCAAACAAACGGGAAAGTAAGGCTAAACCCTATCTGTGAAATATATTACTTCTTCCATCTCATTCTCAATAACGAATTAATTATCTTTACCAAATAAAATCACAATACAACCACAAACTAATGAGTAATTTAATTGCACCTTCAATTTTAGCGGCAGACTTTGCCAATTTACAAAGAGACATCGAAATGGTTAACAATAGCGAAGCAGATTGGTTTCATATTGATATTATGGATGGTGTTTTTGTACCAAATATTTCTTTTGGAATGCCTGTTTTAAAAGCAATTTCTAAACATGCAAAAAAAACTATTGATGCCCATTTAATGATTGTAAATCCAGATCAGTACATTCAAACATTTGCAGATTTAGGCGCAAACATACTAACGGTGCATTATGAAGCTTGTCCTCATTTACACAGAACCATTCAAGCTATAAAAGCAGCAGGCATGAAGGCAGGTGTTGCCTTAAATCCGCATACACCAATTGCTGTTTTAGAAGATGTAATTAAAGATCTAGACTTAGTGTGCATCATGAGTGTAAATCCTGGTTTTGGTGGCCAATCTTTTATTGAAAACACCTATAAAAAAGTAAGTCAGTTAAGACATTTGATAGATTTTACAGAATCTGACTGCCTTATAGAAATTGATGGAGGTGTTACAGATAAAAATGCAAACGCTTTAATTGAAGCTGGAGCAAATGTTTTAGTTGCAGGAAGTTATGTTTTTGGAGCTGAAAACCCTACAGAAACTATTGAAGATCTAAAAAATTTAATCGGATAATTGTTATACGCAATAGTAGATATAGAAACTACAGGACACGGCCAAAAAGGACAGAAAATAACTGAAATTTCTGCCTTAATTTTTGATGGAAAAAAAATTGTGAATGAATTTACTTCACTTGTCAATCCTGAACAAAATATACCAACATTTATTACCAATCTTACAGGTATTACAAATGCAATGGTTAGAAACGCACCAAAATTCTATGAAATTGCAAAAAAAGTTGAAGAAATTACCAAAGGCACTATTTTTGTTGCGCACAATGTGAACTTCGATTACAATATAATTCATGCTGAATTTAAAAGCCTAGGGTTTGATTTCAAAAGAAAGAAACTCTGTACGGTTCGTTTGACAAGAAAAATAATTCCGGGTTTACCTTCTTATAGTTTGGGTAACATTTGTACCTCAGAAAAGATTCCTATTAACGGCAGACACCGAGCAAAGGGAGATGCTGAAGCTACTGTAGAGTTATTTAGACGGTTAATTTTAAGAGATGATAATTTTACAATCAACTCTTTTTTGAATCCGAAATCTAGACAAGCAACACTGCCGCCCCTTTTAGATAAAATAGTAGTAGATAAACTACCTGAAACATTTGGGGTTTATTACTTTAAAAATTTAGCCAAAGAAGTTATTTATGTTGGAAAAGCAAACAATATAAAACAACGTGTTATTAGTCATTTTTATGACAAGAAGAAAAAAGAACAGAACATGTGCTTAGAAACTGCAGATATATCTTTTGTAAAAACAGGCAGTGAGTTATTAGCTTTATTACTAGAGTCTTCAGAAATAAAACATATCTACCCTAAATTTAACAGAGCCCAAAGAAGAGCAGGAGAAGCTATTGGACTATTTTCTTATGAAGACCAAAAAGGAATTATACATCTGGCTTATAATCGATTGAAATTAGCTCCGAATGCAATCATGAAATACTATTCTGTGGCAGAATGCAGAACTCATTTAGAATCTTTGTGTGCTGCATTTGAACTGTGCCCAAAATACTGCCATTTACAAACCAATGTTTCTAGTTGTTTTCATTATCAATTAAAAGAGTGTAAAGGTATTTGTTGTGATAAAGAATCGGCAGAAGAGTATAATAAAAGAGTAAAAGCAGCAATTAATTCCGTAGGTATTGGGACAGAAAATTTAGTTATTAAAGAAACAGGAAGAACTAAAAAAGAGGTTGGTTTTGCTTTAATTTTAGAAGGAATTTACAAAGGTATTGGCTATGTAGATGTTAGCCAAGATGCAAGCTTTAGAAAACCCTGAGGACTATCAGTTTTTTGTTGAACCCAAAAAAGATAATAGAGATATTCAAAGAATCATCACTTCGTATTTAAAAAAGAAAGAGAAATTAAAAGCAATTGAAAATGGAGAAATCAGCATATAAAATTCATATTATTGGTGCAGGAATTAGCGGTTTAATTACTGCTCAAATTTTAGAAAATCATGGTTATCATCCAACAATTATAGAGGCCTCTGCTACTGTTGGGGGTCGTGTTAAATCAGACCTTGTAGATGGTTATACTTTAGATCACGGTTTTCAAGTGCTCTTAACCTCCTACCCTGCAGCAAAAAAATATTTAGATTATAAGGCTTTAGACTTGCAAAAACTTTTACCGGGTGCAACTATTTTTAAACACGGAAAAGCACAAACTATTGGAGATCCTTTGCGTAATATCTCTTTATTATTTCCAACATTAACATCTTCTATTGGCACATTTTCTGATAAATTAAAAATTTTAAAACTTAACACACTTTTAAAGAAAAAGAAAATAGCTCTTATTTTTAAAACTGAGGAAAAAACAACACTTCAATATTTAAAAGACTTTGGTTTTTCTAATGATATAATTAAAGATTTTTTTATGCCTTTTTTTAGTGGCATTTTTTTAGAAACCGAATTAAAAACTTCTAGCAGAATGTTTGAGTTTGTCTACAAAATGTTTGGAGATGGCTTAGCTGTAATTCCAAAAAATGGAATGCAAGCAATACCCAATCAATTAAAAAATAACTTAAAAAGTACTACTTTTAAATTCAATTCACTTGTAAAAGAAGTAAAAGACAAGCATATTATTTTAGAAGATGGTCATACTTTACAGAGTCATATTACCATTATTGCTACAGATGCTAGTCCTTTGATTTCAAACTTAAAGAACCAAGAGACTCAATGGAAAAGTTGTGATACCCTATATTTTGAGACCGAAAAAAGTGCAATAAATAAACCTTTAATTGGCCTGCTTGCTGATGAGGATGCACTCATAAATAATATTTTTTATCACACCAGTATTGCAACTTTGAATAAAAAATCTAAAGGGTTATTGTCTGTAACCGTTATTAAAAACCATCAATTAGAAGAAAACGCATTCATTAAAAAAGTAGTTGCAGAGCTGTATTCTAAATGCGCTATTAAAGATGTAACTTTCTTAAGAAGATATCAAATTAAAAAAGCATTACCTATGTTAACGAACCTTCAATATGAAATTTCGAGCACTGAAACAAAGTTGAAATCTACCATATTTTTAGCTGGAGATCAATTATTAAATGGCTCTCTAAATGCCGCGATGATCGCTGGCGAAAGAGCAGCAATGGGTGTAATACAAACTTTAGAAGATGGTTTAATTGTAGATGAATTAACATCTGAATACGCTTAAAATTAAATATCGAAATTCTTAGCAACAATATTCTTTATCTTTCTATTTAATGATTTTAAAGCATTGTAGCTGGTATGTTCTAACACAATAACAACTAGATCATCTTCTAAATATGTTGTAAGACCAGTACTAAATCCGTTCCATTTACCATAATGGTAAATACTATTTTTCTCTTTAGTATCTATTCTAAAACCAAAGCCATAAGGCACTTTTCTACCGTAGATTGTTTCTCCTTTAGTGAACATAAGCGCTAGTGACTCTTTTGAAAGCAGATTTCCTGAATTTAAGCCCTGTGTCCATTTAAATAAATCTTCTGCAGTTGTATATACATTTTTATCACCAACAATAGCGTCATTTACTGTACTACGAATTTTAACATGTCTCCAGCCTCTGTGCAATCGATAGCCATCTAATTGATTCTCTCTAATAGAATCGTTTTCAAAACTGTATACATATGAATGTGTCATTTGTAATGGTTCAAAAATATTTTGTTTTAGAAAAGAACTAAAAGAGATTCCAGAAATTTTTTCAACAATTGAAGCAAGTACAAAGTAACCTGTATTGGAATAATCAAAATTACGTCCAGGTTTAAAGAAACGCTGCACATTGCTTGTTGTTAGCAATTCCATCATCTCATTATTAGAAGGTGCCTTTTTCTGCTGCCACTTATGCTCTGCAATCCAAAAATACTTGGGTAAGCCACCAGTATGATTTAAAAGGGTTTTAATAGTTACATCTTTATATGGGAAATTAGGAAAGTAGGTATTTACGGTGTCTGTAAGCTTTAATTGATTTCTTTGTTGTAATAACATAATAGCCGCTGCAGTAAACTGCTTACTTACCGAAGCTAATTGAAATACAGATTCGTTATTTAAGAGCGTTTTCTTTTTAAAATCGGCTGTACCTATCTGATTCTGATAGACTATTTTTTTATTTTTCGCTACTAATACTGCACCGTGAAAATCATGTCTTTTATGAATGCGTTTTAAAAGAGAGTCTAATTTAGAACGCACTTTTGTTGTAGCCTTTTTAGGATAATGCACTACTAAATTATCAGGGACTTTTTCTAACTGCTCAGGTAGTAATTTTTCTGTCTCGACTGCTGTATCTTTTGATAAGGACGTATTGGCTATGAATGAGAAAGCACCTAAGAACAATAGGAATGAAAAGAATAGTAGTTGAAGCGTTTTTTTTGAGTACAATTATCTAAGTTTAATCTGCAATTTAACAATCCTTTATAGATATTCAATACGTTACTTATATTTATATTAATTGTATACCCGTATAACTTTCGAAAAAAAATTTAACAGACACGACAGGTTTATACAAAAAAAGTTACTCCGTTTGGATCGATATCTGCTAATATTACAATCAATAACGTAATTATCAATCCTAAAATTCCACAAATAAATAGAGCTCCAAACATATCCAACATCTTTTGTTGTTTTGGGGATGGTCTCTGATTTGACCTAAGTTTTTTCCTCATTATTGTACTCATCATTGTACTCATCATTTAGTATTTATTTTGTTGTAATTGATATTAATTTGTAATAAATGTAAAACTAAGTGTTTAATCGATTAACTGAAAAGTTAAGAGGTATACAAATGGTCTACAATTTTTTTTCGCTATTTATAAAAAAAATAAATGTAATTTAGTTGCTCAAAACAACTAAGTTACATTGAAAAGATGCTAAAAATAAATAAGAAAATTTTATGCTACTTGGCTTTCGCTTTAATTACCACAATCTCTTTTAGCCAGGAAGTTGATATTACTGTGTTGAGACAAAAATTTAAAAGTTACTTTAACACACAACCAGACAGTTCTTATTATTTTTTAAAAAAAATTCTTAAACAGCATACTATTGAACCAGATTCAATAAAATCTAAGGATTTAAATAATGCAGCGTTGTACTTTATGTATCAAAATAAAAAAGACAGCTCAGTTATTTATTTTCAACGATCATTGTCTATCGGTTCTGAAAAAAATAATATTGGAACCCTAATAAATTTAGCTATTCTATATAAAAGAAACAGTCAGAATAATAAAGCTATCTCTTTATTTGAAAGACCTCTTGTCAAATAAATACTTAACAAGCAAAAATAAAGGGAAAATTTATTCGCAGTTGGCTTCTCTGTATAGTTTGAAAAATAATTTTAAAAAATCAAAAGAAAATTTTGAAAAAGCGTTGCCTTTTTTAAAGGATGCAGGATCCCGTAATGAGTTGGCTAATTATCAAAATAATTTAGCTAATTTCTATAAAAAAAATCAATTACACGACCTCGCATTGCCATTATACGAAAAGAGTGCTTCGTATCATTTAAGTATAAAAGATTATAGTTACTACTATCTCACATTAATAAATTACAGCAATTGTTTCCTAGAGTTAGATGACATTACTGGAGCTCAGCATATTCTACATCGCATTCAACAAAAGCACCTACTTAAAGTAGAAAACTTACGTATTCTTGCAGGCTATTACAATTTAAAAGGAAATATTTTATTAAAATCAAAAAAAAATAACAGTAAAGATAGTATTAGTTATTTTTTTAAAACGAGTTTTAACATCGCAAAAAAGCTTGAGACTAACGAAACTTTAGAGCTTCTTGATGATTATATACGATACTTGTCAAGCGTTAATGACACCCTTAAATTAGCGGAAGAGTTTAAACGGATAGCAGTAGATTCTATTTACAAACAAGGAAGTTTAATTGACAAAACTTCCTTTTTAAAAACACTAGAAATCCTCAAAAAAAACGACTTTACAAAAGACTTATTGGCTAAAGAAAATTTATTTAAACTAACAGATAGTTTAAACAAGAAAGTAAATAATGTTATTAAAACTGAGCTTCTCACGAGTAATAAAAACATCAATTCATTAAAGACTCAAAAGAATTTAATTGAAGAAAAAAATAAATATCAAATATCATTTATACTTATTATAGCTGCTTTTTCTTTTTTAGTATTGACTTTGGCTTATAAAAAAAGAACAAATATCTTAAATGCGTTAATTGGGGTAGAAAAGAAAAGTTTAAAATCTTATAAGGGTATCGCAAGAAAATCTGAAGCCTATATTGTCAAAAAAAATTATTGACTTAGATTTATTAAATCTGAATTTGCGCGAAGCACTAAATACGTTTAATTCAAAAGACAAGAGTGTAGACGAAAAGAATATATACTGGAAAAATTCCATTATTAAGTTTAATGAAAATAATGAATATTTCTCTAAGAACCTTATTAAAAAACACCCAAAATTAACTTCTAGAGATCTTGAGTTCTGCATACTATTAAAATTAAACTTTACTATGCACGAGATTTCTCAAATTTTAAGCATTCAATACCGCAGTGTTGTTATAAAAAAAGGGCGTCTTAAAACAAAACTTAATTTAGATAGTAAAGAGAGTATCGAGCGATATTTATTACAAGATGAGTAAGAACTTGCTATTAATTAATAAACCAATCATTCTTATAAAAAATGATTGGTTTATGTAAGTGACTCCAGCAGGGCTCGAACCTGCAACCGTCAGGGTCGAAACCTGATATTCTATCCAGTTGAACTATGGAGCCATAATTATATTTAAAAAATTAATTCATCAACAACTTCTTTACCAAAGTAGAGATTACTTTACCATCTGCTTGCCCAGAAAGGGCATTAGAAACAACACCCATTACTTTACCCATATCCTTCATCCCTGAAGCACCTAATTTTGTAATTGTTGCAGCTACAACCTTTTCAATTTCCTCTTCAGATAAAGCTGCTGGTAAAAACTGTTCTAAAACAGCTATTTCTGCCAATTCTGGATCTGCTAAATCTTGTCTATTTTGTGTTATAAAAATAGCTGCGCTATCTTTTCTTTGCTTTACTTGTTTCTGTATAATTTTGAGTTCTTGATCTGGCGTAATTTCTGACTGAACACCCGTTGCTGTTTTGGCTAATAAAAAGGCAGATTTAACTGCTCTTAAAGCTTGTAAAGCAACAGTATCCTTTGCCTTCATTGCTTCCTTCATTTTATCCATTACTTCTTTTTGCAAACTCATGTTTTCTTATTTTAATTAATTATTTTTTTGTTTTTCTTAAATACAAAACATTTTTACTATAATCTATAAATGCTTTTCCCCTTCGCAAAATATCTGCACCAATAATACCGTCTACTTCCTTTGCATTATGATCCGTTAAAGCAGTATTTACATGCGACAGATCGAACAATACTAAATGGAGTTTATGAGTGTTCCATTTTCCAATTTTTAAAATATTATTTTTAGAAAGTTGGGTTTCCATATCTGTTGCACCTGCTCCTGCTGCTTTTGTATCACTCTGTTCAGCAATCAGTTTAAAATTATCTATACCATTAAAATCTACACACGAATTAGAAGCACCTGTATCTAAAATAAAACGACCTTTTACTCCGTTAATTTTTGCTTTTAATTCTAAATGATTTGTTGCTATTCTTTTTAAAGGAATTTTAATATATTTTTTCTCCTTTAAAATTTTCTCTAAACGCTTCATATCAATTTATAAGAATCCAAAAATACAATATATATCATTCAGAAAATACTAACGCTTTAAAATTTCTTGTAACTTTTCAAGATACAATTTAGTGTTTCGAATATTATGATGTGTGCCGCCATCTATTTCAATAAATCTATTCTCTATAGACGCGTTTAATGCTAACAATCTTTTAGAATCTTGAAAAGAAGTAGTCTTGTCTATATTGCCATGAAAAACAGTAATTGGTGAGGTTACCTTTACAATATCTAAATCTGTTCTAAACTTATATTTTAATAAGAAGATTGGAGCAAATTTTGAATAAAATTTCACGGCTTTTACGAAATTGAAAAATGGCGCTTCTAAAATTAATTCTTTTGGCCTATTTGTAGCTGCAATTCTAGCAGCGAATGTGCTTCCTAAAGAAAAACCATAAACAACTATATTTTCTTCTTTAAAAGAGCTTTTTAAATAGTCATACATTAGCAAGGAATCACTATACATTCTTGTTTCATTAAAACAACCTGTACTTTTGCCATATTTTCGATAATCAAAAATAACAATTTCATAGTTATAGTCTAAAAAAAAAGAAACTTTTGTCCCCCATTTTTCTATATTTCCTGAATTACCGTGGCAAAACAATACTACACCTTTTGGCTTTTCTAATTTAAAATGCAGCGCGTTTATCTCTTGACCATCTTTTGTTTTTAGAAAAATCTCTTGAAAATTATTTGAAAATTTAAATGGAAATGCTCTTTGTAACTTTTTCTCATTCAAAAAAATCAACCGCTCCTGATAGCAATAAAGAAAAACACCAATTATCACTAAAACAGTTATTAAAATAAGAAGGCAAAAAATCCAATTCATTGTAATATATTATTGTATAAAACTACTGTTTTTTGGTGCATCAAAAAAACCGATTCATTTCTGAATCGGTTTTCTATAATTTAAAATTTCTCAACCCTATTTAAAATGATAGAAGTCCTATCCTCCAAAGTCATCAAAACGAATGTTTTCATCTGCAAGACCAAAGTCTTCTCCCATTTTTTGAACTGCATTGTTCATTAATGGTGGCCCACAGAAATACAATTCGATATCTTCTGGTGATTCATGATGATCTAAATAGTTTTCTATAACTGAGTTATGAATAAACCCTACAAAACCGTCTGCATCTTCATCATTGATATCCTTTTTAACAGTCCAATTATCTACTTCTAATGGATCTGATAAAGCAATATAAAATTTAAAGTTTGGGAAATCTTTTTCTAATGCTCTAAAGTGGTCTAAATAAAATAATTCTGCTTTAGAACGTCCACCGTACCAATAACTTACTTTTCTACCTGTCTTTAAGGTTCTGAATAAATGATATAAATGAGACCTCATTGGTGCCATACCTGCTCCACCACCTACATATAACATTTCTGCTTCAGATTCATTAATGAAGAATTCTCCATAAGGTCCTGAAATTACACATTTATCACCTTTCTTTAAACCAAATATATACGAAGAAGCAACTCCAGGATTTACATCCATCCAGCCACCTTTTGCTCTATCGAACGGAGGTGTTGCTATACGCACATTTAACATAATTTCTCTTCCTTCTGCAGGATAAGAAGCCATAGAATATGCTCTTTCGATAGTTTCTTTATTTTTCATAACCAAAGGTCTCAATTTAAACTTGTCCCATTCGGCTTTAAATTTATCTGGTGAGTCATGCTCTTCAGGATGCGCTGTAATATCCATCTCTGCAAACTTTACTTCACAAGGAGGTATTTCAATTTGAATATATCCACCTGCTTTGTATCCCATATCTGCAGGGATTTCTACCACAAATTCCTTAATAAAAGAGGCTACATTGTAGTTTCTAACAACTACTGCATCCCATTTTTTAATTCCAAAAACCTCTTCCGGAATAGAAATATTCATGTTTTGTTTCACCTTTACTTGGCAAGCCAAACGTGCACCACTTTTTAATTCTTTTCTAGAAAAGTGTGGCAATTCTGTTGGTAGCGCTTCACCTCCACCTTCGTTTACATGACATTCGCATTGAATACATGTTCCACCACCACCACACGCGGATGGTAAGAAAATTTTGTTACTCCCTAAAGTAGTTAATAACGTCTCTCCTGAAGCTACTTCAATTTCTCTTTCTCCATTAATCATAATGGTTACTGGACCCGATGGTGATAATTTCTGTTTTACAAACAATAGCAACGTTACCAATAACAAGGTTATTAATAAAAAGGCTGCAACTGTAGCGATCACTGTTCCTGACGTTCCTGCGGCTAAAATCATATTATTTTATAGTTTTAGTATTATTTGCTATTTCTTCTTTCTTCACTTTTTCTTGTACTTTTTCGATAACAACCTCAGGTGCTGCAGCCGGCTTCACTTCTTCGTCTCCACCAGTTAACATACCTCCAAAACTCATAAAACCAATTGCCATAAGTCCTGTAATAATAAACGTAATTCCTAAACCTCTTAATGCCGGTGGAACACTTGAATATCTGATTTTCTCACGAATTGCAGCAATTGCTAAAATTGCTAAAAACCAACCAATTCCAGAACCAACTCCATAAGTTAATGCCAAACCTAAAGAAGGAATTTCTCTAGATTGCATAAATAAACTTCCTCCTAAAATAGCACAGTTTACTGCTATTAAAGGTAAGAAAATACCCAGAGAATTATACAACGAAGGTGAGAATTTTTCAACAATTATTTCTACCAATTGTACCATAGTTGCTATGGTTGCAATAAACATAATAAAAGACAAGAAGCTTAAATCGTAATCTGCATATTCTGGACCTAACCAAACCAATGCACCGTCTTTTAAAATATACTGATCTAACAACCAGTTTAAAGGCACAGTTACTGCTAATACAAAGATTACTGCAGCTCCTAAACCAACAGCAGTAGCTACTTTTTTAGATACCGCAAGGTAAGAACACATTCCTAAGAAAGTTGCAAATACCATGTTGTCTATAAATATCGACTTGAAAAATAATTCTATATGTTCCATATTTTTTGAGTTTTTAGTTCTTAGTATTCTCTTACAATAACTGTCTACTAATTACTAACTTCTAATTTTCTTCTATTAATGATGTGTTTCTGCTACGTTGTATCCAAATAAGAATACCAACTACAATTAATGCCATTGGCGATAGTAACATAAATCCGTTATTCTCGTATCCTATTGCGTATAACCCTGTTTTTTCTATTGGATCTCCTAAAACTTTAAAACCTAATAAAGTACCAGAACCTAAAAGCTCTCTAAAGAAACCAACTGCGATTAAAATGACACCATATCCAACTGCGTTTCCGATACCATCTAAGAAAGCTCTCCATGGTCCATTTCCCAAAGCAAAAGCTTCAAAACGCCCCATAATAATACAGTTTGTAATAATTAACCCTACAAAAACCGAGAGTGTTTTACTTAATTCATAAGCAAATGCTTTTAGTACTAAATCTACAATAATTACTAAAGTAGCAACTACAATTAACTGTACAATAATTCTAATTTTTGAAGGTATAATATTTCTCATTAAAGAAATAACTACGTTTCCTAAACCTAATACAAATAGCACAGATACTGCCATTACAATAGAAGCTTTTAATTCTGCTGTAATTGCTAAAGCAGAACAAATACCTAGTACTTGTATAGTAATTGGATTGTTATCTGCTAATGGGTCTGTAAGTAATGCTGCGTCTCTTTTTGATAAAAGTCCCATAAATTATTTTTTTAAATTTTTAAAGTAAGGCACATATAATGATAAATCTTTCTTTATCATGGCAGAAACACCATCACCGGTAATTGTTGCACCAGCAATTGCGTCTACTTCGTAATCTGTTTTATCTTCATTAACGGCATCGTTATTCCCTTTTTTTACGGTAATTCCTTTGAATACTCCTGCTTCTGTCATTAGGTGTTCTCCAATAAAATCATCCATAAAATAACGTTGTTTTATGTTGGCTCCTAAGCCTGGCGTTTCTCCTTTATGATCAAAATAAGCACCTTGTACTACCATATTTTCATCCATAGAAACATATCCCCAGATTGCATCCCAAAGACCTTTTCCTCTAATTGGTGCTACGTAAAATGTTTTACCTTCTTTTTCTCCAACAAATAAAGGCAACTTTCTTACTTTACCATCTTTTGCATTTGCTTGTTGTTTTTTAACATCAATTAAATATGCATCTTGACTTTCAGAAATTTTGTTCCCTTCTAAAACCAATTGTTTTTTGATGTATTTCTTAAATTCTGCACCTGCAACTTTTGTAGAAACAAAGTTTGCATTAGAGGCATCATTTTCATTTACACCCATCGCATACAAAATATTTTGCTGCTTTTCTATTCTCTCGTTTTCTTTGATTGCAGGCTTTAAAGACGATGCTAAAAAGGCTAACAAAGAACCAACAACGAATACCATTATTACAGCAAACATCATTGTGTATCCATTACTATCTGTTCTCTTACTCATAATTAGGCAGTTTTAACTTTAGAACGATTTAATCTTTTCTTTACATTTCCTTGAACCACATAGTGATCTATTGTTGGTGCAAACACATTCATTAACAAAATTGCTAAGAATACACCTTCTGGATACGCTGGATTAAATACACGAATCATAATTGAAATAAAACCAATTAAGAAACCATAAATCCATTTTCCTTTATTTGTTTGTGAACCAGTAACCGGATCTGTAGCCATAAAAACAGCTCCAAATGCCAAACCACCAATAGTTAAGTGTTCCCACCAAACAGTGTTCATTAAACCATAAAATTTACTAGATTCTGTAATAATATCTGCGGCAACCACTTGGTTAAATATTAAACCCATAACCGCTGCCCCTATAAATGCTGAAAGTATAATTCTCCAACTTCCAATTTTTGTAAAAATTAAAATAGCAGCTCCTATCAATATTAAAAAGGTAGAAGTTTCTCCTACAGAACCTGGAATGAATCCCATAAACTTATCGAATGTAGAATACATTCATTTGCTCTATCTCCTAGTAGTTACATATCTGCAGCCCATTGCACCTTTAACGGTTAACTCTTGCCAGATTTAGCATAGTACCTAACATGTTTCTCCTGAAATTGCGTCGGCAGTTCCAGTTCATGTCTACCGCATCGTAGACCCAAACCTTATCTCCAGACATCCAAGTTGGATATGCAAAAAATAAGAACGCTCTAATGGTTAAAGCCGGATTTAAGATATTCATTCCTGTTCCTCCAAATACTTCTTTACCAATTACAACTCCAAAGACAACTGCAACTGACAACATCCATAATGGTGTATCTACGGGTACAATTAATGGAACTAACATTCCTGTTACTAAATATCCTTCTTCAACTTCGTGCCCTTTTATAACTGCAAAAATAAATTCTACTAAAAGACCAACTCCGTATGAAACAATTACTAATGGCAATACTTTTATAATTCCAATCCATAGATTATCAAACGTAAAAAAGTTAGCCAATACATCTGCTCTTAAAGAGTTATCGATGGCTGCGTAATGTTGATAACCTGCATTGAACATTCCAAAAAGCAAACAAGGTATTAAAGCCATAATTACAATATTCATTGTACGCTTTAAATCATCTGCTGCCTTAATATGAGTTCCTCCTGCATGAGTAACTTCATTTGGTAAATATAAAAAAGTATGGATTGCGTTAAACGCAGGTGCCATTTTGGTTCCTTTATATTTCTCCTTTAAATTGTGTAAGTTTTGTTTTAAGCTCATAATCTTATCCTAATTCTTCTCTCATTAAATCTAAACCTTCGCGAATTATCTTTTGGTGAGGTTGTTTAGATACACAAACAAATTCTGTCAAAGCAAAATCTTCTGGTGCAACTTCATAGCCTCCTAAAGCTTCCATTTCATCTAAATCTTTATACATAAATGCTTTTAATAATTGCATCGGATAAATATCTAAAGGAAATACCTCTTCATAAGAACCTGTTACTACAAAAGCTCTATGCTCACCATTTGTATTGGTGTTTAAGTCATATTTTTTCTTTGGTGTTAACCAAGAAAAAGTCAATGCTCTAGAAGTAGATATTTTATTGAAAATTGGTTTGTTCCATCCAAAAAATTCATAATCGTCTCCTTCTGGTATTGCTGTTATCTGATTGTCATAATAACCCAAAAACTCATCTGCTTTTACTTCCTTTCCAGAAAGTACGTTTCCGCTGATAATTCTTGTATTGTCATCATTTAAGTTATTGGCAGTTACATCTGCAATTGCAGCTCCTGAGATTGCAGTCACATATTGTGGCTTGCTAAACTGAGAACCTGTTAAAGCAATTGTTCTGCTTACATTTAGTTTTCCAGTTAAAAGCAACTCACCAATAACCACTAAATCTTGTGGTGTAATTACCCAAACAACTTCACCTTTATTAATAGGGTCTAATTTTGCTATTTGCGTACCTACATTTCCTGATGGATGTGGCCCTGAAACCTTGTGTAATTCTATTCCTTTTAAATTAGCCAAAGGAGAAGTAGTATTTGCCCCAACTGAGACGTGCACTAAACCTTCTGTTAGTTTAGAAACAGCTGTTATTGCCGCTTGCAATTCTACTTCCTTTCCTGCTAAAGTATATTCTAAATCAGCTGCTAAAGGTGCACTTGCATAGGCAGAAATAAAAATTGCTTTTGGTGCTTGATTCGGATTTGCAACAACATCATATGGACGTTGCTTTACAAATGGCCAACAACCTGAAGCAAATAAATGATTCTTAACTTCTTCTGCAGACATTGCATCTGCATCTTTAGCTCCAAAATCTTTATAAACTTGCGTTGCATCTGCCGCAATTTTTACTGCTAGTACTTTTCTTCTTGCTCCGCGTATTACCTCTGTAACTTTTCCAGAAACAGGACTTGGAAATAAAATGCGCTCGTCACTTTTTGAATAAAAAAGTGTGTCTCCTGCTTTTACCTCTGCTCCCTCTTTGGCTACAAGTTTAGGCGTAATTCCGTGAAAATCTTCTGGCTTTACTGCATAAACACTGCTTTGAGAACTCTTAGTAGTGTTTTTTTCGGCAACGCCAACAAGCTTAATATCTAAGCCTTTTTTAATACGAATGTCTTTTGACATAGTAAATTGGAATGTTTAGTTATCTAAAAAAATCATGCAAATTTAAAGATTTTGTGAATGAGGACTGATATAATTAAGCCTTAATCTTAGTTAAATATTCTTATTTATATTTATTCTAAATAGTTTTATTTTGAAAAACAAAACACCATTTTCCAAAAAAAATAATACGAATTACTAAAGCCTTAGAAATAGTCTCTAAAAAAATCATATTCTTTGAATTTAAGTACATTTTATCTTGAATCATTAATTTATAATAAAAACAGTTATCTTATTTATAAAGAACTATGTATCTATTAATTTTCCTATTTTTGATAAATATCCATAACAAAAAATGCAAAAAAAAATAACTTGGCTTTTATTGCTTTTAATTACTTCTTTAAATGCACAAAATATAAAGTCCATTCAACTAAGACCGCTGCAAGAAAATGTTTTTACGGCCATAGTTCCTCTAGGAACTGTCTTAAAATTGTCTTTTGATGATTTAGAGGCAGATAGCAAAGAATACCAATATAAAATAGAACACATGACACATGATTGGCAAAAAAGCAGGTTGCTTTCGAGTCAGTTTATAAATGGTTTTGACCAAAACACTATTATTAATGTTACCAATTCTTTTAACACACTGCAAAATTATAGTCATTATTCTGTTAAAATACCAAACATAAATACTGTAATTACCAAAAGCGGTAATTATCTTTTATCTGTTTTAAATAGCTATGATGATGTTGTGTTTACAAGGAGGTTTGTACTGTATGAAAAAAAGACAACAATAGGAGTTTCTGTAGATAGAAGCAGAAATATAAAGACAGTAAAAACCCAACAAACCATTCAGTTCTCTGTAAATCATCCAAGTATTAGAATAAACAATCCAAACCAAGAAATACATGTTAGCTATTATTAAAAATAATAATTGGAATGAAATCATAAACAAGATACAACCTACTTTTTTCAAACCAAATCAACTATTATACACCTATACAAATAAGACAAATTTCTGGGGAGGAAATGAGTACCTAAATTTTGACAGTAAAATTATTAGAAATAGAAGCTTAAACATTGTAAAAATCACAAAAGAAGATGTCTTCAATCATTATTTATATCCTTCTACGTATAATCCTTTTATAGCATACACGTACAGCCCAGATATCAATGGCCAATTTGCGATTAGAACCTTAGAAGGCAATGACAACAATACAGAAGCAGATTACGCTTTAATGCATTTTACGTTAGAAGTAGCCAAACCATTTAAAGAAAAAGAAGTACACGTTTTTGGCGCTTTCAATGATTTTTCTATTTCTGATAGCAATAAGATGTATTACAACCCAAAAAACGAAACTTATACAGGTAATATCTTGCTAAAACAAGGTTTTTACAACTATACTTTTGCTACCGTTGATGCAAATAATATTGTAAATACAAATGAGATAAAAGGTACTTTCTTTCAGACCGAAAATGAATATACAGTACTTGTGTATTATAAACCTAATGGCGGCTTGTATGACCGCGTTATTGGCGTTGGACAAGGATATTTCAATCAAAATAGATAATTAGAAATTTGATTTGTAAATTCAAATCAAAAAAGCTATATTTACTTACATATGATTCAACAAATTACTAAAGGCATAAAAATATCTGTAGAAACAAACTATAACGGCACCAGTTATAGGAATAATAAACTGTACTATATTTTCTCTTATACCATATCAATAGAGAACAGAGGTTTAGAAACCGTAAAGTTGACGGATAGATTCTGGACAATTTATGACTCCTTAAACGGAACAGAAATTGCAAGTGGAGAGGGTGTTGTTGGACAAACACCAACCTTATTACCGGATGATAATTATACGTACAAATCTGGTTGTTTTCTAGAATCTAATCTAGGTGCAATGAAAGGTTTTTATACAATGATAAATTTAGAAACCTACGAACAATTTAAAGTGTATATACCTACTTTTCAATTATCGATCCCGGTTTTATTAAATTAGAAAAAATACTAATAATAACTGACTTTTAAATAGTTACTAGAATTCAGACACTTCAATATTTTACAATTCTATTAAGTTTATTATGAATTATCTTTAAGATACTTATTGAAAAATAAAGTCGCTTTTTAATAAAATTCATTACTTTTGTGCAACTTCGGGATGATTTCTTTCCCACGCTGAATTTTCGGATCTTCGAAAGGATAAAGGTAGAATAGGAATGGTTATTTAATTATAAACATTTAAAACGATTACAAAATGGCAAGAGGATTTTTTAATGTTCCAAAAGCAGTGAACGAACCCGTAAAAGGATACGCTCCAGGTTCTCCAGAAAGAGAAGAAGTATTAGCTACCTATAAAGTAATGTTTAACAGCAATATTGATGTGCCAATGCATATTAATGGAAAAGAAGTTAGAACAGGAAATACAAAAAATATTACACCTCCTCATGACCACAAACATGTAGTTGGACAATACCATACTGCGGATAAAAAACATATAGATGAGGCAATTGCAACAGCCTTAGCTGCAAGAGAAGCTTGGTCTAGCGTTTCTTGGATGGAACGTGCTTCTATCTTTTTAAAAGCTGCTGAATTATTAGCAGGACCTTATAGAGCTAGAATGAATGCTGCAACAATGCTTGCACAATCTAAAAACGTATATCAAGCAGAAATTGATGCTGCTTGTGAAATGATAGATTTCTTTAAGTTTAACGTTGAATACATGACGGATATTTTTAAAGATCAACCAGCATCTTCACCAGGAGTTTGGAACAGAGTTGAATACAGACCTTTAGAAGGTTTTGTATATGCAATTTCTCCCTTTAACTTTACATCTATTGCTGCAAATTTACCTGCATCTGCTGCTTTAATGGGTAATGTTGTTGTTTGGAAACCTTCAGATCATCAAGCATATTCTGCACAAGTAATTGTAGATTTATTTAAAGAAGCTGGTTTGCCAGATGGTGTTATAAATGTAGTTTACGGAGATCCTGTTATGATTTCTGATACCGTATTAGCGTCTCCAGATTTCTCTGGATTACACTTTACAGGTTCTACTTATGTTTTTAAAGAATTATGGAAACAAATTGGAAATAATATTCACACCTATAAAACATACCCAAGAATTGTTGGAGAGACTGGTGGAAAAGATTTTATCTGGGTACACAATTCATCAAACCCTTTACAAGTTGCTACGGCAATGACAAGAGGAGCTTTTGAATACCAAGGGCAAAAATGTTCTGCCGCTTCGCGTTCTTACATTCCTGCATCACTTTGGCCAGAAGTTAAGAAACATTTAATTGCACAAGCAAGTGAATTAAAAATGGGCTCTCCAGAAGACACTTCAAACTTTGTAAATGCAGTAATCCATGAAGGTTCTTTTGATAAAATTGCAAGCTATATAGATGCTGCAAAAACAGATACAGACGCAGAAATTATTATTGGTGGAAATCACGATAAGTCTGTTGGTTACTTTATAGAACCTACCGTAATTGTAAGTAATTCTCCAAAGTATGCAACAATGTGTACAGAGTTATTTGGCCCAGTAATGACTGTGTATGTATACGAAGATGCAGATTGGGAAGCTTCTTTAAAGTTAGTTGATGAAGCTACAGAATATGCATTAACGGGGGCTATCTTTTCTAAAGATAGATATATTGTTGAACAAGCTTCTAAAGCGTTAGAAAATGCGGCAGGAAACTTTTATATTAATGACAAGCCTTCTGGCGCAGTTGTTGGTCAGCAACCATTTGGTGGAGCGAGAGCTTCTGGTACAAACGACAAAGCTGGTTCTGCACAAAACTTATTACGTTGGACTTCTGTTAGATTGATAAAAGAAACTTTTATTTCTCCAGTAGATTATAAATATCCTTTTTTAGGATAAATCATAAATAAATATATTTTAAAAAGCCTCATCTATAAATAGATGAGGCTTTTTTTATTACAAGTCTTTTTCCAATAAGTACTTTTTACCAAATAACTAATAAATCAGTATTTATTAATATTTTCAATTTAGGCTCCATGTAAATAAATAGCATAAATAATAAGTCTGTAATTTCTAATCTTCAAAAGAGATTTTTGATAATCAAGGATATAAGGTGAAATATAAAAAAAATCAGACTGATGAAGTCTGATTTTTTTTAGTATTAAGTATAACTAGTCAAAGTCCTGGTTTTGACCAGATATAACATATTGAGCATTGTATAAAACTCTTGCTGAATCATCTACTAACATGGCTAAAACACCAGTTTTTGTTGGGTCCTGGACACCCTGAGAGCTTAAGTTGACACTAAATGATTGTTCGTGCACACCAATGGTCGAAGTTGTTGTATCACCCATTATATCAGTTGCAACATATCGTAAAACTCCATTGTGTTCAAAATTATTAATAGTAGATGCTCCACCGTAATAACTAGTATAGTTAGATTGATTTGCTATAATTCCATCTTCTAACACAAAAACAAGCAGCTTTACATTTGTCATATTTTGTAAAAATCCTTGGTATGTGGTTATGTCTAAAGTAGACCCACTCAATGAAGTCTCAATTGCCAAACCAACATCAACTGTTCCTTGTGCAGCATTTAAAGCCTGACTTACATTATTTGGTTCTGGATATGTCCATGTATTAGCACGATCTATATAAGCTGTTGGGAAACCTGTAATATTATACATATTCTCTAAGGCATTACCAAAACTGTTAGCCATTTGATCTCCGTTGTGAACACCAACTACAAAAACTTTATCTGTTTGTTCTTCAACTAGACTTGCAGCATAGGACACTCTTGGGCAATAACCACACCATGTACCTGTAAAATCTTCAACAATTGCTTTTTTAGAAAAACTAGCTGGTAAATTTGATGGATCTACAACCCGAACTTGAAGTACTCTACTTGTTGTTGATTCAAATACTGCTTTTACTTCAATAGTACCAACTTGGACTCCAATATATTCGTTTCCTGCAATAAGCACATCGTCTACATAAAAATCTGTTTCTGAAGTGATATCTACTGTAGAGTCATCAGTATAGACAGCAGTTGCTGCCAGAGTAAGAGTCTTCCCAATAAAAACAGGAGTAGATGATAAAGCTACATCAACAGATGACAAAGTTACAGGGGCGTTTGCTCTAACAAATATTACGTTACTATTTACTGATAGATAGGTAGCCTTAATTTCAAAGTTTCCAACTTCAGCAGGAGTAAAAGTACTCCCAGAGATTGCTACTCCGTTTGCTAATATTGTTGATTGAGACGTGATACTATCATCTTCATCGTCTACAACGGTAAAAGTAAAAGTCTCCCCTACTTCGAGGATTGATTTGTCTGAAATAATACTAATAGAAGTAGGTCCTGTAGATGTTTCTTCTGAAAGTGATGAACAGCTAAATAAAACCGAAATAAAAATAAAATAAAATAACATTCTTAAATTCATAGTTCTCAATTTTTTAGTAGATTTATAAATCTACACTAGATTAATATATTTTTTTTACACATAAACAAAGACCGCTTTGATCTATTGCTAATATATATATTTATACTTAAAAAACTTCACTTGTTGCAAAATTAAACAAATAAGCTTACCCTGATAACGTGATTTAAAATTTAAACTGCTGGTATTTTTTCATACATTAGCGCAACTTTTATTTTAAAAAATTTTCTTATGAGATATCTTTTAGTTCTAGTTTGCTTCATGTGTTATAATACTGCTTTTAGTCAAACTACAATTCCTAATACCACCTTAACTACTTTAAATGGTAAATCAGTTAAAGTTCAAGATGAAATTTCAAAAGAAAAAATTACCATACTAAGTTTTTGGGCAAGCTGGTGTGTACCTTGCATCAATGAATTAGATGCAATAAGTGAAGTTTATGAAGACTGGCAAGAAGACTTTAATATGGAATTGATCGCTATTTCAACCGATGATGCTAGAACTCAAAAAAGAATTAGACCTATGGTTAATGGTAAAGGATGGCCTTATAAAATTCTGTTAGATAAAAATCAAGAATTAAAAAGAGCATTAAATATATCTACTATTCCACAAATAATTATTTTAAAAGATTCTAAAGTTATATATATCCATTCTGGGTATTCTCCTGGAGTTGAAGACGAGTTCTATGAAATCATCAAAGAAAACTCAAACTAATCTCTAAAATTATTCATAAATAATGAAAAAAATAATAGCCTTACATTTGTTTTTTTTTACGTCAATAATATTGGCTCAAAACAATAGTAATCTTACCGTTGGTTTTGAATCGAATTCACAATATTATATGGATGACGAAAAAACAGGGGATTTTACTGAAGAAAATAGATTTAGATCAAATAATTATTTAAAAATTGATTATTTGATATCCAATTTTTATTTTGGAATACAGACAGAAAGCTACGAACCGATGAGTCTGTTAAATTATTCTCCTGATTTTAATCAAACAAATATTGCGCTTTATTATGCAGGTTACAAATCAAAAAAAATAGAGGTTGCTGCTGGATATTTTTACGAACAATATGGTAGTGGATTAATTTTACGTTCGTGGGAAAACCGTCAATTAGGAATAAACAATGCATTAAGAGGTGCAAAAGTTAAGTTTTCTCCCTCAGAAAATATTGAGTTTTCTGCTTTATATGGAAGTCAGAGAAGTGGTTTTGATGTTTCTGATGCCAGTATCTATGGTTTTAATTCTGAAATAAACATATCTTCCATCTTAAAGGCTGATACTTGGAATTTAGATCTAGGTTTTAGTTATGTTGGTAGAAAGGAAGTAAACGATAATTTAGATTTTAATTTTAACGATCTTACAAATGCAATCTCTGGTAGAGTGAATTTTTCAAAGGATAATTTTTATTCTAGCGCAGAATTTGTCTCTAAAAGTAACGACGGCTTGATTATTTTTAAAGAAGTTAGAAATATAAAATCAGGTAACGCCTTTCTTTTTGATGTTGGATATGGGAAAAAAGGTTTTGGAATAAATGCTAATTTTAGAAGAATAGAAAACATGAGTTTCTACTCTGAAAGAAATGCTACTGGAAATATTTACAATCAAAATATTATTAATTATATACCAGCCTTAACAAAACAGCATGATTATTTACTAACAAACATATATGTATATCAAGCTCAGCCTCAGGTTTCTTTTCAAGATCCGACGCTGTTAAAAATTGGAGAGATTGGCGGGCAAGTTGATCTATTTTACACCCTTAAAAAGAAAACTTTCTTAGGTGGGAAATATGGAACAAAAATCGCACTAAACATGTCTTATTGGGCTGGATTAAGTGGTGACTTTGATTACGAAAATTTCGATTACAACTCTGATATATTTGGGATGGGTGAAAAATATTTTTCAGAGATTAGTTTAGAAATACGTAAAAAATGGTCGAGAAGTTGGAGTTCAATTTTTTATTATGTAAACCAAAGCTACAATAAACGATATATAGAAGAAACTTTTGGGAATGTAGAAACAGATATTTTTGTCAGTGAGGCAACTTACAAAATAGGTTCAGGAAAGTCATTGCGTTTTGAAGCTCAGCATTTATGGACTCAAGACGATAAAAAAAATTGGGCGGGGGCTACATTAGAATTTAATCTAAATTCGAAACTTGCTATCTATGCAAACAACATTTACAATTACGGAAATGATGATGAATCAAAAAAAATTAATTATTACAATTTAGGCGGAAGTTATACAAAGGGCGCACAAAGATTTACCCTAAATTATGGAAGACAGCGAGGTGGCCTTATATGTATTGGAGGAGTTTGTAGATTTGTCCCTGAAAGTACAGGTTTAACAGCCAACATTGTACTTTCCTTTTAAGCACTCTTCAAATATACTTTCTTTGTATAAAAATAAAGTTTTTTTTTATTATATTTAGATTCATGAAAATCAATCTTAGTGAAAAATATTTTATTATTTGTTACTGTCCTTTTTGCAATATGTGCTTTTTCCCAAACAACGAACAAGTCAGTATCTGTTAAATTTATTAATAATCCAATAACTTTAGATGCAGAGCTTAGCGAAGATGAATGGAAAAACACGAAAGGAGCCTCCGGTTTTTGGCAATATTTTCCTTTAGATAGCATACAAGCAAAACAACAAGCCATTATTAAATTTCTTTTTGATGATGACAATCTGTATGTTGGTATAAAAGTAAATGCGTTGGCAAATAGTTTTATAATTCCTTCACTTAGAAGAGATTTTAGTGCCGGTGGTAGTGACAATATCACATTACTTTTCGATACATTTAATGACGGTACAAATGCCTTTATTTTTGGTACAAACCCGTACGGTATAAAAAGAGAAATGCTACTTTCTGGAGGTGGCTCTGAGTTAAGAGGTTTTACAATGGCCTGGGATACTAAATGGAAATGTAAAACAGCCATAAAAGAAGACCACTATATCGCAGAAATGATTATTCCTTTATCTGCTTTTAAATATAGAGAGGGTGAAACAAAATGGAGATTTAACAGTTACCAATTTGATACACAAGATAATGAAAGAAATACATGGGTAAATATACCTCAAAATCAATTTATATTTAACTTGGCATATATGGGTGAAATGATTTTTGAAAAACCCTTAGGCAAGTCCAAAACTCCCGTCTCTATAATACCATATATAAATACAATTACAGCCAAAGATTTTGAAAATGATGTTTCACAAACAGATTTAAAGTTTGGCGGAGATGCAAAGTTTACCATTGGTAATAGTTTAAATTTAGATGTAACTATAAATCCAGATTTCTCTCAAGTAGAAGTAGACCAGCAAGTTACAAACCTTACCCGTTTTGAAATCTCATTGCCCGAAAGAAGACAGTTTTTTATTGAAAATAGCGATCTTTTTGCAGATTTTGGAAATAACAGGGATTCTAATCCTTTTTTCTCCAGAAGAATAGGTATTGCAAAAGATGCTAATGGCAATACTATAGAGAATAATATTATTGGAGGAGTAAGACTAAGTGGTAAAGTAAATAACAATTTAAGAGTTGGTTTATTAACAATGCAAACCGCAGAAGATATTAAAAATGAAATCCCTACCGTAAATAATTCAGTTATTACGCTTCAGCAAAAAGTGTTTAAGAGATCTAATATTAGCGTAATGTTTATTAACAAGCAGGCTACAAAAGAATACAGTTTTCTTACAGATGAAGACAAATACAATAGAATTATTGGATTAGATTATCGTCTTGCATCTGAAGATAATACATGGGTAGGAAAATATTTCTTACATAAATCTTTCACTCAAGGCGTAAAAGATAAAAATTATTCTGCCGGCTTTTCTACTCAGTATTTTAATAGAGATTTTAATGTAAGGTTAAGTGGTGTTTATGTTGGAGGTAATTATGAATCTGATTTAGGCTTTCTTAGAAGAACAGATATTTTTAAAATTACACCTAAAATAGAACGTACTTTTTGGCCAATAGAAAGTGCAATTCAAAAACATAGTTTTTCTATAACCCCAATTTTTATTTGGAAACCAGATTTAAATTTTAAAAACTCTGATTATGCGGTAATCAGCAGATGGCAGGCAAATTTTAAAAATACAGGAGAATTTACAGCAGAAATGTACAATCGTTTTACGTATCTTTTTAGTACGTTTGACCCTACAGGAACAGATGGGGCAATCGCTTTGCCTATAGACAGTAGTTATAAATATACAACGGTTAGTTTAGGTTATAGGTCAGATAAAAGAAAAACGCTCTCTTATCAAATAGAACCATCCATAGGAACTTTTTTTAACGGTAAAAAATACTCTTTTGAAGCTAACTTAGCATGGAGAATTCAACCTAAATTTTCAGGCTCTCTTCAGGTTAATTATGATAGAATAAACCTCCCAAATCCTTATCCAGATGCTTCTATTTGGTTAATTGGACCTAAAATAGACCTCACTTTTAACAAAAGCATCTTTTGGTCTACATTTATTCAATATAGTAGTCAGCAAAAAAACATAGGCGTTAACACAAGGTTACAATGGCGTTTTGCGTCACTATCAGATCTTTTTATCGTGTACAATGACAACTACTTTTCTAATAGTTTTGCTCCCAGGTTTAAATCATTAAATTTAAAATTAACCTATTGGTTAAATATTTAGTTTATTTAATTATTAATTTTCTAGTGGTTTACTTGCGTCAATTTTATAGAAAAACAGGGAGCGCCTCTTATAGATACAAAAAGAAAACTACTATTTCTTGTTACTATAAAATTCACTTACATATAGAAAGCTGTTTATAAAACTTCTTGTTCCCTATTCATCACAAAAAAGACCACATTATTTTTAATAATGTGGTCTTTTAATAAATAGTATACTTTACTTATTTGATTAATATTTTTCTAGTAGTCTGTTTATTTCCATTTGTAATTTTCACCAAGTATAAACCGGTACCTGCTTTCTCAAAAAAGATACTTTCAGAGAAGTTAATGTTTGTATTGAAATAGTTCTTTTCTCCAATTAAACGACCTCTTACGTCATATAACTGTACTGATACTTTATCGGTATTTACTAATGTTAAGTTTAGTGTAAATTCTCCTTTTGTTGGGTTTGGATATAAATTAAATCCTTCAAAAGAAATATCATCAATAGAAGCTGTTGCATCTTCTACGATTATAGTATAATCCTCTACCTCACCGTCAAAATCTAAACCACATGAGGTTGGATAAACTAAATTTGATGCACTGGTATATTTAGTAGAAACTCTCATTACGGTTGAACCAAAATTTGCATTCGAAGGAATGGTAATAGATAAAGAACCAATATCTGTCGGCTTATTATTTGTATAAAATGAAAAACCTAAATCATATTCTTCACCTACATCATCGAATGAACAGTTTTGATTCCAATCTACCCAAGCTTTTACCTGTACTCTATTAAACCCATCCGTGTTTGTGTTTACGCTTAGATTATGGACTTCATTAGGTTTAACAGTAGTACTTAATATTTTGTAGTCACTATATCCGCTCTCTTTTGTTGAAGCATTATTAATTTCATGAAAATTCACCAAAGTTGTACTAATTTCAGAATTTGTATTACCTGTGGATAGACATGCTGTACAACTTATAGTTGTAAAACTAAATGTGCTAGAATAATTACTTTCACTACAATTATTTTTAGCTATAACTCTCCAATAATATAAGGTGGCTTCTATAAGATTTGCAGGTACATAGTAATTTACAGTAACATTGTCACTATAAAGTAAATTTGTGAAATTAGCATCCGATGCAATTTCTATATCATAAGAGGTTGCATTTGAATCTTCATTCCATAAAAGCGTCTGAGTTAAACTCGTATTTATTACTCCATTTGCTGGAGAAACTAATGTTAATAAACTAGATACTTGTCCACTTAGGTTTAAATTTACATTTGTACTTTGTGTTAAAGTTGTAGAAGTTGCCTGCACGTTTATTGCGTACATTTGAACAGTTGCGCCGTCAAGGTTCGTGACAGTCATAACTACATTTTCATCACTATTAACTGTTGCAGGACTAAATACCACACTCGCTCCAGAAGGTTGCCCAGAAGCTGTTAATGAAACCGATTCTGAAAAACCATTTACGAAATCTAGATTTAAATTATAACTAGCACTTTCATTTCCAAAATTACAAACACCTTGTTCCCCTGAAGTATTATTTACTAAAAAAGTTGGTGTAGTAGCATCTATTGTAAAATTTGATGCATTTACATTATAAAA
This sequence comes from uncultured Polaribacter sp., assembly GCA_937771065.1. Lineage (GTDB taxonomy): Bacteria > Bacteroidota > Bacteroidia > Flavobacteriales > Flavobacteriaceae > Polaribacter. The sequence goes on along the minus strand of CALJHU010000004.1, from coordinate 14,154 downwards.
GATATTATTTGCAGCCTCTACTAATACTCTTGCAGATGTTGTTGCACTATTTGGAACAATAATATCCTCTATTCCATCATTTGGTGTATTTTCTTTTAGCATGATAGGGAAAGTTAGACCCCCATCAATAGATAATTTAATATTTACATTCGCACAATTTATCGGAGCTAAATCTGTGGTACCTTTAACCCAAGTTATTGCTCGTGTAGAGCCTGTATATAAAGTAGCGTTGGTGCTTTGAGATGTAACCATAAATGCTTCTGCATCCGTAACGGTAACCTTTACATTATCTCTTGCAGTATTTCCACCACCTGCATTATTATCTCTAACTAAAAAAGAAAAATTTAAATCTCTAGGAACAGAAGGCAAAACCTCCCATGTAGAAGAAATATTACCACTAATAATAGTTGATAAATCTGGCATATATCTATCTGGTGAAGATTTAGACCGCAATGATCTAAACATTGGCCCTTCAGTATTTGTTGGTAAAGGAGACATGGTAGCAACTTCCGCATCTACCTGCTCCCAATTATAAGTTAAACTACTCGTTCCATCTGCATCGGTTGCAGCGCCCTTTAAAACAAAAGGAGTAGATTTTGGAATATTAAAATCATCACCTGCATTTGCAGTAGGGGCTTCATTACTTGTGTCAAATACAACAGCACAAGTAGCAGAAGATTGTATGGTATTCCACATTTCTGTAATATTTACTGAATGAAAGTGATCATCACTATTATTCTGTACATTTGGAGCACATATACCGGCATACCCCATAATTGTTGAGGCACTTCCTGGTTCTACCGCTGTGCTATCGTTTCTATTGCAACCATTATTTTGTGTATGATTTGCACCAAATTGGTGCCCCATTTCATGGGAAACATAGTCTATATCATAAGGGTCACCCACAGGAGTGCTAATGCCAGTTACACCACGAGCTTTTTGACCAGTTCTACAAACTACTCCTAAACCTGCTAAGCCAGATCCACCGATACTAAAAATATGACCAATATCATAATTCTCATCTCCAATGGAAGCATCACAAATACTTTGAACCTCGCTTATCATAGTTCCAGCGCTACCGTCAGAAATATTATCATTATCTGCATCTAAAAAGATGATGTCTTCATTATTGGCAACTAACTCCATATGCACCCCTAAATCTTTTTCAAAAACACCATTAATTCTTGTCATTGAGGTATTTATTGCTGACAATACTGCTGCTTTTTTAACTATATCCGTTGCTGTACTAGAAACATTTTGCCGAGTTAAATGAAATTGTGCATATTCTCCTGAACAAACAATTGCTAAACGAAAGGTTCTTAACATCCCGTCATTTGCATTCCGAGAAAAATTTTGTTGACTAATTATAGTATTTGAAGCCTCTTCAACCTCACACTTAAATTCGCTATTTTTTTTCACCAAACTACTCCTATTATAAACAATATAATCGTTATTATCTTTAGAATATGGATCGATGTAAATTGTACTTTCATTTCCAGAAAATATGATTGCATGCAACCCATCTGTACCAATACTTATTTTAGCTACGGCTGTAGGATCATCGATTCCTTGAGCGGCATATGATTTTATTGTTGGAAATTTTTTCGCTAATTCAATATTAAAATTAGAGGACTCTTTAATACTAAATTCAGAAAAAGTACCATTTGTATTCGGTAAAGTAATTATTTGTTCTGAAGTTTTATTATCTAAATATTTTTGAAAATTAAATAAATCTAAAGAAGCTAATTTATAAGCTTCAGGAAAATTTTTTCTATTGTGGATTTCCCTTTTTTGAGCGTAACTATTATTATCTATTTTTTTCCAGAAATCTTGAGCAGTAATCGTGTTACTAATAAATAAATAAATAAATAAAGTAAATATAAATTTTATTTTTAAAGTCATAGAGGCTTGTTTTTTTTTAAAATAACTATCCATTTCAACTCAAAGATAACCAAAAATTATACCTTTGTTTTAATTATGAATAAAAATATACTGTTAAAAGATTTAGCTATAAAAGATTACAAGGAAACTTGGGACTATCAAACAACATTACTTCAAGAAATTGTAGATACAAAAATTATTAATAGAAGAAAGAACCTTAGTATAAAAACAGATAATCATCTTTTGTTTGTTGAGCATCCGCATGTATATACTTTGGGTAAAAGTGGTGATTTAAGCAACCTTTTGCTAAACGAAAAGCAACTCGAAGAAAAAGGAGCAACTTTTTATAAAATAAATCGTGGTGGTGATATTACGTACCATGGTCCGGGTCAGATTGTTGGATACCCTATTTTAGATTTAGAAAATTTCTTTACAGATATTCACAAATACTTACGGTTACTTGAAGAGTCTATAATTTTAACCATTGCAGAATATGGTTTAAAAGGTGCTAGAAGTACTGGAGAAACAGGGGTTTGGCTGGATGTTGGCACTCCTTTTGCTCGCAAGATTTGCGCTCTAGGTATACGCTCTTCACGATGGGTAACAATGCATGGATTTGCTTTAAATGTAAATACCAATTTAGGCTACTTCGATCATATTATTCCATGTGGTATTCGTGGAAAAGCTGTAGCATCTATGGAATCTGAATTGGGTAAAAAGCTAGATTTAGAAGAAGTAAAAGGGAAAATTTTAAAACACTTTAAAACACTTTTTGAGGTTGAAGAGTTTGTGATTAATAGTTTATAAGAAAGTCAAGAGTAACCTAATAACTAAGTTACTTTTCTTCATTAAAATACACTTTATAAAACTTCATTTTTTTCTCTTCATCATACCCTCTCTCCAAATATTCTGAAGCTGCTTCTGGTGCATCTACATCTAATTTAATACTAATATTTGTATCTAATTTGATTTCTGTTTTTAGTTTATTTTTTTCTTTCTTAAGAACTACTCCAGAAACATCAAAATTATTTCTAATTAAAACATCGTTTAGAGTTTCGAAGTGTTTTTTGTACTCATCAAACTGTTCTTTATGTTTTTCTTCCTCAAAAACTTCATCCTTAAAAGCAGCATAATCTACAGATTCGTTTTCTTTAAAATAATCTACCGTATTTGCAAGAAAATTACCTTGTTGCTGCATTCCTAGTTCAGGTTTAATAACCTCTTCAGAAAACTCTTTACACATTTCTAAGTAGCTATGAGTGTGCGAATTATGATCATCTGCAAGCTTTACACCTAAGAAATACTTACTCCAATACTGTGCGTCATAATTGTTATTATCTACAGATAAAACAATTGTACCTTCTGTGTCTGACGTATTTAAAATCAAACAACCTTTATCTATTTTTTTTGTTGAAATCCCTTTTTGAACCACCACATCAAAACTTTGATTGTCGTCTAAATATGTTTGAAAAAAATCAACTTTATTCTCAATTTTAAAAATACCAATCGCCTCTGTTAAAACGTCTTTATACTCTATCCCTTCAATAAAAACGATTAGTACGTCTCCTGTTTTTATTTGTGCAGAATTAGATTGTTCAAATAAATGATTTACAATATTTTTAGAATATTCCACAAAAGAACTTTCTTCTTTAAAAACTTCTGAAGCATAATTATTTAGCTCATTTAAACGCACATCTGCATGATGAGAAAAACGATAACTTTGCGTTAAAGCGCCAAATGGTTTTAGTAAAAAATTCTTCATTAAGTCATAACTTTCTTGATCAAAACGAATTAACTCGTCTGAAAAAACATTTTGCCCACTGTTAAATTTATTAGCTACTTTATGAAGAATACATTTGGTAATTTCTGCGCGTGTTTTTTTAATCATCATCTAAATTTAGAACGTAAAAATAGAAAAAGTTTATGTATGATTTAAATATAAATAAGGATTCTATTTAAATAATACTCAAATAAGTTTATGCAAGTTGTAACTGAAAATAACTTTTAAATTTATATTTTTAATTTTATTTGCTCTGGCAATAATCGAAAGGTTTTTCTGTGATAGTCTGTTGCACCAAAAGCTCTAATAGCATTTCTGTGCTCTTTGGTAGGATACCCTTTATTTTTTGCCCAATTATACATTGGGAATTCTTTATGAATCTTGGCCATATAAGCATCTCTATATGTCTTTGCCAATACGGATGCAGCTGCAATACTTAAATATTTAGCATCTCCTTTTACAATGGTTTCGTGCGGAATTTCTTTATAATCTCTAAATTTATTACCATCTACAATAATAAATTCTGGGGTAATTTTTAAAGCGGTAATAGCACGATGCATTCCTGTTATAGAGGCTTGCAATACATTCATTTCATCTACTTCTTGCTGCCAAACAAAAGAAACTGAATATGCTAACGCATGTGCTTCAATAAATGGTTTTACTTCTTCTCTTTTTTTCTCTGATAGTTGTTTAGAGTCATTTAAAAAAGGATGTCTAAAATCTTCTGGCAATATAACAGCTGCAGCTACCACAGGCCCTGACAAACATCCTCGACCCGCCTCATCTGTGCCAGCCTCTAAAGAAAACCCGCTGTAATTTATTTGTAACATACTACAAAGAAAAGAAAAATTCTATTGGTTGTCCGTTCTAAAATAAGAAGAAAAAAGAACTTTTAAAAAATCATTTATAACTTATGTTTTTCAAAATAATTATTCACTGCTATTTTCGTTTAATTATTTTACATTTGTTGACGAAGAATTTCTATATGAAAAGTAACATACTACTCGCATTATTAATTAGCCTTTTTATTTCATCTGGCTTATTTTCGCAAAGAGAACTAAAGCGCGGTAAATTAAAGCAGTATTCAAATAAGCAATCAGATTCTATAAATACTTTTAGTAATACTACGGTTACTTTATCTGGGAAAACGAAGTATACAGATTATAAAATTATTTCACACAAAAGAGATACAACTTATATAGACACTACGCTTACACTGCAAAAAGAATATAAGTTTAATTACCTAAGAAAAGATTTATTCGAATTTTTAGAATTTCATAATCAAGGGCAAGCAGTAAATAATTTAGGGTATAGTTTTAACAATGTATATCCATTTCCAGACATTGGTTTTTCTACAAAACAGGCAAGTTATTTTAATATTGATGACATTGACTATTTCGAAGTACCAACACCAACGACAGAAATACTTTATAGAACTGGCTTACAACAAGGCCAGGTGCTAGATGCATTGTTCACCTTAAACTTTTCTAAAAGATTCAATGTATCTCTTTCATATAAAGGGTTGCGTTCTTTAGGAGCATATAGACAAGCTTTAGTAAGTAATGGCAATTTTAGAGGGACTTTTCAGTACCGTACTAAAAAGAATCAATATCAAATAAAGGGTCACTTAACCTCTCAAGATTTCTTTCACCAAGAAAACGGAGGCTTAACTGCAGAATCTCTAGTGAACTTTATAGAAGATGATCCGAACTTCACTACAAGAGCGCGTTTAGATGTAAACTTAACAGATTCTGAGAGTCAGTTTGATGGCAATAGAGTTTATATTGAACAAAGCTACAAGTTACTTTCTAGCAAAGATTCTATTAACAATAAAGATTTTAGCAATCTTAAAGTTGGTCATATACTTACAAATGAAAATAAAACATATGAATTTATTCAAGGTACTTTAACTCCAGCTTTTTTTGGAAATGCAAATTCTTCTAATCCAAGAGATAAAAAAGCAACAAGTAAGATTACGAGTAACGAATTAAACTTAGAGTTCAACTCTAAATATGTTCTAGGAAAGTTTAAAGCCAAGACTAATTTTACGAAGCTATTCTTATGGTTACGATACGATTCTAAATAGCAGCAGCGATTTAAATAGATTAAAACTAGAAGGTAATGCGATTTCTTTTGGTGCAGATTGGAATGCTAAGATTAAAAACTTTCAACTAAATGCAGATGCAAGTATAACTCCTGGCAATGGCAGACTCTCTGGAAACTTCTTAAAAGGAGAAGCTGTATACGAAAAAGACAGTATTTTTAGTGTAAAAGGAACGTTATTACTAAGTTCTAAATCCCCAAACTTTAATACGCTATTGCACCAAAGTGAGTATGATGCCTATAATTGGCAAAACGATTTTAGTAATGTAAACACAAGAGATATTGGTTTTGATTTAAAATCGAAGTGGTTAAATGCATCTTTAAACTTTACCAATTTAGACAATTACACCTATTTTGATGAGAACAGCAAACCGCAGCAATTTACAGATCAAATTACCTATTTAAAGGTAAAAGCAAACAGAGAATTTAAACTTGGGAAGTTTGCTTTAGACAACACGTTAATGTATCAAAATGTAAGCAGCGGAAGTTCTGTCTTTAGAGTGCCAGAATTTGTAACAAGAAATACCTTTTACTACACAGATTATTGGTTTAAAGGAAAACCGATGTTGGTAAATATTGGAGTTACGTTTAAGTATTTTACAAAGTACAATGTAAATGCCTACAATCCACTTTTAGCAGAGTTTAGAATTCAGAATGATGAGCAAATAGGCTTTCCTACCATCGATGTTTTCTTTAATGCACAAGTGCGAAGAACACGTTTGTATTTTAAAGTAGACAATGCTACCTCTAGTCTTACTGATAAAAATTACTTTTCTGCCCCTAATTATCCATATAGAGATTTAACCATTCGTTTTGGACTGGTTTGGAATTGGTTTATATAGCCACAACCTGGCAGATGAGTTTAAAAAATAACTGGAAACTTTTTCTAATAGCAAGTCTAACTTTAGGTTTAGCCCCTTTTAGTTTGCCATATATTTTAGGCAAAAATAAATGGATTTTAGGCGGAAATGCATTTTCTGCAGAAAGCGGAATGCAATGACAGAATTGGTTTGATGTCTTGTTGCATGGTTTGTCTTGGGTTTTATTATTGATCTCTATACTGTTAAATATTTTTGGGTTGTTGACAAAAAAAGATTCCCAATAAGTATCTATAAACAAACCAGTAACTTTAAATTATAAGAGCGATTTAATCAAAAAAAAGATTTTATTTAGCAACGATAGAATGCTGTTTTATAAGTATATATTTAATGAAAAATACAACAAATTACATAAGCGAATATGCTTAAATTTGTATAAAATAAATACAACAAGTCAACTTTTATAAATTCTTTAAAATGGGTTGTTAATGAGTGCAAATAAAATTAAAAATGAGTGTATCCAATAAAATTCCAGAAGTTTCTTTTTTTAAGTTTCTAAAGCATGCCAATGCTATTTTACAAAATCCTTTACCTTTTCACGCAAAAAACTTTGATACTTTAGGAGATATTTTTCGTTTAAAAATTGGTTTTGGAAAATCTGTTTTGTTTTGTAGAGATGCTGGACTTTTACAACATGCGCTTCAAAAGAATCAAAAGAATTACACTAAATCTTATATTCAAACCAAAGATTTAGCAAAATATGTTGGAAAAGGATTGTTAACAGCTGAGGGAGCTCATTGGCAAAAACAACGAAAATTAATTCAGCCAGCTTTTCATAAAGGCCAACTTAAGCTGTTGGTTGATACCATTCAAAAAACCATTTTAGCAGAATTAAAAAATATTAAAACTGGAAAACCGATGGATGTTTTTCCTGTTTTTAATGATTTGGCTTTTCAAACTGTTATTAAATCAATTTTCAATATAAACATTTCTGGTGCTGATATTGATTCATTGCAACATACCACAGAAGCTACTCAAAAAATGTTGGTTCAAGAACTAAGACAACCTTTTTTTGTTTGGTGGTTTAACCTTTCAGGAAAAACGAAAAAGCATTTAGACTTGACCCAAAATTCGAGAACAATTTTAAAAAGATTGGTAGAAGAAAGAAAGCAAAGCAGCGGAGATCATCATGATTTATTGGACATGCTTTTAAGTGCAAAATATGAGGATGGCTCTAAGATGGATGAAAATCAATTGGTAGATGAAATATTGATTTTGTTTGCAGCGGGTCATGAAACAACTTCAAATGCACTTACTTTTACCTGCGAATTGTTGGCTCGAAATCCTGCAGCACAATCAAAAATAGCATCTGAAATCAAAAAAATAAAAAGTGAATCTACGGATTGCATGCATTGGATAAAAAATGCGAGTTATACAAAATTAGTTATTGAAGAATCTATGCGTTTGTTTCCTCCAGCCTATTTTATGGACCGCGTAAATATTGAGGAAGACACTTACAACGGAATTGTTTTACCCAAAGGCTCGAATTTGTTGTTTTCAATTTATGAAATTCATCGTCATTCAGACTTTTGGAAACAGCCAAATGAATTTATTCCTGAGCGTTTTTTAGATGAAAATATTAAGTTTTCAAAAAATTATTTTCCTTTTGGTGCGGGACCTAGAATGTGTGTTGGCAATAATTTTGCCATGTATGAAATGATTTTAGCAATTATTGCTTTAGTAGAGCAATTCGAAATTATTGAAAAGGAATCCCCTATTCAAATAAAACCATTAATTACGCTGAAACCACACAATGCTATTTTGGAATTTAAAAATAGGATTTGATTGAAAGATCAAATTTTTAATTAAATTTCCACAAATCAAACTAAATTATTTGTGAAGAAACAGTAGTTGCAAACTTGTTTAATTGGTAACAAAGAAAAATTTATACTTCATTGTCCTTATCCAAAAAAATGCTTTGTGCTCTTAGCTGAATTTAAGTTGAGACTCAAACCTTTATTGCTGTTAAATAGTTTAAGTTTTTCTTTTAACAATCTCATTTAGCTTTGTAAGGTTTCCTTAATTTTTTAATAGAGATCCTTTTCAGCTCTTTCATTATAACCTTTTCCTCTTATTTAAAAATTCGACTGATCTAATATAAATATCCATTTTAAGTAATTAGTATCAACAGAATTATATAGAGACTTGTTTTTTAACCAGCTGTCTAATTTTAATATTTAAAGCAGCAAATAACAAGGTTGTAAACGGACTTAAATAATTAAATATAGCATATACAAAGTAGTCTGTAACATCTACTCCCAAAACACTAGACTGGTAAGCACCGCAAGTATTCCAAGGAATTAAAACTGAAGTTACCGTACCAGAATCTTCTAATGTTCTACTTAAATTTTCTGGTGCTAAACCTTTATCTTCATAAGCTTTTTTAAACATTTTCCCAGGAATTACCAATGCTAAATACTGGTCGGATGCTATCGCATTTAATCCTAAACAACTTACAACAGTACTTGCAAATAAACCAAAAACAGAAGTTGCTACAGATAACAAACTTTTTGTGATTTTTGCCAATGCTCCAATTGCATCCATCACTCCTCCGAAAACCATGGCACAAGTAATTAATAAAATTGTCCAGATCATCCCATTCATTCCGCCCGAAGAAAATAATTCTGATAATTTATCATTGTCTGTTTCTATGTTTGTATCTATTAATACCGAATTAATTATTGCCTCAAATTTAGAATCTGACAAACTTGCTAAAACATCACTTTGAAAAATAAACGCAAAAACTGCTGCTAAAACAACACCGGTTCCTAAAGCAATTAGTGGTTTTGTTTTCATTAAAATCATTGCAATTACAATTCCTGGAACTAAAAATAACCAAAGAGAAATGTGAAATGTATTATCTATAGAAGCTAGTAAATTACTAATATCTGCACTACCAGAAGTATCAATTGTTCCGCTTAAAATAGCAAAAACAACCAAGGTTACTAAAATTGTTGGCACTGTTGTGAAAGACATGTATTTTATGTGGGTAAACAAATCTGTGCCTGCCATTGCGGGTGCCAAATTTGTAGTATCTGAAAGTGGTGACATTTTATCTCCAAAATAAGCTCCAGAAATCACTGCTCCAGCAATCATTCCTGTAGGAATGCCTAATGCACTTCCAATACCAACCAAAGCAATACCAACGGTTGCAGAAGTGGTCCAAGAGCTTCCTGTTGCAATCGAAATAATAGCTGCTATAATTACAGAGGCTGGTAAAAATATTTCGGGACTTAAAACTTGTAACCCGTAATAAACCATTGCAGGTATAATACCACTAACCAACCATGTTCCGGCCAAAGCCCCTACTAAAAACAAAATCATTATGGGAACAAAAACACTTTTCCAGTTTTCCCAAACTTCGGCAACCATACGTAGCAAACGATACTTTATTAAAAAATCCAACAACAGCTGCCACGATACCTCCCATGATTAAAATATACTGATTTGTATATGCTCCAAACCATTCTTGGCCTTCTACAAAAAAGATATTATATGCCAACAAGCACATTAAAATTACCACCGGAATTAATGATTCCAATAAGTTCAAATCTTTGTTGTCTATAATTTTTTGATTCTTCAATATGTACTTCTGAAAGATTTTTATCGTCTTGCATTGCATCCGTTTTTTTGATCTTGTAATGTTACGCTTTTAGAAGAAGTTATGCAAATTGAATTGGTTGCCTTACTTTTGTTTTATGGACTCATTAACTCAAATTGTTTTAGGTGCTGCTTGTGGTGAAATTGCACTTGGTAAAAAGATTGGAAACAAAGCTTTATTATCCGGAGCAATTGGCGGCACCATACCAGATTTAGATGTTTTTATTGGCAAGTTACTATATACTAATAAAATTCAGGCAATGGCTTTTCATCGGGGTTTTATGCATTCTTTATTGTTTGCATTGCTTAGCTGCTTTTCTTTTTGGCTGGTTTGCTTATAAGTTCTATAATACTGGTACAAGAAGAGAAACTACCTATATTCTAAAAATATATGAGGTGCTCGTTAATTTTCACCTCATACACTTCAACTTAAATTCTAAATTGAAAACACTACAAAACTCCAACTTCAAGCATACATGTTTTCATGATCTTATAAGTTCTTTCAATATCATTATCTAAACCAATAGAAAAACGAATTAAACCTTCTGAAAGTCCCATTTCTTTTCGTTCATCTTCTGGTATTTCTGAAGATGTAGAAGTTCCTGGTGCTGAAAATAATGTTTTATAAAACCCTAGACTTACCGCTAAATATCCTATATTTTTTTCTTGCATTAATTCCATTAATGCATTTGCTTTCTCTAAAGATCCGGCATCTACTGTAAGCATTCCTCCAAAACCGTAATCTACATTCATCATGGTTTTAAAAAGTGCGTGAGAAGGATGTGATTCCAATCCTGGGTAGACTGTTTTTAAACCATCTTTCTCAAATTTATTTGCTAAAAAAGCAGCATTCATACTATGCTGTTTTATTCGAATATGTAATGTTCTCATGTTCTTTAAAATCGATGAAGAACGCAAAGAATCCATAGAGGCACCTAATAACATACTTGCCCCATCAATAACACTTTTTAATGAATTAACAAATTCTGAAGTTCCACAAACAACACCTCCCATTGAATCTGAAGAGCCATTGATAAATTTTGTTAAACTATGTATTACAATATCTGCCCCTAACTGTGCTGGCGAAATTGATAAAGGAGAAAACGTATTATCTACGATTAACTTTAAATTATATTTTTTTGCTAAAACTGATAATGCCTTTATATCTGCCACTTCTAATAACGGGTTACTTACAGACTCACAATAAATTATTTTAGTAGTTGTTGTAATTGCTGCCTCAACTGCTCGTAATTTTGTAATATCTACAAACGTAGTTTCAATACCCATTCTAGGCGTAAAATTCTTTAAAAAAGCATAAGTACCTCCGTAAATTGTTCTGCTAGAAACCACATGATCTCCATGACCACAAATTTGTAAAATTGTTGGTGTAATTGCGCCCATTCCGGAACTAGCAACATTTGCTGCTTCTGTACCTTCCATTGCGGCTAAAGCTTCCCCAAGGTATAAATTTGAAGGTGTAGAATGCCGTGAATATAAATAACATCCATCGGTATTCCCTTCAAAGGTATCGAGCATTGTTTTTGCCGATATAAAGGTATAAGTAGATGAATCTGAGATTGATGGATTTACGCCACCGAATTCCCCAAAATACTGTAAATCTTGAATATTGTTTGCAGGATTGAATTTCATAATAGTAGTTTTTACACTACAAAAAAACAATTAATTAGAAATTAAATCAATATAAAACATATAATATAGATTATTTTTCTAAATTTGAATGAATTAACAAATTAAAAAACTATAAAACATTATTTCAGTTTCAATTTTTAGAAAATTTATATGTTAGACACCATCGATAAGAAGCTCATTAACTTACTACAACAAGATAGTAAACAAACTACAAAAAAACTGTCGCTTCAGTTAAATTTGTCTGTAACTGCGGTTTATGAGCGTGTAAAAAAATTAGAAAACCAAAAAGTGATTGAAAAATATGTAGCTATCGTTAATAAAAATAAAATTGAGAAGTCTTTTTTGGTTTTTTGCCATATAAAACTGATGCAACACTCTAAAGAGTACTTGAATACTTTTGAGTATGAAGTTTTAAAACTTGAAGAAGTATCTGAGTGCTTTCATGTTAGTGGAGATTACGATTATATTCTAAAAATTTACGTGAAAGATATGGATGCTTATAGAAACTTTGTAGTTACAAAACTAACAGCTATAAAACATATTGGCAGCACACATAGTACCTTTGCCATAGAACAAGTGAAAAATACCACAGCAATACAATTATAAAAAACAAAATCTACAGTACTAGTTTCTATAGAACATCGTATTTATAATTGCTGGTTATTTACGGTTGGCATGGGCAATATACTAGGTTTTCCCTCTTAATAAATAACTAAAAGAAAATCCAAAAATTTCGTTCTGGGTTCTAGGTTTTGAATGTTATATTTTAACGAACACTATTTTCTCAGATTGCTTTTCTACAACCTTAGCATAAAACCCTTTTAATACTGCGTAATATTGCGGTGCAATAATGGCGCTATTAAATTGTAAAATACAAACAGTATTTATTTTATTGCCTTTTTGGGAGGTTTGAAATTTAAAAACCCCTAAATCCCCTGGCATACCAATAGCTATTTTTTTTGGCAATATTTCTACTTTATATCCTTCTGGAATTTGAATTGAAACTCTATGAACATCCTTCCAAGGAGTTGTAAAATCTACTGGAAATTTGCGGTCTTCTAACTTAAACGGATTTGTAGTATTGGCAAAAAACAATAAAGGTTCAATATATAATTTCCCGTTAACTTCTTCTACGAAATCTCCACTACTAAATTTAATTCTTTCAACAACAGGCTTTAATAATTTGTTTTTGTTCAGAAGCTTAAATTCGTCTATTTCTATAGTATATTTTTCTTCTCGCTGCCCCCTTAAAACATCTTCTCTTATATGGTTTTTATTTTTTCTATAATTCAATGCTTTTAAATTCGAATATTTAGATCTTAAAACACCCTCAACTAAACCGTCATCTGAGATTTTTACACTCAAGTAATTGTCTTCTAATGCATGTTTAGAGGACGTTAATTTTACCCAAGAAGAAGTTCCATCTTTTTCTATTTTTCTTCCATTCCAATTTAAAGCCCTATTTGGCAGTATATTAGGTAAACTATATTTTTCTGTAGCATCTAGCAAAATAGAACTTCCATCAGTAAACTCAACCATAGCAATTACATAATTAAACCCATCTAAAGTTGGGGAAAGTGGCACTCCATTAGCACGTGTACTAACCAAAACAGGTTTTGCATTTAAGTTTGCAACACGCAACATAGATATTAACATCAAATTAATATCAGCCACGTTTCCAACACCTTCTTTATAGGCTTTTTTAACACCTTTACCTGTATACTTTCCTGTATAGTCATTCCATGTTACTTTAGACTTCACATGATTGAAAATAGCCATTATTTTTTCATTGTCATTTCTTGTTCCATTTAACACATTTGTTAAATCATTTTTAAAATAACTAGTTTTATTTAGCTCACTTCCAAAATTTGGAGAGTTGTATACTCTTTTCACTATATCTTTCCAAGTAGAAGAAAAAACTTCTGGATATGTATTGGGGAAACGCGTGGCTGTTAATTCATATTTGACACCACCTCTATAGTTATCTATATTGCTTACAAAAAGTTCATTATCTTTTAATGCTAGAATATTTTTTGCAGTATACTTTTGTATTTTATTTTTATAATCTACTGTTTCCGTTGAAAAGTCTGAAGTAACAAGTGCACCAACTTTTAAAAACCCCTCTCTATTCTTAAACCTAAGAGTTATCTGAGAATTTTTCTCACTCTCATTAGGTGTTATAAAATAATATCCTTTAATTCTTTTATTAAAAGTATAATATTCGGGTACTTCAATTTTATAATCTAACTTTTTTACAGGAAT
>CALJHU010000003.1:0-64995 GCA_937771065.1 uncultured Polaribacter sp. | reverse complement strand
CAGAGTTTTTTATAAAGAACCGCTTTAGAAAACTTATGTTTGCTTTTTCGGGTATTTAAAACACGAGCATCATTTTAATATTTGCTCTTTCATAGTGTACGTCTCTCTCTAAAGGAACTGCTACAAAGCCAACTTTTTTATATAAGTTTATAGCCGGAACTAATTTCTTATGGCTATAGAGGGTAATGCTTTTCCACTTTTTTTGTTTTGCAAAATTGATGCAATACTCAATTAATTTTTGCCCCATTTTTTGCCCTCTATATTCTGGTAATATTGCCATTTTACTCAATTCAAAATAAGTTTGTTGGTCTATCAAAGCCATAGTGCCAATTATCTTTGTCTCATTTTTTATAAAAAAGATATAACCACCAGTTTCTATAATGTATTTCTGGGGATTGCTTAAAACTTTTTCATCGTAAGGTTCTACATAAAAATATTTCTCTAACCATTCTGTATTTAGATTGTAGAAATCTTGAGAATATTCAGGTTTAAAAGGAATTATTTCTAGAGTCATTGCGTATGCTATTTTGGTAAGCCTATTTATTTTAAGTCTTTATGGCGTATTTGAAAAGAAATAAATATCTAATACCAAGTAAAAGTAAAATAGGTATTGCTGTAATAGGAAATATTTGCAGTTCACAAATCCATAAAATTGGAATTATTGTCAAACAAATTAAAATTATAATAAGATATTTTTGCAGCCATTTTTTAGCAATGGCTTTTGTAACTATAAATGCAACAATTAGATTTGGTAAAAATGCCCATAAAACGTTGTAATTATTTGGTGCTGTTTTGTGTGATGAAAAAAACCAGAAGTAGGTTAAAATAAGTCCAACAATACCTGTAAAGAAGAAAATTATAAAATCTAACCACTTTGTTCTTTTTTGGTTTTTTATATCTTTAATGGTAATTAGTGACACTATTAGTAATAATAAAGTAAAAAAGGCTACAGGATTAAATAACTTGGTGTTGTTAGATATCTCATTAAAATCTAACAAAACATCTTCTCTTTTTACTAAGTTAATAATTTTATGATCTCTTTTTATTTTTCCGTTTTTAATGGTTTTAAAAAGATAATCTGGCAAATAGGTATATTCTAATTGATTCCTTTCTTGATCTAAGATTCTTCCGGTAATAAGATTAATTCCAAAATTACCCCAAGTATTCCAGGTAATTTCTTGATTCATAAGCTCTCTTAAGGTACTTTTATCCTTTATATTTTTAGAATTTAGCACTACATTTTCTTTTAAAATAGCGGTTGTAATATCCTTAAGTTTGGAAGCACAGTTGTTAAAGAAAGGATCATACGGATATGTAGCATTTTCGATGAGCGCATTATTTTCTAAATATAAAAAGAGTTGTTGCTTTTCTGTCTTATTTAAATTTAATACTTGTTGTTTTAACCAACGCTTATCTTTCCTGTAGCTCGATATAAAATACTTAAAATCATACCTAGCCAATACATAATACATTTTACCGTCTGCAAAATTTAGTAAAAAATTAGGTTGGTTAAAATCGAAAACACCATAATTATAAATAAGATCTAAGTTTAAAACGGGGTCTTTAATTCGAATTGCAGCATGACCAAATTTTTCATATAATGCTTCACCAGGACCCGCAGTAACGATAGAAATTTCCGAATACACGGAAAGATTTACTTGTGCATTATTGTGAGTAATTGAAAAAAGAGAAAGTAAAACAAAAATGTATAATTTTTTAATCATAAAATTAAGGTCTAATAAAAGTATAATCAAAAGTAATTGAAAATATATTAGAAAATAAAGCATTACCAATACTACCAATATTTGTTAATGCATAATCTATTTGTATTCCTCTATAGTTAAAACCAACTCCGAAGTTAGGTTGTAAAGACAAGGATTTGGCGTTGTTAAATTGTGTTACATATTGAAAATTGCCAACACCAGCTCTTAAATATACTATTTTATCGTAATCTAATTGAAAACCAATGGCTGGGTCTACACTTCCTAAATCAGAGGAGAAAATATCATTGGTCTTTGCAAAGCGTACATTTAAATCTACTTCTGCAAGTAAATTAAAGAAACGGCCTATTCTAAATTCTCTGGCGGCACCTATCTGTAATTTTGGTTTTGTAATTTCTGTGGTTTCTGGTAATTCCTGATTTTGTCCTGAGATGGCATTTTTGATTTTATCAAACTCCGTTTCATTTATTGCCCAGGTATTAAATGTTGTGGTAATATCTCTCGCCATTATACCGAATTTCCAATTATTTCTTTCAAATTGAATACCAACATCAAATCCGAAGCCCCAGGAGGAAGCAAAATCACCAATGGTTCTTCTTACTATTTTAGCATTTACACCAAATTTTAAATTCTTAAAAATAAGATTTCTAGCATACGCAATATTAAAAGCATAATCTGCAGCAGAAAAAAGACTAATTCTATTAAAATCTATATTTCCTTCGCTGTCGATTAGCTCTGTTGTATTTAGAATATCATCAACTCCAAAACGGATAATAGAAATTCCTAGTGCACTTTGTTTGTCTATAGGCATTGCAAATGCGGCATGATTATAATTTGCAATACCTGCGAAATAAGAAGCATGCATTAAAGACCCCTGATAGTCTTCTATACCAACTAGACCAGCAGGATTCCAGTATATAGAATTCACGTTATTAGAGGTGGCCACAATTGCTTTACTCATTCCTAAACCAGCAGCATCTACACCAATATTTAAAAATTCATTGGAGTAATTTCTAAAAGCTTGCGCATTTAAAAATAATGAAAAAAATAAAAATAAAAATAAAATTCTAAGTTTCAAAAGCATCATAATTTCTTCAACAAATATCTTAAATACTATTAAACTAACATTGGTTTTGTTTAAATATTGTTTAATAAAGTGGAATTTGAATCTTTTCGCTTATAAATGAACTAATTCTTTTTTCTAACCACGTATTTTCTTGTGGCTTAAATGATTGTATAAAACCACAATGCCCTCCATAATCTGTAATCTCTAAATAAAAATTTTTAGACTGCAATGCCGCTTTGGTAGGATAGCATGCTGACGATAAAAATGTATCATCTTTTGCATTTACCAATAAGGTAGGTCTATCAATTTTTAATAAATAAGGTTTAGAACTTGCTTTTTTCCAATAATCCTCTGGACTCTCAAAACCAAATACAGGAACCGTGTATAGTTTTTCTAAATGTTTAAACTTTGTTGCTTTAAATAATTTATCTTGGTTTAAACGATATTCTGGAAATTTATGCGCTTTCTCTAAAATTTTATTTTTTAGTGTTTTAAAGAATATTTCAACATATAATTTATTTTTTATTTTATCCATTTCTTGCTCTGCAGATGTTATATCTACAGGAACAGAAATGGCTATACCTCCTTTTATTCTAGGGGACAATTTTTCCTGATATTCACCTAAATACTTTAAAGTTAAGTTACCCCCTAAACTAAAACCAACAAGCACTATACTGTCGTAGTTATAGTTTTCTAAAAGATGTGCCATAACAAAGGCAACATCTTCAGTTTTTCCGCTGTGATAAGTGGATAACAACAAATTATCTTCACCACTGCAACTTCTTAAATTAAAACAAACAGTATCTACCCCTTTCTTATTTAGATGATTAGTCGTGGAAGCGATATACCTGGATTTAGAGCTTCCCTCTAAACCATGAATTAACAGAACCAATGTTTTAGAGCCTACAAAAGAAAAATCTAGGTCAATAAAATCAGCATCCCAAGTAGTGATTCTTTTTCTAGTATAGCTGCATATATCTTTTGTAAAAAGTGGCCGATACATCGTATTAAAATGACCGTTTTTAAATGGTAAAGTAGGAGAGAAGTCTGATTTTATGATAGGCATCCAATAATTTTATTTTTATAGTTTTTAAAAATACATAAAAAAATTAATAGTTTTAGAAAATTACCCAAGTAGGATTTGCTATTTTAGCCTTTAAATTAATATTAAAAAATGAAAAAACATATTCCTAACTTATTAACGCTTGGTAATCTTTTTTGTGGAACAGTTGCAACTATTTATGCGGTTCAGGGAAATTTTGAAATTGCAGGAATTTTAGTCGTTTTAGGTATCTTTTTTGATTTTTTTGACGGATTTGCTGCAAGAATCTTAAATGTCTCTGGAGAATTAGGAAAACAATTAGATTCTTTGGCCGATATGGTCACTAGTGGTGTTGTACCTGGTATTATACTGTTTAAATTGTTGGCTACAAGACCAAATTCAGATATCTTAGAAAATACACCTATAGACTCGAATTGGATGAACCTCAGTTTTGCTCCAATTCAACTTCTTGGTTTATTACTTACTTTAGGAGCTTGTTACAGGCTCGCGAAATTTAATATAGATACAAGACAATCAGAATCTTTTATTGGTCTCCCAACACCAGCAATGAGCTTGTTTATAATCTCTTTGCCTTTAATTCAAGAATATTCCACTTTTGAATCTATTCAAAACTTAATATCCAATCATTACTTTCTAATCTTGGTAACCCTTTTATTAACCTATTTAATGAATGCTGAATTGCCTTTATTCTCGTTAAAATTTAAAGAGTACTCTTTAAAGAATAATGCAATTAAATATATGTTTATATTAATTTCATTAGTAATGCTGTTGACATTGCAACTTGTATCAATTCCCTTGATAATTGCATTTTACGTTTGTTTATCGGTAGTATCTAATCGCAGAAGAACAACGTAGTTTGCAATTATTTAGCGGAGTATTGTACTTATAGTTCAATAAAAAAGCATCCATAAATAATAGTTTATGGATGCTTTTTTATGATTTGTTGACTGTATTATTTCTAAAATATTTTTTTTCTTTTTAACTCAAAATCTTTACCTAGGTAGACTTTACGAACCATTTCATCAGCAGCTAATTCTTCAGGTGTTCCCTCTTTTAAGATGCTTCCATTGTACATTAAGTACGTTTTGTCTGTAATAGCTAAAGTTGCTTGTACATCATGATCTGTTATTAAGATACCAATATTTTTTTCTTTTAATTGTGCAACAATACTTTGTATGTCTTCCACGGCAATAGGATCTACGCCTGCAAAAGGTTCATCTAATAAAATAAAATTAGGGTCAGAAGCCAAACAACGAGCTATTTCAGTTCTTCTCCTTTCACCACCAGATAACAAGTCCCCTCGGTTCTTTCGAACATGACCTATATTAAATTCTTCGATTAAAGATTCTAATTTTATTTTTTGTTCTTTTTTAGAGCGTCCAGTAAATTGTAAAACAGACATAATATTATCTTCTACAGACAATTTTCTGAAAACAGATGCTTCTTGTGCTAAATAACCAATTCCCTTTTGCGCTCTTTTGTACATGGCATCTTGCGTTATTTCTTCATCATTTAAAAATATTTTACCTGCATTTGGCTTTACCATGCCCACAATCATGTAAAAAGAAGTGGTTTTACCAGCACCGTTAGGTCCTAATAATCCAATGATTTCTCCTTGCTGAACTTCCAAAGAAATGTCTCTTACAACCTTTCTGCTTCCATAAATTTTCTGAATGTTCTCTGCTCTTAAAATCATATTTTAAAAAATGTGTAATATTGCTTTCGTAAATGTAATAAATAACTATGTTAAGATTCTTAAACAATTAAACATTTATGCTTCTTTACTTTCTTCTTCTAGCGCTTCCCAATATTCTAGTGCTTTTCTTAAATGTGGAATAACAATAGTACCACCAATTAAATTAGCAATAGACATTGTTTCCATCATTTCTTCTTTTGTAACTCCGTTTTTCTTTGCTGCTTCTAAATGATATTGTACACAATCATCACATCTTAAAACAGCTGAAGCTACTAGTCCCAAAAGCTCTTTAGTCTTTACTGGTAAATGACCTTTTTGAAAGGCATTGGTATCTAAATTAAATATTCTTTTAATTACTTTATTGTCAGAAGCTAATATTTTTTCGTTCATTTTAGAACGATAATCATTAAATTCTTGTACTTTATTATGCATCTTTTTTTTGTTTTTTAATCACCATTCTAGAAACTTTAATACTTATCTCATATAAAACAAGTATTGGTATTGCAACAATTACCTGACTCGCAACATCTGGAGGCGTAATAATAGCAGCTAAAATTAATACGAGTACTAGTGCATGTTTTCTGTATGTCTTTAAAAATTCTGGAGTTACCAAACCAATCTTTGTTAAAAAATAAACCAAGACAGGTAATTCAAACAAGACAGAGACACCTAGTAACATATTGGTAACTAATCCAATATGAGATTCTAGTGTAAAGTTGTTCTGTATTACATCTGAAATTTTATAATTATATAAGAAATGTATCGATATTGGAGCAATTACGTAAAAACTAAATGCAATACCACAGAAAAATAAAAAAGAAGCAATGAACATAAACCCTCTAGAGCTTTTAACTTCTTTCTTTGTTAAACCTGGAGAAATAAAACGCCAAAGTTCCCAAAGTAAATAAGGAAATGCTAATATTATTCCCAGTATTAAAGACGACCAAATAGCAGTCATTAATTGCTGTGTTGGTTTTAAACTAATTAAATTATCAGTAAAAGCGACATTACAGAAGGTGCTATCCATTCCGAATAAATTAAAAAAATCACAGAATATTTGATACGTTATAAAGTCTGACTTTCTATGTGCTAGTAAAAAGTGATTGAACACTTCTTTTTGAAAAACAAATAGTAGAATACCAATAATAAATATGGCTGCTGCGCTTCTCACTAAATGCCATCTTAATTCTTCTAGATGCCCTAAAAACGACATTTCATTTTTTTCCCCTTCCATTAGAAAATTCCTTCTTTAATTAAGTCGTGTAAATGAACTACACCAATATATTTTTCTTGTGCGTCAACTACCAAAATTTGAGTAATATTATTGCTTTCTAATTTTTCTAAAGCTGCAATAGCCATGGCATTTTCCTGAATAGTTTTTGGGTTTTTACCCATAATATCTTTTGCTGTAAAATGATTGATGTCTGTTGTTTTACTTAACATACGTCTCAAGTCTCCATCTGTAATAATACCGACTATTTTCTCATTTTCTAGAACAGCAGTAACTCCTAATCTTCTTTCAGAAATTTCTACAATTACTTTTGCTATAGAATCTGAAGCATTAACTTTAGGTATTTGGTTGTTTTCAATTAAGTCAGACACTCTAAGGTACAATCGTTTTCCTAGTGCACCACCGGGATGGTATTTTGCAAAATCCTTCTTAGTAAACCCTCTTAAATCTTGCAAGCAAACAGCTAGAGCATCTCCCATAACTAGTTGGGCAGTTGTGCTTGTAGTGGGTGCTAAATTATTAGGACAAGCTTCTTTTTCTACAAAAGTGTTTAGAGGAAAGTCAGCGTTTTTTCCTAAAAAAGAGTCTACGTTGCCCGTGATTGCAATTATTTTATTCCCATAATTTTTAATTAAAGGAACTAATACTTTAATTTCTGGTGTATTCCCGCTTTTAGAAAGACAGATTACAACATCATTCTTTTGCACGTTTCCTAAATCTCCATGAATTGCATCTGCCGCATGCATAAAAATTGCAGGTGTTCCAGTAGAATTGAAGGTAGCTACTATTTTTGTGGCAATATTGGCACTTTTACCAATTCCTGCTACAATAACTCTTCCGTTTGAATTTAAAATAAAATTAACTGCTTTTTCGAAGTTTTCATCTAATAATTTTGCTAAATTCGCGATAGCCGCGCTTTCTAATAAAATGGTTTCCTTGGCAGTTTGTATAATTGGATTTAATTTTTTCAATAGTTTGGTATTTTATCAGAATAAAAAAAAGTTATATCTTTAGTTTAATAAACAAGCAAATTTACCACAAAAAAATAGTTTCATCAAACTTTAAAAAAGGTTTGTATTTTGTTTTTAATTATAAACGAATATTTAATAAATGGATTTACATAGTTCTCTAAAAAAATTCTTTGGATTTAATAAATTTAAAGGTTTACAAGAGCAGGTTGTTAAAAGTATTATAAACAGGAATAATACCTTTGTTATTATGCCAACCGGGGGTGGTAAATCTCTTTGTTATCAGCTACCAGCTTTAATGCAAGAAGGCACCGCAATTGTAGTTTCTCCTTTAATTGCATTAATGAAGAATCAAGTAGATGCCATAAGAGGTATTTCTGAGCACCATGGAGTAGCGCATGTTTTAAACTCCTCTCTAAATAAAACAGAAATTGCTCAGGTTAAGGCAGATATAGATAGCGGAATAACCAAACTTTTATATGTAGCACCAGAATCTTTGATAAAGGAGGAATACGTGACATTCCTAAAAACGCAGAAAATTTCTTTTGTAGCCATTGATGAAGCACATTGTATTTCTGAATGGGGTCATGATTTTAGACCAGAATATAGAAATTTAAAACATATTATTAAGGCTATTGATGACGTGCCTATTATTTGTTTAACTGCAACAGCGACAGAGAAAGTACAAGAAGATATTTTAAAAACATTAGGAATTACGGATGCAAATAGATTTAAAGCCTCTTTTAACAGACCTAATTTATTCTATGAAGTAAGACCAAAAACGACAGAAGTAGAAAAAGATATTATTCGTTTTGTAAAACAACGTGTAGGAAAATCTGGAATTATTTATTGCTTAAGTAGAAAAAAAGTAGAAGAAGTTGCACAGATTTTACAAGTAAACGGATTAAATGCAGTACCGTATCATGCAGGTTTAGATGGAAAAACACGTGTAAAGCATCAAGACATGTTTCTAATGGAAAATTGTGACATAGTAGTTGCAACCATTGCTTTTGGTATGGGAATAGACAAACCAGATGTTCGTTTTGTTATTCATCATGATATTCCTAAAAGTTTAGAAAGTTATTATCAAGAAACAGGAAGAGCTGGTAGAGATGATGGCGAAGGTTATTGTTTGGCTTTTTATGCATATAAAGATATTGAGAAGTTAGAAAAGTTTATGTCTAGTAAACCCGTTGCAGAGCAAGAAATTGGACATGCTTTATTGCAAGAAGTTGTGGGTTATGCAGAGACGTCTATGAACAGACGTAAATATTTGTTGCATTATTTTGGTGAAGAATTTGACGCCATTACAGGTGATGGAGCAGATATGGACGACAATTCTAGAAATCCGAAGAAAAAGCACGAAGCGAAAGAAGATGTTTTTAAATTACTTTCTGTTGTAAAACAAACACTTCAAAAATATAAATCTAAAGACGTTGTAAACACATTAGTAGGAAAGGAAAATGCTTTATTAACTTCTCATAAAACACATTTGCAGCCATTTTTTGGTGTTGGTAAAGATAGGAGTGCCGCTTATTGGATGGCATTAATTCGTCAGGTATTGGTAGTTTACTTTATTAAAAAAGAAATTGAACAATATGGTGTTGTAAAGTTGACTGATAAAGGGCTAATTTATATGGATAGTCCGTCTTCTTTTTTAATGACAGAAGATCATTCTTATTCAGAAGAAAATGATAATACAATTATTATTAATGCAAAGTCTTCCGCTGGGGCTGCTGATGTAGTTCTTGTAAGTTTATTAAAAGGTCTGCGTAAAAAGGTCGCAACAAAACAAGGTGTGCCGCCATTTGCTGTTTTTCAAGATCCTTCTTTAGATGATATGGCTTTAAAATATCCAATAAGTCTCGAAGAATTATCTACGGTGCACGGTGTTGGAGAGGGTAAAGCTAGAAAATTTGGAAAAGAATTTATTTCATTAATTACCAAGTATGTTGCTGAAAATGACATTTTAAGACCAGATGATTTAATTGTAAAAAGTACAGGGGTTAATTCAGGTTTAAAATTATATATCATTCAGAATACAGATAGAAAACTACCTTTGGAGGACATTGCAAAGTCTAAGGGAAAAGAAATGATGGATTTAATTAAAGAAATGGAAGCCATTATCTATTCTGGAACAAAGTTAAATATAGATTATGCTTTAGATGATTTGTTAGATGAAGATCAGCAAGAAGAAATACACGAGTATTTTATGGAAGCTGAATCTGACAGTATCCAAGAAGCTTTAGATGAATTTGATGGTGATTATGACGAAGATGAATTACGTTTAATGCGTATTAAATTCATAAATGAAGTGGGAAATTAAATTTCTAATTGGCTCACCGCATGAAATTCTTAGCATAACAATATCCCAAAAACCTACAAAATTTCTTTAAAGATAGCCGTTTTTTTAATGTTTTAGAAATAGGCACAAATCTAGAGGGTAAAAATTGTTAGCAAAACTCCTAAAAGAATCGCTGTAAACTTCTGCAGATTAAACTTGTGATTTTCAGAACTTTCAAATAGAATGATCGTAGAAATATGCAAGAAAACACCAATAATAAGTGCCGTAATTTCTGTATAATAATTATTAAAAAAGGCAACCTTATCTCCTACTAATACGCCCAAAGGACTCATCAAGCCAAAGAAAAAGAGAAATATAAATGTTGTTTTGTTCGAATAGTTCGTGTGTATTAAAAAGGTTGTTAATACAATTGCAATCGGAATCTTATGCACAATAATTGCCCATAATAAATTACCTCCTGAATGATGAATTGGCAAACCTTCAGAAAAAGCATGCAAACATAAACTAACAAAAAGCAAGGTTGGAAACTTCTTACTCTCGGCATGCATATGAATATGACCATGTTCTGCACCTTTCGAAAAAGACTCTAAAATAGATTGTAAAATAAGACCTACCAATATAAAAACGCCAATTCTTTCGTAATCTGTAGCTGCTGTATATACCTCTGGTAATAAATGTAATATGGTAACAGATAATAAATAAGCACCACTAAATGCCAATAATAAACGCAGAATTTTATTACTTGGTTTTATTAAAAAAACTAAAAAAGAACCCAAAAGTACTGAGGCAATTAGTAAGATGTAATTCATTTTGCAACTATAATTAATCGGTTAGAAATTTTAGAATTAAAACTATTTAAATGATAATCGCCAAACGTATGCTCAATCTTAAAGCCTACTTTTTCTAAATAAGAAGTCATTTTTTCTAAATCTAGATATTTTACGCGCTCGGTATATGAATGCTTTTTAGCATCCGCGAAAAAAGAAATATGCTTTAAAATAAAACCATTAGCAATTTCTCTAATTATATTAAAAGTAATACCGTCTACAACTTTGGTTTCCTTTGTAACTAAATTTTCTTTTACCATTGCTGCATTTAAAAAGTCGAATACAAAAACACCTTCTTTTGTCAAGCCGTTTTTAATATTGTGCAATATTAAGAGGTCTTCTTTATCGTCTTCAAAATAACCAAAGCTTGTAAACAGATTAAAAACAGCATTGTATTTCTTGTTAAAAGGCACACGCATATCATGTACATTAAATTTCAAAGTATCATTTTCATACTTTTTTGCAGCAATTATACTGTTTTCAGACAAATCACTGCCGGTAACCCTATATCCAAGAGAATTTAAAAACACAGAATGGCGGCCTTTTCCACAAGGTAAATCCAAAATATGAGTAGTTGTATCTAAACTCAAAATTTCTGTAATGTTTCTCATAAATAATTGAGCCTCAACATCATTTCTTTCCTTATAAAGAATGTGATAATAAGAAGTATTAAACCAATCTGTAAACCAATCTTTTGTTTTCATAAATATTTTGAGAGTGTAAAAGTAATTAAATATTGTGTCTTTCGAATAAAATTTTAACAAACTACTGTATTTTATAAAAGACTGCAGCTTTATTAATTATTTAAAACTAAAAAAACAAGTTTTACAAGCAAACAATAGTAAATAATTAAACATAAAACTTTAGTGTTCTAGATACATCATTTGAACAATAAAATGTATTTTTGCAACCAATTTTATACGTATGGAGAAAGATTTTAAAATGACGGCAACAACACTTTTCGGTTTAGAAGGTGTATTGGCAGAAGAGTTAAAAAACTTAGGTGCACAAGATGTAAAAGAAGCGGTAAGAAGCGTTTCTTTTAGGGGCGACAAAGGTTTTATGTATAAAGCAAATATTGCTTTAAGAACAGCTGTTCGTATTTTAAAACCCATAAAGATTTGTAAAATTTATGATGAAGAGGATCTTTATGACTCTATTCAGAAAATAAAATGGGAAAATTATTTAGATGTAGAAGGTACTTTTGCAATTGGTGCAGTAGTAAACTCTAAGAATTTTACCACCAACTCTCATTACATTTCTCTAAAGTCTAAAGATGCAGTTGCAGATTATTTTAGACATAAATACAGTAAAAGGCCTAATGTAGATTTAAAATATCCAGATGTTAAGATTCACATTCATATTCAGAAAGAATGGTTAACTGTTTCTATTGATTCTTCTGGAGACTCTTTGCATAAAAGAGGGTATAGAACAGCTACAAATATTGCCCCAATTAATGAGGTTTTGGCCGCAGGTATGGTTTTGCTATCTGGTTATACAGGTGAAGAAAACTTTATAGATCCTATGTGTGGTTCGGGAACTATCTTAATAGAAGCGGCCATGATTGCTAATAATATTCCTGCAAACATCAATAGAAAATTGTTCGCTTTTGAGCAATGGAAGGATTATGATGAAGACCTGTATTTTACAATTCAAGAATCTTTATTAAAGAAAATACGTTCTTCTCATTTTAAAATTATGGGCTTTGATAAAGCGCCATCTGCAGTAGAAAAAGCAACTGCAAATGTAGCAAACGCCAACCTAGATGAGTTTATCGGAGTGCACCATGTAAATTTTTTTAATTCTAAAAAAGAAGTCTTCGGGAACACCACTATTTTGTTCAATCCGCCATATGGTGAACGTTTAAATATAGATACAGAAGAATTTTACAAGAAAATAGGCGATACCTTAAAAAATAATTATCCAGGTTCTACAGCATGGTTAATTACCTCAGATACAGATGCTTTAAAAGCAGTAGGATTAAGAACTTCTAAAAGAATTGCGTTGAAGAATGCAGACTTAGACTGTAAGTTTGTAAAATACGAATTATACGAAGGTACTCGTAAATTTAAAGAGCCAAAACTAGATTCAGATTCTGAAACAGAAAGTGATATAGAAGCGTAGTTTTTTGATCCTCTTGCTAAGGCAAGAACCTATTAGTACAGCACTTCAATTTCCTAATTTTTTTAGAAACTATTTCCTAGTTCATGGTCTTTTTTTATTAAAAATAAAAAAAGACCATTGAAATCAGTGCTAGACGAGTTGTTAGCTTTTGTATAATTAAAAAGGAATTGCATTCTTATTTTAATTCGAATTTTACGTAATTTTGAAACTAGTTGTCATTTAGATCGAAGAATGAGGTGGAATCTTAAAAGAATTCTATTTTTTTCTTATTTTAAAAGGCGGCAGGTATTTAAAAATCAATCATTTGTCATATTTCATAGACGTCATATTACCAATTCCTATTCAGAGAACGTTTACGTATTCTGTAACCGAAGATGAAGCAGATTTTTTACAAAATGGAATGCGTGTTGCTGTTTCTTTTGGGAAGTCTAAAATGTATACAGGATTAGTTCTTAATATTCACACGAATGCACCAACGTTGTATGAGGCGAAAGAAATTCATCAAATCTTAGATGAAATACCTTTAGTTAACGAGAAGCAGCTGCAACATTGGCAATGGATTGCTAACTATTATATGTGTTCCTTAGGAGACGTATATCGGGCCTCTTTACCTTCTGCTTTTTTACTAGAAAGTGAAACTATTATTTATAAAAACGATGCCTTTTTAGACGAAACTATTTTAGCAGATGATGAATTCTTGATTTTTGAAGCCCTACAGCAGCAATCTCAATTAACCATTCATCAAGTAATTGCTATTTTAGGGAAGAAAAAAGTAATGCCTATTGTTAATGGGTTAATTCAAAAAGAAGCCATTGTAATAAAAGAAGAAATTTACGAACAGTACAAGCCAAAATTAGTAAAATATGTTCGGCTCCATAAAAATTATACCTCAGATGATTCGTTAGGAAAATTATTAGAAGAGTTATCGAATGCAAAGAAACAGCGAGAAGCAGTGCTGGGATTTTTCCAGTTATTAACGACCAAAAAGCCAATAAAGGCAAAAGATTTAGAAGAAAAAGCAGCAGTTTCTTCCAATATTTTAAAGTCTTTGGTAGACAAAGAGATTTTAGAGTTTTACGAAATTCAAACAGATCGAGTTCAATATAAAGGAGATACCAACGATTTAAAGGTTTTGAATGAGTTTCAAGAAAAAGCACTTGCCGAAATAAAAGAAACGTTCAAAGAAAAAGATGTAACACTGTTGCATGGAATTACGAGTTCTGGTAAGACAGAAGTATATACAAAGTTAATTCAAGAGGTTTTAGACGAAGGCAAACAAGTTTTGTTTTTATTACCAGAAATTGCTTTAACTACTCAAATTATTGTGCGCTTGCAGTATTACTTTGGCGAACAAATTTCCGTTTTTCACTCTAAGTATTCTATCAATGAAAGGGTAGAAGTATGGAATAATGTTTTAAACAACAAACCAAAAGCACGCATTATTTTAGGTGCAAGATCTTCTGTTTTCTTGCCATTTTCTAATTTGGGTTTAATTGTGGTAGACGAAGAGCACGAAACTTCTTACAAACAGTTTGAGCCTTCACCAAGATACAACGCAAGGGATGCTGCCATTGTGTTGGCTAAAATTCATAAGGCTAAAATATTATTGGGCTCTGCAACCCCATCGTTAGAGACCTATTATAATGCTCAGCAAAATAAATATGGTTTTGTTGCATTAAATAGGCGTCATGGAAATGTGCAATTGCCAAAAATTGAGCTAATTAACGTAAAAGAAAAGCACCGAAAAAAGGAAATGAAAGGTCATTTTTCTGACAGGTTGTTGACATTGATTCAAGAAGCGTTAGATTTAAAAGAACAGGTGATTCTATTTCAAAATAGACGCGGATATTCGCCAGTTGTAGAATGTAAAACATGCGGCGTTTCCCCGGAATGCCCAAATTGTGATGTTACGCTTACTTTTCATAAATTTAAGCATGAATTGCGCTGCCATTACTGTAGTTACCAGCGTGCAATGCCAAATAGTTGTGGTGCTTGTGGTAGCAATACTTTAGATACCAAAGGTTTTGGAACCGAGCAAATAGAGTTGGAGTTGAAAGAAATTTTTCCAGCGTTTAAAATTGGTAGAATGGATTTAGATACCACGCGCGGAAAACACGGATACCAGAAAATAATTGGCGCCTTTGAGGCGAAAGAAATAGATGTTCTTGTGGGAACGCAAATGTTGTCTAAAGGTTTAGATTTTGAAAACGTTTCATTAGTAGGAATTTTAAATGCAGATACCATGCTAAACTTTCCAGATTTTAGGGCACATGAGCGTGGCTATGATATGATGGTACAAGTTTCTGGCAGAGCAGGAAGAAGTAAAAAACAAGGAAATGTGGCTATTCAGACTTACAATCCGTTTCATCAAATACTGCAGCAAGTTTCTACAACAAATTATACAGAAATGTATAAAGAACAATTGCAAGAAAGGTATCAATATAAATATCCACCCTACTATCGATTGATAAAAATCACATTAAAACATAGAGATTACAATAAAGTAGATAGCGGGGTAAACTGGTTATTTAAAGCATTGTACAGCTCTTTTGGGGAACATGTTCTTGGACCAACGGCACCTGCTGTGGCAAGAATTAGAAATCAGTATATTAAAAATATAATAATTAAAATTCCGCCAAAACAAGGTTTAGCAAACACGAAAAATCAGATTACTAAAATTAGAAATACCTTTGAGGCAGTTGCAGATTTTAGACCCATTCGGTTTATTATTGATGTAGATGCTTATTAAAAGAGTTTGCTGCTTATTAGTTGGTGGTTTTTAGTGATTTCTATACGCTCTTTTTTTTATTCTAAATAAGCTTCAATTTTTGTATACCCTTTTTTTTAATAACTAAAAAAAGTTAATTTTTTATTTTTCCAAGCAACCTTTTTACAAGTTCTGTAGTCTATATCTTTGTAAGACATAAAAAAGAAATTAGGAGGCTTGAAAATTATAAAACTGTATAACGAGAAATTGCTCATTCAAAAAGCAATAGACAACAGCAGAGAAGCGCAACAGCATTTGTTTACAAAGCATTCGCCCAAAATGTTGGGTATCTGCAGGCAATATGTAAAAGACTTGCAGCATGCAGAAGATTTGTTATTATCGGGCTTTTTAAAAGTATTTACAAACTTATCTCAATTCAAACACGAAGGTAGTTTTGAAGGTTGGATTCGTAGAATTATGGTAAATACCTGTATTTCCCATCTCCGTAAAAAGAACTTGGTAGTGTTGGCTGACGATGATTTTATTTTTAATGATGCAGCTACAGACAGTTTAGAAAACACTTCTGTAGAAGACATTCAAAATCTGATAGATAAATTACCTGAAGGATACAAAATAGTGTTTAATTTATTTGCGATAGAAGGTTTTAAACACTCAGAAATTGCTGTTAAATTAGGGGTCTCTGAAAGCACATCGAAAACGCAATTATTTAGAGCACGTAAATTATTACAAGAGAATTATATTAAAATGAATAAAATAATTCATGAAAAAAAATAAGTTAGATACGAACATCAAAGAGAAGTTTGAGCAAAGAAAAATAGCCCCATCTGCGAATGCTTGGGAACGTTTGTCCTTACAATTAGACCTACAGCCAAAGCAAAAAAAGAAGGGTTGGTTTTGGTTTGCAGGTTTTGCAGCTAGTGTTTTATTACTCTTTTCTTTAGGTCTGTATACTTTTTCTAGTGATTCATTAGAAAACATACCAACAAAAGAAATTATTGTAAATCAGGAAATAGATACGGTCCAAATTTTAAACAGCATAGAAGAAGCTTTCAAGATTGTTCCGATTGAAAAAGCATTGGTGAAATCAAAGAAACTAGAAGAAAAAAACAATAAAGATAAAGAGGTTATTGCCATAACAAATACAAATATCATTCCGACGGAGGAGAAATTTATTAAAAATAAGGAAAACATACGTACCACAAAAATTGCAGAAAATAATATTGTTATCATTCCGATAAAAGAGGAGTCTCAGAGTAACACTGTTATAAAGCAACATCAAAATTCTAGGATAAAAGTAGATCCAAAAGATTTATTATATGCTATCATGAATGATTCCCCAAAAGAATTGCCAACTGTATCTTTAAAAAATACGATGAGCAGTGCAGACCTCTTGAAGGTAATTGAAATTGAGTTGAGAAAATCGAATTTAAAAGTAGATCCTAAAGTTATTTTAGCAGAAGTTGAGCGCACTATAAATGATGATTTTTTTCAGAATAATTTCTTAAAATCACTAAAAAGGAGAATAACCAATGTTGCCACGGCCGTCGCAAGTAGAAATAATTAAAAAACACCATAATCTAAAAGAATGAAAACGAAAATGAAAAAAATAATAGTATGTAGCTTGTTGTTTGCTTCTATTGTAATAGTATCACAAGAGAAAAGGGTCTTTGAAAAAGAGGTACTTAAGATTTCTAAGAGCATAGAGCAGATTACAAAGAGCCAGAAAGATTCTCTTAAGGTAAAGATAATTGCTATTGATAAGCAATTACAAAAAGGAGAAATTACCAAAACAATTGCAGCTGCTTTAAAGCGAGAGAATGCAGTGTATTATGCAACACAAATAGAAGTAAAAGTAGGTATTCAAGAGGGTTTATTGCAAGCGTTGGTGCAAGATAAAACCAATGGAAAAATTGGCAGTGCTAAAAAGAATGCTTTTGAAGAGGAAGATGTAAACACCTTTAAAGTTGGAAACAAAGTTTTTAGATTTACCGTAAACGAAATAGAAAACGCTATTGAAGAAAGTAGCAAAGAAGAAGAAAAGAATAAAAATAGAGTTACAACCACTCAGTTTATTTTTGCAATGGGTGTAAATAATGTTTTACAAGACCATAGATTAAATTCTTTAAATGATTCTGAATATAAGTTTTGGAAATCGCATTTTTATGAATTAGGTCTTAGTTGGAAAACCAGGCTTCCAAAAGATGGGTCTCAAATTTACTTTAAATATGGGCTGTCTTTCCTTTGGAATAATCTTCGTTTAGATAATAATAAATTTCATGTAAAAAATGAAGAAGTAATAGAGTTACGAAGCTTTTCAGAAAACCTATCTGAAAGCAGGTTGCGTCACGTCCAAATGAACTTTCCTGTGCATTTAGAATGGGATTTTTCAAAAAATAAGAGGGCAAAAGATAGTTTTGTGTTCGACGGTGTTAATAATGCTGTAAGACTAGGAATTGGGGGTTTTGTAGGTTTTAAATTAGGTACTAGACAGTATTTAGAATACCGAGATATAGCCGAGGTAGCAATAGAAGAAGTACAACATAATAACTTTAATATGAATACGGTAAATTATGGCTTAAGTACATATCTTGGGTACAAATCTGCAAGTTTGTATGTAAAGTATGATTTGAATCCGCTTTTTAAGGATACAGAGATTCGAAATATTTCGATGGGAATTCGTTTAGATTTAAATTAATTAAAATAAGCTTAAAGAACTCTTCACGTATATTAAGCCAACAGCAATAGTATCAAACCCTTTAGAATAGAATTATAAACATTTATAAATTTGTAGTTTTCCACTTTAAAAGCAAAAATAATTTCTATGATAACTTTAGCACAGAACAAAGGAGTTATTACTGAATTAATTTTGGTGTTTTAGGCATTTGAATACCATTATTTTAATTGGTTTTGTTTATTGCAAAAGGGCAGGAATTTTTATAAAAAAAGATGCTTCTAAATACAAAAAAGTATGTATATTTGCATCCTTAAAAATAAACATTTAAAATTTAATTTATGAATCATTACGAAACTGTTTTCATTTTGAATCCCGTTTTATCTGATACTCAGATAAAGGAGACAGTACAAAAGTTTAACGACTATTTGGTTTCTAGAGGTGCCGAAATGATTTCCAAAGAAGATTGGGGCTTAAAAAAATTAGCGTATCCAATCCAAAAAAAGAAAAGTGGTTTTTATCACTTATTAGAGTACAAAGTTGCCGGAGAAGAGATTTCTGCATTTGAGTTAGAGTTTAGAAGAGATGATAGCGTTATGCGTTACCTTTCTGTTAGATTAGACAAACATGCTGCTGCTTGGGCAAAAGTTAGAACTGAACGTGTTAAATCTACTAAAAAATAAGAAATGGCAACGATAGAACAACAATCAAAAGGTGGTAAATCTGCTGACGTTAGATATTTAACGCCGTTAGATATAGACACTAAGAAAGAAGCAAAATATTGCAGATTTAAAAAGAAAGGTATCAAGTATATCGACTATAAAGATGCAGACTTCTTAATGTATTTAGTAAACGAACAGGGTAAAATTTTACCAAGACGTTTAACAGGAACTTCATTAAAATATCAACGTAAAGTTGCGCAAGCAATTAAAAGGTGTCGTCATTTAGCGTTAATGCCTTATGTTGGAGATTTGTTAAAATAATAAAGACGTAGAACATGGAACTTATATTAAGACAAGACGTAGAAAATTTAGGATTTAAAGATGATATCGTAGACGTGAAAAACGGATTTGGTAGAAACTTTTTAATCCCTACAGGAAAAGCATCTTTAGCTACTTCATCTGCAAGGAAAGTTTTAGCAGAGAATTTAAAACAAAGAGCTTACAAAGAAGCTAAATTAATTGCAGACGCGACAGTTATAGCAGAAGCAGTTAAAGGATATGAAATTAAAATTGCATCTAAAGTTGGTTCAGGAGACAAATTATTTGGTTCTGTAAACAACATCGATTTAGCTGCAGCATTAGCAAAAGAAGGAACAGATTTAGATAAGAAATTTATCAAGGTTGTTGGTGGTTCTGTGAAAAGATTAGGTAAATATGAAGCAGCTGTTAGATTACACAGAGCAGTAGTGGCTGATATTACTTTTGAAGTTATTTCTGAGTAGTTAACAAAATGTTAAATACTTTTTAAAAATTTAAAGTCTGCTATTTATAGCAGGCTTTTTTTTAGTTTATATTTACAACTAGTAGAATATTATATTAACAATATTAATAAATAAAATAGATGAAATTAAAATTACTTATTTTATGTTCTTTAATTTTAATGATTAGTCTAGGTGCGCATGCACAGACTACTACTTCAAAAATTACTGGAACCATAACGGAAAAAACGGGAGAAGCTTTGTTTGGAGCAAATATTATAGCGCTGCATACTCCTACAGGTACAATATCAGGAACGACAGCGCAAGTTAATGGACGGTACACATTATCTAATTTAAGAATTGGAGGACCTTATACGATAACAATTAGCTATGTTGGTTTTGAAACTCAAAAAGTATCTAAGGTATTTTTGACTTTAGGAAAAACTACAAATATCGACGCTGTATTATCAGATGATATGAATACGTTAGATGAGATTGTTATTAGTTCAGGCAAAAACACTGTTTTTAATAATGGAAGAACTGGAGCACAGACGAGTATTCGTTCTAAAGATTTGAGAACATTACCTACAATTTCTCGATCGGCATCAGATTTTACTCGTTTAGACCCTGCAGCTTCTGGAGGTTCTTTTGGAGGTAGAAATGATCAATATAATAATTTTACTTTAGATGGTTCTATTTTTAACAATCCATTTGGTTTAGACGCTGCTACTCCTGGAGGACAAACAGGATCTCAACCGGTATCTTTAGATGCAATTGAACAAATTTCTGTTTCTACGGCGCCATACGACGTAACTTTATCTGGTTTTACAGGAGCTTCTGTGAACGCAGTAACAAAGAGTGGTACAAATAAGGTTTCAGGAACGGTTTATGGATTTTTTAGAAATCAGGATTTTACTGGAGGCAAAATTAAAGGAGAAAATATTTTTGTTCCACAATTAAGACAATCTCAATCTGGGTTTAGTGTTGGAGCACCAATTATAAAAGATAAACTTTTCATTTTTGTAAATTTTGAAGAAGATAAAAGAACCGATTTAGGCCAATCTTGGCTCCCAAATACGAGCTCAAATAGAATCAATGAATCTAGAGTTTTACAAGCGGATTTAGCGGAGGTACAAAGTGCATTAGCAGGTATAGGATATAATACAGGAGCTTATGAAGGGTTTACACATGATTCTAATAGTTCAAAAGGATTATTTAAATTAGACTGGAACATTAATAAAGACAATCGTGTATCATTCGTTTATAACTTTTTAAATGCTTCTAGAGATTTGCCTGCACATCCAACGGCATTAGGCTTTAGAGGTCCTAGTTCTCAAATGTTACAGTTCGAAAACACCGGGTATCAAATTAATAATAATTTAAAGTCTTTCTTAGTAGAATTAAATTCTACTCTAGATGAAAATACAACCAACAAATTACAAGTTGGATACACACATTTTGATGATTTTAGAACCCCTAAATCAGCACCAATGCCAGCGTTTAGAATTCAAGACGGAAATGGAGGGAATTACATCATCGCAGGGCATGAACCTTTTTCAATTCATAATAAATTAGATCAAAAAGTTTTTCAAATAACAAATAATTTAAATATTAGCAAAGGTGACCATAACTATACCATTGGTTTTTCTTTTGAAAAATTTGAATTTGACAATTCATTTAATTTAGGCGTGTATGGTTTAGGTGATGATCGAGGTTATGTAGGAGCTTTTGGTGGTGATTTTGCTGATATGGATGGTTTTAGAGCAGGAATATCTAGCGGTTTGTTAGCAGATGCTTTTGCTGCGGCTCAAAACACTTTTAATAGTAATAATGCTAGTGATTCATGGGCATTAGCAGAAACAAACGTAGGTCAATTAGCATTTTATGTGCAAGATGATTGGAATATTAATGACAATTTTAAATTTTCTTATGGAATTCGTTTTGATAAACCTTTGTTTTTCGACTCTGCTCAAAAGGCACAAGACGTTATTGATGGAACACCAGATTACTTTCCTGGAATTCCTTACATAAATCCTAATTCAGGACAAGTACAGCAATTGAGTAACACTCAAATGCCATCTAACGATTGGTTGGTTTCTCCTCGTTTAGGTTTTAATTATGATGTGAAAGGAGATAGTTCTTTACAACTTAGAGGTGGTACTGGGCTATTTACAGGACGTTTTCCTTTTGTGTGGTTAGGTAACCAAATTGGAAATCCAAATTTTTGGTTTCAACAAAATGTAGACCCTGATTACAAATTCCCACAAGTTTGGAGAACTAGTTTTGGGGCAGATGTAAAATTAAAGGATGGTACCATTTTAACAACAGATATTGCTTATACTAAAGATATTAATGGGGCTCACGTTCAAAATTGGGGGTTAACGCCACCTACTGGGACTTTACAAGGTGTAGATTCAAGAGCGGTATATACAGCTAATGACCATGTAGTTGGTGCTTACGGAAGTCAAGCCAATGCATACGTATTTACAAATTCAGATAAAGGAAGAACGTTCAATGCGTCATTAAAAGCACAAAAAACATTTGACGATGGTTTGTACTTGATGGCTGCTTATAATTTTTTAGATTCAAAGGATGTAAATTCTATTGAAGCAGAAATAACAGGTGATGCTTTTGCTTTTAATCCTGTTTTATCGAATGCGAATAACGCGACATTAGCACATTCAAAATATGGAGATAGACATCGTATTATAGCAGTTGCAGCTAAATCTTGGAATTATGGTACAAACAAGGAGTGGACGACTACACTTTCTTCTTTCTATGAATTAGCAAAAGGAGGTCGTTTTAATTACACTTATGCTGGAGATATCAATAACGATGGATCAAATTTAAATGATTTAATATATATTCCTACAACTTCAGAAATAGGTCAAATGGCTTTTAGCACCGCAACTGATGCTGGTAATTTAGAGAATTTTATCAGACAAGATGACTATTTACAGGGCAGAAGAGGGCAGTATGCAGAGCGTTATGGAGCTCTTACACCTTGGAGAAGTAAAATGGATGTGAAGTTTATTCAAAATTTAAAAATAAAGGATAATAATTCATTAGAGTTTAGTATTGATATTTTAAATTTTGGTAACTTATTAAATTCTGATTGGGGTTTAGTACAGCAACCAAACGCGGTTCAGCCTATAGGCGTTTCAGTAGATGCTGACGGAAGCCCAACGTATAGCTTTAACTCTAATTTAAAGGAAACATTTGTATATAATTCGACATTAATTTCGAGATGGCAAATGCAATTTGGATTGAGATATTCATTTTAATTAAAATAAAATTTAGATATTTGAACCGCCCATAGTAGGGCGGTTTTTTTTTACTATAAATTATGAAATACAGACAATTAACTAAAGAACAATTTGAGGGCTTGCATGAAGAATTTGCGCACTTTTTAGCGACCCAAAGTATAGATGCTAATGAGTGGACTCAAATTAAAAAGGAAAAGCCTAATGTAGCAGAAGATGAAATGAATGTTTTCTCTGACGTTGTTTGGGATGATGTGCTCACAAAAACAGCTTATATAGAACATTTTTCTGAAAGATCTGTAAATTTATTTAAATGCGAAGATGACGAAATTCATAGAATTGCTATAAAAATTACTTGGGATATTAATTTATTAGAACAAAAAGGATTTGAATGGTTGATGCAAAACCCTATGGATAATTCTGTTGAAATTTTTAAAGGAACTAAACCCTATAATTCAGAAAGAAATTTAGAAGTTTTTGATCTGATAGAAAAAGGTAGTAGTATCTCTAAAGGAGAGATTTTCGAGTATTTTAATACATTAGTTTCTTAATTTTTTAATGTTTCTTTTTTTTACCACTTATCTTCACTTATTTGTATCTTGTCTACACTTAGACTGTTTTAATCAGCTTTAGAAATTAAATTATCTTTAATGCTTTATCATTGTTGTTAATAAAAAATATGAAAATTTATTTATGGAAAAGCAGCTTAACGTATTACTCATAGAGGATAATTTAATTGAAATAATGAAAATGAAAAGAACAATTTCATATTTAAAATTAAATCATACGGTTAATTTCGCGAATAACGGAGAGGAAGCACTAGGTATTTTAGAAGATAAAGCCAATTATCCTGATTTAATCTTATTAGATTTAAACATGCCGAAATTAAATGGGAAAGAGTTTTTATTGATATTAAAAACTAATAAATATTTAAAGCATATTCCTATAGTTATTCTAACCACTTCTGGAAACCAAAAAGATATTGATGAATGTTATATGATAGGAATAGCTGGTTATATTTTAAAACCATTGAAATATGACGATTATGTTACGAAAATTAAAAATGTTTTGTGTTATTGGAGTATGAATGAAATAAAAAAAATCTAAATATGAAAGGTTTCTTCTTTACTAAATTTTTAGAATTAGTGGAAGAAAATTATGGTTTAGAAATGGTGCGTAAAATAACCAATGAGGCTGCTTTAGAATCTCAAGGAATCTTTGATCCATTAGGTACTTATAGTAATTTTGAAATGGCACAATTACTTCAGTGTCTTAGCAAAAATACAGGTGTTTCAATAAATAACTTATTATTAATTTACGAAAAATATTTCTTTACTGATATTGAAAAAAAATATCAATCTCTAATTGCAACCTCCGCAGTGCCTGATGAAATGATTTCTACTATAGAAGATAATATTCAAACAATGGTTAAAGAAATATATCCAGATGCTGCGTTACCAATTTTAAAAATTAATAAGAAAACTAGTAAGAAACCAATTATAAAGTCTAAATTTAGAAAACCACCAAATTTTCGTTTAGACTTAATGAATGAAAATTTCAAGTATTTTAATTTAAAAGCTTCTTTAGTTCAACAAAAAGTAAAAGCAGATAACCAGGAATTTAAGTTTACCATTCACAAAAATTAATGGATCAACACAAAATTGACATATTACAGAAAAGTTTAAAAACAGAAAGAGCAGCAAGAAAAGCAGCAGAAAAAATAGTGGAAGATAAATCTAAAGATTTACACCTATTATCTAACGAGCTAAAAAAAACAAATTTAAAGTTAGAAGTTATTAAAGTTGAACAATCTTCGCAAATAGAAGCGTTTTTTGAAAATATAAATGATGGCTATATCCTAATGGATATTTTCGGAAATATTTTGAAAATGAATAATAATGCCAAAGATTTCTTTGGATATAATATTGAAGAAGAAAAACTTAATGTTTATAATTTAATTTATTCTGATGATTTAGAGTATGCATCTAAATCATTTATCACTTTAAAGAAAGAGGGTTTATTTACTAATTATAGAACAAGAGTTTTAACAAAAGATAAACAAATAAAATGGGTTCAAATTAATGGAACTCTTATTACTGATAAAGAAAATAATGCTATAGGGGCGCAAGGAATTGTTAGAGATATTACCTCTGAAAAAAGATCTAAAGATTTATTAACTGAATCAGAAAATAGGTTATCCTCGCTTATTTCAAATCTAGACAGTGCGGTGCTACTTGAAGATGAAAACAGAAAAATAATTTTAGCAAATGCAAAGTTTTGTAAGTTTTTTAATATTTCTAGTGCTCCGGACTTACTTAAAGGTGAAGATTGTGCTGTTTTCTTAAATGAATCTAAAAAATTATTTAAAAATCCAGACAAATTTATTTCTAGGGTATTACTTATTTTACATGAAAAACAACAAGTTCTAGGAGATGAGATAACCCTATTAAATGGAACAATATTAGAACGAGATTACATTACTATTAGAGAAGGAAACCAATATAAAGGCCATCTTTGGACGTACAAAGACATTACTTTAAAAAAGCAATATGGGAGGAGTTTGGAAGCTCAAAAACAAAATTACAGCAATATTATTGCAAATATGAACCTTGGTTTAGTAGAGTTAAATACTGCTGAAGAAATTTTATTAAGCAACGAAAGTTTTTCAAAACTTACGGGTTACTCAAAAGAAGAACTGATAGGTAAAAAGGGTAATGAAGTACTTCAACTTGTAGAAGATTTTGATCGTATTAAAATAGAGAACAGTAAGCGTCAAAAAGGGGAGTCTAGCTCTTACGAGGTAAAAATAAAAAATAAATTTGGGGAAATAAGAGATTTATTAATAAGTGGTGCTCCAAATTATGATGTTAATGCTCAGTTTATTGGCACTATAGGAGTGCATTTAGATATAACGGATGCTAAAAGGAATGCAGAATTAATACAAGAAAAAAAGAAAGAGCTAGATACTATTGTTCATAATTCTGCAATAGGTATTGTGCTAACAAAGCGCGGTCGAATTATAAAAACCAATGCAGCACTTCAAAAGATGATTGGGTATTCTGAGGCGGAATTAAATTTACGTTCAATAAATGATTTGACTTTTGAGCAAGATTCTTCTTCTTTTAAGACCTATATAAGGAAAATGTATACTGATAAAATTAATAATTTTGGTTATCCAAAAAGATATAAAAAGAAAGACGGTTCAGTTATTTGGACAAAAACGAATGTTAATATTGTAAGGGATAATAATAATAAAGTAAAATATGAAGTAGTATTTATTGAAAATATTACTTCAAATAGAGAGAAAACTATAATTATTGATTTAATAAATAACCTCACCAAGGTTATATTAGATAAAACAGATATTGTAGAAATTTCTTGGGAAATTGTAAATATTATTGCGGCATATTTGAATTCTGAAAATTGTGTTATTTATTTGGTAGACCAATCAACAGGAATCATAGAACAGGTTGCCCTTCATGGAAATAAGTTGACTGATAATAATAAAATTAGCAATAAGTTGGTTATTTCAAAAGGAGAGGGAATCGTTGGAAGCGTTGTAAAGTCGAAAAAATCTGAATTGGTAAATGATACGTCTAAAGATGACCGATATATTGTAGATGACGAAATCCGTTTCTCTGAAATAGTTGTGCCTATTATTAGCGATGGAATTGTTATTGGAGTTATTGATTCTGAGCATAAAAATAAAAACCATTTCAAGGAAGAGCATATTAAAACATTAGAGAGTATTGCTAGCTTAGTAGCTATAAAGTTAAGAACAGCAGTAAGTATAGGAGAACGCAAAAAAGTGGAAATTCAAAATGAAAAGCTACTTAGAAGATTAAAAAACAGTAATGATGAATTGAATGAATATGCACACACTGTGTCACATGATTTAAAAACACCTTTGCAGAGTATAGAAGCATTAGTATCTTGGATTAAATTAGATAATAAGGAAAATCTAGATAAAGCTACACTACAAAATATAGCCTTAATTGAAAGTACTGTAGAAACGATGGATCAATTAATTATTAATATATTAAAATATTCTGAAGTAGGAACTGTAACAGGGAAAGAGGTGGATGTTGATTTAAATTTGATTTTAAAAAAACTAAAAACTGTTATGGTTACATCAGAAAATATAACAATTAATATTTTATCAAAGTTACCAAAAGTCAAAGGGGATACTACAAAATTTCAGCAATTATTTCAGAATCTAATAAGTAATGCAATTAAATTTAATAGAGGAAAAAAAGGTATTATAGAGATAGATTACATAGAAAAAAAATCATTTCATCAATTCTCTGTTAAAGATAATGGAATTGGAATTGCAAAAAAATATCACAAACAAATATTTAAAATATTTGAATCATTAAATAAAAGTAAAGATTCTTCGGGTATTGGTTTATCTATTGTTAAAAAAATAGTTGATTTATACGAAGGGAATATCTGGTTAGAAAGTAAACCAAACATCGGAACAACTTTTTATTTTACAATTAAAAAATAAATAATATTGCTATTATATTAGTATGTTCGTCTAGTAAGAAACTGCGTTAAACTAAATCTTACTTCTTATAGTTTAAAATAAATAAATATGGAACAACCAAATTTAGAATATATTAATCGATTAGCAAGGGGAGATGAATCTATTAAAAAAGAACTCATAAATATTATAAAAACAGAGTTTCCAGAAGAAAAAAAAGAATACTATGCTAGCATAGAATCAGGAGTTTTTAAAAGAATAGAAGAAAATGTTCACAGACTTAAACATAAAATTAGTATTTTGGGTCTTGTTAAAAGCTATGAAATTGCTAATGAGTTTGAAACTAATCTTCGAAAATTAGATTTAAATGGACAGGAAGATTTTGAGAAAATATTACGATTAATAACTCAATACATAAAAACTATTTAAATTTTATGAAATGTATTATTATAGACGATGAAAAAACAGCTAGGGTCATTCTAAAAACTCTTTGTAATGAAATTAAATCATTAAATGTTCTTGAAGATTTTCCAGATGCAATCCAGGCAATAAAGTATTTAAATAAAAATCAAGTTGATCTTATATTCTTAGATATTCATATGCCCGATTTTAATGGATTAGATTTTATCAGAAGCTTAAAAAATCCACCAAAAATTATTTTAATAACTTCAGATCCAAATTTTGCATTAGAGGCGTTTGAATACGATTTTATAATAGATTATCTCTTAAAACCTCTTGAATTTAACCGATTTAAAAAAGCAATTGAAAAGGCAAGTCTTAAAGAATTAAGTGCTATTTCAACTAAAATTAACACGTCTATTAATACAGAAATAGAAAATGATTTTTATATTAGTATAGATAGAAGGTTGATAAAAATAGACTTACCAAGCATTTATTTGATTGAAGCTAAAGGAGATTATATTAAAATTAAAACAGAAAGCAAGGATTATATAGTGCATTCTACACTTAAAAAAATAGAAGAAAAATTGCCCGATGCTTTATTCTTAAAAATTCATAGATCTTTTATTATTAATATTAAAAAAATTATCGATATCGAAGATAATAGTGTTTTAATAAAGAAAGATGTTATTCCAGTAAGTAGATCAAAACGTCCAGAATTAATGAAGCGTTTAGACTTACTTTAACTGTTCGTCTATACAAATATTACCTTTAGTCTATCGTTAAAGAGGTAAAGACGAATATTAATAAATTCACTTATTTTACTTAGTATTTTTATGGTATAAAATTTATATCATGAAAAATTTAACCTTTATCGTTATCTCGACGCTAATTGTATCAATAAATGCTCAAAATCTTCTACATTTTGATACTACGTATTCAAACGAAATAGAAAGTTTATATACTGCTGTTAATATGGGGGATGAAGAAACACTTATTAGCACTGCATCAAACGTAGGTTTTATAACAATAGATCATAAAGACCTTATTAAGGATGTAGATTGCATGAATACGGCAGTTGAGAATGATTTAGAAACATTTCATTATCAAGACAACAAAACTCAAAAAATTCATATTCCCCAAGCCCATAGCAAACTACAAGCGATAACTTACAATTTTGGTACTACAGCAAACTTTATTATTTTTTCAGGAGCAGGAGCCGTTGCTAATACTGGAGTTTCAACATTTACAGGA
This sequence comes from uncultured Polaribacter sp., assembly GCA_937771065.1. GTDB lineage: Bacteria > Bacteroidota > Bacteroidia > Flavobacteriales > Flavobacteriaceae > Polaribacter. Next base: position 35,776 of record CALJHU010000003.1, on the reverse strand, counting down.
GATGTTGGTTCTCATGCTGGTGCTATAGCAGGTTTTGGAGCCCCTTCTGTTTTAAATGGAACCATAGAAAATGAAAATCCAGTAACTTTACAAGCCTCTTTAGACTTAGCTGCTGCATGTATTCAACTTCAAAATACGGCAACAACAGTAGCAAATCATATTGTAAACTATGGAAATGGAGAAACGCTACTTCCAGGAGTATATGCAGCAGGAGCTGCCGCAACGCTTACTGGAGCTTTAACATTAGATGCTCAGGGGGATGTGGACGCTATCTTTATTTTTAAAATTAACGGAGCATTTGCGGCAGCTGCAGGATCATCAATTATTTTAATCAATGGAGCCTCATCAGATAATGTTTATTTTATTGCGATTGGGGCAGTTGCTTTAGGTGCAGGCAGTTCAATGTTTGGCACCTTTATAGGCTATCCAGGAGCAGTTTCAGCCGTTGGAGGAGTTGCTCTAGAAGGTAATTTGTATGCTACTGCAGGAGCTATTGCAGTAGATACTATGTTAGGGGCGATTCCTGTAGCGACACCTGCATATAATTATCTAGGTGAATATACCTCGAATGGTACTCCGCTTTATTTAGAAGATCCTAGCGATGTTGTTTCTACAGCAACTCAAGAAACGATAAGTAATTCACTTCCTGATGATTATCCGGTTCCGGAATATAACCCACAATATATTACTTCAAGTTATGATACCAATCTTAAAATTGAGGGGAGTACAGACGTTTTGGTAACATTTGTAAGTGAAGGAGTAGATGCTAAAAATGCTTTAGGGTTTTACACTTATGATATAAATAACCCATCTGCTACAGCACCAACCAAAGATGATATTACTATTATTTTTCCAAATGTTTCAGGGTTATTAAGTGGTGGTGGTTTGCAAGTTGGAGACAAAGTAAATATTGGATCTTTTGAGGCAGGAACAGGAATCGGTTGGGTATTAATAGCAGACGCTTGGAATTCGACTGATGCAGAAGTAGGAGATAGTGCATGGGAATTGTATTCAAATCCTGATTATAACCCAGAAACAGATACGTCTCTAAGACTTCATAATGTATTATTAGAGGATGCAGTTAACGAGAGAATTGTTTTGGGTTTTGAAGATGTTTTAAGAGATGATGATTCTTGTGATAACGATTTTAATGATGCAATTTTTTATATAACTGCAAGTGCATATGAAGAAATAAATACAAATAATTTTGCAGATATAACTAGTGCATATGACGTATCATCAGGAAGTGAGGGTGGATTAGAAAGTAATGGATCTTTAGCGAGTCTAATTGCAAAAAGAAATTTTAAAAGAAAAAAAGAAGGAAACCCTTTGAAACATATAGAAAATCAACAAGAGTTTATAAAAAGTAATCTAGAAAAAAAACAGTTCGGTACCTCCTTAATGGATTACCTACCAGAATCAGGAATGTATCGAACAGAAACGGCATCAGTTTCAAGTCCAGATGATTTGATAGGACTAACGAATGCAGATGAAGTTTTTTCTGTTGATTATTATCTTAATTCTACAAGAGTATCTGCTGTTTTGGCTACTTCTACAACTGGTAAAATTTACGATCACTCTAAAGTAATCTGTGATAGATTGAATAGTGCTAGCTTAGAAGATATAAGAACGGTTTTAGTAAGAGGTCATCAAATTATTAGCTCAAAAATAAAACAAGCTGAAGGTCAAGTTGAATATACGCTAAGCTTCTCAATAAAATTAGGGAATGTGGCAAATGAACTATTTAGTTTTTGGAACATTGATCAATACCCAGTAGGAGATTATCAGAATTTTCAAATTTGGGGAAGTTCATTTTCGCAAGTGTTTTCCATTGCAAATTATATTTTAGATAAGCATACTGAAAAAAACGGTTTGATAAGTACCGTCGAGAAAAATGTAATTCCAAATGTATTTGTGAAATCTGGAGAATATTTAAATGGCTTTATAAATTTAAATATAATAAATAAAACAAATGAAACTTCTATCGACTTCTCTGGAAGCTTTGCAGAAACTGAAGTTTCTGACCGCACAATTATTAATAATAGCTTTGCTTTAAGTGGACAATATAATGACGCTTTATCAATTGAGACAGGAATTATCTTTGATATAGGTTTTTCTTTGCAAAAAAACAGGAGTGCTCAAAAAGACGCATTGTATTTGGCAGATGGTCCATGGGGTTTAGATTATCTAGATGAGTATGCTACCGTTAACCTTTTTGATATTACTAGTTATGATAGAATGTATTCAGATGAAATTTATGAAGTAGATAGAAATGCAATTATTTCTGGTGAGGTTAAAGGAAATATAAATTTATTTAGACATATTTTGCCAGGCAATCAAGCTTTAGACATTACTGATTATAATTACATCAATTTTTTAATTACGAATAATGAGCCTGTAGAGCTTATAATTATGCAAGAAGAAGACAGAGATTGGGAGAATAGAATTCGATATACAATTCCTACAAACAATATAGAAAAAACTGTTTATATTCCTTTTTCGGATTTTGTTGATGGATCTGGTAATACTGTCCAAATAAAAAATATCAAAACTGTAGTTTATTCAATTATTGGAGATTATAATAATACGATTCCGTTTGCGATGTCTATTCATAATTTATCATTTAGTAAACAAGGTGTTTTAGATGTAAATGATTTGAATATTGGAAAAAGTACGAAGTTAATAAATTACCCGAATCCATTTGAATATAGCACAACAATTAGTTTATTGGAAGCATCTAATAATGTTATTATTCAAGTATTTGATTTACTTGGAAGGCAAGTTGATTTTAAGAATATTAGCACAGGTTTTGCATCGAAAAAGATTTATTATACCAGTCCAAACTTAACAAGAGGAATATATAAATACCGTTTAAAAGACGATTATAATAAACTATTTTTTGGGTCGTTCCTGATTAAATAATAATTAGAATATTTTAAATGCTACTGTTTTCTAAAGAAAGGTTTGCGTACTATAAAACACTTAAAACGCAAACCAATTTCTGTAAAAGTAAAACCTGCTGCAGTTGCAGATGCGATATTACTTTTAGATCCATAAAGAGTTAGTATACTTCTTTCAGAGAATTTATAACCTAGTTTAGATTGTATTCGATAGGTTCCCTGTTTCTTGCTGTTTTCGATATATTGAAACCCTGAGGCTGCAGTTAATTCATAGAACCATTCGTTTTTCTTTGTAATATTTTCATCTTTAATAATATTAAAAAACACTTCGTATGCGTTAAAGTTACTTGGGCTAAAATAAATAGTTGGAACTTGATTTTTAAATGAAATATTTTGATAGTTGACACCTGCTTTTAATGAGGGTTTTTCTAAAATATTGTAATACAAAGAAGTGAAAATTAAATTTCTTGTATTCTTATCATTTTGTGTAGTATAATAATATTGGGTAAACCAACCTAATCTAAAGTTAGTGTTTAAGCTATAATTTATTAAATAATTGTTTTGCACAATGTTTTCAGCTAACAGTGCTGCATTAAAGTTTTGAATTTCTCTTTTGTAACCTAATTCTAAGTTTTGAAGTTTAAAAGGTTTTGTTAGCAAAGAAATATCAGCTATTAACTGATTGAAAGTATTCGTTTCTGTTTTTGAGGAAGCAAGTCCAATAAGACTTTTTAATTTAATATTATGAAGTAGTTGGTAGGAAACACCTCCTAAAACATTATTTGAGGTAGCTTTAAGACCACTTAATGAATTACTTGTAGTTCTATAGTTTATAACTTCCCAATAGTTTAAATTTTGTAGAGAAAGAGAACTCTGAAGTTGCTTTATACGAATACGCTTTGTTGTTTCCATTGTCAAAAGAATAAGAAGATTCTGCAACTACAAAAGGGGTAAAACTTTTATCTAATTTCTTTATAAAATTAACTGCGTCTTTTTGGTTTTTATAAAACTTCAAGGTGTTTTCTGCACTTTTATAAGCTTCTATAAAATAGCCAGAAGCCTTTAATGCATTCGCTTTACCTAGATTTCCGTCAAAAGAAGTCGTGTCATTTTCTCAGAATACGGTTATAATCGTTAATACTCTTCTCAAAATTACTTTTATAGATGTTCAAAGAGGCTCTTAAAGATAATACCCAATTTTTATTTGGATATTCATTATTTAATTTTTGAATTAAAATAGCTGCTTTCTTATATTTTCTGTTCCATATTAACGCCTGTGCGTATCTCTCTTTGGTTTGTTGTAATAAAGATTCAGAAGTTTTATTACTGATATAGTGAATTGCTTTAGAGCTGATTTCTAATGCTTTTTTATTTTCCCTTTTAAATGTGAAACTAATGCAAGGCTGTTTAATGAGGTTAATTTGTTTTGAGGAGAAATCCCAATAGTTTTATAAGTTGCCTCTGCCTTTGAAAAATCACCTAGAAATTAGATAAACGTTTGCAATATTTTGAAGTGTTTCAATATCTTTCTTAAATAATTGTAAGTTTTTTAATAATAATTTTAGAGCAGCTTTGTAATCTCCATTTTGCACATATTGATTTGCATACCCTAAATTAATATATTTTTTAGAAGTTCGTGCGTTTAAATTCCCTGGAGAAGTTAACAATGCTTTATCAATAAATTCGAGCGCTTCATTAAAAAATTTTAAATTAGAAAGTGTATTTGCATATCCTAAAAGAGCAGGGAAGCTGTTTGGTTTTTTCTCAAGTAAGTTTTTATAATAGTCCTTTGCTTTGTTGTAATTTTCATTCCATAATAAAGATTCTGCATAGTTAAGTTTAATCTCAAAATCTTGTGGGTATCTTTCCAATAAATTAATAAAAATAGTAGTAGCTCTTTCTCCGTTTCCATTAAGACCTAAAGCCCTTCCATAACAAAGTTTAGCTGTTTTATTTTTTGGATACGTAATTAGAATATTTTCAAAGTATGTTTCAGCTTGTTTATATTTTCCAGTTTCTAAATATGTAAATCCTTCGTTCATATTTTGAGATAAACAAATAGAGGAGTATACTATAAAATAAAAAAATAATTGGGTGCTAAATTTCATAGGCTTGCTTTACTGCAAGTTAAGAATTCATATCCAAACAGGTTCAATGTTTCATCGATACTAAATGTCATTTCATCGAAATTTACAAGCCATAAATATAAGCTTAAAAGATATTTGTAATAGAAATATAATAAGAACCTAAAACATATTTAACATGGCTTTACAAATATTAGAAAATAATAGAGAGTTTTACATTCATGGAAATATAAATTGTGATAATGTTATTTTTATCAAAAAATATATTGAATATCTTTTAGAAAAAAGAAGTTATGTTACTGTAAATATTAATAAAGTTACAGGAATTGACTCTCGGGGTGTTTTAACGCTTACTAAAATATATCATAATGCTTTATTAGCAAAAAAAATATTTACCATTATAGGATTTGGCAGCAAAGACTTATACGATCATTTTAATAGCCAAAAAATAGCTTAAGAAATCATTATGGTTAATTATATTGCAATGAAAAACAAACGATTATGTTTGCTAAAAAGCGATTATAAATCTATTTTTTTTCTGAAGACTTATAGTGTTTTGAGCATCTTAAAAAGAAATATTTTTAATACCTTATATCTCTAAATGATTGCAATTAATTTAATAAATAGGAAAATATCTTCAGAGCAATTATTTATGATTAGTGTGGTAATTGTAAATGGGGGTAATTATTTATATAACCTTTTACTTGCAAGGATATTAGGACCGGCACAATTTTCAGATGCTGCAGTTTTAATTACTTTTTTATTAACCTTGTCTTTTATTGCGATGACATTTCAAGTAGTAACTGCTAAGTTTTCCATACTTTTTAATGTAAAAACATTCAACCTTTTTGTGTCTTCAATGTATAAAAATGCTTTAATTATTGGTGTTTTATTAGGTCTGTTAATTATTATGTTTTCATCGAAATTACAAGAACTATTTCAAACATCATCATCTCTAATGTTTGTGGTTTTTGGAATTGGAGTTCCTCTTTATTTCTTTATGAGCATTAATCGAGGAATTTTTCAAGGAAAAAAAGAATTCAAATATTTATCTATTACCTATCAAACAGAAATGTTTAGTAGATTATTCGTAACCTTCGGTCTTCTTTTAATTTTTGGTACTAAATCTTCGGTATTAATAGCAATCGGAATTATAATTTCATTTGTATTTGGAATGTTTCCTTTCAGATACAATTCTTTTAATCTTCAAAAGAGTATTAAGATTTCAGAAATAAATAAAAATCAAGTAAAGTATTTTTTTCTATTAACTGCTTTTTATGAGCTTACTCAAATTATTATTAATAATACTGATATCTTATTGGTGAAACATTATTTTGACCCTTATAGTGCTGGTTTATATGCATCTCTTGCCTTAATAGGTAGAGTGGTTTACTTTACTGCATGGATGTTTGTTATGTTATTATTGACCCAAGGTAATTCAGTTGAAAAAAGAAGGAAAAAAGACACATTTAATATTGTTTAAATATATTGGCTATATCTCTTTTTTATCGTGTGTAATTACCATGATTTGTGCATTATTTCCTGAAACAATTGTTCAATTATTATTCGGTGAAAGTTATCTTGAGATTTCTTCATTGTTGTGGAAATATTCTTTGGCTACCTCGTTATTTGCAGTATCAAATATTTTCGCCTATTATTTCCTTTCTCTAGATCAGTATATTCCTGTAATTATTTCTGGTATTTTTGGCCTATTACAACTGATTTTAATTATTTTATTTCACGAAACTTTAGCCCAGGTTGTTCAGATGCAAATTATAGCAATGTTTGCGTTATTAGGAATACAGGTTTTATTTTATATACTACTATTGAGACCTATTAAAACCTTTAAGGTATTAAAATAAAAAGCTTATTACTCTTTTAAAAACATTCATTCACCTACACATATATGCATTCTAACTTAATAAATGCCAAATTGTTATACTTTTTTTCATCTTTACCCCGAATAAAACTTCTCTATTCATATTGGTTCAAAATAAATATTAATTTTAAAAGAAACGTCTATGAAATTGGCAATCATAACAGCTTATCCACCGAGTAAAATTACATTAAATGAATACGCATATCATTTGGTTAAGCAATTTAGGCAGAAAGAATTAATTACAGAACTTATTTTTATTAACTGATGTTACTAAAGCGTCTAAAAAATTAGGACTTTGTTGAGCAAGGGTGTAAAATAACAGTTAAAAAGTGTTGGTCATTTAATTCATATGGGAATATTTTAAGCGTTATCAAAGCAATTAACCAAACGAGACCAAACAGCATTTTATTCAATTTACAGTTTATGAAATTTGGTGACAAAAAAATACCAGCAGCAATGGGGTTATTATTACCATTAATTTGTAAGATTAAGCGCATACCAACAATTGTTCTGTTGCACAATATTTTAGAAGAAGTAGATTTAAAAAAGGCTGGGTTTACATCGAATAAAATAATGCAAAAGATGTATTTATTTTTAGGAAGTATTTTGACAAGATTAATCTTAAAAGCAGATGTTGTTGTTGTAACGATGAGAAAGTATGTAAGTGTTTTAGAAAAAAAATACAAAGCAAAAAATGTTATGGCAATTCCTCATGGAACTTTTGAAGTATTAAAAAAACCTTCATTTATTTTACCTAAAGGCGCATTAAAAATTATGACATTCGGAAAATTTGGCACCTATAAAAAAGTTGAATTATTAATTGAAGCCGTTCAAATAATTAGAAAGACAACAAATATGGATTTAGAAATTGTGATTGCTGGAACGAATCATCCAAATGCACCGAAGTATCTAGAAACCGTTAAAAAAAGGTATAATTATGTTCTAAGTTATCTTTACTGGTTACGTAAAGGAAGATGCAATTCCGCGCTTGTTTAGTGAAAGTGCTATGGTTGTTTTCCCATATACATCAACAACAGGAAGCTCTGGAGTTTTACATCAGGCAGGTGGTTATGGAAAGGCTGTAATAATGCCAGATTTAGGAGACTTGGCATTGTTAGTAAAAGAGGAGGGGTACCGCGCAGAATTTTTTGAACCTACGAGTAGTATTAGTTTAGCCAAAATCTATTGAAGCAATAGTAACAAATGAAGCGTACAGAATTGCCCTAGGTATCGCAAATTATGAGGCTGCTTCTGCTTACCCAATGTCCATGATTACGGGTATTTATTTAGACACGTTTCTTGATATTGCGAATGAAAATATAGTTGAAAACAGTTGCAATTATCAAGTAAATTAATTTGAAGAAATATATTCGAAAGACTTTTTCTTTTCTCCATTTTTATTTATAAAAACCGTAATGTTCTTGAGCTTTTCTTCTCCATGGAAGCTTGCCAACCACTTCTTTTGGTATTTTGACAAAATCATATAACGTCCAAGAGATAAAAGGAACTTTACTTTGAGAAAAAATTTCTTGCATTTCTTTATAATAAAGAGCCTGTTCTACTTCTGAACTACCAAAAGGTCTCCAAAGACCACGATAAGAGGAAACTCCAAATTCGCCTAGAACAATAGGTTTATTTGGTATTTTTCTTTTTAATTCTTCATATTTTTTCTTAAAAAGTTTTTTATCTTCATAGTAGTGAAAAGAAATAAAATCTAATTTATTGTTTAAAATAGTTGCACTACCAGTATCAGACCAACCTATGGTTACTGCATGGTTTTTGTCAATAGATTTTATTAGCATAATAATATGTTCTAACCAAGAAATAACAGTGCGTTTTCCTCTAGCATCAAAATCTAAATTAGGTTCCATTTTTAACATCCCAAGCTAGTATTGCGTTATGATTTTTAAATCTAGAAACTATAATATCTACATGCCTGTGGTTTAACGTCCAATCTAAAACATTATAGTTTCCATAGAAATCAAATAAAGTAACAACAACTTTAAGATTGTTTTTTTCTGCTGAATCTAAAACTTGTTCAAGTTTATTTAGTTTTTTCTCATTCACGTTAGCTTTACCAAAACTCTCATATGAAATGAAAATTCTAATTGTATTTAGATTTGCCTGTTTAATAAGTTTAAAATCTTTTTCTATTATTTTTATATTAAAATTATCACCAAACATATTCCAAGGCGTCGCTTGTGGATAGTAGTTTATTCCCTTTATGTTCAAAGAATCGACAGGAAAGGTGGTCGTTTTATCATCATATGTTGCGACGCTTTCTTTCACCAAATGTCTTATGCGCCAAAAGCCATCTTCCAGTAATAAAATTATTTTATAAGTTGCAACTTCGGTAGTTTCAAACACGAATTTATTATCTTTAAAAATCTTCTTATATTCAATAATATTTTTGTCTTCTAGAACAACTAATTGGCCATCCTCACTAAAAAGTATAACATTAGGGTTGTGTCTTAAAGTGGTTTGTTCGATAGTTATTTTTTGCTTTTTATTAGCTGCTATGGTATTGTAAATATTCTTTCTTGCACTTTCTGTATAATAATCATTAATACCAATTTTTAAGTTGGTGTTAAATGCAATATTTTTTACGTACCAAGCATCTAAATAATTATTCTCAATTTCTAATAAAGTTTGTTCGTTCATTTCCCTTCCTTGGTTTCCGTCTTTTAACCAAGTAACCTTAGGTATATATTGATCTATTTTTTTTATTTTAGTATGCAATATTTTACTTCTGTCTGCACCAGTGTTAAAGTAACTGTAAACAGAACTTATTAGAAATATAATTACAGAAATTATCAATACATACAAAAATAGCAATATCGTTTTTAAAATGATTTTATTAGCCTTTACCATAGTTTAGTTGATTTAAACATTTTACTGATTTTTGCAGTAGAAACCTCTAAGTCATAATCTCCGTTTTTATAAATACTTGAATTTAATTCAAAAAATACTAAACCATCTCTAGAACTTTTTATGATTTCATTTAGTATTTTTTTATTTTTATAAATTGAAAGTTTTATCTGCAATCCATCAGGAATTATTTGATTCATAAAACTTTTCACAGGCCCTATTCTAAGTTTTCTGTTATTCTTCATGAAAACTACCTCAAAATTTTCTACAACTTTCTTATATTTAATTCCTAAAGTATTGCTTTCTGCCATACCTATAATATACGCTTTTACCTCCCACTCATCATCATAATCTGGATGAATTATTTTTGCAGTTGCAACTCCAGATATTGATGTTCCAGAAGTTTTTAAAATATTTCCTTTTTGATTCTTAATAAAAAAATAAACATAATTACCATCACTAATTATATTCTTGTTTTTATCTTTTATGATAGAGGTTGAAAAGCTTGTTATTTGATTTCCATCTGCATATTCATGATTCCTTTGAGAATAAATAGTAAAATTTGTTGCTATAGCTGGCATAATATTTACATCATACTCTTTAGAATTTAATCCTAAGGTTTCCGAAGATAGAAGAATTCTACCCTTTTTTAAAGGCGAATAAATATATTTAAATCCAATTAAATTCTTAGTAAAAATGGGTTCATTTTTCTCTGACTTCAAAAATTGTTGTTGTATTGAAACTTTCGTGTTTTGTTTTAAAGGATTATCTAAATCATCTGATGGTATAACTATTAACATTGTGTAATCAGATCCACCAGCCTCGATGCTAGGAGGCCCAATATAGGTTTCTAATGCATTAGGTTTTTCTTTTGGGATAATCTTTAATTGACCAAAAATGAGTTGTTTTGTTCCAATAACTCTCCAATTTATAATACCTGTCTTGTTACTTAAATATTTTGGAACTTCGAAAGAGAATTTTTTATTCTTAAGTTTAGACTCGACTAAAGTACTTCCAAAGCTATTAGAAATATATATTTGATACTTATTAGTTAGTTTTCCTTCGAATTCCAAAATAATTTGACTTCCGGCTACAAACTGTTTTTCTAAACTACTTAAAATAAGTTCATTATTTTTATAATTAGTTTTTTGAGCAACAATACAATGCATTACAAGTAAACTATATATAAAAAAAAGTTTGTTTTTTAAATTCATTATTTTGGATTTCCGATATAACTATTCAATTCAATTTTTATATAACTATAGTTGGGGTGTGTTATTTTTTGTAATTCATTTTTTAAATGTTTTTTTATTCTATTAGGTAAAATCTTGTTCGAAATACTTTCGTTTGGGAGGCCGTTTACAAAACAGTTAGACATATCGTTATTTATAACGGTAATCAAATCATTATTTAGAAAGGGATATTCAAAATATTGTTTTCGCTGTTGTCTAATCCCGCTTTTTAAGAATAAATGATCAACCCAAACCATTTCTTTATTTTCATTATAATAGGTTATTAATAACTGTGGAACGGTAATTTCTTGCAAACCGCTATTAAATAAAGTTCCTTTGATACTTTTTGAATTTATATTTAGATCACTCAAAACAATATTTTTATATAGATCTGAGTTAGAAACATTTCCGGCAGCTTGTAGGTTAAATTTAGTTGGTTGCTCTTCTAATGCTATTGGTGTAAATTCATCTGGGTTAAAAGTATCAGGTATCGAGTCTTTAATTTTAGTCCAGGCAATGCCTTCAAAATTTATTCTAAATGAACTAATTTCTTTTGGCATTAACTTGTGTTTTACGTGATATTTTGCGTTGTAAATAGCTAGTTCTTTATTTATATTATTATATAAAGTTCCTTTTAAAACAATATCTGAAGGAACATTATCTATATTTTGAATCTCACCAATAATTGAATAATGATTATTAATTTTCACTAATTTAGCATTAATTATTTCTAAAACAGGTTGCTTTAAAACATCTTCGTGATATGTCTGCTCTGTAGTTATTTTTTTTCTTCCTTGATTATAATAACTAGTTATATTATTTGAATATAACTGATCTGGTGGCAAGTCTGAATCTACTTGTTCTGGAAGTAAATACCATTTACCATTCCTATTTACAACTGTTTTATATGTTGTTTTTGTAATTTTTTCAAGAGGTGTAATCCAATTTGTATTTACTTTTAATTTAACGAAGCTATCTGTTCTTTTTATAACTTTTATTTTCAATGCATCTAATCTTGCATAAGAACTTAATAAACCATCTGTAACTGCTATTTCTAGCATATATTGGGAGATTGATAAATTACTTTTCGGATCTATATAATAAAAACTTTTTTCAAAGTTTTTTAAATCTAACGCATCATAGTAAGCAGTAATAACGTTTTCTGGAGACCTTTGCGAATCGTTTTTTAAATAAAATAAGTACAGACTATAAAAAATGATAATTAAAAGAATGGCTGTCCATACATGTATTATTTTTAATAAATCTTTAGAAAAGTGAATATAGTTTTCCCTATATTTAAAATAACTTGGAGTGGATTTAGATTTTATTTTTTTATCAATGACTAATAATGGAGGTATATTTAATATAATAGCAATAATTAGAACAATTAAGGGAACGATTCCCCAAAGTATTTTCTGCCAAGTAGAAACTTCCTCTTTTGATAAAATTGAAGAAAGGGGAGGAACATTTAATTTTTCCCAAATCATTATTCCGTTTTCTAGTTGTGGTAGCCGCTGCCATCCACAAAAATATAGTATAGGATCATAAAATTTATCGTTAGAAAATATATATTTTAAATTATATTTTTCTGGTGTTGTTAAAAACTGTTGCAGAGATCCAATTCCAGCGACTCCTTTAAATTTAGAATTCTCCAAACGTTCAATAGGCCTTGTTGTCAACTCCGGTAGTCGTCTTGCAGAGTGATAATTTCCATCTACTGTCATTGCTTTTGTTTGAGCAGACAACAAAGACATTTGATCGCCAAAACCTAAGGTTAAGTACCTCCACTGATCATGTTGATCTTGATTTAAAAAATTTATAATTGGTAACATTTTTATTTTCTTTGGTTGAGATGGTCTAAAATATCCTAAACTCATTGTGAAAATAGTCATGAATAAAAATAAACTAATCAAGAAAAAACCTAGCATGCGATAATATACTTTTCCAAATTTTTGTTGGATTAATTTTCTTAAATCACCTTCTAAAAAACGGTATGTAAATTCTCCAAATAAAGGTAAAATCATTATACTACCCCAAAGGGTAAATCTATCTAATGTTAAAATATTAAATGCATTTTCACCTAAGAGTATTTTTGGTATTGGCGTTGTTTCACCTGTTCCTAAAATGACTAACATTATTAAAGAAAGTCCGAAAAACAAATATCGTTTACTAAAGAATCTGCAAAAAAAGTAAGGTAAAAGAAACAAAAGAACACCCCAAGGAATTAAAAAAAACACGAAACCGGAAGATGTAATTTCTATAAAGTTATCTCGAGATCCGTGAGGAATAGGAATTTGTGTTATAGGGTTGTTTTTAGAATTAATCCAATAAGGTAAAAGACACCCAAATATTATAAGAAGAGAAAGTAAACCAAAACTTATATTGCGTTTAAATTGTTTTATGAAAATTTCAAAAAATAATTTAAAAGAAACTTCTTTATAAGAACCTACTTGATCTTTGCAAATATCTAGTATTACCATTCCTATTATTGGAAAAATAAAGAATACCATTCCAAATATTGGTGTAACATGATGCGATACAGTGGTAACAGCAATCAATGAAAGTGAGGTGAATAAATATCGACATAAGCCTGTTTTAAGCCATAAATAAATCTCTGGTAGTGCATGCATTAAAACAGCGATTCCAATAATACTAGGCATTTGACCAAAAACATGCAAGGTTTCTACAAATGATGAAGAAAAAACAGCTAAAAGAGTTGCATATCCAGAAACATTTCTATTACCAGTAATTAAGAGAGAATATCTATAAACACCAGTAATAAAAAGCAGCATACTAATTAAGGCTATAGTAAAAAGTCCAAATTTTAATCCACCAATTAAAGACAAAATTGCCATACATTGATGCACCAAAGGAGGATAGCTCATTACTGTAAAGCCAGTATACCATTTAAAGTTCCAGGGTTCAAACCAATTATTTGTGTAATGTTCTGCAAAAAATAGATGGGTGAGTGCGTCATACGTATTTTCGAGAGTAAAAAAGAGTGCACTTCCATGAAATACAATACCTAAAAGTACTGCGGTAATCAAATACTTATTATAGGTTGCTTTCATATTAGGGTTGCTTCTTTTACAATATAGTAAATATAAATACTTTATATGAGGTCTAAAACTTTATCTGCCCCCCGTAAGCTACCATTGAACTATACAAAAGAGCTTTTAGAGCATTCAAAGGTTTTATTACAAACAAACAAAACTACTTTTGATGTATATAATTACTAAAAGCTTCAATTATGAAAGTATTAGCAATAGATGATCAAAAATTAGTTTTAATTCCTTTAACTCTTAGATTAAAAGAATTAGGATATACAGTTCTTACTGCAAAGAATGCATTAGAAGGAATAGAGCTGTACAATTCATTTAAACCAGACTTAGTAATTGTAGATATTAATATGCCAAAAATTTCAGGAATGGAAGTTATTAAATATATCAGGAATGTGAAAAAAGCTTCCACGAAAATTATGGCTTTATCAGGAAATACTGACCCTGAAACAATTGCTAGAGGTTTTGATTTAGGTCTTAATGACTACATGAAGAAGCCTTTAAGTTTATTAGAGGTTTGTACTAAAGTTAAAAGATTAATTGGCATTCCATTCACAAATAATAAAGCGATAAAAAATAATGGGATAATTATTCAACAGAGATGTGTGGGTGTTGTAATACCATGTTATAATGAAGAGAAAAGATTAGATAGTAAAGAGTTTATTAACTTTATTACTAAAAACTCTGGTTATCGTTTATGTTTTGTAAATGATGGCAGTACAGATAATACAGCAGAGGTTTTAGATAATTTAAGAAAAGGAAGAGAGGATTTTATTAAAATCTATAATTGTGCGGAAAATGTAGGAAAAGCTGAGGCAGTAAGGAAAGGGATGCTGTACATGAATACGCAAACAGATTTAGATTACATTGGTTTTTTAGATGCAGATTTATCAACAAGTTTAATTGATTTTGATGATTTAGTATCGGTAATAGAAAACTCTAGCTACAAAATAGTAAGTGGTTCAAGAATTAGTAGAATGGGAGCAAACATCACGAAACAATCTTCTCGAAAACTAATTAGTTCAATGATTAATTTAATTATTAAAAAAATTCTTTCGTTGGACTTTAAAGACACTCAATGTGGTGCTAAAGTTTTTCATAAAGATGTAATTGAAATCTCTTTTGGGAAAAAATTTATAACAAAATGGATATTTGATATTGAAATTTTTAGAAGAATAACACTTTACTTTGGTTTAAATAAAGCAAAAAAAATACTTTGTGAACAACCTTTAAAAAGATGGGTTCATATAGATGGTTCTAAATTATCTATTAGAGATTCTATAAAAATAATTGGACAATTAGGGCAGATTGCTTGGTTCTATAGAAATAAAAAAAAAGAAAATATATACAATTTAAAAAGAAAAGAAAGTTATTTTTTAACTCCAACACTTAAAAAAGCTTAACTATGAAAAAAGGAATAATTATTGTTTTCTCTGAAGATGAAGAACGAATTAACAAAGATGAATTAATAAATTTATCGAATCATAAAAACACAGAGCTTTGTTTAGTAAATAATGGCAGTAAAGACCATACTCTAGAAGTTTTAAACGCAGTTAAGGATAATTTAGAATCCACTTGTATCTCTATTATCGATATCAAAAAAAATATAAGAACAATTGCTGCAGTTAAAGCGGGTGCAAGATATCTTTTTAGTGTCGGAGATTTAAGGTATATTGTTTATTTAAAATCAAATATCTTATCTTATTTTAAAAATAGACAATTTGAAGTTTTGAAAAAAATTGAAAATGAATTTTTAAGTAGTTTTTTGAAAAAAAATAATAGAAAAAAAAATAGAAAATTTTACTCATCTAAAGACTTTTTATGTCTTTAAATGCAGGGATAATGTATCTGTTCCGTTACTAGCAAAATCTTTAATAATAGTAAAATTATTATAATCATTTATAGAGACTGTTGGTTTCGGGTCTATAAAATAAATGGGCGTATTTGGTTTTACGTAATCTACTAAACTTGCGGCAGGGTAAACTTGCATAGAAGTACCAATAATGACTAGGATATCTGCAGTTTGAGTTATTTTGATTGCTTTTTCCAATAAGGGTACCATTTCTCCAAACCAAACAATATGCGGTCTTAATTGATAGTTCTTTTTGCATAAATTCCCTAAAACTAAATTCTTTTTCCATTCTAAAACATCTTTTTCATCTCCAGTGCTTCTTACTTTTAATAGTTCACCATGCAAATGTGTAATTTTAGTACTTCCTGCGCGTTCATGCAGATCATCTATATTTTGTGTTATAATTTCAACATTAAAATACCTTTCTAGTTTAGCTAAATTAATATGTGCTTTGTTGGGAGTAACTTCTAAAAGCTGTTGCCTTCGCTGATTATAAAATTCTAAAACCAATGCGGGGTTTTTTAAATATCCTTCAGGCGAGGCAACCTCCATTACATCATGTCCTTCCCATAAACCATCAGAGTCTCTAAAGGTTTTAATACCACTTTCTGCAGAAATTCCTGCTCCGGTTAAAATGACTAGTTTTTTCAATAGAAAGAGGTTTATAAATATTTATTAAAATCTTTTATGACGGTAAAAATAATAATTTTAAGTTTGTAATTATGATTGACGAAAAACTATTAAATTATTTCGAAAGCTTTTTAACAGATAATAGAAAGCAGCTTTTTAAAAATGTATTAGAAAATCGGACTCGACATTTTACAGTTGTTTTAGAAGATATTTTTCAATCTCATAACGCCAGTGCAGTTGTTAGAACTTGTGATATTTTCGGAGTACAAGATGTACATGCTATTGAAAATAAATACAATAATAAAGTTTCTAGGCACGTAGCTAAGGGCTCTCAAAAATGGCTAAATCAATATAGATACAGAAACGATGGTGATAATACAAAAACTTGCTTAGATGGTCTTAAAAAGGCAGGATACCAAATAATAGCAACAACCCCGCATAATGATTCTTGTTTGTTGCAAGATTTTGATGTATCAAGAAAGACTGCATTCGTATTTGGTGTAGAGGCTGAGGGAGTTTCAGATTACGTAATTGAGAATGCAGACGGATTCTTAAAAATTCCAATGGTCGGTTTTACCGAAAGTTTAAATATATCGGTTGCTGCAGCAATCATATTACAAGATGTTACCACAAAACTTCGAAATTCTAAGATTAATTGGGAATTATCAAAGGAAGAAAAAGAAGTTTTATATTTTGATTGGGTTAAAAAAACAATTAAGAATGTAGATAAAATAGAGGCGCACTACCAACAAAACTTAAAATAAAATTTCTGAATTCATAGTGACAAAAGAAAATTATATTTTATTCAACAATAATCTTTTCAATGGTAGCTGAAGAATCACAACGCTTAATTAATAAACTTATATTTTCTAACTCGTTGTTTCCAGTAACATAATATTCTGCGCAAGGAGTTTGTCTTGGCTTTCCTTTTCCAAAATCTACATCACCATTGTGCAATATTGTAGATATTTTCAAAGTATCGATATCAAATTTTTGCATTGTAATTTTTGCATTATCAGAAAATAAACGTTTTTTAATTCTAATAGTTTTTAGTGTTCTAGAATCCATGCCATAGTCAAACGTAGCGTTTTTCTTTTGCCAAAAGAAATAAACAGCAATAGAACCTAGGGATAAACCTACTAAATAATAAAAAATTCGTTTTATTAACATACTAAAATTTTGAAGTACAAATTTATGTAAAATGAATAACTATAAGAATGTAAAACAAAGTTATTTTACAACGATTTATTAAGAAAAAATAGCTGTATTAAATATTAATTTTTTTTTATAGTGTTAGGTTGGAATATTAAAGTATCAATAAATTAATATCTCTAAAAGGCAGGTTAAACCAATCTGCAACAGTTTTATTAGTTAAAATTCCGTGATAAAAATACATTCCATTTCGTAAACTTTTATCAAACCTAGCAGTATTTTCAAAACCACCTTCTTCTGCAATATTCAGTAAATAAGGAGTAAATATATTACTAATAGAAACCGAAGCAGTTCTTGCATAACGGGCAGGAATATTAGGAACACAGTAATGAATTACGCCGTGCTTTACAAAAGTAGGCTTGCTATGTGCAGTTACGTTGGAGGTTTCAAAACAACCACCTCGATCAATGCTTACATCTACAATAATTGCACCTTCTTTCATCTTCTCAACCATTTCTTCTGTTGCGCAAATAGGAGACCTATTTTTACCTCGAATTGCGCCTATTGCAACATCACACCGCATTAGTGCTTTTAAAATAGATTTAGGTTGCAACGTAGAGGTGTAAATTGGTGCATGCAAACAATCTTGTAATTTTCTTAATTTACTAATAGAATTGTCAAAAACCTTTACCCTTGCACCCAAACCAATTGCAGTTTTAGCTGCATATTCGCCAACGGTACCTGCACCAAATATTACAACACTTGTTGGAGGTACTCCTCCAATATTTCCAAGTAATAAACCATTTCCTTTATTAACGCCGCTCATTAATTCACCAGCAATTAATATAGATGCAGTTCCTGCAATTTCACTTAAAGATTTTACAATTGGATAGGTTTCATGTTCATCTTTTATATAATCGAATGCAATGGCAGTAATTTTCTTTTTTGCCAGGCATTCAAAATATATTTTAGATTGTGTTTTTAATTGTAACGAAGAAATAAGAATTGTTTTGGGATTAATATATTCAATTTCATTCTCTGTTGGAGGAGCAACTTTTAAAACAATATTACATTTAAAAGCTTCTTCTACATTGTAAGAAATTTTTGCACCTGCATCAGAATATTCCTTGTCTGTAAAATTAGCACCATCTCCAGCACCTGTTTCAATAACAATTCTATGCCCATTAGCAGATAAAGCACCAACAGCATCCGGAGATAAACAAACACGTTTTTCACCTAAATGAGTTTCTTTGGGCAAACCGATAAAGAGTTCTCCTTTTCTCTTTTGTATTTCTAACATTTCTTCTTGGGGTAGTAATTCTTCTTTACTAAATGGAGAGAATGAACTCATAATTTAATTATTTTAATTGTACGTTGCGTTTTCCATTATCTAAAATGGATAAATGAATTTGAACAGATTCTAAAGGTAGTAAATTTTCCACATTTTGTGGCCATTCAATTAAACACCAACTATTATCATATAAATACTCTTCAATTCCCATGTCAAGAGCTTCTTCTTCCTTTGTAATTCTATAAAAATCAAAATGAAAAACAGAAGTTTCTTTTAATGTTTTGTATTCATTTACTAAAGAAAAAGTTGGAGAGGAGACGGTATCAATAACCTCTAGTTGTTTGCAAATTTCTTTGATAAGTGTTGTTTTACCAACACCCATTTTTCCATAAAATAATACCGTTTTGTTTTTCGCTGAGGTAATTATTTCGGAAGCTATTTCAGATAAACTTTCTAAAGAATAGTTTTTATTCATTTGGCTAAAATAAGAAACCTTACAAATTTATAACACTTGTAAGGTTTAATTTTAAATTATTCTTGTAATAGTATTTATATGTTTTACAGGTAGATATTGTTTTTGTTTATTAAATCAACCAAAATTATAAAGAGTTATTTCGGAGTATAAACGGCGCAAGGAATAATCATTTCCTCTAAGGATACACCACCATGTTGATACGTGTTTTTAAAATATTTCACGAAATGATTGAAATTATTAGGGTACGCAAAAAACAAATCTTCCTTTGCAAAAATAAATGGACTATTCATAGCGATAGTTGGTAAGAAAATGTCTTTGGGGTTCCTTACAGCATACACATCTTTCTCTTCATAGGATAAACTTCTACCGGTTTTGTAACGCAGATTAGAACTAATATTCTTATCTCCAATTACTTTTGTTGGATTTTTACAGTTTATAGTTCCATGATCAGTCGTAATAATTAATTTCTGACCTAAACTTTGTGCTTTTTGTATAATTTCCAACAAGGCAGAATTCTTAAACCAACTTAATGTTAAAGATCGATATGCCTTATCGTCCCCAGCTAACTCTTTAATTACTTCCATTTCTGTTTTCGAGTGAGATAGCATGTCTACAAAATTGTAAACTACAGCAGTTAAGTCATTTTGTTTTGTTCCATTATAATTATCAGCAAGCTCTTTCCCACTTTTTAATGTAGTTATTTTATAGTATTCGTGCTTCAAATCTAATCTTAAACGCTTTATCTGTGCAGATAAAAAATCGCTTTCAAACAAATTCATACCTCCTTCATCGGTATCGTTTTTCCAAAACTTTGGATATTTTTTTTCCATCTCAGAAGGCATTAGTCCTGAAAAAATAGCATTTCTTGCATATTGAGTAGCTGTTGGTAAAATTGAAAAATATGCATTTTCTTCATCTTTTTTATAGTGGTTGTTAATTAATGGCTCTAAGATTCTATATTGATCATATCGTAAATTATCTATTACGACAAATAACACACTTTGACCTTTTTTTAATTCTGGTACTACAAAATCTTTAAATAAAGTATGCGAAAATGTTGGCTTGTCATATGCAGTTAAATAATCTTCATAATTCTTTTTTATAAATTTAAAAAACTGTGTATTTGCCTCTTGTTTTTGACTTTCTAAAATACCTAACATTCCAGGGTCACTAATGTTTTCTAATTCTAACTCCCAATGCACTAATTTTTTATACAATTCAATCCATTCTTCATAGGAATTTACCAGCGCTAAATCCATCGAAATTTTTCTAAACTCTTGTTGATAATTAGAGGTGGTTTTTTCAGTAACTAACCGAGAGTGATCTAAGTTCTTCTTTAAGCTTAATAAAATTTGACTAGGATTTACAGGTTTTATTAGGTAATCAGCTATTTTAGACCCAATAGCCTCTTCCATAATATATTCCTCTTCACTTTTAGTAATCATTACTACAGGTAAATTGGGTTGTTTCTGCTTAATTTCAGAAAGTGTTTCTAAACCATTTAATCCAGGCATGTTTTCATCTAAAAAAACAATATCAAAATTTGTTTCTTCTACTAGATTAATTGCATCTGCACCGTTTGTGCAAGTTGTAACTTTATAATTTTTGCGTTCTAAAAATATAATATGCGGTCTTAATAATTCAATTTCATCATCTACCCATAAAATTTGTATGCTCATCTATTTTTTATTTATTAACGCTAAAATTAATGTATTGTTGCTTTTAATGACTTAACAATATGATAAAATATTGCCAAATTTAATTATTTTTTGTTATTTAAATTTATCATTTATAAATATATGAAATTGTCTCTAGAAATATCGTATTTTGCAATTATAGATTGAAAATCAGAATACCTTTGAAAGAAAAAACACCGAACAAACTTAAAATCTTAAATGATCCTATCTACGGTTTTATACAAATACCAAATTCTTTAATTTTTGATATCATAGAGCATCCCTATTTCCAGCGTTTAAGAAGGATTACACAGATGGGGTTTTCTAATTTAGTATATCCAGGTGCAAATCATACTCGTTTTCATCATGCCATAGGTTGTATGCATTTAATGCAAAAAGCCATAAATGTTTTGCGTTTTAAGCAAGTTGAAATTTCTGATGAAGAGAAAAATGCATTGTGTTTGGCTATATTATTACATGACATTGGTCACGGAGCATTCTCACATGCTTTAGAAAATAGTATTGTTAGCAGTATTAGTCATGAAGAGATCTCTTTAAAATTTATGAAGAAGTTAAATGAAGAATTTGATGGAAAATTAGATTTAGCAATAGAAATTTTTGAAGGTAAAAATCCGCGAAAATTTTTATATCAACTTATATCTAGCCAATTAGACATAGATAGACTAGATTATTTAAAAAGAGATAGCTTTTATACAGGTGTAACAGAAGGAAATATTTCATCAGATAGATTAATTGCAATGATGAATGTAAAAGATGATCAACTAGTTATTGAACAAAAAGGAATCTATTCTGTAGAAAAGTTTATAATTGCACGAAGATTAATGTATTGGCAGGTCTATTTGCATAAAACAGGTTTAGTTGCAGAAAATATTTTAGTAAATGTTTTAAAAAGAGCTAAAGAGTTGGCAGAAAAAGGAATAAACTTATATTGTAGCTCAGCTTTAAAGTATTTTTTATACAATCAAATTTCTAAAAATAATTTTACAGAAGAAACATTAGAAATGTTTTCTAAATTAGATGATTATGATATTTTGTCTGCTGTTAAAGAATGGGTGCATCATGAAGACTGTGTTTTATCATTGTTATCTTCAATGATTGTAGATAGAAAATTATTAAAAATAGAAATGCAACAAGATTCTTTTTTAGAAAATTATTTCATAGAAAAAAGAGAAAAAGCAATGAAACAGTTACACCTTTCCAATAAAGAGGTTGATTATTTTGTATTTCAACAGAAGATAAGTAATCAGGCTTATAATTTAAAAGCCCCAGTTTATATCTTAACTAAAAAAGGAAATTTAGAAGATATTGCTAAAGCATCTGACCAATTAAATTTGCAGGCACTCACAATACCTGTTGTAAAACATTTTATTTGTTACCCTAAGTAATCGTGAGATTAGACTAAACGGTATTATTTTTATATTTTTGCCATTGATGAAATTTAAAGCACAACAAATAGCGGATATTTTAGAAGGAGATGTAATAGGCAACCCTGGGGTAGAAGTTTCTAAACTTTCTAAGATTGAGGAAGGTGAAAAGGGGTCTTTAACTTTTTTGTCGAATCCTAAATATAACTCTTACTTATACACGACTAATGCATCGGTAGCTATTGTAAATAGGAGTTTGGTTTTAGAGAAAGAAGTGAAAACAACATTAATTAAAGTAGATGATGCTTACAAGTCTTTTTCTAAATTATTAGAATTTTATAATGAAGTTAAAAATAATAAATCAGGGAGAGAGCAACCAAATTTTATTGCTGTTTCTTCTGAAATAGGAGAAAATGAATACATTGGTGCATTTGTTTACATAGGAGAAAATGTAAAAATAGGAGAAAATGTAAAAATCTATCCAAATACTAGTATTGGAGACAATTCAGTAATCGGAGATAACACTGTTATTTTTTCAGGAGTAAAAATATATGCAGACACTAAAATTGGAGAAAACTGTAAAGTGCATTCAGGTGCTGTTATTGGTGCAGACGGTTTTGGTTTTGCTCCTAACGAAAACGGAGAGTTTAAAGCAATTCCTCAAATAGGGAATGTTATTATAGAAGATAATGTAGATATTGGGGCTGCGTGCACAATAGATAGAGCAACTTTAGGTGCCACTATTATTAGAAAAGGCGTTAAATTAGATAATCAAATTCAAATTGCACACAACGTAGAAATAGGTAAAAATACTGTAATCGCTTCTCAGACAGGTGTTGCAGGTTCTACTAAAATAGGTCAAAACTGCATGATTGGCGGACAGGTAGGTATTGCAGGTCATCTAAAAATCGGAGATAATGTAAAAATTTTAGGTCAAACGGGTGTAACTAAAAATTTAAGAGATAACCAGATGGTGCACGGAACTCCTGCTATAAACGCAAGAGATTTTAATAAGAGTTATGTGTATTTTAAAAATTTACCAAAAGTAGTATCAAAGATCAATCAACTAGAAAAAGATTTGAAAACTCAAATCAAAAAATAATGAGTAAGAAACAAAATTCAATACAAAAAGAGGTTCGTTTATCTGGTGTAGGATTGCATACAGGTAATACGGTAAACATGACTTTAAAACCTGCGCCAATAAATCATGGTTTTGCCTTTAGTAGAATAGATTTAGAAGGTTGTCCTATTATAGAGGCAAGAGCAGAATATGTTACAAATACCCAAAGAGGAACAAATCTGGAGAAAAATGGAGTGCTAATTCAGACATCAGAGCATGTTTTAGCTGCTGCTGTTGGTTTAGGCATAGATAATTTATTAATTGAGATAGATGCTTCAGAACCTCCAATTATGGACGGTTCTTCTAAGTTCTTTGTGGCCGCTTTAGAAGAGGCAGGAATCAAAGAACAAGAAGCATATGTAGAAGAATATGTGGTAAAAGAAATTATTTCATACAAGGATGAAAAATCTGGAAGTGAAATTATTTTAATGCCTTCAGATGAATATCAAATAACTACTATGGTAGATTTTGGTACTAAGATTTTAGGTACACAAAATGCTACTTTAGATAAAATGTCTGATTTTAAAGAAGAAATCGCAGGCGCCAGAACTTTCAGTTTTTTACATGAAATTGAAATGCTATTAGAGAACGATTTAATTAAAGGTGGAGATTTAAATAATGCCATTGTTTACGTAGATTCAGAATTATCTGACAGTACGATGCAAAAATTAAAAAAAGCTTTTAATAAAGATGAAATTTCTATTAAGTCTAACGGAATTTTAGACAACTTAACTTTACATTGGGCAAATGAAGCTGCAAGACATAAATTGTTAGATGTTATTGGAGACTTAGCCTTGGTAGGTACTAGTATAAAAGGAAAAATAATTGCAAACAAACCAGGACACCAAATAAATACATTATTTGCAAAAAAACTTGCGAAAATTATTAAAGCGGAAAAAAGAAATAATGTACCTACTTATGATTTGAATTTACCTCCTTTATTGGATATTCATCAAATCATGGAAATTTTACCTCACAGACCTCCTTTTTTATTGGTAGATAGAATTTTAGAGCTTTCTGATAAACACGTAGTAGGAATGAAAAATGTTACAATGAATGAAGATTTCTTTGTAGGACATTTTCCAGGAGCACCAGTTATGCCTGGTGTTCTACAAGTTGAAGCTATGGCACAATGTGGTGGGGTATTAGTTTTAAACACAGTTCCTGATCCAGAAAATTATTTAACTTATTTCATGAAAATGGACAAAGTAAAATTCAAACAAAAAGTATTACCTGGAGACACTGTTATATTTAAATGTGAGCTAATTACACCTATAAGAAGAGGAATTTGTCATATGCAATCATATGCTTACGCAAATGGTAAAATAGTCGCAGAAGCAGAATTAATGGCTCAAATTGCTAGAAAATAATAAAATATGAATCAACCATTAGCGTATGTGCATCCGCAAGCAAAAATAGCAAGAAACGTAGTAATAGAACCTTTTACTACAATTCATAATAATGTAGTAATTGGTTCTGGAACTTGGATTGGTTCTAACGTTACGATTATGGAAGGTGCTAGAATTGGGAAAAACTGTAGAATTTTTCCGGGCGCAGTAATTTCTGGAATTCCTCAAGATTTAAAATTTGATGATGAAGAAACTACTGTAGAAATTGGAGATAATGTTACTATTAGAGAATGTGTTACTATCAATAGAGGGACTTCAGATAGAATGAAGACTAAAATTGGTGACAATTGTTTAATTATGGCGTATTGCCATATCGCACACGATTCTTTTGTTGGCAATAATTGTGTTTTTTCAAATAACACAACGCTTGCAGGACATGTAACTGTTGGAGATAATGTAGTTTTAGCAGGTATGGTTGCAATACATCAATTTGCTTCTGTTGGTAAACATGCATTTGTAACGGGTGGTTCTTTAGTCAGAAAAGATGTTCCACCTTACGTAAAAGCAGCACGTGAGCCTTTGTCTTTTGTTGGTATTAACTCGGTAGGACTGAGAAGACGCGGTTATAAAAAAGAAAAGATAACAGAAATTCAGAATATCTATAGAATTTTATTTCAAAAAAATTATAATAACACGCAAGCCATAGATATTATCGAGGCTGAAATGGAGGCAACAACAGAAAGAGATGAAATTATTCAATTTATAAAAGATTCGCATAGAGGAATTATGAAAGGATACTATAATTCTAACTAGATAATAGCATAAAATAAATATATAATAAAAGTATTACACTAAAAATAGAAACACTAGAAATGGCAACAACATCAGATATTAGAAACGGATTGTGTATAAAATATAATAATGATATATATAAAGTAATAGAGTTTTTACATGTAAAACCAGGAAAAGGTCCTGCTTTTGTAAGAACAAAACTGAAAAGTGTTACCAATGGAAAAGTAGTAGATAATACATTTCCTGCAGGAAGAAAAATTGAGGATATTCGTGTAGAAACTCATAAATTTCAATACTTATATAATGAAGGCGACACCTATCATTTTATGAATGAAAAAGATTATTCTCAGATTCAATTACAAAAATCAGCTTTAGATTCTCCGTCACTAATGAAAGAAGGAGAAATTGTTACTATAATTATTAACTCTGAAGATGATATGCCTTTATCTGTAGATTTACCAGCAAGTGTTGTTTTAGAGGTAACGCATACGGAGCCCGGTGTAAAAGGAAATACAGCAACCAACGCAACAAAGCCAGCTACTATGGAAAGTGGTGCTATTGTTAATGTACCTTTATTTATAAATGAAGGTGATAAAATTAAAGTAGAAACGACTAAAGGGACTTATCAAGAACGTATTAAAGAGTAAAAAATTGTGTTCTGCCTTTGGCTGTTAGCATTTCGCTAGTAATCAAAAGTAAAATAAAGCAGCCAATAGCTACTAATGAAATTTAAAAACCCACAAATTCTTGGCGATATCGCATTATTAATTAATGCTAAATTTATTGGTAGTAAAAACTTTGAAGTTTTTGGTATCAATGAAATTCATGTCGTAGAAAAAGGAGATATTGTTTTTGTAGACCACCCAAAGTATTACAATAAAGCTTTAAACTCTGCAGCAACTACAATTTTAATTAATAAAAAAGTAACTTGTCCAGAAGGAAAATCTTTATTAATTTCAGAAGATCCTTTTCGAGATTTTAATAAAATAACAAAACATTTTAATCCGTTTATAGCTTCTGAACAAAATATTTCTAATACTGCAGTAATTGGCCAAGAAACAATCATTCAACCCAATGTATTTATTGGAAATAATGTTTCGATTGGTAGTAATAGCTTAATTCATCCAAATGTTACAATTTATGATAATACAGTAATTGGAAATAATGTAACCATACATGCAAATACTGTTCTCGGAGCGGATGCTTTTTATTATAAAAATAGAATAACAGGTTACGATAAATTGATTTCTGGCGGCAGAGTTGTTATAAAAGACAATGTAGATTTAGGTGCTTCCTGCACCATTGATAGAGGTGTTACAGGAGATACGACTATAGGAGAAGGTACAAAAATTGATAACCAAGTGCATGTTGGCCATGATACAATAATTGGAAAAAAATGTTTAATCGCCTCGCAAACTGGTATTGCTGGTTGTGTTATTATAGAAGATAAGGTAACTATCTGGGGACAAGTTGGTACAAATAGCGGAATTACAATAGGAAAAGGAGCCATTATTCTTGGTCAAACTGGGGTAACAAAGTCTGTTGCTGGTGGGAAAAGTTATTTCGGTACACCTGTTTCCGAGTCTAGAGAAAAATTAAAAGAAATAGCAGGAATAAAACGTTTTTTGAAAGAGAGAAAGAACTCTTAAAAAATTTTTTTAAAAACAATCAATAAGCTATTTTTGCCACACAAAATAAAATATCAAATTAATGAGTGTTTTAGTAAATAAGAATTCAAAAATTATAGTTCAAGGTTTTACAGGTAGTGAAGGTACTTTTCACGCGGGTCAAATGATTGATTATGGAACGAATGTTGTTGGAGGAGTAACTCCAGGAAAAGGAGGACAAGAACACTTAGGAAAACCAGTTTTTAATACAGTATTAGAGTCTGTAGAAAAAGTAGGAGCAGATACTTCTATTATATTTGTACCTCCAGCTTTTGCTGCAGATGCAATTATGGAATCTGCAGATGCCGGAATCAAAGTAATCATTTGTATTACTGAAGGGATCCCTACGGCAGATATGGTAAAAGTAAAAGCATATATAGATACTAAAGATTGTAGATTAGTTGGTCCTAATTGTCCAGGAGTAATTACTCCAGATGAAGCTAAGGTTGGTATTATGCCAGGTTTTATCTTCAAAAAAGGGAATGTTGGGATTGTTTCTAAATCAGGAACTTTAACATATGAGGCTGCAGATCAAGTTGTAAAGCAGGGTTACGGTATAACTACTGCAATTGGTATTGGTGGAGACCCTATTATTGGAACTACAACAAAAGAAGCTGTAGAGTTATTAATGAATGATGATGAAACCGAAGCAATTGTTATGATTGGTGAAATTGGTGGTAATCTAGAAGCAGAGGCTGCACAATGGATCAGAGCAGATGGTAACAGAAAACCAGTTGTTGGTTTTATAGCAGGACAAACTGCACCTGCAGGAAGAACTATGGGACATGCAGGAGCAATTGTTGGTGGTGCCGATGATACAGCGCAAGCAAAAATGAAAATTTTAGCAGAAAATGGGGTACACGTTGTGAGTTCTCCAGCAAAAATTGGAGAAATGGTTGCTAAAGTTTTAGGAAAAAAATAATGCTTTATTATAAATCGAGCATAATTAGAAGAAATTCCCGTGAAAACGGGAATTTCTTATTTATATTTGAAAAGTAAATAAATACTAAACCATGAAATTATTAGAAAATAAATCTGCAATAATTACAGGCGCTACAAGAGGAATTGGTAGGGGAATTGCAGTTGAATTTGCAAGACAAGGTGCTAATATAGCATTTACTTACAGCGCTTCTGTAGACGCAGCAAAAGCTCTAGAGGAAGAATTAAAATCCTATGGAGTGGATGCAAAAGGATATCAATCGAATGCTGCAAACTTTGATGCAGCTCAAGAATTAGCAAAAGAAGTTCATAAAGAATTTGGTGCTATTGATATTCTCGTAAATAATGCGGGTATTACAAAAGACAATCTGTTAATGCGTATTTCTGAAGATGATTTTGATAAAGTTATTGAAGTAAATTTAAAATCTGTCTTTAATTTAACAAAAGCTGTTATTAGACCTATGATGAAGCAAAGATCAGGATCTATAATAAACATGAGTTCTGTTGTTGGATTAAAAGGAAATGCAGGCCAATCTAACTATGCAGCTTCCAAAGCTGGTATTGTTGGTTTTTCTAAATCTGTAGCTTTAGAGTTAGGCTCTAGAAATATTAGAAGTAATGTAATTGCTCCTGGTTTTATAGAAACAGAAATGACTTCAAGATTAGATGAGGCAACTGTACAATCTTGGCGAGACGGAATTCCTTTGAAAAGAGGAGGACAGCCTATAGATATTGCTAATGCATGTGTCTTTTTGGCTTCTGATATGAGTACTTATATAACAGGGCAAACGCTTTCTGTAGACGGTGGAATGTTAACTTAGTCGTTCATAATTTTTAAATAATACAAACCTGTAACAATTTAGCGTTACAGGTTTTCTTTTTTTAGATAGTTCTTTATATCTTTCACAAAAAGAAAATAATTGCAATCAATAATCATTTTATATATTCTAATAGCGTTTTTCGCAAGTATTTCTGTTGCTTATTTTCAATATTTATATAAAGTAAAAACAAAAGCTAAAAGAGGTACTTTACTTTTTATACTTAAATCAATTTCTTTGTTTTTATTATTATTGTTAATAATTAATCCGAAGATTACAACAACCACCTTAGAAAATAGCAAGCCAATCTTGTCAATTTTAGTTGATAATTCTAAATCAATTTCTTTTTTTAATGAACAACAAAATGTAATTGAATTTATTAGTAAACTTAAAAACAATAAGAATCTATCTTCTAAGTTCAATTTTGAAGATTTTATATTTAGTAAAGCTTTAGCGGTTTCTGATAGTTTGTCTTTTAAAGGAAAATCAACCAATATTCACAAGGCAATTAGTGATTTAAATAATTTAAATAACGGTAAAAATGCACCTATTTTATTGCTCACAGATGGTAACCAAACAATAGGCAGTGCATATGAATATACAAACTCTAAGCAAACAATTTACCCTATTGTTTTTGGAGATACTTTAAGTTATAAAGACCTGAAAATAAGTCAAGTAAATGTAAATAAATACAGTTATATAAAAAATAAATTCCCTGTAGAGGTTCTTTTAAATTATGATGGAGATGAAAATGTAAAAACAAAGTTTGTAATTTTTAACGGTGATAAAAAAGTATTCTTTAAGAACCTTCAATTTTCTAAAAGTGATAACTCTCAAATAATTACGACCAATCTAACCTCTATAAAAGAAGGGAATAATTATTATACGGCAACAATCCAGAAAATAAAAGGTGAAAGAAACACCAATAATAATACAAAAAATTTCTCGGTAGAAGTCATTGATGAGCAAACAAAAGTACTGCTTCTTACATCTGTTTTACATCCAGATATTGGTGCAATTAAAAAGGTAATAGAAAGTAATAAACAGCGTTCTTTAGAGATTTCTGTTATTAATAAATTTAAAGGTAAATTAACTGATTTTCAATTAATTATACTATATCAACCGAACAATCTATTTAGGTCTGTTTTGAGTAAAATTAAACAGTTTAATTTAAATTCATTAGTAGTTACAGGTGAAGATTCAGATTGGAATTTTATAAACAAACAACAAATAGGTTTTACAAAAAAGGCAATCAATGAAACGGAAAATTACGGAGCAGTTTACAATCCTTCTTTTTTAACTTTTCTCCAGAAAGATATTGGTTTTAATGAATTTTCACCTTTAAAAGATAAGTTTGGTGCCATCACCTTTTATAAAGAACATCAAGATCTTTTATTACAAAGTATAAATGGATTAGAACTGCAACAACCTTTATTATCTATTTTGGAACAAAATAAGCAAAAAATGGCTGTAATTTTTGGAGAAGGAATCTGGAAATGGAGAGCATCAAGCTTTCTAAGTTCTAAT
This sequence comes from uncultured Polaribacter sp., assembly GCA_937771065.1. Taxonomy (GTDB): domain Bacteria; phylum Bacteroidota; class Bacteroidia; order Flavobacteriales; family Flavobacteriaceae; genus Polaribacter. The sequence continues at coordinate 5,081 of CALJHU010000003.1, read as the reverse complement.
TCTTTTCAGGAATTTGATCAATTTATAGGGAGTTTAGTACAATTTGTCTCTTCTAAAAAGAAAAGAGATCGATTAGTAATTAATTCAGAAAATCTATATCCTGCAAACACCATTGTTCATATATCTGCTTTTTATACAGACAAAAACTACAAATTTAATGAAAGAGCATCTTTAGAAATAGCAATTACCAATAAGGAAACTAAGAAGGTTGTAAAGCTACCATTTTCAGTAATGAACAATTCTTATCAAATAGCCATAGAGAATTTGGACTCTGGTAATTATATTTATAAAGTTTCAGTTATAGGGAAGAGTATTATTAAATATGGTAGTTTTAAAATAACAGCTTATAATATAGAAGAGCAGTTTACAAATTCAAATGTTCAAAAGTTAAAAAATTTAGCCGTAAAAGTAGGAGGTAAGGTCTTTTTTAAAGATGAGTTTACTAGCTTAAGTAAAGAATTATTGGAAGATAAAAGATACTATACCGTTCAGAAGTCAAGTAAAAAAGAACAAAATTTGATTGATTGGCAGATATTTTTAATTTTTATAATCTCTTTATTTTCTGCAGAATGGTTTATTCGAAAATATTACGGTAAGATTTAATCTTAATTTTATGAAACCTTCTTATTAAGATTGCAACCTTATACCTTGTCTTTCCTAAAGTTTATTGTAAATTTGATTGAACTTAAAAATTAAAAAAAAAATGGCGAATAATCAATTAGATATAAAATTCCCAAAAGGTGGAGTTTTTTTTATACTGCTTGCAGTAGTAGCATTAATTTTGTTTTCTAAATCAACTGTAACGATCGGTCCTGGTGAAGGTGGTGTTCTTTTCGAAACTTTAGGAAATGGTATCAATACAGAGAAGACGTATGGTGAAGGCTTTCAAATTGTTGCTCCTTGGAACAAAATGATTATTAGAAAAGTACGTCAACAATCTATTTCAGATGAGATGAATGTACTTTCTGTTAATGGATTAGAAGTTAAAGTAAACGGAACAATTTGGTACGAGCCAGAATTCGACAACTTAGGATCTCTTATCAAAACAAAAGGAGAGGATTACGAGCGTGAATTATTAGATCCTGCTATAAATGCGGCGGCAAGAAGTGTTGTGGGGCGTTATACACCTGAGCAATTATATTCTAGCAAAAGAGATGTAATCGAACAAGAAATTCTAGATGAAATTCAAATCATTCTAAAAGATCAATTCTTATCAGTAAAAAGAGTTTTAGTCGAAGATGTTAAATTACCAAGTACGATTAGAATTGCAATTGAAACAAAATTAAAACAAGAGCAAGAATCTTTGGAGTATGAATTTAGAATTTCTAAAGCTAAAAAAGAGGCTGAAAGACAAAGAATTGATGCAGAAGGTAAAGCTATTGCAAACAAAATTTTGAGTGCTTCTTTAACTGAAAAGATTTTACAAGAAAAAGGAATTGACGCAACTTTAGAGTTAGCGAAGTCTCCAAATAGCAAAGTAGTGGTAATTGGTTCTGGTAAATCTGGAATGCCAATTATACTTGGGAATCAATAAGAATTCTAAAAAAGATAGAAAAAAAATCCAGCATTTGCTGGATTTTTTTTGTTTACCTCTATATCGGAAAACAGTATGGTAACATTTAATACTAAATTAATTTAAGGAGTATTTGCTGCCCTATGTGTAAACTGAGAAGGCCATAATAAGCTGTTTAAAGCATCCGTAAAAAATATATTTAGTCCTTTACAGGAATTTTATTACGTTCTATTTTACCTTTCTTTAAAGCTTTGTAGTTTTCATAGCAATCTAAAATAGCTTCGATCATTTGTAAATCTGATGCTTTTTTAATAAAATAATCTGAGTAACTACAGTCTGTTAGTAATTCAGATAGTTCTTGTCGATCCATATCTAAATACTCCATCATTACTTCTCTGTCAAATTTACCAGCAAGCATTTTACGTAAATTATCTACTTTCTTTAATTTTTGTAATTTTCTTAATTGTTTTGGTTTTTTACCAAAAAGATTATATAAAAAATCTACTGGCTGGAACAAGGCTGCTATAGGAGAAGAAAAGTTTTTCTTTTGAGGCTTCCCAACTTCATATGTCTGAGGTAATCCGTTTATTTTTATTCGCGTAAATCTGTCTACAGGTACTTGTTTTACATCAATTTCTAAAACTCCAATTAATTTAGTTGAGCGTATTACAACTTCTCTAATTTTTTCTGATTTTTGATATAAGGCAATTTCTAATTCATTTCCTTTTAGTAAATCATTGGTTATTTTTAGCTTGATTGATTCATACCCTAAATAGGAAACTAAAATAGTATCATTTACCCTTGTTGATAGTTCAAAAAAACCTAAATCGTTAGTAATAGTTCCGGAAACTGTGTTAAGGTTTAATATATGAGCAGCGCTTAGAACTTTTTTATTTTCAGCATGAATTATTTGCCCTTTTAAAGTTTTAATTGTTAAAGTTTCTGTTTGAGAAAATATGCTTAAAGAGAAAAGAAAGCACAACGTGATTATTAATTTTTGCATAAACAAAAATAATAATAATCTTAGATAATATGGTTAATTATTTGTGAAAGAAATAAAAAAGTAAAAAGTGCGCACGAGAAGACTCGAACTTCCACGAACTTGCGTTCACAACCCCCTCAAGGTTGCGCGTCTACCAATTTCGCCACGTGCGCAAATTACTTTAAAGTAAAAAAGTTAAGCGTAGCTTAACTTTTTTTGTGACCGGGCTGGGGCTCGAACCCAGGACCCTCTCCTTAAAAGGGAGATGCTCTACCAACTGAGCTACCAGGTCTCTCTTAAATCGATTGCAAATATACTATCAATCATTGAAAATATTCGTATAAAAATGATTTTTTTTTAGCGATATTTGTCAAAACTAAAAAGAAATGAAAATTGTACTCTTAGGTTACATGGCGTCTGGAAAATCTACGATTGGTAGAGAGATTTCTAAAAAGCTGGATATGAAATTCATAGACTTAGACGACTATATTTCGAAGAGAGAAAAGACATCGATTTCAGAGATTTTTAAAGTAAAAGGAGAAATTTATTTTAGAAGAATTGAAAACTTATATCTTAGTGAAATATTAAATTCTAAGGATAGCATTATACTTTCTTTAGGCGGTGGAACTCCTTGTTATTCAAATAACATGGAATTGATACTTAATTCTGAAGCATCATCTATTTATATAAAAGCGAGTATAAAAACACTGGTTGCGAGATTAACTTCCGAAAAAAATAAAAGACCTTTAGTCGCTGACCTAGAAAACGATAAGCTTATAGAGTTTGTAGCGAAAGCATCTTTTTGAAAGAAGGTTTTTTTACGAACAGGCCTCTATAACCGTTCATACTGAGGATAAGTCTATAGAAGAAATCACAACAGAAATTAGAATTCTATTATACTAAATACGCAATGGCATTTGTTTCGTTAAACTCTACTTGCACGCGCTCTTTTATGGATGTGGATAATGAGATACCCTTGAAGTCTGCCTTTACCGGATATTTTTTATGATTTCTATTCACTAAAACTGCGGTTTTAAACCTTTTCAAAGGCACTTCTAAAAAGTGTTTAATTCCGTATATTAAAGTGCTGCCAGAGTTTAAAACATCGTCGACTAATACCAATGGTTTGTTTTTGTAATCATTTACAGAAATAGAGGTAGTTATTGGTCGTAAAGGCTTTTTTTTATCAATAATAACTTCACAAAGTGTAACGGTAATAGTAGAAATTTCTTCTAAAACTTTTGCTATTTTTTTTGAAAAGATAAATCCATTTCCCACAATACCTGCAATAACTACCTCGTTTTCAGAACTATTACTTTCATAAATTTGATAGGCTATTCTTTTAATCTTCTGATTTATCTGAGTGTTATCTAAAATTATATTATTTTCTGCAATCATATCTCTTCTGTTGTTTCTTCTTGATACCCATCTATATCTCTTCTATCTTTTTTTGTTGGTCTACCAATTCCCTTTTTTCTGTAATAATCTTTAGCATATTTTAAAAGTTCTGTCCTTTCAAACTCTTCTTTTGGTGTAACATCTTTTTTATATTGATCTACCAATTTAGCACCAACTCTGCTCTCAGGTAAACTTAATACTTTTATTTGATAGTTAATCTGATTTTTTCCGAACTAGTAGTAATTCACCACCAAAAATTTCTCTAGAAGGTTTTATGCCTTTAGCATCTATCTTAACTTGTCCTTTTTTACACGCTGTTGTTGCTATTGTCCTCGTTTTAAAAACGCGAATGCACCATAAATATTTATCAATTCTCATAAAAAAAGTTAAAATATAATGTTTGTCTTTTTACAAAGGTATAAAAATGGTAAATTGCACGCCTAAATTTATATGATTATAATGAATAAAATTAAAAATATTTTTTTACTTCTTTTAATAGGAGTTGTGTTAATGTATTCTTGTGATACTAATAATAATGCTTTTGCTAACCCATTTTTAGATATTGACTATAAGGAGTTAGCGATTACGGATAATGATTCAATCGTAAAATTTTTACAAAATAATTATTATGACGTTTCCTGTAGACTCAATTAAAACATTAGTTGCTGGAGAAATTTCGTTGTTTGACGATACCAGTAAATTAAAATCTATAAGCGTTGTAGAAAATGACATTGACCATACCTTATATGTATACACGATAGAGGAAGGCCAACCCTCTCCTGCAAAAGGAAACCCTACAGTAATGGATTCGAGTATATGTGAAGTATTCTGGACGTGCTTTTTTAGAATCAGACATTTCAGCTGATAATTTTGACGTCAATGAAACTGGAATTTGGTTTACTTTAAGTGCTGTCGTGAAAGGATGGACGTTTGGTATTACAAATTTTTTAAGTGGTGAATTAAAGAAAGATTCAAATGGTGGTGTTTTTAATGGACCAATTACATATTTAAATACAGGTAAAGGATTTTTATTTATTCCTTCTGGATTAGGGTATCCTTCAAGTAATGCAGCTAATTATAGTAATAGTTTAGTGGATAGAAACCTGCTATTCTATATAGATTTATTAGAGATCGTAGAAGATACAGACCATGACAATGATGGTGTACCTTCAATACAAGAAGATGCTA
>CALJHU010000002.1:0-115859 GCA_937771065.1 uncultured Polaribacter sp. | reverse complement strand
TCCTTGCTGTCAAAACCAGTCGTCCCCAAAATGTCAAAGAAGTATTTTTTTTTAAATTAAAATACCGAGTACAAAAGTATAAAAAAATACAGTTGTTTATCGTTATAAAATTCTAATATCTTCGAGCAAATATTATTCTATTTAAACAACACCATTTTTAGGATTAAAAAAAGAGAAGATTATGAAGTTTGGCATTATAATAAGAACGTAAAAAATCCACCAGATAGAAGAGTTGTTTTTTCACCGGGAAAATTAAAAGAATTTAAACAGCAATTTACAGAAGCACAAATTCTTGTAGAAAGTTCAGATATTCGTGTTTTTTACAGATAAGCAATATGCAGATGCAGGATTAGAGATTTCAGAAGACATGTTAAGTTGCGATGTTTTATTTGGGGTAAAAGAAGTACCTATAGAAGCTTTAATTGCTAATAAAAATATTTCTTCTTTAGTCATACTATTAAAAAACAACCCTATAACCGAGATTTATTAAATGCAATTCTAGAGAAAAATATAGTGTTGTATGACCACGAAACTATTATTAAACAAAATGGTGCACGCTTAATTGGTTTTGGCCGTTATGCAGGTATTGTGGGCGCTTATAATGGTTTTAGAGCAATCGGTTTAAAAACAGGTGGGTTTAGTTTGCCAAAAGCAGCAACTTTAGACAATAGGCAAGAATTAATTACAGCATTGAATGCAATCCAATTACCTAATTTAAAAATACTATTAACGGGTAACGGCAAAGTAGCGTTTGGTGCAAAAGAGATGTTAGACGCCATGCATATCCAACAAGTATCAGTAGTAGAATATCTTTCTGAAACTTTTACTGAACCGGTATATTGTTTGGCAGATGTTTTAGATTATAATAAACCTAAGGAAGGTGAGAATACCAACAATAGACATTTCTATGACTATCCAGAAGCTTACGTTTCTAATTTTATGCGCTTTGCAAAAGTGACAGATTTCTTTATTGCGGGTCATTTTTACGGAAATAGAGCACCTTATTTATTTACAAGAGAAAATGCTAAATCAGTAGATTTTAAAATCAAATTTGTTGCAGATATTTCTTGTGATGTAGACGGTCCTGTCGCTTCAACCCTTAGAGCATCTACCATCGCAGATCCAATATACGGGTATAATGCACTAACCGAGTCTGAAGTAGATTACAAGCACAAAGATGCTATTGTAGTAATGGCTGTAGATAATTTACCTTGTGAACTGCCTAAAGATGCAAGTGAAGGTTTTGGAGAGATGTTTTTAGAAAACGTGATTCCTGCTTTCTTTAATAATGATAAAGACGGCGTTTTAGAACGTGCTAAAATGACAGAAAATGGAAAGCTTACGGAACGCTTTTCGTATTTACAAGATTATATTGAGGGAAAAGAATAATGATTGGAGATAGACAGTTTCTTATTGACTTAGCAAAAATGAAAATGCCTTTTGGTAAATACAAAGGTAGATTCTTGATTGACTTGCCAGAACATTATATTGTTTGGTATAAAACAAAGGGGTTTCCCGCAGGTAAATTAGGGAAACAAATGGAGCTAGTGTATGAACTTCAATTAAACGGATTAGAGGATATTGTTAGAAGAATTCAACGAGATTTTACTTAAAAGAACTATCTCTCAACAACACCATACGTGGCATGTGCTATTGCTAAAATGGTAAACGAAGAATACCAATAGCTAGGAATTACAAAACAATAAATACTAAGCAGTAAAGATAAAGCACTTAAAATAAGAATGTTTTTACGAGCTTTGTTTTTAATGAGTAGTAAGAAAATTCCGTATGTAAAAAGAAAGCTTGGTGCAATCAAATTTACCAAACCTAATTTCATTAAGGTGATTAATAAAATAAAAAGCAATGCAATGCCTATAAAATATTTTAAAAAACTCGCTTTCGTTTTACCATTCCATAATAAAAGATGAAAACTTTTTGAAGTTCTTTTTCCGCTAAAGAAAAGCGCAAATGAAGAAAAGAGAATAAAAACACCCGCAAGAGAAATAAAGATAATTTCAATAATTTGAGGGGATAGCATACCTAAGGTATGATCATCTACTAAAAAGTTAGTTAATACATAATTATAAGCGTAGCTCAAAAGGAAAAAATAAACTCCAATAAGAATACTTGTTATACCTTTTAAAGAAAAATTCACTTCAAAATTATCGTGTAAATGTTTATTATTTGCCATAAATTATTCAACTTAAGGTAAATATACAAAAAAGGACTAGTATCAATTTTTAATAGTAATGAAAATTATAGTAGTATTTATTTAATCAGCACAAAAAAACCATTCAAATTTTACAATCTAAATGGTCTAAATAATAATAAATAAATATATTTATAACTTATTAATAGTCTGTCTAATGGCAACTAAGTTCGTTAATAAACCTTCTAAGTTATCTAAATGCAACATATTTGCTCCATCAGATTTTGCGTTTTTAGGGTCAAAATGAGTTTCTATAAATAAGCCATCTACATTATTTACAATTCCTGCTCTTGCAATTGTTTCAATCATTTCAGGCCTACCACCGGTTACACCTGCAGTTTGATTTGGTTGTTGTAAAGAATGTGTTACGTCTAATATTGTAGGTGCAAATGCGCGCATTTCAGGAATTCCTCTAAAATCTACAATCATATCTTGGTAACCAAACATGGTTCCTCTATCGGTAATCCATGCTTTATTAGAACCCGCATCTTTTACTTTTTGCACCGCGTGTTTCATTGCATCGGGACTCATAAATTGTCCTTTTTTTAAGTTTACAACCTTACCTGTTTTTGCTGCAGCAACTACCAAGTCTGTTTGGCGAACTAAAAAGGCAGGAATCTGCAAAACATCAACATATTCTGCCGCTTTTATAGCGTCAGAAACTTCATGAATATCTGTTACTGTTGGCACGTTAAATGTTTCAGAAACTTTACGTAAAATTTTCAAAGCTTTTTCATCTCCAATCCCAGTAAAACTGTCAATTCTACTTCTGTTCGCTTTTTTAAAACTTCCTTTAAAAATATAAGGTATTGCTAATTTGTCTGTTATTGTAATTACTTTTTCAGCAATACGCAAAGCCATTTCTTCACTTTCTATAGCACAAGGACCCGCTAATAAAAAAAAGTTATTAGCATTGGTATGTTTTATATTCGGAATTTCAGATAAAATCATTTGTAAAAATTTTTAACAAAAATACATAAAAAAGAGATGTATTAAGACGGAATTAAAAAGCATGTTAAGAATCATTAAAAATTATCTTATTCTTGATTTAATTGTCATATTTTTACTGATAAAATAAGAATTAAAATGAAAATAATTGTAAGTTTTTTAATAGTATTACTATTTTTTTCTCGTTGTGCAGTGCATACTAAAAGCGCTGATGATGCAAGTGTAAAAGAGAATATAAATACTGTGTCTATATCAAAAAATAACACAAATAATATTGTTATAGATTCTAATATGGTTAGAAAGTATTTATACACATTAGCGGCAGACAATATGGAGGGAAGAAAATCTGGAACTCCAGGAATTGAAAAGGCAGCGGTATATATAGAAGATGAGTTTAAAAAAATAGGCTTGTCTACTTTTGGAGATTTAGAAAGCTATAGACAAACGTTTACTTTTAAAAATAGAAAATCAAAGGATGATATTATATCTAGTAATATTATTGGAGTTCTAGAAGGCAAAAGTAAAAAAGACGAATATGTAATTATTTCTGCACATTACGATCATTTAGGGATGAAGAAAAGTGGAGCAGGAGATCTTATTTATAATGGTGCAAATGACGATGCTTCTGGCGTAACAGGTGTATTGGCTTTGGCGGCATATTTCAAAAAAGTAGGTCATGAGAGAACAATTGTTTTTGCTGCTTTTACTGCAGAAGAAATGGGTTTAATAGGCTCTACTTATTTTGGTAAAGATATTGATGCAGCTAAATTTGTGGCAGGTATTAATTTAGAGATGATTGGTAAAACGCCAAGTTTTGGGCCTAATACAGCTTGGTTAACGGGTTTTGAGCGTTCAGATTTTGGAAAAATTATTCAGAAAAATTTAAAAGGTTCAGGATATCAATTATTCCCAGATCCTTATAAGAATTTTAATTTATTTTTTAGATCAGATAACGCTTCTTTGGCTAGGTTGGGAGTACCTTCTCACACATTTTCTACAACACCAATAGACATAGATCCAGATTATCATCAAGTATCAGATGAGGCTGAAACGTTAAATATAACCGTAATTACACAAACCATACAGGCGGTTGCAGTAGGAACAAAAAGTATTATAAACGGAGAAGATACACCAACGAGAGTAATACTTGAAGGGGACAAATAAAGGTACTTAAAGACCCTTTATCTTGTTAATTTTTTTTGAATAAGATGGATATCTTACTGCTAAACATACTTTCTATTGCAGAAAGCTTTTGTATTTTTACTTTTTAAATTTTTTATTAAATGAACATTCATTTTATTGCCATTGGCGGAAGCGCAATGCACAATCTTGCAATTGCTTTGCACCAAAAAGGATATCAAGTTTCTGGAAGTGACGATACCATTCACAATCCGTCTAAATCTAGATTAGAAAAATACGGCTTGCTGCCAAACGATTTTGGTTGGTTTCCAGAGAAAATTTCATCAAAGTTAGATGCTATTATCTTAGGAATGCATGCAAAAAAAGACAATTCAGAGTTGTTAAAAGCACAAGAACTAGGGTTGAAAATTTATTCGTATCCAGAGTTTTTATATGAGCAATCTATAAATAAAACTCGGGTTGTAATTGGTGGTTCTCACGGAAAGACAACCATAACCTCTATGATTTTACATGTATTAAATTATCATGAAAAAGAAGTAGATTATATGGTGGGAGCACAATTAGAAGGTTTTGAAACCATGGTGCATTTAACAGAGGAAAACGATTTTATTATTTTAGAGGGTGATGAGTATTTAAGTTCGCCAATAGATATGCGTCCTAAATTTCATTTATACAAACCAAATATTGCCCTGTTAAGCGGAATTGCATGGGATCATATTAATGTGTTTCCAACTTTCGAAAACTACACAGATCAGTTTAGAATTTTTACAGATTCAATGGTGCCTGGCGGAAGTATGGTATATAACGAAGAAGATGCCGTTGTAAAAGAAGTGGTAGAAGCATCTGTAAATCAGATCAAGAAATATGCGTATCAAACGCCAAATCATTTTATAGAAAACGGCGTTACCTATTTAGAAACTACTGAAGGAGATTTGCCTTTAGAAATTTTCGGAAAACACAATCTTCAAAATTTAGCAGGTGCAAAATGGATTTGCCAACATATGGGAATTGATGAAGATGATTTTTATGAAGCAATAGAAAGTTTTAGCGGTGCCAGTAAGCGTTTAGAAAAAATAGCAGAAAATAATACGACTGTAATTTTTAAAGATTTTGCTCACAGCCCTAGTAAAGTAGAAGCAACCACACAAGCAGTGAAAAACCAATACGCCAATAGAACTGTTTTAGCTTGTTTAGAATTGCACACCTATTCTAGCTTAAATGCAGAATTTTTAGAAGAATACAAAGGGGCTTTAGACGCTGCAGATATAGCAGTAGTATTTTACTCACCTCATGCAGTAAAAATTAAGCAGTTAGAAGAAGTAACTAGAGAACAAATTGCCACAGCATTTGAAAGAGATGATTTGATTATCTATACAAATCCGCAAGAATTTAAAGACTTCTTGTTTCAACAAAATATAGAAAATACTGCTCTTTTATTAATGAGTTCTGGTAATTATGGTGGTTTAGATTTTGAGGAATTGAAAAAGATGGTTTAGGTTTTTAAATCAGACAATCTTTTTGTTTTCAATTTTATTAGTAAGTATTCGTTCCAAATAAAATACTTTTTTGTAAAAAAATGAGTGATTTAATTCTAATAAAAAACCCTTGAAATTTTCAAGGGTTTTATGGTTAGTTAAAATCCACTTCCTGGATCTACAGGGCTCATTGCCTGTGCTTTTTTAGGATTTAGCAGTGTATAGGTTCCAATAGCCGTTAAAGCTGCATATTTCCCATAATTACCAATCTTTTTTAGAGCGTTTTTACGTGAAATTTGATCTTTGTTTATTTTTTTTTGATTGTTCATTATTATAAGGTTGGGTAGTTATTGAATAATTATTTTCTTGTTTATTGTGCCGTTCTCTAAAGCAATTTTTAGAATATAAACGCCTGTAGGAATGTTGATCAATTTGATATCATTGACACCGTTCCCTTCAAAAGATGTTTTCAATACCTCTTTTCCTAACATATTATACATTTGAACATTGGCTGTGCCATTTTGTACTCCAACAATACGTATGTTATCGCTGCTTGATTTGTAGATACTAATATTAGAATCTATTCCAAGAGCAGCACTACTTAAACTTTCAGATGTTGTATGCAAGTAAAAACGTCCAATCCCAGAAAGATTATTTTCAAGCACGGTGCTAAAATTAGCATCAGCATCTAAGAGTGTAAAGCTATTATCTAGTTTGTCTTCTAGATATATATTTATTGCTTCAGGAAAGTTATTTGTTGCTGCGTCTATAGTAATGGTTGTTCCAGATACGGCATTTACTCCTACCGGTATAATCATGTTCTCATAGTTATTATCTGGCAATGATTGAATTCCTAAGTTTCTGCCATTACCATCAGCTACTGCATGTGTGTAAATGGCAAACTCATTGGTAATACCTCCAAATATAGAACTGTCATAACCGTTATCCCACCCTGTGGTGGTTTCATCAATATAAAAGATATCGGCATCTCTAGTAGCTGTTCCATTGGTCATTATTAAATGAATGCTTGGTACTGTAGAAGTTGTGTTTCTCTGAAATAAATCTGATTGATGAGATTGCATATTCTCGTTAATAGTAAAGGTTGCAGTAGTATTTGCGCTAACAAAGAAGCCTTGGCCTGGAGCAATATATCGTCCACTACTAGCCTGGTTCATTTCTTGGTATCCACCAGCACCTGCATTTGCTGATTGATCCCAAAACCAAATGGTTTCTTCACTAAGGTAAGCAGTATTTACTGACAGTAGATCATCATTATTATCTAAGCCATCAGCAAGGTCATTTGCTGGTATAAAGGAAGGGTAAGGGTTTCCAATGAGGTTAAATGCATCTCCAGAGCCAATAGACAAAACAGAAGTAATATGGTCGTTAGGGATTGTTCCTGTAAATGAAATATTTCCAGGAGCTTGAAGCTGAACCGCATATCCAGTTCCAGAAATAAATGTATCTGTAGTATCATCACCGCCTTCACCATCTACTTGTCCTTCGGTATAATAATTCCATCGATCGGTAACTAAAGCTTGTGAATTATCATAAGGTGCAATTCCAATATTTTGTGCATCACCAACTCCATTTCCCAGAGCTGGAGACTCGTTGGTATAAAAATCAACAATTCCCTGTCCCGAAACTGGAGAAGAGACCAGATACCAATTGGTAGTTCCTAAAGTTCTGTTGTAGGTAATATTCCCGGTAGATGTTCCTAAGACTAGTAATGAACTACCAGAGTTCATTTCTAAAGAACCATTAATAGTTAGTAGACCTGAGACGCTCATAGAATTATCACTATTAATAGTAAGATTTTCTTCTGTATCAATGGTGATATTTCCCACAACGGCCTCAGTTCCTGAATTGATAATTGGAGATGTTGTTACATTTGGTACCGTTGCTAAAGAACTACTTGTTGGAATTCCGTTGCTCCAATTACCAGATATACCCCATACATTACTAGTAGTTCCTGTCCAGATAGTTGTATGTATTGTAAAAGCCTCAGATGAAAAGGGGAGAAGTGTTTCTCCGTCACCATTAACTACATTAGTCCAGTTTGAATCATCATCAACAAGTAATGTATAATATTCATTGTAGGAAGTTTGACTAGCTCTGGAGGCATTATAGATAGCACCATCTGGCGAAGCTGAGCTATCAACTACAATAATAGAAGTGCCAATAACTAAACCAGTGTTAGTTAATGTGATCTCATCACCATCAAACGGGCCTAAGTTAGAGGGGTCATTACCTATCTGTATGGCGGCAATAAATGAAGTTGGGCTACTATCATCTGTACCTACAAAAGCAAGTATTCCATCTTTATTAGATGCTGGAATCCCAAACGCAGTTCCGTTATCATCCAATTCACCAATAGATACGCCAAAGTTTGGATTTGTGCCATTATTTACATCAGTAAATACAACCACTGTTCCTGCTTTTATTGAAGTAGTTCCCGTAAACCAAGTAAGTGTTCCTTCTCCAGAAGTAAATCCGCCAGCTCCATCAGATTCATTGTCTGTAATGTAAATGGTTGAATTTGCTGCCAATTCAGTTAATGCAACTATGGCAAAATCATCGTCCCCATCTGCATTAAATGCAATAAATGCGATATCTCCAGGAGACTGGGCATGCGACTTTAAAAATAAGCTAACGATAAAAATAAGGCACATGTATGCCTTGAAGGTGTAATTCTTTTTCATAATTTCTTTTTAATTTAAATATATGAAAAAAATTAGAATTAAAAAAATTTTAATTCTTTCTCCAGAAAAATGGAGTAAATAGAATAAGAACTGTAAAGAGTAAGACAGTTAGTTAACATTAAGAAAGAGCAGAACTATTTGACGCTGCAGATATAGCAGTAGTATTTTACTCACCTCATGCAGTAAAAATTAAGCAATTAGAAGAAGTCACTACATCTCAAATTGCAGATGCATTTGAAAGAGATGATTTGATTATCTATACAAATCCGCAAGAATTTAAAGACTTCTTGTTTCAACAAAATATAGAAAATACTGCTCTTTTATTAATGAGTTCTGGTAATTATGGTGGTTTAGATTTTGAGGAATTGAAAAAGATGGTGTAGGTTTTTAAACCTAATTGAATTCATTTTTCTTTTTGTCATTGTTTATTAGTAATCCTCGTAATTAATCATGTTCTAATTTCTTTATTGAATATAGATTTATAGACAATAGATCATCTAATTTTCTCTGCTACTCCAAAGTAATTGTCAAACATTTTGCAATAAATAGTGGGGTGCACTTATAGCTCGTTATTAAAGATTTTAGCAACTGTTGTTATCATTTTCTTGTTTTCTGAATAGGTTATTTGATAACAATTTAAAGAAGCAAACCAATCTAAAAAAATCTCGGCATTTTCTTTTATTGGAGACAACCAAGAATCTGGTACTAATTGCTGAAAAGCTTCAATTTTAGCTATTTCATCAAATTTTAAATCACTATTTTTTTCATATTTTATAAAGACTAAATCTTTACATGGCAGGTGAGATAGGAAATCTAAGTTATTTGGTTTTAAGTACCTCACAACTTTATTTAATCGTTTAAAATGATATTCGGCAGAATTTTCTAATTCTGGGTAGAGTGGAAGTAAGGTGTCTAAACTATTCTTTTTGATAGAAATAGAAGCAGGGAAGCTATGTACTTCTTTATTATAGATGTCTATAGGAACAAAATCATCTGCTAAGCAAGTAAAACCATTTGCTTGCAGCAATGCTAAAGAGGTGCTTTTTCCATTCCCAGAATCGCCTAAAAATAAAACAGCTTTTTTACCATTTGAAACTGCAGATGCATGGAAAACACCCATCCATTCTTTTTCTTCTTTTTGGTGTATTTTTTGAATTAGTTCCATAGAGAATTTTCCTTGAAAAAAATGAATTTCATTTTTATTCCAAGCACCTATGAAATTATTTTCAATAAAGAAATAAATAAAATCTGCTTCGCAGAAAATGGTAAAAGTATGTGCGTGTATATTTCTGTCCTTAATTTCTAAATGCTCAAACTTAGGATGTACCAAGTACAGTTCGTATTCAGAGTGAAATTCAACTTTGAAAACAAGTTCATTTATTTTATAATATTTTATAAACTCAAATTTTTCAGGTTTATTTATATTAGTAGCTTTTTTAAGCACGCTAGCATCTTTTTCTGTTTTTAGGGTATTTATCTCTTGTTTTAGGTTTGTAACAAAATCAGTTGTTTTGTTTATTGGTAAAGACAACTCTTTTGATAATTCTAATGCTATTTCTTTTATAGAAACTCCAGTGTTTAGTTTTTTAAAAATAAGTGCTGTAGTATTTTCTAAAATCAAGTATTTATTGGAGCTTTCAGACCAGGCAATGGTCTTGTCTTCTAGAGTTTTTATATAGGAATTCAGAATCTTTTCTTTCATGAAAAATAAAAGTAGTTAATTTATTTTGTACATGATAATAATTAACGCCTCAAAGATTGAGGCGTTTATATAAATTTAAGTTAAATGGGTGTTAGAATCCTGTTCCAGGATCAGGTGGGCTTGCAGCTTGTGCTTTCTGTGGCTTTAGAATCAGGTAGGTTCCAATAGCTGTTAAAGCGGTATATTTTCCATATTTTCCTATTTTTTTAAGAGCATCTTTACGAGAAATATCTTGAGTATTTTTTATTTGTTTTTTCATGATGTTTTGTGTTTGAAATCTCTCGTTAATTAGTCTAAAATTATTTTCTTATGCTAATGTGCTCCTTTTTCGGATTCTGAATTTTTGCATAAGATATACTCCAGTTGCTAATTGAGGTAAAGAGAGATTTCTTGATCTCCGTTTGCTAGTAAAAGAACTGGTTGTCATCAGTTGTTTGCCAAGGATGTTATATAATTTAATAGTTGTTTTACCTTGTGGTAGACCGGCTATTCTTAACGTAGTATGAATCCGTTTTATAAATACGTGCATCTTTTCTAAAATTAAATTAGTGCTTAACTGTAGACAGTACGCTGTGCAGTTGTATGCATATAGAATCGTCCAACCCCAGTTAGAGGTTTCAGTTAAAGTAACTGTGTATGTATTACTTGCTCCATCCAATCTGTTGAAAGTATTTGTTTCTCTGTCTTCTAGATAGACTTTAAGTCCTGTGGGGAGGTTTAATGTTTCAGTTGAAAAAGTGATTTCTTTTCCTGCATCAGCATTTATTCCAATAGGAATTACCATGTTCTCGTAGTTATCTTTTGGTAGCGATTGTAATTGAAAATGTTTTCCTTCACTGTCTGAAGCCAAATGACTATATAAAGCAAAAGATTGTGTAACTCCACCAAACAACTTACCATCATAACCACTATCAAAACCAGTCGTAGTTCCATCTATATAATAAATATTTGAGTATCTACTTGTAGCTCCATCAGAAAGGAAAAGGTGTATTTCTGGTCTTGATGATTTTTGAAATGTATCAGCACCTTCAGCTGTGTCTGCAAGATGATTTGTGTCACTAATATCAAAGGTTAAATTTGTATCAACAGCAGCTTCAATGAAAAAACCTTGACCTGGTGCAATTTCATAAGTTGAATGTAAACCAGATGTTTTTGTGTCATAAGAACTACCATTCCAAAAATAAGCTTCAGTTTCTGCTAAAACTGTTGTTTTAGGATTGTCGACAAAGAAATCTCCTAAGTTTAAAAATGATGTAAATGGATTTCCAACCATGTTAAAATTACTAACATCTGTTGTTATTGCGCTAGTTTGGCTAGAAGTGTTTATTCCAGTACCAATAAATGAAACAGTTGTAGAACTTGATGTGATGACACCATAACCTTGACCAACGTTAAATGAACCATTATTACTAGCATCAGATTGTAAATATCTCCAATAACCTGTTTCTGTATCTCCAGTTCCAGTGTCTGTATCATAAGATGTGTTATCATACCAACTTAGTCCTTTGTTATTGTTTTGCCCAGATGCTACGGAATTAGCAGTAGCCCAAGCATCATTATAAGTTTCACCAACTACAGGTGACGATATATAATACCATTGACTACCATTAGCTAAATTTCTGGTATAAATTGCATCATTTGTTATTGAAAAGCCAGCATTAGTAGCAACTAAAGTCGCCCCAGAATCAATTATTACTGAGTTTATGGTTTCAATTGTTGTAACTGAAGGGTAACTAATTGAAAAAAGAAGGTATTATAATATTATCAGTTGAAATTGGTACAGAGTTTGTATCCCAATTTGCTGCAGTTGCCCAATTAGAGCTTTCACTACCATCCCAATTTACTACACTTAATTCAATGTTATCAATGTATACTCTTCTATCTGCACTTGTATTATCAATATTTTGATACACTCCAAAATAACTTGAAGTTGTATATGCAGTGTTTGTTAATGTACCTGCAGAAGTGGTTGGTATAGAGTTATTTTGAAAACCAGTACTGTAGAATAATTCAAATACACCAGATGAACTTCTTGTAACTCTTATGTTTAAACCATTTTGTAATGCGCCAGTTCCAAAACTTGGGCTAGAAGGAAAATTTCCTACTATTTTTTCACCAGAACCAGTTTTACGGTATATCGCAATAGGATCAGTTCCATTATCTCCAATTCTTAGATAATAACCTTGAAAATTATTATTAACATTTTCATTTATAAGGTCTCCAGAGAATGAGGCACTTGCCATTAACACAACTCCTATATAGTTAGGGCTTGAAGGGTTAAAATCCGGTGATCCTAAAGAAAAACGCCATTCTGATACTTCTGTACTAGGGAAAGCAAGGCTAACATCACCTTGAGAAGCATTACTTGCTAAATAAGATCCATCTGTAGAAGCGATTCCATTTGGTAAAGTTACATCTGTTATTATAGAAAATTCTGTTGTGCTTCCTGTCCAAATTTGATTAGATGTAAAGTTTCCATCAGTAAAATCATCAATTACACTTTGACCAAAAGAGGTGGTTAGATTTAATATTACAGCAAGTAATATTAAACCTTTAATAAGGTTTTTCTTTTTCATATTTATTTTTTTATAGCGAAATAAAATTAATAAAAAAAAACGGAATAAAAAAAATAAAAAGTATTTACTAGTTTTTACGCCAGAAGAAAGGTGTAAATAGAATTAGAACGGTAAACAATTCTAAACGCCCAATTAACATTAGAAAAGAGCAAAACCATTTTGCCGCGTTTGATAAATGTGCAAAATTATCTACAGGGCTTACAGAACCAATTGCAGGACCAATATTACCTAAAGAAGATGCTGCTGCACCTAGAGCAGACATAAAATCTAAACCAAATAAAGTTAGTATTACTGAAGAAATTATAAAAATTAGCATGTAAATAATAAAGAAAGATAAGATGTTAAAAACAATAGTTTGATTTACTGTTTTATTATCTAGTCTTACGGGAATAATAGCATTTGGGTGCAAGGCCTTTTTAAACTCTAAAAAACTATTTTTTAGCATGATAATATGCCGAACTATTTTTACACCACCACTTGTAGAACCTGCAGAGCCACCTGTAAAAAATAAAGCAAAGAAAATACCAGTTACAAAGAAGTTCCACATGGTAAAATCTGCGGTTACAAACCCGGTAGTGGTTACTATAGAAGTAACCATAAACAATGCATGTCTTATGGCACTTTCTGTTGCTCCTAATACTTTTGGATGCGCTAAAACAGTCTCTAAATTAGGGTCTTGAAAAAAGAGAATAAGAATAGCTACAAGTACAGAGATTCCTATGATGCCAAATAAATAATACTTAAACTCTTCGCTCTTAAATACCTTCTGAACTTTTCCTTTTAGAGCAAAGTAAGTTAACACAAAGTTGGTACCTGCAACAAACATAAAAAATATAATAATGTATTGTATTAATGGCTGACCATTATAAAAGGCAATACTATTAGATTTTGTAGAAAAACCTCCCGTGCTCATGGTTGCCATTGCGTGATTTATGGCGTCAAACCAAGTCATACCAGCAAATTTTAATAAAAAGAACTCTACTAAAGTTAAAATCACATAGATTAGATATAACCTTTTAGCTGTTTCTGTAATTCTAGGGTGTAGTTTATCTGTGGATGGTCCTGGTGCTTCTGCCATAAAAAGCTGCATTCCCCCAATTCCTAAAAGAGGTAAAATAGCAACGGTTAAAACAATAATACCCATTCCGCCAATCCAATGTGTTGCACTTCGCCAAAAAAGAATTCCTTTTGGCATATTTTCTAAATCTGTTAAAATAGAAGAGCCCGTTGTAGAGTAACCAGAAATAGTTTCAAAAAACGCATCTGATATATTTGGTATGGCTCCAGAAAGTAAGTACGGTAACATTCCTGTAAAAGACAGCGTTAACCAACCTAATGTTACTATTAAATAACCTTCTTTTTTCTGAATACTTTTATTTGTAGGCTTGTTTAAAAAGTATAATAAAACACCAATAAAAACAGTAATAATTCCGGCATTTAGAATGCCCCATTTTTCTGGTTCATTATGGTAAATACTAAAAGGAACTGTTAAAAACATAAACAACCCATTTAACATGGCTGTAACTCCTAGAAAGCGGTAGATTATTTTTGTGTTTAAAGCTCCCATTTATCTAAAAAGACTTTCTACAGTGTTTATGGCTTCTGGTAAACAAAATACAATTACTTTATCTCCACTTTGTATTTGCATTTCACCAAAAGACATGTAGGGTTTTCCATTTCTAATAACTCCGCCAAAAACAGCCTCTCTAGGGAAATTAAGTTCTTTAATAGGCTTCTCTGTAACTTTAGCATTTGGTTGTACTTCAAATTCAAAAACTTCAGCATCTATATTATGTAAATTTGCCAAGGCTAAAATTTCACCTTTTCTAATATGTCTTAGAATATTACTGGCTGCAATTAGTTTCTTATTAATTAGAGACTCAATACCAATTGTTTGAGAAATCTCAATATAATCCATGTTTTCAACTAAAGCTATTGTTTTCTTAACACCTTTAGATTTTGCCACAAGGCAAGACATAATATTGGTTTCAGAGTTGCCTGTTACCGCAATAAATGCATCTGTTTCTCTAATGTTTTCTTCTTCTAATAGCTCTAAGTCTGTACCATCTCCATTAATAACTAGAACATTATCTAATTCTTCTGCAAGACTTTCTGCTTTTTCTTTATCTTTTTCTATGAGTTTAATATTAAATCCTTCTTGACACAAGTTTCTTGCTGTTTTCTCTCCAATACTGCTACCTCCAAGAATAATTACATTTTTTATATCAAATTTTATCTTTCCAATTATTGGATACAAGTCTTTCATGTTGTAGCTGGGTACAGAAAAATAAACCTGATCATTTACTTGGTAAGTAGTGTCTCCTCTTGGTATAATAGTTTGAGAAACATTGGCTCTTTTGATAGCAATTGTAATAAAATCTATATTTTTAAATTTCTGTTTTGCCTCTTTTACTGTTAAATCTACTAATGGAGATTTATAGGTTAAAGAGGTTCCCATAACATTAAAAAGGCCTTTTTCGAATTCTACAGTATCATTAAAAGAAGATTGATTTAGCAACATCTTTATTTCATTTGCTGCTAATTCTTGAGGCGATATCATAAAATCTAAACCAAATTGTTTAAAGTCTACCTCGCAATCATTTAAAAACTCTGGGTTGTCTATTCTAGCAATTGTTTTTTTAGCACCTAAAGATTTGCCAATCACCGAAATTGTAAAATTTGTGTTCTGACTCTCTGTAACTGCAATTAATAAATCTGCAGAATCGATACCAATTTCTTTTAAAAGCTTAATTGATGTTGCATCTCCTTTTTTAGTAATAACATCTAAATGACTATTTAAATAGTCTAGCTTGTCACCATCAAAATCGATGATATAAGTATCTTGAGATTCGTAAGAAAGTAGTTTTGCTAAATGAAAACCAACATCTCCAGCACCTGCTATAATAATTTTCATATGTTAAATATAGAAATATTTCACAAAGATATAAAGAGTTAAGCAGGAATAATTAAAAAAAAGCAATTTTTCAAATAAGCTATCATTGTCTCCAAGCAATCTCAATTAAAACCTGAGGGTAAGCGACAGCACTTGCGTCTAAATAACATTGTAAAAAATTACCTTCATCAATATCTACATCTATTCCTTTTTTATGTTTTCCTTGAGCTTTGTTTACAAGTAAAGTTAAAATTAGTGTTAAAATGATTTTTTGCGAATTTTAAAGGACATATTTAGTTGTCAGGTTTTATTTATCTAAAAATTATTATTTGTAAATCTCCTCTTCCTAACCGTTTGTTGAATATGTTCTTGGAGAATTGTCACTGTATTTAACCTGAAACTCGATTGTTAACGGACCATCTCCAATAACCGTAAGTAGTTGGTTTAAAGAGGCTGATGATACCTAAAACGTATTGTCTCTTCCTGCTATAAGTGTTTCTATCATGGTTGGAGAGCCTATTAAACCAGGGGCGTTTTCATCTAACCGTATTACATCACCTATGTCATTATACCTAATAAAATCCTCAGATATGTGAACTCTTACATCTACAATATCTCCTGTTTTTACATTAATAGTTGTTGTGGGTAATGCAGTATGCATGCTTACCCATATAGAATTATTTACTTGGTTGGTTGTAGGATCAAAATTTACATTTGCGATTGCAGTTTTGGTAGTTGCAGAAAATAAAGACCTAGGAAGCGTTATGCTGTTGCCTACTGTGGCGGGGTTACTTAAAGTTAAAATGCTTCCTGAAATAGATAGGTCAGATAATTCATTTGTAGCATCTGCATCGGCATCATTGGGGTTAATTGTTCTATTTCCGCCATTTACTAAAGAAATTAATTTTCCAGTAGCATCTATAGATAAGTCTTGTGTATCTTGTCTACAATCTGTTTACTCTTAGTTACAATTCATAAGATTACCACGTCATTCGTTTTTCTTTCCTTGTAATGACGGTTGGATATGTCATTGCGAGGAGACACAACGCGGCAATCTGTTTGTTCTTAGTTACAGTTCATGAGATTACCAAGTCATTCGTTCCCCTTTCCTCGTAATGACAGATAATTATTTTTTTTAATACAAAAAACCAATACTACTTTTTTACAGTAGTACTGGTTTTATTTTTATAACCGACCGCTTACGCGCTTCTATTTAAATTACGCACCCATTCTTATTTTCTTAATAGGTGTGCGTGAAACCGCTTCGCTAAATTGATAACTAAAAAGCCCGAACTGCACGCACACCTTTTGCGTAGCTCTTATTCACGTCAGTCCAAGAACGACTGTCGAAAAAATGTCCCCACGCGCTATTGCGACTGTAATCCGAAGAACTCCAGTAGAAATGTATAAATGCATTAAACCTAGGGATAGCCTCTAAAGTTGATTTATTAATATACATTTGGTTTAACTCCTTTGCACTTGGTAAAAACCATTGATCTCCTACATTCCTTGCCGCTAAAGCAGCGGGAGCATTAGGGCAATCTCGAAGTATATCATTAGTGTTATTAAAACCATCTCCTATTTCTGCACCTAAGCCCACAGGGATACCTCCATTATGAGGAACATCCGGTACGTTTGGTAAATATGTACCATAACAACCCCATTGCATAGGACTCCCTGCAACATCTGAAAATGCCACAACCAAACCGTGTTGACCCGTGCTATCTACCCAAAACACTACTCCGCCATTAACAACCTCACCAATACTAAAAATATGCCTTCTATCATAAATCCAAGAACTTCCGTCCCAAACATTAATAATTTTAGTTTGTGTAGGTGTTCCTCTGGTGGGCACCCAAATATCACCTTCTAGTGGGTTTGTAGGTGCTGTTGTATCAGTTGTAACTTGGTTGTTGTTAGCTATTTTTATTGTACCCTTATTATCAATAACACGAACCTCTTGCGCATTGGCTATTGAAATAAAAGCCAATGCGCAGGTTAGAAATAAGGTATTTAAATTCTTAAAAAAGTAATTTAACATTTGTAAGTGTGTTTATTTAGATAATTATTTAATAATACGCTCAACTAAAAATGAAGAGCCATGCGCTACTGTTTTAATTTTGCTAGTACTATTAATACTAACGTGATATCCATTTCCTCTAACTGTTAGCACTTCATCTTTCTCTAAAACTAGTATTCGTGAAGCACTTGCTATGGGCACTATTTAAATTACGCACCCATTCTTATTTTCTTAATAGGTGTTCGTGAGACCGCTTCGCTAAATTGATAATTAAATAACTAAAAAGTCCGAAAAACCCGAACAGCACGCACAGCACGCACATTGCATTTCATTTGTCCAGTAGCGGATCCTTCGTTCTTCTTGAGCGAGTTCTGAGTACCGTCGCTAAAACGCTGTCTCCACGCACTAGCGGCACCGGTCTCCGTAGAACTCCAGTACCAATGCTGACCGTCTGCACTAAATGCAGTAAACCCAGGGACATCCTCTAAAGTGTCTTTATTAAGATACATTTGGTTTAACTCCTTTGCACTTGGTAAAAACCATTGATCTCCTACATTCCTTGCCGCTAAAGCAGCGGGAGGATTAGGGCAATCTCGAAGTATATCATTAGTGTTATTAAAACCATCTCCTATTTCTGCACCTACGCCCACAGGGTTACCACCATTAAATGAGGAAACATTTGATACGTTTGGTAAATCTGTATCATAACAACCCCAATCTACCCCGTTTGTCCAAATTGCTGCATCTGAAAAAGCCGCAACCAAACCGTGTTGACCCGTGCTATCTACCCAAAACACTGCGCCGCCATTAATAACCTGACCAATTTCATAAGTAGCAAAACTTCTTGGTTTGGTTACATAAATCCAAGAACTTCCGTCCCAAACATAAAGATTGTTGTCTGCTAAGTTGGTAGACGCCCAAATATCACCTTCTAGTGGGTTTGTAGGTGCTGTTGTATCAGTTGTAACTTGGTTGTTGTTAGCTATTTTTATTGTACCCTTATTATCTATAACTATAACCTCTTGCGCATTGGCTATTGAAATAAAAGCCAATGCGCAGGTTAGAAATAAGGTATTTAAATTCTTAAAAAAGTAACTTAACATTTGTAAGTGTCTTGTTTATTTAGATTATTATTTAATAATACGCTCAACTAAAAATGAAGAGCCATGCGCTACTGTTTTAATTTTGCTAGTACTATTAATACTAACGTGATATCCATTTCCTCTAACTGTTAGCACGTCATCTTTAACTAAAACTAGTATTCGTGAAGCACTTGCTATGGGCACTATTTAAATTACGCACCCATTCTTATTTTCTTAATAGTTGCTGGTGAAACCGCTTCGCTAAATTGATAACTAAAAAGCCCGAACAGCACGCACAGCGGCCCTGTTGTCCTTATCGCTGGCGCCATGACGACCATCGTTGAAATTCTGATACCACGCGTTACTGAAACCGTACTCCGTAGAACTCCAGTAGTAAGCTCTAAATGCAGTAAACCCAGAGACCCCCTCTAAAGTTGATTTATTAATATACATTTGGCTAAACTCATTTATACTTGGTAAAAACCATTGTGCACCTAATGACCTTGCCGCTAAAGCAGCGGTAGCAGTATCGCAATTAGTTAGTATATCATTAGTGTTATTAAAACCATCTCCTATTTTTGCACCTACGCCCACAGGTTTACCTCTATTACTTGGAGCGATGGATGGTACGTTGGGTAAATCTGTACCATAACAACCCCATTCTACAGACGTTGCTACATCTGAAAATGCCACAACCAAACCGTGTTGACCCGTGCTATCTACCCAAAAGACTGCGCCGCCATTAACAACATCACCAATGCTGTAAGTAGCAGAACTACTTGGTTTGGTTACATAAATCCAAGAACTTCCGTCCCAAACATAAAGATTGTTGTCTGTTAAGTTGGTAGACGCCCAAACATCGCCTTCTAGTGGGTCTGTAGGTTGTGCACCAGTTGTAACTTGGTTGTTGTTAGCTGTTTTTATTGTACCCTTATTATCTATAACTCTAACCTCTTGCGCATTGGCTATTGAAATAAAAGCCAATGCGCAGGTTAGAAATAATGTATTCAAATTCTTAAAAAAGTAATTGAACATTTGTATTCGTGTATTTTTAAATTAGTTTAGGTATTGAATCTCAATAATATCACCAGCATACATTGGTAAATCTGCTGCATTGTACTGTATATTGTGTAGCGGCATCTGTTGCAAGTAAAATCAGTACCAAATCTTAATTTGACACCATTTCTGTAGACAGATAATTTAGAAGATAGTTCAGCGTCTAGAATTGGTAAACCCGTAACAGTAATGTCAACGTCAGTGCAGTGCAATAGCATCAGCTGTCTTGTGACATATTCTTGTCTAATTCCAGTTATTGCTGCTCCAGCTAATATATCTGCCGCTAATATCTTTTTTAGTGCTCCAGTATCTTCATCTCTTACTACTAGTGTGTAACCTGAGGTATTTAAAGTTCCAGTAGTTGCAGCTCCAGTAATTCCAGAACCTTCTGCTACTAATCCTGCAATATTTAAAGTATTAGTTCCATCTGTAGTTATAGTAGTTGGATCAGTTAATACACCCCCTAGTTGCCAGGTTGTAACAACACCTCCATCAGGTGCTAAATCAGTAAACGTAGTTAAACCATTTTTAGATTGTAAATACTTAATTGTACCTTTATTATCTATAACTTTAACTGAACCTCCAGCTGATCCTAATGTTGTATTAGCACTTTTACCAATAGAGCCAGATGTTGTTTGTGCAAAACCAATGCTTGCAGATAGCATTACTGCTGCCATCATTCCTAATTTTAAATAGTTGTTTTTCATTTTTCTTGTTTTTAAATTAATACTTGTTTTCATTTTACTTGTTTTCATTTTACTTGTTTTCATTTTTCCTGTTTTCATTTTACTATAATTTTAATTTATTTGTTTTTAATTAATACTTGTTTTCATTTTTCTGTTTTCATTTTACTATAATTTTAATTTATTTGTTTTTAATTAATACTTGTTTTCATTTTTCCTGTTTTTAATTAATTTATTTTAATTGTACTATTCGTATTTCGTCGCCTTGATAGCAAGTTGCTTCTTTATCTATTTGTATGGTATTGGCGTCTATCTGAATAAAACTTATTCTTGCCCCATTTCTAAAGACATCTATTTTTTGGGTGTCGGTAATTGGTAAAGGAGTTGTAAATAATAATTGCCCATCTACAGCAGTTGTAACAGACTGTTTTGTAGATTTTGGGTTGTTGGGGATGTAAAGAATTTTTTGTGCGTCTAAAAATGTAAAACTGTCATTATTACTTAGTATATCTATTTCTACATTTAAGTATTTTTCTTCTCCGTCCCATACAATATCATTAAAAGTTGCACTTATTGGTGTGCCCTCGCCAACAATTAAAGAAACCATGCCGCTTGCATCTGTGGTAACTGTTTGTTCTTCGATGTATTCGATATTATTTTTATTTGATATAGAAAAACGAAATGTAATATCTTCTAACCCTAAAGGCACTTGGTTTTCTTTTACATTGGTTCCTGGTATTTCTATTTCAGAAGTATTTAAAATTACTGCTTGGTAATTTAAACCAGGTGTTTGTCCTTGTAAAAAAGACGCCCCTAATAAAAATAAAAATAAAATTATCTTCTTCGCTCCCATATCCTCCAGTTATTTATTTGACTAATGTCAAAAAGCAACCCAATAGTAATTGCTCTTTTATCTAAACTATATTTTTCACCCACTGTGCTATCTTCGTTTTCTTCTGTAATACTTTTGGCAATATTGTAGTGTATATAAATAGAAATTTCATCAGAAATTCTATTTTCTAATCCAAGTTCTATATGAAAACTTAACAAGGTTCTGTCTAATGTTTTTTCTTTGTATATATCTAAAAGCACATTTCTATATGCATTGGTTCCATAGGTTAACCAATCATAAGTAAAATAAGGATGTAGGTTTAATTTTAATCTTTCCCAGCGCAGTAAAGTAACGTTTAAACCTCCTTTTAAGCCAAAATAAGACAAGTTGTAAGTAGTAGGTATCCTTATGTTTCCTGAATAAAATGATGTATTTATTTTGTATTTACTGTAATGGAGACCTATATCAAATTTTACTTTTTGTTTATATAAATTAAAAAGAAAACCACCTTCAAATGAAAGTTCTAGAGGTTTTGAATAGCCAGAATTATCTAAAGTATTTTCTCCAGAACTAGTAACATAATCATCAAAAGTAGCCGTGCCAAATCCAGAACCTATATACATTTGTTGTGCATTTGTTAGGCTAGAAATTAGAAACAAGAATAAGAATGAAATGTTTTTGGTTTTTTTTCATGAAATTACTTTCTATTCGTTTTTAATATTTTTTTAACATATTTATTCCTACCACTTATAATTTGTACAATGTAGTTTCCAATACTAAAATTTTTCATCGGTACAATAATGCTTTCTGCTGCTTTATACTTCCTATAGGTAAATGTCTTTCCGTTGATATCATATATTTTTATTTGAATTCCGTACCGTGTTTTTGATGAAAAATCTATTTTTATATAGTTTATAAATGGATTTGGAGAAATAACAACATTTAAAGTCTCTTCAAAATTAATTAGATCTGAATTTTGAACGCTAAAAAAAAGAGCATTTGAAAGAAAACCTTGCCTAATAAGCGTGTTTTTAGTTTTTACTTTTCCTACAATACCACTCTGACCTATACTTTGCTGTACTGTATATTTATCTCCATACATGTAAGCAGTAGAAGAACCTACAGAAGTAATTGTAGATTTTAATAGCATTGGTTTTTTAGCTGCTGTTTTTTGTGAAAAAGTAACAGAAACTAGCATAGATAAGATGGGTAATAAGAATTTTTTCTCCACTTTTAGTTTTTAAATAGCTTAAAATAAATAATTTAGCACTATTGTATTATTTGTGTTTTTTTGTTTAAATATTTAACTCTACGTTGCTCAAGTAAAAAATTAATAACTTTTTTGGGGAAGTGTAAGTTAATTTTACAATAGAAAATTTTATTTTGAGTTCAATTCAAAAAAAAAATTAGTTTAAGATTGCAAGTTAACCCTTATATAGAAAAAGTTATATTGAATTCAGTTCAAAGAATGATGCTAAAAGATCAATTTTTACTATTGTTATTTTGGAGTTTATAATAGGTCTTAAATTCATAAATCTTATAAAATATGGATTTTTGGAACTTCGAATTGCATTTTTGTAGTTTCATGATGGTCGTTGTTAAGAAATTTTAGCGCTTCTTTTAGCCGCGGGGTGCAGCAAGTGGTAGATCTTTTCAAAGGAATAAAGTCTCTGAAGTTTTTACTGTAGTAATAAAACGTAAAAACGTTGCTTTTGGTAACGTAGACGAAAAATTCTAGCGCATGTTTTTGAGGAAACTAAACAATATTAGATGTATGGCTTTCGTTTTATTTATTGTTTTTAATAGTAGAGGTTTTATGTATGTAAAAGTAGATTTAGCAAATAAATTTAATTCGTAGCTGCAATGCAGCGCTTTAACTTGGTAGATTTTTTTTTGTATGTTTATAACAAATTACTGTATGGAAAAACTAACAATAAAATCTTGGGCTTTAGACGATAGACCTAGAGAAAAATTGATAGCCAAAGGAAAAACAACGCTATCTAATGCAGAGTTAATAGCCATTCTTATTGGTTCTGGAAATAGAGATGAAAGTGCAGTAGGATTGGCAAAAAGAATTTTAAATTCTATAAATGGAAACATTAATGAACTGGCAAAACTATCTGTAGAAAAACTAATGGAATTTAAAGGTATTGGAGAGGCGAAAGCAATAAATATAATTACTGCGCTAGAATTAGGCAAGCGAAGACAGTTAGAAGCTGCACTAGAAAAACCTACAATAACAAGTAGTAAAGATGTTACAAATCTTATGCAGCAAATCATTGGAGATCTAGAACATGAAGAATTCTGGGTATTATTTTTAAATAATGCGAATAAAGTAGTTGCTAAATCTCAAATTAGTAAAGGTGGTTTAACGGCAACTATAGTAGATGTTAGGCTAGTATTTAAAAGGGCTTTAGAAATAGCTTCGGTTGGTATTATTGTTTGTCACAATCATCCATCAGGTAAATTACAACCCAGCAATGCAGACAAACAATTAACTCAAAAAATTAAAGAAGCAGGAATTACTTTAGATATTAAACTTTTAGACCATTTAATTATTACCGAAAAAGCTTATTTTAGCTTTGCAGATGAAGGATTATTGTAAAGATAGATGTACGTGTTACAATTTAGAATACTAAAGTGGAATGATGCAACCAAAAACGGCCAACCAAAGTATAAATGATATTAGTTTACACACATAAAATTACCCCTAGAGTGCGTTATATATTTAGACATATTTTAACGAGAACGCTATTAATTCCTGTAAGTTTTACAACAAAAATAGAGGAGTTTGTGGCATATAACGGACCTAAAATAACCTATACAAAAGCACCTTTAGGAAATGAATTTTTTATAAAAAGTAATGCTTTATTATTTGAACAAGGCGTAAATGACTTAGAAATAAATATTCAAAAATGGGAAGAGGTTCCTTGTTTTTTTGGAGCAGGCAGTAAATCTGCCATTCCTTTTGATCTTTTTGCAGCAAGTTTTTATTTAATTTCTAGATATGAAGAGTATTTACCGCATGTAAAAGACGTGCACGGTCGGTATACAGCGCCAGAAAGTTTAGCATATAACAATGGCTTTTTAGAAAAACCAGTGGTAGATATTTGGGCGTATAAGCTGTTAGCAGTGCTTAAGAAAAAGTTTCCAGACTATAAGCACTTAGAGAGGTCTTATGAATTTGTCTCTACAATAGATATAGATAATGCTTTTGCGTACAAGCATAAAAATTTTATTAGATCTGTTGGTGGTTTTGTGACCGATTTATTTAAATTAAGATTATTTAATATTTGGAATCGACTCACTGTACTTTTAAAAATAACAAAAGATCCTTTTGATACTTTTCAGGAAATATTAAGTATTAAAAAAGCAAAAGATATTAAAACAATTTTTTTTAGCTCTATAGGAGATTATACTACTTTTGATACCAATGTTTCTCCTGCTAAAAATAAATACAGATTACTTATTAAAAATTTGGCAGATTACGCCATTGTTGGTTTGCATCCTTCTTATTTTACAATGAAAGATGCTGTAATGTTAAAGAAAGAAAAAGAACGTTTAGAAAATATTACCAATGCACCAGTAATTAGATCTAGACAACATTATTTGCGCTTTAATTTACCAGAAACCTACCAGCAATTAATTGATTTA
This sequence comes from uncultured Polaribacter sp., assembly GCA_937771065.1. Lineage (GTDB taxonomy): Bacteria > Bacteroidota > Bacteroidia > Flavobacteriales > Flavobacteriaceae > Polaribacter. Next base: position 90,887 of record CALJHU010000002.1, on the reverse strand, counting down.
GAAATAGAAGAAGATCATTCTATGGGATATGCAAGTACCGTAGGTTTTAGAGCAAGTACCTGCACACCATTTTATTTTTATGATTTAGATTTTGAAATTCAAACACCTTTAAAAGTATTTCCATTTGCATTAATGGATACTACTTTAAATGATTATATGAAGTTAACTCCAAAACAATCTTTGGGTAAAATTAGAGACTTAAGAAATGAGGTAAAAGCCGTAAATGGTACTTTTATTACTTTATTTCATAATGAAAGTTTAAGCAATCACTTGCGTTGGAAAGGATGGAAGCGATTGTATGAATCTATGATAAAAATTGCAATTTCTTAAGATGATACACTACGTTAAAAGAGAATATTTAGATATTGTAAAGTACAATGACTGTATAGAGAACTCCATACAAAGTAGAATTTATGCATTTTCTTGGTATTTAGATATTGTTGCAGACAATTGGGATGTATTAGTTTTGAATGATTACGAGGCGGTAATGCCAATTTTTTATAATACTAAATATGGACTAAAATATAGTTTACAACCTTATTTTTGCCAACAAATTTCAATTTATTCAATTGAGAAAATAAATGATCTCCTCATAAAAAAAATTTTAAAGAAATTTCCTAAATCGATTTTTTTTTACAGATATAAATTTTGCATTTCAACCAGACTCTAAACTAATTTTAAAACAGAATTTTAGTTTAAATTTAAATCAAGAATATTATAAACTTTATAAAAATTTTAGAAAAGATAGACGAAAAAGTATCAGCAAAGCAACGGAAGCAAACCTGAGTTATCAAGACTTTAATAATAAAATAGCTTTAATTGAACTTTATAAAAATGTATTCGATTTTTTAAAAACACCAAAAAAGTATTTTGATAAAATTGATGCTTTAATTGAGTTTTGTTTAAATAATAATTTAGGATTTACAAGAAATATTTTTCATGAAGAAAAAATAGTTTGTATTGGTTTCTTTTTAAAATATAATGGTAGAATTTATTATTTATTCGGAGCGTCATCAAAAGAAGGGAAAAAATACGGAGCAACCACTTTTTTATTAGATTCTGTAATTAAAGAGTACTCAAAAACAGAAAATATTTTAGATTTTGAAGGTTCTACAATTCCAAGTATCGCCTCATTTTACAAAAGTTTTGGAAGTGAGTTAACACATTATTATAACTATAAATCAAATGCAATTAAAAGATTTATTTTTTAGAACATCTTTTTTATATAATTTAATACCTGTCCTTTCTTTAATGAAGATAGCAGGTAAAAAAGTCATTTTACCTTTTTATCATTTTGTAGATGATGGGGCTAATAGTTTAGTTAGTAATTTATATCAAGCAAAAAACACCTCACAATTTATAGAAGATCTTCATTATTTTAAAAAGCATTTTAACTCTTTGTCAGTTAGCGATTTTGATGCAAAAGAAAAAATTGAAACAAACAGTTTTTTACTTTCTTTTGATGATGGTTTGTCTAATTTCTACCATGTAGTTGCACCTATTTTATTAAAAGAAAATGTTACTGCTATCAATTTTTTAAATTCTAATTTTATTGATAATAAAGCTTTATTTTATCGATATAAAGTAAATATTTTAATTGATTTTTTAAAAAAAAACAACATATCTAAAGAACAACAAACAGCTATAAATAAAGTGTTTAAATTAACTGTTTTCGATACAAATACAGTTTGTAATCTTCTGAAAAATATAGAAATTAGTGAAACTGATATTTTAGATAATTGTGCTAAAATAGTAGCGTTTTCGTTTTTAGATTTCTTAAAAAATGACAAACCTTATCTTTCTGTGCAACAAATTTTTACATTGATTAAAAGTGGTTTTTCATTTGGAGCTCACAGTAAAAGTCATCCAAAATATTCATCAATTTCATTAGAAAAACAATTAGTAGAAACCATGGAAAGTGTTGCAATAATAGCAGAAAAGTTTAGTTTAAAAAGTAATTATTTTTCTTTTCCTTTTTCTGATGATGGAGTTTTAATTGATTTTTTTGAGAAAATTAAGCTTAAAAAAATCACCACTTTTGGAACAGCTGGCTTAAAAGATGATGATATGGAGAACCACTATCAAAGGATACAAATGGAACGCAAATTTATCTTTTCTGCTGAAACCATTATAAAAGGAGAGCTTATTTTATATATCGTAAAAAGGGTTTTTGGAAAACATAAAAACATACGAAATTAGTATTTATTTCAAGTTTAAAAACTCAGTAAACTTTTTTGGAAGTTGTTTGTTGAAAATAATTGCAGATAAATCTTCAGTATAAGGTTCTTTTTGCTTTATTATTTTACAAGGGTTACCAACAGCAACAGAATTGCTAGGAATGTCTTTATTAACCAAAGAATTTGCACCAATGATAACATTATTACCGATCGAAACTTTTGGTAAAACAGTGCTGTTTGCTCCAATCCAAACATTATTACCAATTGTAATTGGTTTTCCTTTTGTATGTTCTCTTAAATTATTGGCTTTATGATTAGACGAAATGATAGAAACTCCAGGTCCTAATTCAATATTTGAGCCAAAAATAATTCCATTATTAGCTTGAATATAATTATTAATATTATCTCCTGGATCACATAAAATACCTTTTGTAATGTTTTCTGGGGCTAAAACTTTAGAAGTAAAGTGAACAGGCCATTTTACTTTTGGGTTTAATCTTAATAGTTTTTGCAGAATTAAATAATGAAAAAATAAAATATAATAACGTTGATAACCATGTTTTGGCCTATAATATTCAGGATACGCGCAATTAATTATCCATCCAAAAAAGAAAAAATCTATTTTTTCAAACATTTATTATATCATATTTTTGGAGAAATACAAATACCATTGTGTAATGATATCATTGTAATCCTTCGATGATTTTTGTACTTTTAATCCTTTTGAAACGATGAGGGTATCTATCTGGTCGGTAATAGGCTTGTAATTGTTCCAATCGTTTTTTTGTAAAAACCTCTGTTTTACAAAAGTAGGTAAAAATGGTTTTATTTGATCTTTTATTTTTTGAGTATTCTTGCTTTTTTTCGATGGCTGCAATTCATTTTCAAAATAAACAGTATTTGGCTTAAAATATTCGTTTATTAATACAGTATTAAAAAGCATTTTCATGTTTTTGTATTTTACAGGCACTTTTTTAAATAAATCTAATAATTCTTGATCCCAAAAAGGAAATCGATGTTCGTATCCGAAAAAAGTATAAAAATTTGCCGAGTTAAAAATATATTTTGCAATCTTCTCTTTGATATCATAATCTTCAAAAACAGAAGAAGGGATTTTTTTAACATAATTTTCATCAAAATGAAACAAGTTTTGTTCAACTTGGTTTTTTATAGTTTTCTTTTCAGTTTTTGATAAAGGATAATTACTAAATTTTTTACGTATAATTAAATCAGTAATTTGTTCCTGTTTTAAATTTTCTGGAATTACTTTTAAAAATTGACTTCCTCCTAATAAATCTCCTGCATATCCAGGTACAAAAATAGCGTCATTAGAAATTAACTTATTTTTTTTTAAATGTTTCACAGCAAAATATTCTTGTAAATTCGGCATTGAAGAGAGTTTTCCTGCAAAATGAGCGTAGTCTTTAAATTCATCAGTAATTAAAAAGTCACTAATTAAATCATCTTTGTATTCAATAAAATGCCACTCGAAATTAAGTGTTTTTGCCGTTTTTTGTGAGTTTTCAATTTCGAAACTATCTTTTCTGCCATATGTATAGCAAACAACATTTTTGTAGTTGTATTTTTTTAACATTATTGCAATTAGTCGGGAGTCAAAACCACCACTCAATGGAACTACAATAGTTCTGTTATTTAGAGAATCTATAAACCGTTTAAATACATTGTTAAAAGTAATAATAGTTTTGTTTTTTAAGCTGGAATAAGAATCTGAACTTTCTTTTTCGATAGCGTACGAAAAGAAGAAGTTGCGATCAATAACTTCATCATTGTTAATGATTAGGTATTCACTAGCTTGTACTTGAAAAACATTTTTTAATAATGTCTTTTTTCCATGCGTATGATTAGAAGCTTTTAATTCAATCTCTGAAATTTTGTCAAAATCATCAATAGTAAATTGTTTTTTTAGGTGAAGAATATCATCACTTAAAAATAGTTTACCCTTTTGGATCGTGTAAAAAAGTGGGAAAGATCGAGTTAGATCAGAAGCTATACAAATAGTGTCTTCAAGTGAAATTATAAAGCTAAAAACACCATTAATTACATTTAACTCAGCTTTAAAATTCGCAACGGTTTTTATGTTTAATAAATAGTTTAAAGCATCTTCTTTTTCGTAAAAGTGATCATTAACATAAAAATATCCCTTAAAAAAAAGAGTATTATTTTCAAACCAATTAAAGCCAAGGTTGTTTTTTAATGTTAAATTCATCAAATAAATTTCTTTTTTATTTTATAAATAATTGCATTTAAATATAAAGAAAACATGTGCTCATCTTTTAAAATTGTCAAAGTTCTTATGTAAAACTTTTTGGTAGCTAAAATAGATAATAATGACCTATTTTGTAAAGAATTCTTATCATTATGCGTATTCTTTAACTGTGGATTCTCTTTTCTGAATAAAATCCTAAAAGCTTCTTTTTGCCACTTGGTTCTGTAGTTAGAAAAATTGCAGAGTTCACTTAATTTATGATTAAAAGTTTCTTGATTATCAGCACTTATTTTACCCTGATGAATTTTAAAAGGAATTAAACTAAAAGTAAAACTATTCTTTTTAAAATATAAAAATAATAAGGCACTAGCATTCGTTTCTTTGTAAGGTTTGTGATTTGGAATATCAAAAATAAAGTTACCTAAGGAATAGAAAATATACGTGTTTTTATATTTTTCATACCCTTGGAATGTATGAGAATGATGGGCAATAACACAATTAACTTCTTCTAATTTTGCAATTTTTTTTAAAAATTTCCTTTTAATGGGAGAGGGATATAAGCTGAATTCTTCACCGCCATGAAAGTTTACAATTATAAAATCAACTTTTTCTTGATATTTTTTGAGCTGTTTTTTAAGTATTGAGAAGTCATCAGAATTAAAAAGTTGAGCATTACCTGTTTTTGTTGGGTTGCATTTTGCAATACCAAACAAAGCAATTGAAACTCCGTCTTTATTTATAATCAAGGGAGTAACTGATTTTTCTTTTGTTAGGTCTGCCCCAAAATAAAAACAGTTTTGTTCTTTAATTTTTGACAAGGTGTTTTTTAAGCCAACCTCCCCATAATCGAGTATGTGATTATTGGCTAGATTAAAAGCTGAAATATTTCTTTTATGTAAATAGTTGATAGTGTTTACGGGGCTCTTAAGAGGTGTGTTGTAATTGAGAATTTCTTTTGAATTTGTTGTAGATCCTTCTAAATTACCTACAACAAAGTCAGACTTTTTTTTAAATCTAGTAAAATATCATCCGAAAAAATTTCAGAATTAGACAGAACTTTTTGTGTAAAAGAACCTGTTATACTAATGTCTCCAGTAAATGTTAAAATCATAAATTATTTATAAGCAGTTCTTTTCTTACTTTCTGTTTTAGAAATCTTAAAAAAGTAAATAAGAATAAAGATATTAAAAAAGACCCCAACTGCCGAAAATAAAATTAAAGATATTAAAATATCATTGTACAGATAGTAACCTAGATAAAATGCTAAAAAACGAAATGTTAAAAGAAAAATATCATAAAATAGAATTGTTTTTTGTTTGTTTAAAATTACAATTAAAGAGCTTATTGGTGAACTTAAAAGCATAATGAATAACCACGGAATTAAAATTCGCAGATATAGACCCACATCAGACCAGTCTTTACTGAAAATTATATCTAGAAAATAAGAAAGAACCAGTAAAGGAATAAAAATTAGTAAAGAAATTTTAAATAAATTGAAACACGTTTTTTTAACAATTTCGTATAATTTCTCTTCTTTATTATAAATATCGGTAGCTTTGTTAAAGAATATTTGACTTACAGAATCTTGTATAATTGCACTTGGCGCTCTACCTACTTTAATTGCTAATCCATAAATCCCTGCATTTGCTAATCCAAAATACTTCGTAATCATTAACACTGGTATTTCATTAGAAAGTGTGTTTAGAAAACTAATAAGCGTATTAAATTTGGGGATATCTTTATATTTCTTTGCTAAAAAAATTATTTTATTCAAAGAGATTTCTTTTTTTAAATTATTTAATGAAGAAAAAGATACTTTTAAAAGTAACATAATTTGTGTTATTTGCCCTAAAATCATACCAGGTATTAATCCAATATTATTAAATTCACTATACCCAGTTGCAATTTGACTAACACTTAATGTACTCGTTCTTATAATATTTCCTTTTGAAATATTTTTAAAATATTTAGTTCTATTGTTCCAGTAATTTAAGGTTGAAATAAAACCGTAACAAAAAGTACTTAAGGGTATTAAGTATATAAAATAGGTGAGCTTTTCAATTTCAAAAAAAGCATGAATATTTTTTTTAAAGATTAAAATAAGTGAAAACAAAATAATACTCAAAAGGAACAAAACAATAGTTGTAAGTGCAAAAATATTAATTGCTTCTTCGTCCTTTTTAGGCAAAACAATAGCGAGTTCTAATTGTAAAGAAATAATTGGTTTTAGTAATAAAACGGATGATGTAAATAAAAAATATACACCAAATAACTCTGTAGAAAAAAGCCTTGTTAGTAACAAAATTGATGCGTAAATAATTATTTGACTCAGGGCAGAACCTGTTATTAATGTTAAAACATTTTTAACAAACTCTTTTTTTAAAAAAGAAAATAGTTGCATATTACATACGAATAATAGTGTATTCAAATATAATATAAATGACAGAGATAAAACACGTCTTTTTTGACTTAGATCATACCTTATGGGATTTTGAAAAAAATTCTGCATTAACTTTTGAGAAAATTTTTATAGAAAATAATATTGATGTAAAAATTGATGATTTCTTAGAAGTGTATGTGCCACTGAATTTAAAGTATTGGAAACTATATAGAAATGAGAAAGTATCTAAAGAGGAGTTGAGGTATGCGCGCCTTAAAAAGTCTTTTGATGCAGTAAATTATACAATTTCTGATGATGTAATAGATCAACTAGCAACAGCATATATAGATAATTTATCAGAATTTAATCATTTATTTGAGGGTGCTTTTGAATTGTTAGATTATTTAAAAGAGAAGTACACCTTGCATATTATTACCAATGGTTTTGAAGAAGTTCAAAGTAAAAAAATGGTTAACTCTAAATTGTATCATTATTTCGATCAGATTATTACCTCAGAGTCCGTAGGTGTGAAAAAACCGAATCCAAAGGTTTTTAATTTTGCGTTAAAAAGTGCAAATGCTAGAAAAGATAATTCTATTATGATTGGTGATAGCCTGGAAGCAGATATTCAAGGAGCCTTAGATGTCGGTTTAGATGCAATTCATTGTGTTTTTGATGATGTTACTGCTACTGGAAAAAATATTGTTTTTGTAAAAAAATTATTAGAAATAAAACAATATCTTTGAAGTAGGCTTCGATTACAATTAAAATAAACCAGTTATGAATTTACTAAAAATATATAGTACCGCTATAATTACTATTTTTTTTCTATCGTGTTCTCAACCTTTAGATTTTGAGCAATTAGAAGAGTATACTATTATGCCTTCTATTTCTTCTTCCCTAGTTTTTTTTTCAATAGATGCATCTAATTTTAACACCATTATTTCGGGTATACCTACATCCACTGAGGTGAACGAAACTACAGATTTTAAACTTTTGGAGAATAGTTTTATCAAACAAAATTTGGTGCAATTAGATTTTAATTTTGAAATAAAAAATGAATTTAATCGTGATTTTTTATTAGATGTTAACTTACTAGATGCCGATAGCAATACAATCCATAAAGTCTTTGAAGGATTTGAAATTAGAGGAAATTCATTGGACATAAGTGCCGAAGTCTTGCTAATTATTGAAGATTTTCCTCAGGTTGTAAATTTTACTAAGGTTCAGTTTATAATTGGTTTAAAAGATACAATTACAATTCTAGATGCTTCTAATTTGAGTAAAATTGAATGTAAATCATCATTAGTAATACGTCTATAATCAAATATTTAACATGAGAATAATTGTCTTAATTTTCGCTTTCTTAATAGGCCTAAATTCTTTTTCACAGAATAAACAGGTTTTATATGATTTTGCAGGTTTGCCACAAACATTACTTTTAAATCCGGGTTTAGAGACCGATTATAAGTTTCATATTGGTGTGCCTTTATTATCTGGTATTTCCTCTGAAATTAAATCTACTGGTTTTTCTCTTTCTGAAATTTTTTCTGTAAATAACAATACTATAAACGATAAAATTAGTGCTGTTTTAAAGAAAATAGATGCGAACGATTATTTAAAAGTTAATACTCAGATAGAGGTCTTTAGTGCTGGTTTTAGATTTGATAAGAAAACATATATAAGCTTTGGTTTTTATCAAGAACTAGATGCTATCGGTTATTTTCCTAAAGATGCACTTACTTTAATTAATGAGGGAAATACTAGCTATTTAAATAAAAGTTTTAGTCTTTCTGAAATGATATTTAAATTAGATGTTTTAGGAGTAATTCATGCGGGAATTTCAAGAAAGGTGAGTGATAAATTAACACTTGGTGGACGATTTAAAGTATATTCTTCAGCTTTAAATTTAGAAACAACAAATAATTCAGGAACTTTTACAACGGGGATCGGTAACAATAATATGTATATCCATTATTTAGATAATGTAAATTTAAATTTAAGGACTTCTGGACTTCGTTCGAATAATGAAGATATAAGTGATGAAAGTACCTACATTGACATTCTGTTGGGGGGTAATTTAGGTGCAGGTATAGACCTTGGTTTTACCTACCATGTAACTCCACAATTACAGTTTTCTGGAAGTCTAATAGATTTTGGTTTTGTGCAACACACTAAAGATATTAAGAATAAGTTAATAGAGGGTAGGTTTACATTTGAAGGGATTGAGTTCGAGTTTGATTCTAATAGAAATTATTGGGGAGAACTGGATGCTGCACTAAAGGAGCAACTACCAATTGTAGGTAATGAAGATAGTTATACATCCTGGAGGCCTGCAAAAGTGAATGCTGCTATTAAATATAGTTTCGGAGAAAAAAGAAGTAAATATTGTTATGATAATATCTTAAAAGATTTTTATACAAATGCGTTTGGTGCACAACTTTATTCTGTATTTAGACCATTAAGACAACAATTTGCGCTCACTAGTTTTTACGAAAAATCATTTTCAAATAAATTACAAGCAAAAATAACATATACTATAGATGATTACTCGTACTATAATATTGGTGTGGGAGTTTTCCGCAAAAATATGGAAAATTAATTTTTATGGAATACTTGATAATCTAACAAAATTGTCAGATATTTCTTCTGCAAATAATGTTTCTTTACAGTTCGGTTTTAACTTGTTATTTAATTAATATGAAAAATATAATTTTAGTACTCTTTCTAATATTGTCTAATCTTTTTGTTTTTGGACAAGAAAAACAAGTAAATAACTACAAATTTATAGTTGTACCAGAGCGGTTTGATTTTTTAAAACAAAAAGATGAATATAAGACTAGTTCTTTAACTAAATTTTTGTTAGAGAAAAATGGTTTTACAGTAGTTTTAAATTCAGAACAGTATCCTAAAGATTTAAGAGATAATCCTTGTAGTGGTTTAAAAGCTCTTGTATTGGATAAGTCTTCTATGTTTAAGGTAAAGGTAATAATAGAGCTGAGAGACTGTTCTAATAAGATATTGTATACCTCTGACGAGGGAGTTAGTAAACTTAAAGAATTTAAAAAAGGATTCCAAGAGGCAATTAGAAATGCACATGCAAGCATGAATGATATTGCTTATGAACCCTTTTTATTAGAAACTATAGCGAAAGATAAAAAAGAAATTATTACTGTAAATCCAGTTTTAGTTAAAGAGGTAAAAGAAGTTAAATTGGAGGTTGAATTACCAGTGACAAACAATATAGAAGCAGCACAAATATCTCCAATAAATAATATAGCACTTTCAACTACATTATATGCGCAGCCAAAAGAGAATGGATTTCAATTGATAAATTTAAAGCCACAAGTTGTATTTGTCATTTTAAACACCAGTGTTAAGGGTGTCTTTGTTATCAAAGATAAAAACGGATTATTTTATAAAAAAGGCGAAAACTGGGTCGCCGAATTTCATGAAAATGGTAAGCGCATAGAGAAAAAATACCAGGTTAAATTTTAATAGTTATACCTGTTTTTCCACCTGTTTTTTAAAACCTCTTTAAACTGGTTTTCCTCTTTGGTTTTCTCCTGGTTCGTATAGTTTTGTTCCAGAAATTTCATCAGGCATAAACTCTTGCTCTACGAAGCTATTAGGATAATTATGTGAGTATTTATATTCTTTCCCATAATCTAAATCTTTCATTAATTTTGAGGGTGCATTTCTCAAACTTAAAGGCACAGATAAATCACCAGTTTTTCTCACCAAATCCTGTGCTTTACCAATGGCTAAATAAGAAGCATTACTTTTTGCAGAATTCGATAAATAGACTGCACATTGACTCAGTATAATTCTAGATTCTGGATGACCGATGATTGAAACTGCCTGAAATGTATTGTTCGCAAAGATTAATGCAGTAGGGTTGGCATTTCCAATATCTTCCGAAGCCAAAATTAACATTCTTCTAGCTATAAACTTAACATCTTCGCCACCTTCTATCATTCTAGCCAGCCAATAAACAGCCGCATTTGGGTCACTTCCGCGTATGGATTTTATAAAGGCAGAAATAATGTCATAATGTTGTTCTCCAGTTTTATCGTATCTAGCTGTATTTTGCTGTATTTTAGATAATACAAGTTTATTTGTAATTTCAATTTCATCATCAACAGAAACTAAGATTTCGAATATATTTAAAAGTTTTCTAGCATCTCCTCCAGAAACCTGCAGTAAAGCATCTGTTTCTTTTAATGTGATTTTTTTTGAAGATAGAAATTCGTCTTTCTCCATAGCTCTATGCAAAAGAGCTATTAAATCTTCTTTATCAAAAGAATTTAATATATATACTTGGCATCTAGAGAGCAGGGCAGGAATCACTTCAAAACTAGGATTCTCTGTAGTTGCTCCAATTAAGGTTACCCATCCTTTTTCAACAGCTCCTAATAAAGAGTCTTGCTGAGATTTACTAAACCTGTGAATTTCATCAATAAATAAAATAGGGTTTTTAGCAGTAAATAAACCACCACTTTTTTTTGCTTTTTCTATAACTTCCCTTACATCTTTCACACCAGAACTAATAGCACTTAGGGTATAAAAAGGCCTTTTACTCTCTTTTGCAATAATATTAGCTAGCGTAGTTTTACCAATCCCTGGAGGACCCCAGAGTAATAAAGAAGGTATCATACCTTTTTTAACTAAATTAGTTAAAACACCATCTTTTCCTACCAGATGTTGCTGGCTAATGTAGTCTTCTAATACTTTAGGTCTAATTCTTTCTGCCAAAGGTTCATTCATTTTGTAAAAATAGCAAAGTTTTATGACAGAAGTTGTTATTTTTTATTTTGGTAACATATTTGTTATTTTTGTAACTATGAAAGATGAAAGTCATTTAAAAATATCAAAATCTATTCTCTTTATACCAATAGTATATGTTGTTGCTATTTGGTTGATTTATTGGGTGGAAATTTATTTTAATTTTAATTTTAATAAGTATGGCGTTTTACCCAGAGATTTAATTGGTTTAAGAGGTATTATTTTTACACATTTTATTCATAGTGATACCAATCACCTTTTTAACAATTCAATTCCGTTGTTTGTTTTGTTATTAAGCGTGTTCTATTTTTATAGAGATATAGCCTACAAAGTTTTAATTTTTGGAGGTCTATTATCCGGATTCTTAACTTGGGTTATAGCTAGAGAATCTTACCATATTGGTGCAAGTGGCATAGTGTATCTATTGTTTAGTTTTGTTTTTTTTAGTGGAATTATTAGAAAACACTATAGATTAGTAGCGCTTTCTTTCATTATTATATTTCTATACGGAAGTATGATTTGGTATGTTTTGCCAATTAAAGACGGTATGTCTTGGGAAGGACATTTATCTGGTTTATTAATCGGTTTGGTTTTTGCTGTTTTTTATCGAAAAAAAGGACTTGTCAAAAAAGAATATGAGTTCTCAAAAACTTCATTTGATCTTTTATTTGATGAAAATGGTGATTTTGCTCCGCCAGAAATCGAAGAGGAGCAAGAGGAAGAAATAAAATAAGTATTTTAATTTTTAACAGTAGTAATTCTTTGTCTTATAGTCTCGTATAAGAAAGCTCCACATGCAACCGATACATTTAAGGAAGCTATTTCACCTAACAATGGTAATTTAGCCCTATAATCTACCATTTTAAGTATAGAGGGGTTTACACCACGCTGTTCAGAACCCATTACAATCGCAATTGGTTGGTTCATGTTTATATCGTAAATAGAGTCTTCTGTTTTTTCTGTAGCAGCAACAGTCTTAATTTCGGCAGCTTGTAAAATATATAAGGCATCTTTTATATGGTCTACTTTACAAATAGGTATTTTAAAAGCAGCACCTGCAGAAGTTTTTATAGTTTCTGCATTTACAGGAGCACTTCCATCTTTTTGAATAATAATACCATTAACGCCAGTGCATTCTGCAGTTCTTATGATAGCACCAAAATTTCTTACATCAGAAAGTTGATCTAATAATAAGAATAAGGGTGTTTTCTTACTTTCTAAAGTTTGCGCTATAAGCTCCTCTAAATCATGAAATTCTACTGGAGATATTTGAGCAACAGCACCTTGATGGTTTCCGTTTTTAGACAGACGATTTAATTTTTCTATAGGAACTAAGCTGGTAGTGATTCCTTTTTCTTTTATCAATTGATTTAATTCATAAAAAAGGGAACCTCGCAATTCTTTTTGAAGGTATATTTTGTTCATTGTAGAGCCACTATCAATTGCTTCTATAATTGCTCTAATACCAAATATGTTTGTTGTTACTACCTTTAGATTATCCTCCATGCTGCAAAGGTATGCTAATTAAAGAGTAAAAAAAACCATCAAAAGAAAATTCTTTTGATGGTTAATAATTTAAAATTATTAAGGATTAATTACTCAATAATAATTTTACTAGAGATTTGTTTACCATCTTTTAATATGTTAACCAAGTAAACACCCGATTTTAAACCGGTTAAATTTAATTCAGTTTTATTATTTGATAAATTAAGGATTTCATTGTGAACTCTCTGACCACTTAAATTATATACTTCTAGTTTTGTATTTTCAATAGAATTATTAGAGGTTATAAAGATTTCTCCCCTAGAAACTGTTGGAAATATTTTAATATTCTGAGTGCTAATTAATTCTGCAATTACACTAAGTGAATTAGCAGTAAATTGTCCAGAAAATACTCCACGACCATGTGTAGCTGCAAATACCATGTAATCATCTCTCATATCTAAATCTAAAACTTTTACATTAGACATACCATTATATGAAGTTTTCCAAGTAGGGTTAGCATCTGAAAAATTAGATGTGTACCAAACGCCTAGTTCTGTACCAATAATTACTTCCTCTAAATTAAGTGGATTTTGTAAAATAGTTTTTACAGGTAAATCTGGTAAATCCCCGTCTTTTTCTTGCCATGTTGCACCTTTATCGCCAGAATACCAAACGTTGTTAACTCCATAGTTATGCATTGTTACAAAAATATCATTTTCTGTAGTTCCAAATTCTATGTCTGAAACACTACCAACCAATTTTCTTTGATCTAAGTTTGTCCATGTAGGAGTGTCTGTGTTTGCGTTTTCTACTAATAGGATATCTCCTAACACGGTACCAACTAATAATGTAGAAGAAGTTGTTGTGTGCCTAGACACAGTAAAAGCGGTAGGAGTTGTGGTTAATAAAGCATCTGTTAAGTCTGTTTTGGTTAAAGTTGCTGCAGACTTAATACCTGAGTACCTTTTTATGGTATAAGCACCAGCTAGAGAGTAATTAGAATATAAAATATCTAGGTTAGAGTCTAAAGCTTGCGGATTTATGAATGCTCCAGCTCCAGTGCTTTCGCTGTTAATGGTTACATTCGCCCCATCAAAATTATACAAATTAATACCATCATTATAGACATAGTTACGTATTAGGTATCTATCTGTACCATCTTGATCTATAAAAGTAAATGCACCGTCACCACCATAAATTTCTATAGAACTATCGGTTGCTGTAGTATTTGCATTTTCCATTAACTGTGTACCGTTATCTTGTAAACCACCCGCTATATAATCTCCAGTGTATGCAGTTGTAGGTCCAACAGCAACGGTATAAAATTGAGATGTTACAAATCCTTTATTTCTTTCTAACATGGTTGTTCCACCATCTCCAGAATAAGTTACACCACCGTCGTTTGCAAAGATAATTTTGTTAGAATCATTATGACCAAAAGCTGCGATATGTTGATCTGCATGAACTTCTGGAAAGCCCCAACCTCCATACCAATGAGATAATTGAGTCCAAGCAGTTGAACCATTTGTAGACTTAAATAGGTCAATCCCTCCTGTGTATAGAACTTCATCATTGTTTGGGTCTACTTCTAAAAGTAAATCGTAAAATGCTTGACCTCTTGTAAAATCGCCCGCATCGATACCTGTATCTGCATCATTTGGAAGGGTCATATTTTTGGTTAGGAACGATAGATTAAAACCGTCAGTTGTTTTTTTAATAGCAACTCCGCCGGCAGTTAATTCAGCTAAAATATAAATTTTATTAGCGTCTGTAGAAGAGGCAGCTATTTGTGTTCTCCCTGCATCCGCAATTGTATATTTTTTGGAAAAGTTTGTTCCGTCAGAGGATACAAATATTTCTCCACCACCATCACCAAAAAGCTTACTTCTTGTTGTAGAAACCCATATTTTTCCATCTGCACCTATTTCTATATCATTTGGACAGTGTTTATTTCCGTCTGCTGTTAGTGGCATTGCAAGATCACTCCAAGTAGATCCACCATCAATAGATTTATATAATCCATAAGACAATCCACCAACAGTAGTAGCGGCATTTGAAGAACCATATAAGGCATCAGCTGCTGCCACGTATATTTCAGAAACACCGTCTTTGTTGTTTATTTTTATATCATTAATATGTTGCACACCAGGAACTACAGTAGCGGTAAAGGTTCCTTCCGCAGGGTTTAGCGTTCCGTTTACAGTTCCTGAATTCATTACAGCTTCAATACTATCTCCATATTCTTTTGAGATCATTACTGCAGGAATTGTAATGGTTGCATCTTCGCCACCCATGGGTATTGGTTCTCCAGAAACATTATTCATTATTATAACAGCTATGGCTCCTGCATTTTGTGCATTTTTAACTTTATCTACGAAAGCACATTCTCCCCTTCTAATAATTGCTATTTTGCCTGTAGCGTCTACACCAAAAGACGTGCATGCTTCAGTAGGTGTTCCTGTTGTATCATTTGCAAGAATAAAATCTGCAGTTATTGCAGTCGTTATTGTTGGTCCAAAATTTGTTGTTGGAAAAGATTCATAGTTTCCTGCAATATTAGCGGGAGTGTTTACAGTCATATTTGAAGAAGATACAAAGTAACTTACTCCGTCGTTACCTCCAAATATATTTTCCCAAGTAGCACCGGCATCAATAGATTTCCAGATTCCATCTCCGTTGACAGAACCATCCGTGTGGCCCACGTATGATTCACCAGTACCTACATAAAAAATATTTTTATCGTTTGGATCAAAATTTATTGTAGAAACAGCTAGGTTTTCTGGAATTCCAACTCTAATCCAAGTGGAAGCTCCATTTGAAATATTATCATTTTTCCAAAGACCACCATTAACTCCACCTGCAAAAACAGTTTCATTAGAGGTGTCATTAGGATCAAACATTAGTGCTCTTGTTCTACCACCAACATTGTCTGGTCCTCTGCTAATCCATTTTGTTTCATCACTATCTCCAGGTGCACGGTTGTATGCCTTTTGATCTTCTAA
Organism: uncultured Polaribacter sp.; assembly: GCA_937771065.1. Lineage (GTDB taxonomy): Bacteria > Bacteroidota > Bacteroidia > Flavobacteriales > Flavobacteriaceae > Polaribacter. Next base: position 74,831 of record CALJHU010000002.1, on the reverse strand, counting down.
TAGTTGTTTTTGTAGTTGTGCTACTTTAATAGGTGTAGGCCTTCCTAAAACAGGATTCATTGTTAAAACCCATTGTTCTTCGTTATATTTATTAGGGGTTATACCAAATGCTTTTCTTTCGTTTTTAGTTAATTTTAAAGTTTCTTTAAACGGGTTTTTAAGTATATTTTCTCGATGTAAAGCTTTTTGAGAAGAAAGAGTGTTTGAATTTTCTTTAGAGAAGAAAAATAAAGAAGATACTGTGCAAAGGCAAAATGCCATGGCTAGAATAAAAGTATTTTTTTTCATAGTATTTTTTAAATTAAAAAAAACACCTCATGCAATCTATACAGAGGTGTTTATTATTATAATTATTAATAGAATATATTATAATGCAGTTATTGTATAGTTATAACCACTAACAGATACAATTGCAGCTGCATAAAGATCTGAAGGAGATGATAAGTTAATTCCAGTATATGTAAAAGATCCTGAAGTTCCTATATAATCTTGGTTATAAGTAACAGTAATTGGTACAGTTGCTGTAGCACCAAATTGTGCGTGTGGATTATCATATAAATCTAGTACAATAAAATAATCTCCATCAGACAAGCCTGAAAGACTACCTACTTCTGTACAAGCTCCTGTAGCACCTAAGTACCCCATAAACGATCCTGTACTAGTAAATAATAGTACATCTACATCCACTTCACAAAAGTCTAGAGTTACGAATGCAGATCCTGCAGAATAGCTATATTCTCCACTCCAGTTCGTAGATAAGTCTAAAACATCGTTTACTTTATCTTCTATTGTAACAGTTACACTGAAAGCACTACTTAAGTTAAAATTACCATCGGCTATTGCTTCTAATGTAAAGCTTTCGCTTCCTTCAACATCTCCGGTATAGTTTACTTCTATATTTGTAGAACCTGAAGTAGCTCCTGCCGGTATTGTTATGTTCCCAACAGAGTAGTCATCACTATCTGCATTACCACCTGTTTGTTTAAATGTTATTAGTGCAGATACGGGTTGTGCTTCTGCAATACTTGCTGAAACAGACACACTATACGTGCTAGGCACGTCTTCATCCATAGCAGCTTCATCGAAAGTATACGAATTAGCACTACTTGTAACAGTAATTGGTTGGTCTCCCCAAGCTAGGACAGATTCACCTGTAAATTCTTCTTTGTCTTCACAAGATGTTAATAGCAAACCAATAGACAAGGTAAAACCTATATATTTAATTATATTTTTCATTTTTTTTTATTTAAAGTTTAGTATAAACACTTGTGCACTCAATTTTAGTTGCACCACCACTAAATTCTGTGATGTAAAACATTTTTAATTCTCCTGTACTAGGATCTGCGCTACCATCTTCAAAACCATACACTTGGTTACTGTAGTAACCTTGTGCTAGACCTTGTTGTGGTACGCTTAAAGTTCCACAAACATCGTCGAATGAAAAACCTTGATCTGGTGCAATTGAACCTGCAGCCCATCTATAAGTTGTGGTTGTTTTGTATACACCTGGACTTTTCTCATAAATTATTTCATTAGGAAATGTAATATCATGATTATAGTTAGATGTAAAACGTAAACTATATGCACCTGCTAGACTAGAAGCACAATTAATAGTTACACTATACCTACTAAAGCTAGATCCTTCGTAATAAACATTTCCTGTTGTAGTAAATACTTTTACTCTAAAATCTATCTGATCTCCAATTCTTAAGTCTGATTGCTCAACACCTAACCCATCTACAAACTCTGCAACAGTGGTATAAGCTTGTGCATAAGGTAATGTAGTTGTTTCTGCAACTATCACTTCAGTACCACCTTTGAAAGATTTTACTATTTGATATTTACTTACATCTTTTGCAAAGCTTCCTGGTTGAATAGCTAAGTTAATTGTTAACTCAGCATTTGCATCAGTTAGAACTACTTCAGAATTCGCTAAATCTGCAGGGTTAGAAGCATTTCCTAATAATTGTCCTGTAGTACCTGATAATGTAGTTACTACACCTTCTGTTTGTACAATATCAAAATCCACCTGAGATGAATCTTCAGTGTCCTCACAAGACATAAATGTCATTGCAACTGTGAGGAATAAAATTGATAAAATTTTTATATTTTTCATGTTATTTATATTTTAAATTATTATTTCTTATTGCCAGAATAAAGATGATGTTAATTGATCTGCTCCGATTCTAGAAACACCAGAATCATAACTTGCTTTATTTAAAGAAGGCTCGGTAGTTGGATAAAATAGACGAGAAGGAATTTCAGTAATAATTGCTTCCGCTGCTGGTGAAAGAGCAGGTATTTTATTTCTTCTCCATTCCGTCCAGCTTTCAAATCCCTGTCCAAATAATGCAATCCACTCTTGAGTTGCTATTTTCTCTGTCGCATCTGCTTTATTGCTAAAGTTAAGGCTAGGTTGCGCTAAATAAGCTGTAGCATTTAAATCATTAAATTCAAAACTTGAAGAAATTCCATTCTTGTACCAATCTAATGCAGATGGTATACCTCCAGAAATAAAACCTTCATTAGCCGCTTGAGCAATTAAAAAGCTTAATTGAGAATAAGACATTAATACACCTGGAAGGGTAGCAGTTAAATATTTGTTACCTAATGGAGAAATATTCGCATACGTATATCCTAAACCCTCATTTGGTAATGTAGTTTGGGCACCAAAACCAGATGGTTTACCAACGATGTTTCCACTTGCATTTAATCCAGCATATACTTCTAATCTGTCGTCATTTAAATCTGTTAAAATTTCAACGATTTTAGAGTTAATTTTGTACTCAGCTCTATTTCCATCTACAATAGTTTCCCAAATTGGGTTTGCATCTGGGGCAGCACCTAGGTACATTATTTGTGCATTGTCTGCATTTGAAGTAAACATTTTACCCATTAAAGCTTGTAACTCAGAATTTTGATTTCCTGAAGTCTTAGAGATTCTCATAAGAGCTCTGAATTTTAGCGAATTTGCTAATTTTATCCATTTAGTTACATCACCTCCGTAGAATAAATCAGAAGAACTAGTAATATCTCCTGTTCCGGTTGCTAATAAAGCACTAGCTTCAGTTAGCATACTTATAACACCTGCATAAACTACAGCCTCATCATCATAAGCAGGTTGTAAAATATTGCCATCAATAGCTTGATTAAAAGGTACAGGACCATAAAAATCAACTAAAGTTTGGTAACCAACAGCTTGCATTATTAAACCAGCTCCTTTAAGGCTGTTATTTCCTTCTGCTTCTGCAAGTGTATACATTGCTTTAGATTCAGAAATTACACTTGCATACATAGTACTCCAAATGTTATCGATAACGCCTCTTCTTGGTTCATACCTAGCTTCGTCATTATACTGTACTTTAGACCACTGCTGTGCCCAACATGCACCCATATCTCCACCATATTGTGCAGAATACATTGTATTCATAAAAATCCTTTGGGGTCCACCTAATAATAAATGAGCTGGAACCGCTGTGGAATTATTTGGATCCACGTTTAATTCTTCAAAGCCTTCATCACATCCTGTGAATATCGCAAAGCTTAAAAAAGTATATAAAATTATATTTATTTTTTTCATGATTTATCTGTTTTAAGATTTTTAAAATTTCATATTGATATTAAAACCAATATTTCTCGCTGATGGATATTGACCAAATTCTTGTCCTTGATTTCCATTAGAAGCACTAAATCCTGTCTCAGGATCAATGTGCGGCGCTCTTTTGTATAAAATTGCAAGATTTCTACCTACTACAGATATTTTTAGCGATTTTACTACTGAGTTTTTAATGAATTCTTTTGGTAAAGAATATCCAATTGAGATTTGTCTTAATTTAACATAAGAAGCATCAAAAACAGAACTAGACTCTACTCCATTTGAGAATGATCTTTGGTTATATGCTTTTGCCGTAACTAATACATCATTTGGTACATATCCACCATTACCATCAGACATTACACCAACTCCTACTAATCCAGTCTCACGACCTTCCATAGTTTCAGAAAGTGTTCCTGCGTATCTACCCCATGCGTATGTCATACTATGCACATCACCACCAATTTTAGCGTCTATTAAAGTAGAAAAATCGAAATTCTTATAACGGAAAGAGAAAGAAGCTCCACCTGTCCAATCTGGTGCAATATTACCTACTGCTTGTGGTGTAGAATCTACTAATGGTAAACCATCTTGATAAATTACTTGTCCTTTTTCTGTTCTTTGAAAGTCTCTACCGATTAATGTTCCATAAGGTTGTCCTGGTTTAGCCTCTAAGCTAATTCCCCATTGTCCACCTAATACATATGTATCTAAATCACCTAAAGAAGTAACTTCATTATTGTTTTTAGCAAAATTTACATCTATATCAAAACTAAAATCTTCTTTTTTGATTACTGTTCCTCCTAATTGTAATTCATATCCTTTGTTACTCATGTCTGCAATATTGTCCCAAACATTTGTAAATCCTGTTGCAGCAGTAACTTGTATAGGTACTAATAAATCAGCACTTTGTTGATCATAGTAAGTTGCGCTGAAACGTAACCTATTGCCAAACATTTTTGCATCAATACCAAATTCAATACCTGTTACTGTTTCTGCTTTCAAGTTTGGATTATACTGTGTGTTAGGCACACTAGCTTGATTTCCAAAACCAGAATTGCTTAATCCGAAAGTTTGATTTAATGAATATGCTCCTAAAGCTCCTGTACTACCTACTTGAGACCATCCACCTCTTATTTTTAAGAAATTTATGCTCCCTTCTTTTATTACCGGAAATACATCAGATAAAACTGCAGATGCTGTAACAGATGGGTAAAAGAATGAGTTATTTGCCGTTGGTAAAATACTAGCCCAATCATTTCTTCCTGTAAAGTCTAAGAAAAACATGTCTTTGTATGCAAACTGACCAAAAGCTAACAAACTATTAATTTGTTGTCCAGAATGATAATTTCCAACATTTGCTGTAGAGCCTGTCTGTAAATTAGATAGATTATATAAATTAGGTAATTCTAAAGCTGGCAAAGATCCAGAAATTCTATCGTAATTTCTGTTCATGTGGTTTCCTCCAAAATTAATAGAAAACGTAAAGTCTTCAGAAAAGTCCTTATTATAATTTAATAAGAATTGTGCATTTACTTCTTCAAATCTTATTTGTCTTTCTGCATAAGATCCGTTTTGTGCATTATTACTACCTACAGCTTGTCTGTTTGTAGTGTATTGACTAAACGTGTCTAATCCTAGTTTTGTAGATAAAGTTAAGTTATCTGTTAATTGAGATACTAACTCTACGTTACCAATAAGACGATCTTTTCCTAAAGTATTTCTGTTAGTCTCTAAAACCCAGTAAGGATTGTTCTGAAAGTTATGATTCCAGTTTAATGGTGTTCCTTCTGCAGCAGTTCCAACTGGTGCTAAAGGGAAATTTCTCCAATCTCTCAAATCTGAAAAGTTTACTTGTCTTGCAGACCAGATAAATTGTTGAAACGGATTTTCATTATTATATCCACTAATAGGAATGTTATCACTGTCTTGGTTAAAATAGTTTAATGATACACTTGCTTTCATCTTATCTCCAAGTTGCAAATTACCACTTAAACCTACAGAAAATTTCTTTAATTCTGTAAAAGGTACCATACCAGTTTGTTCACTATTACTTACAGATAATCTAAAACCACCGCTAGAGATAGAAACATTATTAGAAATGTTAATACCCGTATTTAAGAAGTCTTTTACGTTATCTGGACTAGATACCCAAGGAGTTGGATTTCCATTATTTGTTAATTGAGAATCCCATTGAATAAATTCTAAACCTGCATCTAATGCTGGCCCCCAACTTTCATCAACACCATCTCCGATACCACCACTTGCACCATCTAAATAGCTAAAGAAGTTTGTATCTCCACCCTGTCCATAAGAATTTTGGTAATCAGGAAGTAATAATGGATTAGACATTGTAACGTTAGTATTTATAGACACACTAAATTTTTTGTTAGCGTCTCCTTTTTTTGTTGTAATAACAATTACACCATTACCTGCTCTTAAACCGTATAATGCAGCTGCATTAGGACCTTTTAAAACAGTAATTGTTTCGATGTCATCTGGATTAATATCTGCAGCTCCGTTTGGTAAATCAACACCACCACCAGAACCAGCACTACCAAAACTAGAGTTACTAATTGGTACACCATCTACTACATATAAAGGTTCATTATTTCCAGTAATAGAAGAGTTACCTCTTAATACAATTCTAGAGGAAGCACCTACACTTCCAGAGGTTCCAGTAACTTGTACTCCTGCAATTTTACCACTAATAGCGTTAGTAAGATTGCTTTCTCTTGCTTCTGTCATTGCGTCTCCTTTAAGACTTTGAACAGAATATCCTAAAGCTTTTTCTGATCTTTTAATACCAAATGCTGTTATTACTATTTCATCTAATACTTCACCACCTTCTACTAAAGTAACGTTGATGATATTAGATGTAGCAACTGTGATTTTAGCAGTTTCGTATCCAAGGTATCTAAATACAAAAACGTCCCCTGAATTGGCCTCTATTGAGTATTTTCCATCAAAATCTGTTTCTACTCCTTTGTTGGAGCCTTCAATTACTACACTTACCCCGGGTAAAACTCCTGACTTGTCAGAAACGGTACCAGAAATAGTCTTTTCTTGTGCAAAGGTTACTTGCACAACAACCGCCAGTAATAGCGTTAAAATTCCTTTAAACTTTGTTTTCATTTTTATGATTATTTGAATTAATTATGTCAAAAGTCTTAAATTTATCTTAATAAAACAATTATTTAACACTAAATATTTACGATTTCATTAAAATATTTTAATAAATCTAGTTTTTCTTGCCAATAATATAATTCGAATGATAACATTTTACTTATAATTCGTTCGTTAAGCAAAAACATTTATTATGTATGCTTAAGTATAATTGGTAAATAGTGTTTTTTTAGTATCAGTAAATTTAATTTTTTTATAAATATAATGGAAATGACTAACTTTTCATGAATATGAATAAACATCATTTTATGATTGGTTATGTTTTATTTCGAAAGTTGAGATTGTTTTAATATCTATTTAATCTCTTCCCGTGTGTTTGATTTTTTGTTGGGAAGTGCATTAAACTTAATTTTATTAGTTTTTTTCCTTGTGCACACTTTTTTCTTCGATGTATTAAATTGAATTTGATTTTAGTCGTATTCTGAATTTTGTTTAAATGGAATAATTTTTATTATGAAGACTATATATACGTTTACTTTTTAGTTGTCTGTATATAATTTAATAGATTTAGAAACAATTAATTTTAATACACCATTATTTTATGTGCGAATTTTCTGCTCCTTTTTAAACATTAACTATTCCGTTGTTTTTAGTATTGCGGTTTCAAGCATAAAGCTCTTAGAGGTAGAGAATTGAAATTCTTTTATTTGTGCGTTAGCAAATGTTGTTTAATCGGAGATATCTAATCTTCTCTGCAGAGCGCAAACTCTGGATTGGTTTAATTATAAATCTATTCACTTTTCATCATAAATTTCCTGAAAATTTGAATTCGGTTGTGCTGCAGTATATACTTTTATAACTGCTTGCTCCTTACCTCTAAAAGGCTTCAATTCTTTCTTTTGTTACGAATGAGGTCTTATATATCAAATTAGCGTATCTTTTTTAACGTTTCTTTAAATAGCGTCCATACTTTACTCAGAATATTGTAAAAGTTAGAGTTTGTTCCTTACACTGTTATTTGTGCAAAGGTTGTTTGCACGATGAATGCTAGTACTATCGTTAAAATTTATGAAAATTTTGTTTAGGCGAAAGCTAATTTATATTTAAGATCTAATTGTAAACTTGTATAATTTTCAAAATTATTTTTTGAGCTAAAGATTAGATAGATTAATAACTAGCTGCTTTTGAATTACTTAAAATTAAGAGTATTTTAAATATTTCCATAAGTTTGTTAAAGTGCACTGATAGAGATAATAGGTTTTTTAAAACAAGGTTTTGGTAAAAAAAAAGTAGGAAGTGTTTTTTTTTAAAAAAAATTTACCCAATTCACAAAAAATTGTGTGTTTCTAAAATCTAACGGACTTTTGGTATTTGTACCAACGGCAGTAGAGATGTTAATTTGAGAATTATTTGAATTAAACAAGTAGCCAAGGCCTAAGCTGTATAGTTTTTCTTTACTGTTGGTTGTAGAAATTAATGCCAAATCCGTAATCGTGTACATATAAGAACTCTTAGATGTTTGATATCTAAATTCTATGTTCTGTATTGAATAGTTTTTCACAAAAATGCTTTGCTCATTAAATCCTCTAATAGACTTATTTCCTCCAATTCTAAATAATTCATTATTAAAATAGTTTGTAGAATTTAATAGTGCTGTTTTATTTCTAAAGTAAATGCTATTATTTCTGTTTAAATCTAACAAATAAGCTAGGGTAGCCGTTATTTTTATTTGCTTAGATGTATTGTTAGTTGTTTTTCTTTTTCCAAAAGATGGGTTTATATTTATAAAAAATATGTCATTTTTAAACATATCATTTTTTAAAATTTTGTATTCATATCCAAATCCTAGAAAGTAATTTTCATAGGTGCTAATATTATTAGAAATGTTTTTTGTACTGTTTTCAGAGTTTTCAGAATTAAAAGACACAAATAAATTGGTGTTATTTTTTATTTGATATTTTAGAGTGGCGTTTAAATTGGTATTTAAAAAAGTGGAGTCTTGTTTATATATAGAGAAAGCAAACGCTGTACTTAATTTAGAGTTATATATATAAGGTGTCTTTACTGATATTGAAAACTCTTGTTTTTCGTTTCCAAAACGATTCCATAATAAATTTAATTGTTCTCCCTTATTTAAAATGTTCTTCAATTTTAAGTCTAGATGACCATTAAATTGTAATTTACCATTTTCTTGAGAATTAAAGTTTACAAGGCCATCAAAACTACTTCCTTTCATTTTTTTTAAATAAACATATAATAAGGTAGAGTCTTTTGTGAATAATGTTTCAGGAGGCTTTGTTTCAGAGATAAAATCTAGGCTTTTGGATAATTTAGAAATTTCCATTAATTTCTTTTTGTTAAAAGTGGTTTTAGAATCAATATTTAAATAATTTTTAATAAACGATTTTGGAAAATTGTCATAACCCTTAAATACGATCTTATCTATTCTTCTTTTTTTAGAGGTAGTTAAATCAATTTCGGCGTATAGCGTTTTATTATCTATTCTTAACTTTTTTAATTTAATTTTAGAGAAAGCATTTCCTTGGAGTTCTTGAAAGTTTGAAATGGCATTTAAAATTTCTTCTAATTGGTTTACAGGTATTTTAATATAATTATTTTTGAAGTTATATTTTTGTAGAATTTGTTTGCTGATGCTCTTGTGTTTTAGAAACACAGAATCTACCTTCTTGTCAAGATTTAAATAAGCGATATAAATTTCACCTTGTTTGAAAACGCTGTCTATTCTGCTTAAAAAATATCCGTTCATTTTAAGACGTTCCTGAACCCTATTTAATTCAATATATAGAGCTGTAGAGTCTTTATGTTTTGTTTTATAGTTTATTTTAGAAAGAAATTTATTTTCAGTTGTTTTATTTGAATTTATTTCAAGACTAAAGTCTTGGGAACATACTGCAGATGTATAACCTAGTATAGCTATCAATAACAAGAAGGAGATGTTTTTTTTATGCAATATATAATCTTTTTTGAATTTCAAATGTATCTAAAAAACAGATACAATAGAAAGTATAAATACTTTTTTAAAAAATAAGGTACTGACATTAGAAAGGTTAGAATTTATTTGTACATTTGCAAACTCTGAAAAAAGAGACAAGTTTAATTATAAACGAAAAAAAGCAATTATTTAGTATGCCTACTATTCAACAATTAGTTCGTAAAGGAAGAACCAAAATAACTAAGAAGAGTAAATCGGCTGCTTTGTCGTCTTGTCCTCAAAGACGTGGAGTTTGTACACGTGTTTATACTACAACACCAAAGAAACCTAATTCAGCAATGCGTAAAGTTGCAAGAGTTAGATTGACAAATGGTAATGAGATAAACGCATACATTCCAGGTGAAGGACATAACTTACAAGAGCACTCGATAGTATTAGTTAGAGGTGGAAGGGTAAAGGATTTGCCAGGTGTAAAGTATCACGTAGTACGTGGAGCTTTAGATACTGCGGGAGTTGAGGGGAGAACCCAAAGACGATCAAAGTACGGTGCAAAACGCCCAAAGAAGTAAAAGCGTTATAAGTAAAGAACTGTAATTTCAAAAAATTATAATGGTTTGTTTTAGGTTTTTTCTTAAAACGACTAGAGTATTTAGAAAGTGCGGTTAAGAGCAAGTAACAAATCAATTAACTTTTTTAATGTAAAGACATGAGAAAAAGAGCAGCAAAAAAAAGAGTCTTATTACCAGACCCTAAATTTAACGATCAGTTAGTAACTAGATTCGTTAACAATTTAATGTGGGCAGGTAAAAAGTCAGTAGCTTTTAAAGTATTTTATGATGCGTTAGACATCGTAGAGGAAAGAAAAGGTGAAGAAGAAAAGTCAGCCTTAGAGATTTGGAAAGATGGTTTGTCAAATGTAATGCCACACGTAGAGGTAAGATCTCGTCGTGTAGGTGGAGCTACATTTCAAATCCCAATGCAAATTAGACCAGACCGTAAGGTTTCTATGGCTATTAAATGGATGATTTTGTATACTCGTAAGAGAAACGAGAAAACAATGGCACAGCGTTTAGCTGCTGAAATTTTAGCTGCGGCTAAAGAAGAAGGTGCTGCTGTTAAAAAACGTACAGATACTCACAAAATGGCAGAAGCTAACAAAGCATTCTCTCACTTTAGATTTTAATAGATATGGCTAGAGATTTAAGATATACTAGAAATATTGGTATTGCAGCTCATATTGATGCTGGTAAAACCACTACTACAGAACGTGTATTGTATTATACAGGTGTTTCTCACAAGATTGGAGAAGTACATGATGGTGCAGCTACTATGGACTGGATGGAGCAAGAGCAGGAAAGAGGTATTACAATTACTTCTGCAGCTACTACTTGTACTTGGCAATTTCCAATGGAAAATGCAGAGACACTTCCAGATACAAAAGATTATCACTTTAATATTATTGACACACCAGGTCACGTAGATTTTACTGTTGAAGTAAATAGATCTTTACGTGTTTTGGATGGTTTGGTATTTTTGTTTTCAGCTGTTGATGGTGTTGAGCCTCAATCTGAAACAAACTGGAGACTTGCAGACAACTACAAAGTGCCAAGAATTGGTTTTGTAAATAAAATGGACCGTCAAGGATCTGATTTTATGATGGTTTGTAAGCAAGTGAAAGAAATGCTAGGTTCTAATGCGGTCCCAATTGTTTTAAATATTGGTGATGAGGAGAACTTTAAAGGTATTGTAGATCTTGTTAAGAACAGAGCTATTGTATGGCATGAAGAAGGCATGGGGTCTACATTTGATGTTGTAGATATTCCAGAAGATTTAAAAGAAGAAGCAAAAATTCTACGTGGTAAACTTATTGAAGAGGTTGCTGCTTATGACGAAGATTTGTTAGAAAAATACATGGAGGATGAGGATTCTATAACAGAAGACGAAGTGCACGCTGCATTGAGAGCTGCTGTAATGGATATGTCTATCATTCCTATGATTTGTGGTTCTGCATTTAAAAATAAAGGGGTTCAGTTTCTATTAGATGCTGTATGTCGTTATTTACCTTCTCCAATGGATAAAGAAGGTATTGTAGGTGTAAACCCAGATACAGACGAACAAGAATTACGTAAACCAAGTGTAGATGAGCCTTTTGCTGCTTTAGCATTCAAGATTGCTACAGATCCTTTTGTAGGTCGTTTAGCATTTTTTAGAGCATATTCTGGTCGTTTAGATGCAGGTTCTTACGTTTTAAATAATCGTTCTGGTAAGAAAGAACGTATTTCACGTATTTATCAAATGCATGCGAATAAGCAAAATGCAATTGATTATATCGAGGCTGGAGATATTGGTGCTGCTGTAGGTTTTAAATCTATCAAAACAGGAGATACTTTATCAGCTGAGAAATTTCCTATTGTTTTAGAATCTATGGATTTTCCAGATCCTGTAATTGGTATTGCTGTTGAGCCTAAAACAAAAGCGGATGTAGATAAATTAGGTATTGGTCTTGGTAAGTTAGCCGAAGAAGATCCTACATTTACAGTTCGTTCAGACGAAGCTTCAGGGCAGACTATTATTTCTGGAATGGGTGAATTACATTTAGATGTAATTGTAGATCGTTTAAGACGTGAATTCAAAGTTGAAGTAAACCAAGGGCAACCTCAGGTTGAATACAAAGAAGCTATTACAGCTGAAGCGCAGCACAGAGAGGTTTATAAGAAACAATCTGGTGGTCGTGGTAAGTTTGCTGATATTGCATTTACTATCGGCCCAGCCGATGAAGGTGTTCAAGGATTGCAATTTGCATCTGTTATTAAAGGGGGTAATGTTCCTAGAGAATTTGTACCTTCTGTAGAGAAAGGTTTCAAAGAAGCTATGAAAAATGGTCCTTTAGCAGGGTATGAAATGGATTCTATGAAAGTTACATTAAGAGATGGTTCTTTTCACGCTGTGGATTCGGATGCATTGTCTTTTGAATTAGCTGCAAGAATGGGATATAAAGCTTCAGCAAAAGTTGCTAAAGCGAAAATCATGGAGCCTTTGATGAAGTTAGAAGTGCTAACTCCAGAAGCTAACATGGGTGATATAGTTGGAGATTTGAACAGAAGAAGAGGACAAGTAAATGACATGAGTGATCGTGCTGGTTCTAAAGTTGTAAAAGCAATAGTACCATTATCAGAAATGTTTGGTTATGTAACTGCTTTAAGAACGATGTCTTCTGGTAGAGCTACTTCTACTATGGAATTTTCACATTACGCAGAAACTCCTTCAAATATTTCTGAAGAAGTAATTGCAAAATCTAAAGGTTAATCTACTTAATAATTACAAGATGAGTCAAAAAATTAGAATTAAATTAAAGTCTTACGATTACAACTTAGTAGACAAATCTGCTGAAAAAATCGTAAAGACGGTAAAAAGTACTGGTGCTGTTGTAAACGGACCAATACCATTACCAACACATAAAAAGATTTTTACTGTATTGCGTTCACCGCACGTAAACAAAAAATCTAGAGAGCAATTTCAATTAGCTTCTTACAAGAGATTATTAGACATCTATAGTTCTTCTTCGAAAACTATTGACGCTTTAATGAAGTTGGAGTTACCAAGTGGTGTTGAAGTTGAGATTAAAGTTTAAAACTTTTCTCTTTTAAATGAGTATTAAAAAAAAGGTTCTTTAAAGAACCTTTTTTTTTGTTTTCAGCAATTTTTGGGTATCTAAAAAGTCTGTCATTGCAAGCAGTCTGTCATTGCGACAAAGCATGTTATTGCGAGGCACGAAGCAATCTGTAATTCGCAAGCAGTGCGTCATTGAGAGACACGAAGCAATCTCTTCATTCAAACAAATAGCGTACTGCATTGCGCTCATACGAACGCCTGGCAACTACTTTTTAAATAAATATCATTTTTTTGGTTATTACTACTAATTCTTTTATACCTTTGTAAAAAAGGAAAGAAAGTAAAATAAAATTGCTATTTTATAACAACATAGTAAAGATTACAAAGTTGTGGCTTGCCACAATGTTTTGTTGTGTGCTACTGTCTACAGATGGTGTAGCGCAGCTTGTTGTAAAAGAAAATACTATTTTCACCATTAATTCTCCTGTCTCTAGTTTAGAACAAAGCAATGCTTTTTATGCTAATGTTGCAGGAAACGGCGTTTTGCACTTTAAAGCTAAGCAACAAACCTTGGCCGTTGCCAAAAATGCGTATCTAACAAATGTGTCTATAGATAATGCTTCGAAATTACGCATTATTACTAAAATTAATATTAAAGGAAACCTAGATATCCTGTCGGGTTTATTGGTATTAGAGCATCCGCTAATTATTGGCGGAAAGCTTATTGCTTTAAATACAGCCACAGTACAAAATGCCTATTTTATTACTTTTATACAGCAGTACATAGAACCAGCAAATGGCATCTTTTCTTACAGTTTACAAACAGCATTTGTTGCAAATTTTAGCAAGAGCCAAAAAGGACTAAAGAACTGCAGTTTTATAAAAAAACACTCCGTTTCTCAGTATGTTGCAGCTTTTTATCAACGATATAGTGCAGCACCTACCACCCCACCTCCAGAAAATAGCTAGTTTCCTCTAGTTTTTATCTATCGCGGCAACTAATCTATAAAATGATTGGTTAGTTCTTAGGTACAAAAAAAATAATAAAACAATTTTGTAAATTTTATAATAAGCTTCTTTTTTGAAGCTTAAATAAAATTTTAATATATAATATATAATAAGATGAAAAAACAAATTTTAACTTTAATGATTGCGTCTATTTCTTTAATAGGATATTCGCAAGTAGGTGTGGGTACTGTTGACCCTGAAACAACTCTAGATGTTGCAGGTACTAATACTTCAATAGTGGACGGAGCTACAGATACTCCAGGTGCTTTAGCCAGTGCAGACGGTATTACGGTACCTACGGTTTCAACTGATATGACTGCAACTGCTACAGCTGGCAGCCAAGTTAGCCAGTTAGTATATAGTACCCATGCTAATAGTACAGGGTTTTATTATTGGACTGGTGCTGCGTGGGCGGCTGTAGGTGCACCTGCTGCTTTGTCTGTTATAACGACCACTAATAGTATTTTTGTGGTGCTAGCTTCACACACAATAATTCATTATACTAGTGCAGCAGCAGCTAATTGGTCATTACCTGCTGATGCAGCTATCGGACAAATATTTTATATTGTGTCTTCAGGTGCAGGTACTATATCGTATGCTGATGTAATAACAATGTCTGCTAATACACAACCATCTGGCACTGGTACTGCTCTTATCCATTTAGGTTCAGGAGATTACGCAACTTTATATGGTGGATATTAATAATAATTGTAATAATCCATTTATTAATTAATTTAAAAAATAAAAAAAATGAAAAAATTCATTAAATTATTACCTATATTTTGGTTAACATTATCTACTACCCTTTTATTTTCTCAGGTCAGAGTTGTAAACGGTACAACAAACTCTGTAATCACATCTGGCTCTGCTTTTATTGATGCGTCTTCTAATACTACTATTAACTCTAGTACGAATGTAGGTAAAGGCTTGATTTTTCCTAGTACTGATTTAACTAATTTTACTTCTTTTAATGTTACAGGACCTTTAGGTGCAACAACTAATTACCCAACATACTTTGACGGTATGATAGTTTATAATACAGCAACTGGAATCTCAAGTATTGGTAGTGTTGATGTTGTACCTGGTTACTATTATTATAATAATCCTGGTCAAACATTTCCATCGGGTACTGCAACTTCTGGCGTTTGGACCCCATTAGGTGGCGGTGCGAGTTCAGCTGTTGCAATTGCAGATGGGGTAGCTTCTGATTCCTATGCAACTATTAACGCTACACAGGAAAAAGTAGTGCGTTTAACAGGTATTGCAGCAGACGGTGTTAATACAACTTTAGATTTAGATGCAGCGTTAACAACGGCTTCAGTTACTATTGCTAAATTTAGAAAAGCGGCAATTTATAATGCTGCTGGCGATTTAGTGATGCATGCAACAGGTGGCTATACTACAGGTACAGATATTCTTGTAACCGGTAACGGTATGATGAATAAACTTTTACCAGCTGGTAATTACAGTGTAGAAGTATATTACATAGAGTAGTTTTAAACTACAGTTAACATTTTTTTACAGAAAGCCTACTTTTTTAAAGTAGGCTTTTTTTATTTTAAAATAAGACGTCATTGCCAAGCAATCTGTCATTGCGAGTCGGTCTGTCATTGCGAGGTACGAAGCAATCTGTAATTCGCAAGCAGTTCGTCATTGCGAGGCATGAAGTAATCTGCAAACGATTAGCTATCAACAAACAGCTTACTTCGTCACAAACTTCGTTTGGGTATTTTCAATTAAAATATATTTTTATTTCAATAACCTCGTAATAACCGATTTACTTCCAGATTACTACCTAAAAAAACACT
Source organism: uncultured Polaribacter sp. (assembly GCA_937771065.1). Taxonomy (GTDB): domain Bacteria; phylum Bacteroidota; class Bacteroidia; order Flavobacteriales; family Flavobacteriaceae; genus Polaribacter. The sequence continues at coordinate 58,729 of CALJHU010000002.1, read as the reverse complement.
CTTAAGTAAAAATTAGTAGATTTCTTAGAAAAACCTATAATTTAAGTTGGTTTTATTTTGTTCAACCAAAAACTTTGTATACTTTTGCAAACCGAATTAGAGTAGGGTTAAGCTATTTTTTGATGTTAAATTCAATAATAGTAACATGTCTAGAGCGTTTCGCGAAGGAAAAACGGAAAAAACAAAATCAGCGTTGAATTTGTTTGCGCTGTTTTTTTTTGAACAAATGCAAAGGTCATAAATGAAACAATAGTTTCGAACAAATAATTATTAATATAGACGCGCTGGATATATGTTCTATCGTCTAAAATTTTAACTAAATGTCTGGGTTAATAGGAAGAAAGATTGGGATGACCAGCTTATTTGATGAAAACGGGAAGAACATTCCTTGTACAGTAATCGAAGCAGGTCCTTGTGTTGTCACTCAGGTCAGAACCGAAGAGGTTGACGGCTATAGTGCGTTACAGCTTGGTTTCGATGACAAAAAAGCAAAAAGTTCTAACAAATCGTTGGATGGCCACTTTAAAAAAGCTGGTACTACTGCTAAGAAAAAAGTCGTTGAATTTCAAGGATTTGAAGGAGAGTATAAATTAGGAGATTCTATATCCGTAAGTCACTTTGAAGAAGGTGAATTTGTGGATGTTTCTGGTGTTTCTAAAGGTAAAGGTTTTCAGGGTGTTGTAAAGCGTCATGGATTTGCCGGTGTTGGTCAAGCAACGCATGGACAACATAACCGTTTAAGAGCTCCTGGATCAATTGGTGCTGCGTCTTATCCAGCAAGAGTATTCAAAGGAATGCGAATGGCAGGTAGAATGGGTGGAGATAAAGTGAAAGTACAAAACTTAAGAGTATTAAAAGTAGTTGCTGAAAAGAACTTACTTGTTGTTAAAGGAGCAATTCCTGGACACAAAAATGCTTTTGTAACTATTCAGAAATAATGAAAGTAGCAGTTTTAGATATTACAGGAAAAGATACAGGTAGAAAGGTTGAGCTTTCTAAGGATGTATTCGGAATAGAGCCTAATGATCACGCTATTTATTTAGACGTAAAGCAATACTTGGCAAATCAACGTCAAGGAACGCACAAGTCTAAAGAAAGAGCTGAAATAGCAGGTTCAACTAGAAAGATAAAAAAACAAAAAGGTACTGGTACTGCAAGAGCAGGTTCTATCAAGTCTGGAGTTTTTAGAGGTGGTGGACGTATGTTCGGACCAAGACCTAGAGATTATTCTTTTAAATTGAATAAGAACTTAAAGCGTTTGGCTCGTAAGTCAGCTTTAAGTATTCAAGCAAATGATAAAAATGTGATAGTTGTTGAAGATTTCGATTTTGAAACTCCAAAGACTAAAAATTTCTTAGACGTATTAAAAGCGTTTGAGTTAGAAACAAAAAAGTCATTGTTTGTGTTAGGTAATGAAAATGCAAATGTGTATTTATCATCACGTAACTTAAAAAAATCTAAAGTAATTAAAGCTTCAGAATTATATACTTATGGTGTTTTAAACACGAACAAGCTTATAATAACTGAGAGTTCTTTAGAAGATATAAACACAAATTTAAGCAAATAGGGATATGAGTATTTTAATAAAACCTATTATCACGGAAAAAGCTACAAGCGATAGTGAAGTATTTAATCGTTATACATTTGTAGTAGATAGAAAGGCTAATAAATTAGAAATTAAGGGAGCTGTTGAGGCAACTTACGGAGTTTCTATTTCAAGTGTAAGAACTTTAAATTACCCAATACAAAGAAATACTAAGTTTACTAAAAAAGGTTTAGTTACTGGTATTAAAAGTGGGTATAAAAAAGCTATTGTACAGTTAGCAGAAGGAGATAGTATTGATTTTTATAACAATCTTTAAAAGACAAAAATGTCAGTTAGAAAATTAAAGCCAATAACACCAGGTCAGCGTTTTAGAGTTGTAAATGGGTTCGACACCATAACAACTGATAAGCCGGAGAAAAGTTTACTTGCTCCGAAAAAACGATCTGGAGGTCGAAACAATCAGGGTAGAATGACAACACGTAATATAGGTGGAGGTCATAAACAAAAATATCGTATTATCGATTTTAAAAGAGATAAACAAGGTATTCCCGCAACAGTTAAAACTATAGAGTACGATCCAAATCGTACTGCGTTTATCGCTTTACTTAGTTATGCTGATGGAGAAAAGCGTTATGTGATAGCACAAAACGGTTTAAAAGTAGGTCAGGTAATTGTTTCAGGAGAAGGTGTAAAGCCAGAAATTGGAAATGGAATGCTTTTAAGTGAAATACCTTTAGGATCTACAATCTCATGTATTGAATTACGTCCAGGTCAAGGTGCTGTTATGGCACGTTCAGCTGGTTCTTTTGCACAATTATTAGCAAAGGAGAGTAAGTATGCAACTGTAAAGTTACCTTCTGGTGAGACGAGATATGTCTTGTTAACATGTATGGCAACAATTGGAGTAGTATCTAACTCAGATCACCAATTACTAGTTTCTGGTAAAGCTGGTAGATCTAGATGGTTAGGTAGAAGACCAAGAGTGAATGCAGTAAGAATGAATCCTGTGGATCACCCAATGGGTGGTGGTGAAGGACGTGCTTCTGGAGGTCATCCAAGATCTAGAAATGGTATTCCTGCAAAAGGATTTAAGACAAGGTCTAAAACCAAAGCTAGTAATAAGTATATTTTAGAACGTAGAAAGAAATAATAAATTATGGCAAGATCATTAAAAAAAGGACCTTTCGTTCACTATAAATTAGAGAAAAAAGTGTTAGCTAATGTAGAAGCTGGAAATAAAACAGTAATCAAAACTTGGTCTAGAGCAAGTATGATTACTCCAGATTTCGTTGGTCAAACTATCGCTGTTCATAATGGCCGTCAGTTTGTACCAGTATTCGTTACAGAAAACATGGTAGGTCACAAATTAGGCGAATTTTCACCAACACGTTCTTTTAGAGGACATGCAGGTGCAAAAAACAAAGGAAAAAAATAGGCTATGGGAGTTCGTAAAAAAAATATGGCAGATCAGTTAAAAGAGGCTAGAAAGCACCGTGCTTTTGCAAAGCTTACTAACTGTCCTACGTCACCAAGAAAAATGCGTTTAGTAGCGGATCAAGTAAGAGGAGTAGAGGTTGAAAAAGCTTTACAAATTTTAAAATTCAGTCCTAAAGAGGCATCTATAAACTTAGAAAAATTGTTATTGTCTGCTATTGCAAACTGGCAAGCTAAGAATGCAGATGCAGCAATTGAAGAGGCTGGTTTATTTGTGAAGACTATTTGTGTAGACAGCGCAGGAATGTTAAAAAGATTAAGACCAGCTCCACAAGGGCGTGCTCATAGAATTCGTAAGCGTTCTAATCACGTTACTTTAGAGTTAGGTGCTAAAAATTTAAGTAATCAATCAAAGTAGAAATGGGACAAAAAACAAATCCAATAGGAAATCGTTTAGGAATCATCAGAGGTTGGGAATCTAACTGGTATGGTGGTAATGACTACGGAGATAAAATTGCAGAAGATTATAAGATAAGAGAGTATGTAAATGCTCGTTTATCTAAGGCAAGTGTTTCTCGTGTAATCATAGAGCGTACTTTAAAACTTGTAACCGTTACTATCACTACTGCAAGACCTGGTATTATTATTGGGAAAGGTGGAACAGAGGTAGACAAGTTAAAAGAAGAGCTTAAGAAGATCACAGAAAAAGAAGTTCAAATTAATATTTTTGAGATTAAGCGACCAGAATTGGATTCTAAATTAGTTGCAGTAAGTGTTGCACGTCAAATTGAAAATAGAATTTCTTATAAAAGAGCTATCAAAATGGCTATTCAAGCTACTATGAGAATGAATGCTGAAGGAATTAAAATTCAGATTTCAGGTCGTTTAAATGGTGCAGAGATGGCACGTTCAGAGCATTTTAAAGAAGGAAGAATTCCTCTTTCTACGTTCAGAGCAGATATTGATTATTCACTTGTTGAAGCTCATACTACCTATGGAAGACTAGGAATTAAGGTATGGATTATGAAAGGTGAGGTATATGGTAAAAGAGAATTATCACCATTAGTTGGGTTGTCTAAAAAGCAAGCAGGTGGTAATAAAGGTGGTGGAGATAGAGGGAAAAGACCGCAACCTCGTAGAAGAAAATAATTTTTAAAATTAGAAATTAAAAATGTTACAGCCAAAAAGAGTAAAATACCGTAAGGTACAGAAGGCGAAAGGAAATATGACTGGTATTTCGGGTAGAGGTAATCAACTTTCTAATGGAATGTTTGGTATCAAATCGATAGATCAGAACTTATTAACTTCACGTCAAATTGAAGCAGCTCGTATCGCGGCAACTCGTCATATGAAAAGAGAAGGTCAGTTATGGATTAAAGTTTTTCCAGACAAACCTATTACCAAAAAACCTTTAGAGGTTCGTATGGGTAAGGGTAAAGGTGCACCAGATCATTTCGTTGCAGTTATTAAGCCAGGTAGAATTTTGTTTGAAATTGGTGGTGTACCAATAGATGTTGCAAAAGAAGCTTTACGTTTAGCTGCACAGAAACTTCCAGTAAGAACGAAGTTTGTAGTAGCAAGAGACTTTGATATTAACGCTTAATTCGAAATAGAATGAAACAATCAGAAGTAAAAGAATTATCTATAGCAGATCTTAATGAAAAGCTTGGAGCGTTGCAAAAGAATTATACCGATCTTAAAATGGCTCATGCGATAACTCCTTTGGAGAATCCATTGCAGTTGAGAAGTTTAAGAAGAACTGTAGCAAGAATTGCAACAGAATTAACAAAAAGAGAATTACAATAATTCTATAGTCAGTTTTAAAGATGGAAAAAAGAAATCTTAGAAAAGAGAGAATTGGTGTGGTTTCAAGTAGCAAAATGGAGAAATCTATAGTTGTTGCAGAAACTAAAAGAGTAAAGCACCCAATGTACGGAAAGTTCGTATTAAAGACTAAGAAGTACGTTGCACACGACGAAAAGAATGATTGCAACGAAGGAGATACTGTTAGGATCATGGAAACAAGACCTATGAGTAAATCTAAACGTTGGAGATTAGTAGAAATCCTAGAAAGAGCTAAATAATATGTTACAGACAGAATCAAGATTAAAAGTAGCAGATAACACTGGAGCTAAAGAAGTTTTAGTAATTAGAGTTTTGGGAGGAACTAGAAAACGATATGCAAGCATTGGAGACAAGATTGTAGTATCGGTTAAATCTGCAACTCCTAACGGCGCTGTTAAGAAAGGTCAAGTATCTAGAGCAGTTGTTGTAAGAACGAAGAAAGAAGTGAGACGTAAAGATGGGTCATATATCAGATTTGATGACAATGCTTGTGTACTTTTAAATCCTACAGAGGAGATGAGAGGAACACGTGTATTTGGTCCTGTAGCTCGTGAGCTTCGTGAGAAACAATTCATGAAAATAGTATCATTAGCACCAGAAGTGCTTTAACATTATAATAAAATGAAGAAGTTTAAAATTAAAACTGGTGATACTGTAAAAGTAATTGCAGGAGACCATAGAGGATCGGAAGGTAAAGTTTTACAGATTATCAAGGATAAAGATAGAGTCTTAGTAGAAGGTGTTAACTTAGTTTCTAAGCACACTAAACCAAGCGCTCAAAGTCCTCAAGGTGGTATTGTAAAGAAAGAAGCATCATTACATATCTCTAATGTTATGTTAGTTGAAGGTGGTGTTGCTGTAAGAGTAGGTTATCAGGTTGATGGAGATACGAAGACTAGAATCTCTAAAAAAACTAAAAAATAAGAATAATCATGAGTTACGTACCAAGATTAAAATCAGAATACAAAGAAAGAGTTGTGAAGGCTCTTACTGAAGAATTCAGTTATAAGAATGTAATGCAAGTTCCTAAATTAGAAAAGATAGTTGTTTCTAAGGGTGTTGGTGCTGCAATTGCAGATAAGAAATTAATAGATTATGCTTTAGAAGAATTGACGACTATTACTGGTCAAAAGGCGATATCTACAATGTCTAAGAAAGATGTTGCATCATTTAAATTACGTAAGGGTATGCCAATTGGTGTAAAGGTTACGTTAAGAGGTGATAAAATGTATGAGTTTTTAGATAGATTAGTTACAGCTTCTTTACCACGTGTAAGAGACTTTAACGGTATAAAAGCTAATGGATTTGATGGAAGAGGTAATTACAATTTAGGTATTACTGAACAAATCATTTACCCAGAGATCAATATAGACCAGGTTAAAAAAATTAACGGTATGGATATTACATTTGTAACATCTGCAGCTACCGATAAGGAAGCAAAGTCATTATTGGGAGAATTAGGTTTACCATTCAAAAAAAATTAAGACATGGCTAAAGAATCAATGAAAGCGCGTGAGCGCAAGAGAGAACGCACTGTTGCAAAATATGCTGAAAAAAGGAAAGCTTTGAAAGAAGCTGGAGATTATGATGCTTTGCAAAGGTTGCCTAAAAATGCATCACCAGTGAGATTGCACAACAGATGTAAATTAACTGGACGTCCAAAAGGATATATGCGTCAGTTCGGTTTGTCACGTGTTACGTTTCGTGAAATGGCAAATCAAGGTTTGATACCAGGAGTTAAGAAAGCAAGTTGGTAGAAAACTTATTTAAAGCTTAAAAACTAAAATAGATTGTGTATATTTGCGCGCTCTATTTTTTTGAGTAAAAGAATTTTAACTGATTATAGGTTCAGGTATCACAGAGAAATCTGTAGTAGAAATAGAGGTATTTGAAAACCGTAATCGCAATATAAATAAATATGTATACAGATCCAATCGCGGATTTTCTTACGAGAGTAAGAAATGCAATCGCAGCAGGGCACAGAGTAGTGGAAATTCCAGCTTCAAACTTGAAGAAGGAGATGACTAAGATTTTGTTTGATCAAGGTTTTATTTTAAGTTATCAGTTCAATGACGATAAAGTTCAAGGGACAGTGAAGATCGCGTTAAAGTATGACAAGGAAACAAAAGAGTCAGTAATCAGAAAAATTCAACGTATCAGTACACCAGGTTTACGTAAATATGTTGGCTCTACAGAGATGCCAAGAGTATTGAACGGACTTGGAATTGCTATTGTTTCTACATCTAAAGGTGTAATGACAAATAAAAAAGCACGTCAAGAGAATGTTGGAGGAGAAGTTTTATGTTACGTTTATTAAATCTTAAGAAATGAGTAGAATAGGAAAAAATCCCGTTAGCATTTCACAAGGTGTAGATGTAAACATAGTAGACAACGTAATTACGGTTAAAGGAAAGTTAGGAGAGTTATCTCAGACTATTTCAAACGGTATTACTGTAAAAATTGAAGATGGTATTATCACTTTAGATAGAACATCGGAAAGCAAAGACCATAAAGCACAACATGGTTTAATGAGAGCTTTAATCAATAATATGATTGAAGGTGTAAGTAAAGGTTGGACGAAAGATTTAGAATTGGTTGGTGTTGGTTATAGAGCATCTAATCAAGGACAGAAATTAGATTTAGCTTTAGGTTTCTCTCATAATATTGTTTTAGAATTGGCTCCAGAAGTTAAAATTGAGACAGTATCTGAGAAAGGGAAAAACCCAATCATTAAATTATCTTCGTTTGACAAACAATTAGTTGGTCAAATTGCTGCAAAGATTCGTTCTTTCAGAGCTCCAGAGCCTTATAAAGGTAAAGGTGTAAAGTTTGTTGGTGAAATATTAAGAAGAAAAGCAGGTAAATCTGCATAATATATAAGTATTATGGCATTATCAAAGCTACAAAGAAGAACTAGAATAAAGCGTAGAATTAGAAAAATTATTTCTGGTACTGCTACAAAACCAAGATTATCGGTTTTTAGAAGTAATAAAGAAATTTACGCTCAAATAGTTGACGATGTAAACGGAGTAACATTAGCTTCAGCATCATCAAGAGATAAAGGAATAAAGGCAAGTTCTAAATTAGAAGCAGCAGCAGCAGTTGGTAAAGCAATTGCAGAAATAGCTACTAAAGCTGGTTTAGAAAAAGTTGCTTTCGATAGAAATGGTTATTTATACCATGGTAGAGTTAAAGTATTAGCAGAGGCTGCAAGGGAATCTGGTTTAAAATTTTAAGAAATTATGCAAGGTTATAAAAACGTAGAAAGAGTTAAGCCAAGTGGGTTAGAGCTTGTAGATAAGTTAGTAGGTGTACAACGTGTTACAAAAGTAACTAAAGGTGGTAGAGCATTTGGTTTCTCTGCTATTGTAGTGGTTGGTGATGGTAACGGTGTTGTTGGACACGGATTAGGGAAGTCTAAAGATGTTGCATCAGCAATTGCAAAAGCAATTGAAGATGCAAAGAAAAATTTAGTGAGAATACCTATTTTAAACGGTACATTACCTCACGAGCAAAAAGGTAAATTTGGTGGAGCGAAAATCTTTATCAAACCTGCCTCTGCTGGTACAGGTGTAATTGCTGGTGGTGCAGTGCGTATGGTATTAGAATCTGTTGGGGTACATGATGTGTTATCAAAATCTCAAGGATCTTCTAATCCTCATAATGCAGTAAAGGCAACTTTTAATGCATTATTACAATTACGAAGTGCAGCTTCAATTGCTAAACAAAGAGGAGTCTCTTTAGAACAAGTATTTAACGGATAAATCTAAGAACGATGGCAAGAATAAAAGTTACACAAGTAAAAAGTCAAATCGGGCGTCTTCAGAGTCAAAAAAGAACTTTAGAAGCATTAGGTTTACGTAAAATGCACCAGACAGTTGAACATGAGGCAACTCCTTCAATTGTAGGTATGGTGAACACAGTTAAACACTTAGTTTCTTTCGAGGAAATTAAATAAGATTTATAAAAACATGAGTTTACATAATTTAACACCAGCAGTAGGTTCCATTAAAAAAGGAAAAAGAATTGCAAGAGGTGAAGGATCTGGAAAAGGTGGTACCGCTACAAGAGGTCACAATGGACAGAAATCTCGTTCTGGTTATTCTAAAAAGATTGGTTTTGAAGGAGGGCAAATGCCACTTCAAAGACGTGTACCTAAATTTGGTTTCACAAACATCAATCGTAAAGAGTATCAAGGTATCAATTTAGATAAGTTACAGTCTTTAGTTGATAGTGGAAAAATAACAGATACAGTAAATTTAGATATTCTAGTTGCTAACAGATTAGCTGGGAAAAATGACCTAGTTAAAATTTTAGGAAATGGAGAGTTAAAAGCTAAATTAAACATTACTGTACATAAATACACAGCAACAGCAAAAGCCGCTATCGAAGCAGCTGGAGGTGAGGTTGTTTCTTTATAAACAAAACGTAAAGCATGAAGTTTATTAATACGTTAAAAGATATTTTCAAGATTGAAGAATTAAAGAACAAAATTCTTCTTACTATCGGTTTAATTGCGGTATACCGTTTTATGGCGGCTGTTCCATTACCTGGAATAGATCCATTACAGTTATCGGCATTAAAGGAAAGTACTTCGGGAGGTCTTTTAGGATTATTGAATGCATTTACGGGAGGAGCATTTGCTAGAGCGTCAGTAATGGCTCTTGGTATAATGCCTTATATTTCTGCATCTATTGTAGTTCAGTTGATGGGAATTGCGGTTCCTTATTTGCAAAAACTACAAAAGGATGGAGAAAGTGGAAGGAAAAAGATTACACAAATTACGAGATGGTTAACAATAGTTATTACTTTGGTTCAAGCACCAACTTATATTACAGCTATTAAAACTCAGTTTAATTTACCACCTGAAGCTTTTTTAGTTAGTGGTATTACTTTCTGGATTTCTTCTATTATCATTTTAACTGCAGGTACAATTTTTGCAATGTGGTTAGGAGAGCGTATTACAGACAAAGGAATTGGTAATGGAATTTCATTATTAATTACGGTAGGTATTATTGCTAATTTTCCAGCAGCATTTTTGCAAGAATTTGTTTCGAAAACAGAGAATGCGGGTGCAGGTGGTTTAATGATGGTATTAATTGAAATTATTGTTTGGTTTGTTGTAATTTTACTGACTGTTTTATTGGTTACTGCTGTTCGTAAGATCGCAGTGCAATATGCAAGGAGAACTGTTGCGGGTAGCACACAAAATGTTGCAGGTTCAAGGGATTATATTCCATTGAAATTAAATGCGGCGGGTGTTATGCCAATTATATTTGCTCAAGCTATTATGTTTTTACCTTTAGCTTTAGGTCAAAAGTTCCCTATCTTGGTAGGATTAACAGACCCTAATGGTTGGCAGTATAATGTTATATTTGCAGTATTGATTATCATCTTTAGTTATTTCTATACGGCGATTACTATTCCAACGAATAAGATGGCCGAGGATTTAAAAAGAAGTGGTGGTTTTATTCCTGGAATTAGACCAGGTAAAGACACTGCAGATAGATTAGATAGTGTTTTGTCGAGAATCACTTTCCCAGGATCGTTATTTTTAGCAGGATTGTCAATCTTACCAGCAATTGTAGTTCAGTTTGGAGTACAACAAGGATGGTCAATGTTTTATGGTGGTACATCTTTAATTATTATGGTTGGGGTGGCAATCGATACAATACAGCAAATTAACTCGTACTTATTAAATAATCATTATGATGGTTTAATGAAACCGGGTAATAGCAATAGAAAATCGAATAAACAATAATATGGCTAAGCAATCAGCAATTCAACAAGACGGGACGATTACAGAAGCATTGTCAAATGCCATGTTTCGTGTGGAATTAGAAAATGGACATATTGTAACGGCTCATATCTCAGGTAAAATGCGTATGCATTATATTAAACTTTTACCAGGAGACAAGGTGAAATTAGAGATGAGTCCGTATGATTTATCAAAAGCAAGAATTACTTACAGATACTAAAAACAAAACGAAACAGATGAAAGTTAGAGCATCAGTTAAAAAGAGAAGTGCCGACTGCAAGATAGTGCGCAGGAAAGGTAGATTATACGTGATTAATAAACAAAATCCTAGATTTAAACAAAGACAAGGGTAATGGCAAGAATAGCAGGTATTGATATTCCAAAAAACAAAAGAGGGGTTATTGCTTTAACTTACATCTTCGGTATTGGAAGCAGCAGAGCTAAAAAAGTTTTAGCGGAAGCAAAAGTAGACGAAAGTATCAAAGTTCAAGATTGGACGGATGATCAAATCGCAGCAATTAGAGAACAAGTTGGATCTTTTACAATTGAAGGAGAATTACGTTCAGAAGTTCAGATAAACATCAAACGTTTGATGGATATCGGTTGTCAAAGAGGAATACGTCATAGACTTGGCCTTCCTTTAAGAGGACAAAGAACTAAGAACAACTCTCGTACAAGAAAAGGTAAGAGAAAAACTGTAGCTAACAAGAAAAAATAAAGTTAGACAAGTAATAAAGATTTAATAATAGTTTGTAAACTATCTATTAGAAAACTAAATTACTAAAACTGAATAATTATGGCAAAAGCAAGTTCAAAAAAACGTAAAGTAATAATTGAAGCTGTTGGAGAAGCGCATGTAACTGCATCTTTTAACAACATCATTATTTCTTTAACAAATAAAAAAGGTGACGTTATTTCATGGTCATCTGCAGGTAAAATGGGTTTTAGAGGTTCTAAAAAGAATACTCCATATGCAGCTCAATTAGCAGCAGAAGATTGTTCAAACGTTGCAAAAGAGGCAGGTTTACGTAAAGTTAAAGTGTATGTAAAAGGACCTGGTAATGGTAGAGAATCTGCTATTAGATCAATTCATAATGCGGGTATCGAAGTAACAGAAATTATTGATGTTACACCAATCCCTCATAACGGTTGTCGCCCTCCAAAGAGAAGAAGAGTATAATTAAATATTTTAACCAATTAGGAATTAGATTATCGAAGGATTAGCCTTAATTCATAATCCCTAATTAAACAAACACGAAATGGCAAGATATACAGGACCAAAAACTAAAATTGCTCGTAAATTTGGCGAGGCAATTTTCGGAGAAGATAAAAACTTCGAAAAAAGAAATTACCCTCCAGGACAGCATGGAAATGCAAGAAGAAGAGGAAAGAAATCTGAATATGCTACTCAATTAATGGAGAAGCAAAAAGCGAAATATACCTATGGTATATTAGAGCGTCAGTTTAGAAACTTATTTAAAGATGCATCGTCTTCTCAAGGGATTACTGGTGAAATCTTATTACAATTATGTGAATCTCGTTTAGATAACGTAGTGTATAGAATGGGAGTTTCTAAATCTAGAAGTGGAGCACGTCAGTTAGTTTCTCACAGACACATTACAGTGAATGGAGAATTAGTAAACGTACCATCTTATAGATTGAAAGAAGGTGACGTTGTTGCCGTAAGAGAAAAGTCTAAATCTTTAAGTGCTATTGAGGATGCTTTAGCTTCAAGTAGTGCTGTTTTTGAATGGTTAACTTGGAATTCTGATAAAAAAGAAGGAACTTTTGTTAAGGTACCTGCTAGGTTACAAATACCAGAAAACATTAAAGAGCAATTAATCGTAGAATTATATTCTAAGTAATAAATTAATTTCATTGAAATTTAGCCAAAGGGTATGTATGTATTTCTTCAGATCTATTTACCGCGCAACTAAATGACAATTAAAACGAAGAAAATATGGCAATTTTAAATTTTCAAAAACCGGATAAGGTTATAATGATTGAATCTACAGATTTTTCTGGTAGATTTGAGTTTAGACCTTTGGAACCAGGTTTTGGTTTAACTGTAGGTAACGCATTAAGAAGAGTACTTTTATCTTCCTTAGAAGGTTTTGCAATTACATCGCTAAGAGTAGATGGTGTAGAGCATGAATTTTCTACTGTTCCTGGAATAGTTGAAGATGTTACTGAAGTTATTTTAAACTTGAAACAAGTACGTTTTAAGAAACAAATAGAGGATACTGATAGAGAAACTGTATCAATATCAGTTTCAGGTCAAGAGCAGTTTACTGCTGGAGACTTACAGAAGTTTATTTCTGGTTTTCAAGTATTGAATCCAGATTTAGTAATCTGTAATATGGATAAGTCTGTTAAATTAAACGCAGAAATTACAATAGAAAAAGGTAGAGGGTTTGTGCCTGCTGAGGAAAACAAGAAATCTTCTGCAGCAATAGGAACAATCTTTACGGATTCTATTTATACGCCAATTAAGAATGTAAAGTATGCAATCGAAAATTTTCGTGTGGAACAAAAAACAGATTATGAAAAATTAGTTTTCGATATAGATACTGATGGATCAATTAATCCTAAAGACGCATTAACAGAGGCTGCTAAAATTTTAATTCACCACTTTATGTTATTCTCTGATGAGCGTATCACTTTAGAAGCGGATGAAATTGCACAGACAGAGACATATGATGAAGAATCATTGCACATGCGTCAATTATTAAAAACTAGATTAATCGATATGGATTTATCTGTTAGAGCTTTAAATTGTTTAAAGGCTGCAGAGGTGGATACATTAGGAGATTTAGTTTCTTTTAATAAAAGTGATTTAATGAAATTTAGAAACTTTGGTAAGAAATCATTAACGGAACTAGAAGAACTAGTTATTGTTAAAGGTTTAAGTTTTGGTATGGATTTAAGTAAGTACAAATTAGATAGAGATTAATTTTTCATATTTTGCGCCTCATAATGAGTTGATGCAAGATGAAATATAAACAAAGGTCATGAGACACGGAAAAAAACACAATCATTTAGGAAGAACAACTTCGCATAGAAAGGCGATGTTAGCTAATATGACTTGTTCTTTAATAGAGCACAAGCGTATTAACACAACAGTAGCAAAGGCAAAAGCTTTAAGAGTATTTGCAGAGCCATTAATTACGAAGTCTAAATCTGATACAACTCACAATAGACGTATTGTTTTTTCTTATTTACGCGATAAGTTTGCGGTTACAGAATTGTTTAAAGAAGTTTCTGTAAAAGTTGCAGATAGACCAGGAGGTTACCTTCGTATTATAAAGTTAGGAAATCGTCAAGGGGATAATGCTCCTATGGCCATGGTAGAATTAGTTGATTATAACGAAATCTATAATCCTAATAGTAAAAAAACAAAGAAAACTACAAGAAGAGGAAGAAGCAAGAAAGCTGACGATGTTCAAGTAGAAGGAACTGTTGCTGAAGAGAAATCTGAAGAATAAATAGAAATGGAAATTTTTTAATTTATAAAAAAAAGGGATAAGCGTTTACGTTTATCCCTTTTTTTTATAAATTAGTTTAAAATTAAAATATATATGAGGAAAGTTGTTTTATTAGGTTTGGCTATAATTTCGTTTAGTGCTTATGCGCAAGATGAGGATGTAGACACTAGGAAAGATGTTGTTGGCGAATTAACTATATATAATTCTGGTTTATGGCTAAAACCAGTAAGCAAGCCAAAAGTAAAAGGAGATGTTTACTTGTTTAGTAATTGGAAGAATATAGCAACCATTATTTCGGGCAAAGGAAAAAAGTATATGTTAACAAATCTAAACTATGATACAAGTCAAGATAGTTTTGTGACAAAAACATCTCCAGATTCCGTTTTTGTTTTTGGTAAACAATCTATTAAACAGGTTAAGGTAAATAATAAAATTTTTAAAAGATATTTAAATAATGATCGTTATGATTATTATGAGCAGGTAGCTTTTGGCAAAGGAAAGGAAGTTTTAAAAAGTCAGGTTAAAGAAATAAGGAAAGGGGTTAAAGATCCCTTTACCAATAATTACAAAAGCGATAAGTATGTATTAAAGACCAAATATTTTTTTAATTCTGAAAAGGGTATGAGGGAATTTAAATTACGTAAGAAGTCTTTTTTAAGATGTTTTGGTGAAGATTCAAACCAAGTAAAGAGAATTATAAAGACCCACAAAATTTCCTTAAAAGAGGATTCAGACTTAGTTAAAATATTTAAATTTTATAAAAAGAAATAAAATAGAAAAAAAGGTATATACGTTACTGTTTATGCCTTTATTTCTATTTTTGTTTTAACAAACACAATTAAACAGCAATGAAATATCAAACTAGAAAGAGAGCATTAGTTTTATTAGCAGACGGAACTATCTTTTATGGGAAATCGGTAGGTATTGAAGGAACTTCAATGGGTGAAATTTGTTTTAATACCGGTATGACAGGGTATCAGGAAATATTTACAGATCCTTCTTATTTTGGCCAAATTATGGTTACAGCCAATGCACATATAGGTAATTATGGTATTAATGATGATGAAGTAGAATCAGATGGTATTAAGATTTCTGGACTAATTTGTAGAAACTTTAGTTTTACTCATTCTAGAGTAGACTCTAACGGAAATTTGAAAGACTGGTTTGATAAAAATAATATTGTAGCTATATCTGATGTAGATACAAGAGCATTGGTTGCTTATATTAGGGATAATGGTGCTATGAATGCCATCATTTCTACGGAATTAGATAATATTGAGGGTTTAAAGAAACAATTGGCAAATGTTCCTACTATGGAAGGCTTAGAATTGGCTTCTAAAGTATCAACTAAAGAAGCTTATTTTATTGGTGATGAGAATGCACCTATAAGAATCGCTGCTTTGGATATTGGTATCAAAAAGAATATTTTAAGAAATTTAACGAAGAGAGGGGCTTACATTAAGGTTTTTCCTTATAATTCAAAGTTTTCAGAATTAGCTGCTTTTAATCCTGATGGTTATTTCATATCTAATGGTCCTGGAGATCCTGAACCTTTAACTGATGCTCAAGAGTTAGCAAAAGAAATTATTAAAAGCAATGTGCCTTTATTTGGTATTTGCCTGGGGCATCAAGTAATTGCTTTAGCCAACGGTATTTCTACTTATAAAATGCATAATGGTCACAGAGGTATAAACCATCCAGTTAAAAATTTACTAACAGGTAAGGGTGAAATAACTTCTCAGAATCATGGTTTTGCAATTAATAAAGAGGAGACAGAGAATAATAAGGATATTGAAATTACACATGTTCACCTAAATGATCATACAGTTGCTGGGATACGGTTGAAAAATAAATCGGTTTTTTCTGTTCAGTATCATCCAGAGGCTAGCCCAGGTCCGCATGATTCAGAGTATTTATTTGATCAATTTATAGAAAGTATTAAAGAATCGAAAAAAGCTCGTGTATAATCTTAACACACGTAAACTAATAAAAAAAAACCCGCACATTTATTGTGCGGGTTTTTTTTATTAGTTTCATCAAACGTTTTCGTAATTAATGAAAGACATATTATTAAATGCTTTATACATTTTGTAATTTAGCAGTGTTAGATTTTAAATTAATTAAATACAATATATAATGAGTATTATTATTAGCGTTCACGCACGTCAAATTTTTGATTCAAGAGGAAACCCAACAGTAGAAGTAGATGTAACTACAGAAAATGGAATTTTAGGTAGAGCAGCAGTGCCATCTGGTGCCTCGACAGGAGAGCATGAGGCAGTAGAATTACGCGATGGAGGCAAAGCTTACATGGGTAAAGGTGTTTTAAAAGCTGTAGAAAACGTTAATAAAATTATTTCAGCAGAGTTATTAGGTGTTTCTGTGTTTGAACAAAACGCAATTGATCAATTAATGATTGATTTAGACGGAACTCCAAATAAATCTCAATTAGGGGCAAACGCAATTTTGGGTGTTTCTTTAGCAGTAGCTAAAGCCGCAGCAAATGAATTAGGCATGCCTTTATATAGATATGTAGGTGGTGTTTCAGCAAATACATTGCCAGTTCCAATGATGAATATTATTAATGGAGGTTCTCATTCTGACGCTCCTATTGCATTTCAAGAATTTATGGTGATGCCAGTTAAAGCTGAAACCTTTTCTCAAGCAATGCAAATGGGTTCTGAAATTTTTCATAACCTTAAGAAAGTATTACACGATAGAAATTTATCAACTGCTGTAGGTGATGAAGGAGGTTTTGCTCCAAATTTAGCAGGAGGTACTGAAGATGCATTAGAAACTATTGCTTTGGCGGTTGGTAATGCTGGTTATACGTTAGGAGATGATATTATGATTGCTTTAGATTGTGCAGCTGCAGAATTTTATGTGAATGGTAATTATGACTATTCTAAGTTTGAAGGGGAAACAGGTAAAGTGCGTTCTTCTAAAGAACAAGCAGACTATTTAGCTGAGTTATCTGAAAAATATCCTATTATTTCAATTGAAGATGGTATGGATGAAAACGATTGGGACGGTTGGAAATATTTAACAGAAAAGATTGGAGATAAAGTACAATTAGTTGGTGATGATTTATTTGTTACTAATGTAGAACGTTTATCGAGAGGAATAGAAAACGGAATTGCAAATTCAATTTTAATTAAAGTAAATCAAATTGGTACATTAACAGAAACTATCGCTGCTGTAAATATGGCTAAAAATGCTGGTTATACATCTGTAATGTCTCATAGATCTGGTGAAACAGAAGATAATACAATTGCCGATTTAGCAGTTGCTTTAAATTGTGGACAAATAAAAACTGGTTCTGCATCTCGTTCAGATAGAATGGCGAAGTACAACCAATTATTAAGAATCGAAGAAGAGTTAGGTGATGTTGCTTATTTCCCTAAAGAAAGAGCGTTTAATATTTAATTTCAATCCTCGAAATTAAAAAGCCTCTCAATTTTTATTGAGAGGCTTTTTTTGTTAAATAACTTAATAAGTTAAGAATACTTTAAAATATTAAAATTCTACTAGAAGTAATTATGGATTGCTCCAAAATTTGGTATCTTCGTGCCATTAAGAATTATAGATCAAAACCATTATAAATGTCAGATATAGCTAAATTACAAATAGGAGAAAATTCATATGAATTTCCTTTAGTAAAAGGAACAGAGAATGAAGTTGCAATAGATATTAAATCGTTAAGAACTGCTACAAACGGTGTAATAACTATCGATGCTGGTTTCAAAAACACAGGTTCTTGTGAAAGCGGTATAACATTTTTAGATGGAGAAAAAGGAATTTTAAGATATAGAGGCTATTCTATTGAAGAATTGGCAGAGAAAGCAGATTTTTTAGAAGTTGCTTATGCTTTAATTTTCGGAGAATTACCAACAAAAGAAGAATTGGAAAAGTTTCACGCAGACATAAAGGCTAAATCTGTTGTAGATGATGATGTTAGAAAAATACTAGAAGCGTTTCCGAAGACAGCACATCCTATGGGAATTTTATCTTCATTGACAAGTGCTTTAACAGCTTTTAATCCGTCTTCTGTGAATGTGAATTCAGAAGAAGAAATGTACAATGCTATTGTGAAAATAATGGGTAAATTTCCTGTATTAGTAGCTTGGACAATGCGTAAGAAATCTGGTTTGCCTTTAAATTATGGTTCTAAATCTTTAGGTTATGTAGAGAACATCATGAAGATGATGTTTGAAGAGCCAAATGAGGAATATATAATAAATCCTATTATAAAAGATGCCTTAGATAAATTATTAATCTTACATGCAGATCATGAGCAAAACTGTTCTACTTCTACGGTAAGAATTGCAGGTTCATCCCATGCTGGATTATTTGCATCTTTATCAGCAGGAATCTCAGCGCTTTGGGGACCATTACATGGTGGTGCAAATCAAGCTGTCTTAGAGATGTTAGAAGCGATAAAGGAAGATGGAGGAGACACTAAGAAATACATGGCTAAGGCTAAAGACAAGAATGATCCTTTTAGATTAATGGGATTTGGTCATAGAGTTTACAAAAACTTTGATCCAAGAGCTACTATTATCAAAAAGGCGGCAGACGAAGTGTTAAAAGATTTAGGTGTAGAAGATCCTATTTTAGAAATAGCAAGAGGATTAGAGCAAGAAGCATTAAACGATCCTTATTTTGTAGATAGAAAACTATATCCAAATGTAGATTTCTATTCAGGAATTATATATAGAGCTATGGGTATTCCTGTAGAAATGTTTACGGTTATGTTTGCTTTAGGTCGTTTGCCAGGTTGGATTGCACAATGGAAAGAAATGCGTTTAAATAAAGAACCAATAGGAAGACCACGTCAAATTTATACAGGAGAAAATTTAAGACCGTTCAAGTCAATTGAAAAAAGATAATTAAAATAATTATATGTACTCAAGCAAGAAGCTTCATTTTACATGAAGCTTTTTTTATCACTTATATATGTTAAAACTGAATATTAAAAACGAAACTTCTAGATTAAGAGCAGTTGTTTTAGGAATCGCAAAAAATAATGGACCTGTGCCAAAGGTTCAAGATTGTTATGATCCCAAAAGTATACAGCATGTTGTAGCAGGAACATATCCTAAGGAAAAAGATATGGATATTGAAATGGAAGCGGTTGCCTCAATTTTAGAAAAGTACAATGTAGAAGTTTTTAGGCCAGAAATTATTGAAAATTATAATCAGATTTTTTCTAGAGACATTGCATTTGTAATTGATGACAAATTAGTGAGAGCAAATATTTTACCAGATAGAGATCAAGAGATAGCAGCTATTAAACATGTTATCTCTAAAATTGATTCAAAAAATATCATAGAGTTACCGGAAGAATGTCATGTTGAAGGTGGTGATGTAATGCCCTGGAATGATTACATTTTTGTTGGAACTTATTCAGGAGAAGACTATTCAGATTATATTACAGCACGTACAAATATAGACGCTGTTATTGCTTTGCAAGAGTTGTTTCCAGAAAAAACTGTAAAATCTTTTGAGTTAAGAAAAGATAATTCAAACCCTAAAGAAAATGCGTTGCATTTAGACTGTTGTTTTCAGCCAATAGGAAAGGACAAGGCGATACTTCATAAAAATGGATTTTTAGTTGAAAAGGAGTACGAATGGCTATTAAATTTCTTCGGAAAAGAGAATGTTTTTGAAATTGATAAAGATGAAATGTTCAATATGAATAGTAATATTTTTTCTATATCTGAAGATGTAATTATTTCAGAAAAAAACTTTACACGTTTAAACACTTGGCTGCGCTCAAATGGATTTACAGTAGAAGAGGTTGCGTATGCAGAAATAGCAAAACAAGAGGGCTTATTGCGTTGTTCTACAATGCCTTTGATAAGAGAATAAGTTTTTTAGAAAAAATAATTTGACCTTTAGCTAGGATAAATTGCTACTTATTTGTTTTCTAGCAAGTTAATGTTTTGCTTAAATAAGTATTAGCATTCTTGTTCTAATATTGTATTTTTTTAAATTTATATTTAAAACCGTTTCCTAAAAAGGAAGCGGTTTTTTTTAAGAAAATGAGTTTACTATCCTAAATATGTATCTATATTTGCAGTATATTTAAAAAAACATGCATCAAACTACAAATACCATATTAATGGTTCGTCCTATTAATTTTAGGAAGAATGAACAAACAGCCGTAAATAATTATTTTCAAGAAGATATTGATTTACAAAATGCTGAAATTAATAAAAAAGCTCAGGAAGAATTTGATGGGTTTGTTTTTAAATTAAAAAGTTTTGGTGTAAATGTTGTAGTTGTTTCGGATACAGAAGAATCTGATACTCCAGATTCTATTTTTCCAAACAATTGGATTTCTTTTCATGCTGACGGAACTGTTGGTTTATACCCAATGTTTGCAGAAAATCGAAGGTTAGAAAGAAGAGACGATATTCTAACTGAATTAGAAAAAAGTGAGTTTATTATAGAAAACGTTGTAGATTATACATCTGCGGAAGATGAAGGTTTATTTTTAGAGGGTACAGGTAGTATCATTTTAGATAGAGTAAATAATAAAGCATATTGTGCCTTGTCTGAGAGAGCAGATGAAAACTTATTTATTGAATTTTGTGAGGATTTTGAATATACTCCAATAGTTTTTGTGGCAAATCAAACCGTAAAAGGAGATAGAGCAGCAATTTATCATACAAATGTTATGATGTGCGTTGCAGAAACGTTCGCTGTAATTTGCTTAGATTCAATAGATGATAAATCTGAAAAGAAAAATGTATTAAAACATTTAAAAGAAGATGGTAAACAGGTAATTGATATTTCGGAAGCCCAAATGCATAGTTTTGCAGGAAATATGTTGCAAGTTCGCGGTGAGAAGGACGCCCAATTTTTAGTAATGAGCAAAGCTGCACATGAATCTTTAACACAAAGTCAACTTGCAAAAATCAACAACCATTGTAAAATTATTTCTAGTTCTTTAGAAACTATAGAAACTTGTGGTGGTGGAAGTGCACGTTGTATGATGGCAGAAGTTTTTCTACCAAAAAGTTAAAAGTTACTTTGTAAAGCAAGACAGGTCTTTTATACCCTTGCATTATGATCTTATTGTTTCTAGGGATTGCACTTGTAACAGTTGTGATTCTATATATTTATTTTAAAGATAAATATGAGAAAGAACTGATAAAAATAGTAGCAATAAGCTTTTTCTTAGGTGCAACCGTAAGTATAATTTTAACTTTTACAAAGGGTATATTGCATCTTTTCTAGTACCTATTGCAGACGCAAAGAGTGTTTCTCAACAATTTATAAAAGCATTTTTTACAGTGGCTCTTGTTGAAGAGTTCTCCAAATATATTATTGTGAGATTTTATGCACAAAAAAATAAAGAATTTAATGAGCCCTTCGATGGTATTGTTTATGCTTTAATGGTTTCTATGGGTCTTGCTGCTTTAGAGAATATTCTATATACCTTTCAGTATGGTTTTAGAGTAGGATTTACGAGAGCATTTACGGCGGTTCTTGCACATGCTACTTTTGGCATTATTATGGGTTATTTTATGGGTAAAGCAAAGTTTTGTAATAACAGAATGAAATTTAATTTATTAGGCCTTTTATTTGCGATATTCTTTCACGGATCTTATGTTTTTTTCCTTTTTATAAATTCTATATCGGGAATTTATATAGGTGTATTCGTGTCGTTATTAATTGGTATTATGTTTTCCAAGAAGGCTATTTCTAGGCACCAAAATAGTTCTAGTTTTAAAGTTTAATTACTTTTTTTGTAACACTACTGCTTCGGTTTTTTAGTTGTATTTTTAGGTAATATACACCACTAGAAAGAGACGAAATATCAATTTCTTTTTTATTTAGAAAAATAGGCACTACAACTTTTATTCCTAAAGAACTATAAACTTCAATATTAGAAAAAGGCAAACTTGTTTTAATTTTTATTTTATGAATCGTAGGATTCGGACTAATACTTAAAAGTGTTAGTTCATTTTTAGTTGTTGATAAAAATGGGGCAGTTTCGTCATAAAATTCATATAACTTCTGCTTAAAAGTAAATGGTATTCCAGATATAGTTGTGCTAAAATTTTCTCTTGATATGTAATATTTTCCTGTAAGACCAATGTTTGCAATTGCTTCTACTTGGCTTCCTTGTTCTAATTCATCTTTTAAAGAGATTTTATTAAACCCAGACAAGAAAATATCTTCACCTGGCGTTCTGTTATAGCTAATATAAATTAAAAAAGGAGTTAAAGAAGTTTCGTAACCTGTTAAGAAAAAACTATTATCACTGAATATGGCTCCAGTTATTAATCCTTCCACATTTGCATTGCTAACTTTTGAAGCAACATGGCTTCCTGCTGTTAGAGGGACTTTATAAACGTTTGTTTTTAAATCTACCCAATTTTTGGTAAAAATTAAAACAGCATCTTCATAAATAACAATTCCTTCAGCATCAAAATTAGAACTGTTTGGTTGACTTACAAAACTTACTTGATCTTCATAAGAGAAAGATATGACTTCAGCAGAAACAGAATTATTATTTTTAAAATCTGATTTTAGAATGGTATAAATTTTTAAATCTTGCCTGTTTCCATTATTGTTCCCAATATCAGCAATAAAAAGATGGGTATCATTTTCAGCCAAATCTTCCCAATCAATATTTGTGGCGTTAGCTATTGAAATAGTTCTTAATATAGTGCCCGATAAACTATCTATTTCATATAAATTAGCATTGTCACCACTATCATTATGAGTTATTATTTTTCCATCTAAAAATAGTAATCCAGAAGTTTCTTTAACCTTTTCTGGTAGTTCAAACTTCTCTTTAAAATTACTTATTTGAGCCTGGTTATAAGTGATTTTAAACGTTAATATTGCAAGAAATAGAAAGGTCTTTAACTTCAAAATTATTTTTTTAATACTTCTTCAATTATCTTTCCTGAAGAACCGTTAGGGGCTTCAATTTTCAATAAATTAGAAATGGTTGGTGCAATGTCTATAATTTTATATGTTTTTTTTGAGGCACCTTTTTTAATTCCATTTCCATAGAAAATCACAGGAACATGTGTGTCATAAGAATACCCAGAACCGTGGCTAGTTCCTTTTCTACTGTAATTTAAAGTCGCTGGATAAGGAATCATTAAAACATCTCCAGAAAATTTAGGATTATAACCTTGTTGCAAAGAATGCATTATACCCTCTGTAAAGTTGGTTGTCTGCAAAGTTTCGGCTGTTACGGCTTTGTATATTTTATCAAAACTTAAAACTTCATCTGCTAGTCTTTGCGCAACTGTATTTTTATTAAAGCCCAAAGCTTCTATTTTTTCTTGATTTAGAAAAATTTGGTAATTAGACACATTTTCTATTAGTTCTTTTGAGTTAAAATATTTTTGAGTGATGTTTGAAAGAAATTTTTTAAGTTTTGTAGTACTTATATAATGTGCAGGAATTTTTAAAGATTGTAAATATGAAGGAGCATGCACTGCTGCGTGATCTGCTGTTAGAAATAAAGTGTAGTTTTCTTTTCCTACTTCAGTATCAAGAAAATTAAAAAAATGTGCTAAGTCTTTATCTAAACGCAGATACGTATCTTCCGTCTCTACGGATGCAACACCATATCTATGACCAACATAATCTGTAGAAGAAAAGCTTACTGCTAAAAAATCTGTAAACTCAGATTTCCCTAATTGTTCACCTTTGATAACTGCTTTTGCAAAATCTACGGTGTATGTATTTCCTGCAGGGATTGTCTTTATCAAACTAAAATTATCGTTCTGTTCTCTTAACTTTTTTAGGTCTTTGGGGAAAACAGGTTTTTCTTGTCCGTTTAAATTATTTTCATAAATATTATTATCTGCTCTACTTTGGGAGTAGGTATTTATATCATACAAGGTTTCCCAAGTTTCGTTTAAGTATGCATCCGCTTTATTATTACTATTGAATGCTTTTACCCAATCTGGCAATTCTCCCATATAAAAAGAACTCGTAATCCATTGGTTTTTATTTCCGGCATCATACCAATACGCTGCGTTTGCTGTATGCCCAACAGGTAAAATAGCAGACCTGTCTTTTATAGCAATTCCTATAGTTTTACCTTGCATATTTTGTGCTAATTGTAACTGATCTGCAACTGTTGTGGTGTATAGTCTGTGCGGAGATTTTTGCCCCACAATTCCTTCATTTCCAATTGTTTTGTAATTAGCATCATCTACACAATAAATACTTTTCTTTAAAACTTTATCATACCAATTATTAGAAATAATACCATGATTATTAGGTGATGTTCCTGCGTAAATAGACGCATGACCAACTGCGGTATAGGTTGGTATAAAGTTATAATGTGCATTTTCTAGCGAAAAACCATTTTTTAATATTCTATTAAAACCATCTTTACCATATCTATCTGCAAAACGTGTTAGATAGTCATATCTCATTTGATCTATAACAATACCAATAACCAATTTTGATTTTTTTACAGGTGTTTCTGAAAATTTACAATTAGAAAATAAAAGGATTGAAGTGAAAAAGTAGAAAATTGCTCTTTTCATTATTATAAAATAATTTAAGTTTTATCAAAAGTAATTATTTTTTATTTTGATGTGTGATAATTAACACTCAATTACTGATTATTTAATACTTTAGCTTAAAATTTGTGTGAATGACGTATTTAGAGCATGTTGGTAAATATTTTGTAATGTTAGGTCGGGTATTTAAAAAACCCCAAAAATCCCTTATTTTTTATCAAGCCTTATTAAAAGAAATAGAAGATTTAGGTATAAAGTCTCTTGGTATTATTATGTTTATATCTTTCTTTATTGGCGGTGTAATTTCACTTCAAACTGCATTAAATTTAGACAGCCCTTTTATTCCCGATTCTTTAATAGGTTTTGCCGCAAAGAGATCTATTATTTTAGAGTTTGCGCCAACCTTTTGTTCTATAATTTTAGCAGGTAAAGTTGGGTCTTATATTACTTCTAGTTTGGGTACAATGAGAGTTACAGAGCAAATAGACGCATTAGAAGTTATGGGAATAAATTCTCTTAATCTTTTAGTATTGCCTAAAATTATAGCAGCACTATTCTTTTATCCGTTTTTAATTCTTTTAGCGATGTGCTTAGGAATTTTTGGGGGTTGGGTTGCAGGTGTGTTATCTGGGTTGTTTACTGGTGCAGATTATATTATTGGATTGCAAACAGATTTTGATCCATTTTTAATTGTGTATGCCTTAACTAAAACACTTATTTTTTCTTTTATAATTGCTACAGTGCCATCTTATCACGGTTATTATGTTAAAGGTGGTTCTATTGCAGTAGGAAGGGCAAGTACACAAGCTGTTGTTTGGACAACTATTTTAATTGTAGTTGCCAATTATATTCTAACTCAATTGTTATTAACTTAAGATATGATAGAAGTTAAAGATTTACACAAAGGATTTAATGGTGTTGAAGTTTTAAAAGGCATTTCTACTTCCTTTCTAGCAGGAAAAACTAATCTTATCATTGGTCAAAGTGGTTCTGGAAAAACAGTTTTTTTAAAATCATTAATAGGGCTTCATGTTCCAGAAAAAGGAACTATTTCTTTTGATGGAAGAATAAATACAGCCTTTTCTGAACAAGAGAAAATGCAATGGAGGCAAGAAATTGGTATGGTTTTTCAGGGAAGTGCCTTGTTTGACTCCCAAACAGTTGAAGAGAATGTAATGTTTCCTTTAAAAATGTTTACAAAGAAAAAGCCATCTGAAATGTTAGATCGTGTAAATACTGTTTTGAAGCGTGTTAATTTAGAGAATTCAAATAAAAAGTTACCTGCAGAGCTATCTGGTGGAATGCAGAAGAGGGTCGCTATAGCAAGAGCAATTGTTATGAATCCGAAATATTTATTCTGTGATGAACCAAATTCTGGCTTAGATCCTCAAACAGCTATTGTAATAGATAATTTAATTCAAGAAATTACAGAAGAATTTAAGATAACCACGGTTATTAATACACATGATATGAATTCTGTAATAGAAATTGGAGAAAAAATTGTTTTTTTAAACAAAGGTGTAAAAGCTTGGGAAGGGACGAATAAAGATATATTTTCTACTGATAATGAAGCTGTTGTAAGTTTTGTGTATTCTTCAAATTTATTAAAAAAAGTAAGAGATGTTTATTTAAATGAAACTAAATAAAAAATTGTTTGGATTTCTTAAAATAAGCTATATATTTGCACCCGCTAAGCGAAAAGAATGACCTGGTAGCTCAGTTGGTAGAGCATCTCCCTTTTAAGGAGAGGGTCCTGGGTTCGAGCCCCAGCCCGGTCACAACAGAAGTAAAAAGAGTTTGTAGTTTTCTACAAACTCTTTTTTTATTTCAATATTTTTTTTAGATGAGATTTTTTTTGAGTGGCTATTTTCACTACTAAATAAAATGATTTTCAAGTACTTCAACATGCAAATAATCTATATTTTTGTGTAATTTTATTTTTTAACATAATTTCAGCAGTATAATAGCTTTTTAATAAATATTTTTACTGCGTACTTACTTTGAAATTATGAATAAAATTTATATACTATTTATTTCAGTCTTTTTTATGAGCGATGCAACCCAAATAATTATTGATTTTAATTTAAACTCAGAGTTATCTAGCTGGAAAATAGTAGATGATGTTGTCATGGGAGGAAGGTCTAATGGCGATTTTATAATAAATAAAGATGGCCATGGTGAATTCTATGGAACCGTATCTTTAGAGAATAATGGTGGTTTTTCATCTTTAAGACATCGTTTTCCTTTATTAGAAATCACAGATTTTAAAGAAGTTATTTTGAAGATTAAAGGAGATGGTAAAAGGTATCAGTTTAGGGTAAAAGATAAGAGCTCAGATTATCACTCTTTTATATCAAGTATTCAAACGAATGGCGAGTGGCAAACGATTAAAGTTACGCTATCAGAAATGTACCCTGCATTTAGAGGAAGAAAGTTGTCTATTGGTAACCTTTCATCTAAAAGTATTCAAGAAATCGCTTTTTTAATAGGTAACAAGACTGCAGAAAATTTTAAATTAGAAATTGATAAAATTTATCTTCAGTAATATTTATAAAGTTTTCTAAATTAGTTTTTGTTGTATCTTTCCCAAATTCAATACAATTAAAAATGGAAGAAGAAGTTAAAAAAGATCCAGTTTATAGTTCAACAGAAAGTACTGATAAAAACATTCAAATAAATGTTACGGGGTTATTAGAGGCCGCTAAGAAATTCCTGTTAGAGCTTTTTGATTTTAGAGAAGATACCGATCATGAGGCAACAATAGAGGCTATTAAAGCAGATATTTCTTTTAAAGGTGCAACTGCTTGGATTCTTATTTTTGCTGTGTTTGTGGCCTCCATTGGTTTGAATGCAAACTCTACTGCTGTTGTTATTGGAGCCATGTTAATTTCTCCTTTAATGGGGCCAATTTTAGGAATTGGAATGTCATTTGCTTTAAACGATTTAAATACATTTAAGAGGTCTTTAATTAACTTAGGTACCATGATTGGGTTAAGTTTATTCGCTTCTTTTTTATTCTTTTACTTTTTTCCGTTAAGCCAAGATAATTCAGAATTACTAGGGCGTGTTAGTCCAGATATTCGTGATGTACTTATTGCTTTTTTTGGTGGTTTGGCTTTAATGGTTGCAAGAACGAAGAAAGGAACAGTTGCTTCTGTGATTTTTGGTGTTGCAATAGCGACAGCCTTAATGCCACCCTTGTGTACCGCAGGTTATGGTTTAGCAATAGGTAATTTCTCTTATTTTATTGGAGCTATGTATTTGTTTATGATTAATACAATTTTTATTGCGTTAGCAACATTTTTGGTAATGAAGCTATTAGGTTTTCCAATGTATAAATATGCAAATGTAGCCAAGAGAAAAAGATATTCTACAATTGCTACAATTGTAGGTGTTGCGGTTATGATTCCAGCAATTTTTACTTTTATTAATGCTTTAAATAAGAGTCAAATTAAAACTCAAATTAATAATTTTGTCAATAATGAAATAAAGGAAATTAAGAGTTTTCAATTAATTGGTGATCCAGATTTAGATTTAGATAAAAAAGAAATAAAGTTTAGTTTTTTTAATGAAGTCACGGAAGGTGAACAAAATATTTTGAACAATCAGTTAGCTAATAATACTAATTATACAAAAATAAAGGACTTTAAATTAAAAATAAAAGGGAGTGATACAAAGAGTTTTGAGCTAATTACAACTGCTTATAAAGATAAAAGAGCGGAACTACAAGAAAGTAAAAACATTGTTGCGGGCTTGCAAAAGCAAATAACAGAGTTACAAGAAACAGTTTCTAGTTTAAATAACAGAATAGAGCAAGATGCTTTAAATACAAACCAGAAAGTAGTTGCGTTTAGTAGAATTGCTAAAGATGCAAAAATAAGATATCGAGAAATCGAAGAAATTGGTTTTGCCAGAGTGTTATCTTCTAAAGATTTTATTAAAATTGATACGATTCCATTAGTTACTATTAGGTGGAGTATGCAACTTTCTGACAGTATTATTGTTCCTAGAGAAATAGAATTAAGAAGCTGGCTTCAAAAAGAACTAGAATTAGATACACTTTTTATTAAAAGAGATTGATCTAAAAGAAGTTCTTAAAAAGAAGCTTTTTTATGAGTATAAGATAATTAATGCACGTAAGATTTTACTTCTACATTTTGATTAAATAAGTACACTTTTTTGTTAACCATATTTAAACATTCGTATCTTGTTCTTCTTTTATTTCCCCTTCTGTAAATAGTATCTTTAAAGATAAATAGACTTCCAACAGAAATGGCAAAAATAAAGTTCTTCCCTGTTTCTGCAATATTTCCTTTTAAAGCTAAAGATAAGTTAACATCTGCATCTGTACTTGCTTTCGCATTTTTTAAATACTGCGCTAGATAGGGTAGTATTTCTTTCGGATAGATATCTGGATTTAAAAATGGTAACATTAAATGTTGAAAAATAGCTTTCCATTCTTTTCCATGTGGCTGTACTCTTCCAAATTTTTGATGTGTAACATGATGCGCAATTTCATGCACTAGCGTTAATAGAAATTGATGTTTGTTGAGGTTGTTATTAACGGTTATTTGAAATTTACCATCTGGCATACTCCTGAAATCCCCATGTTTTGTGGCGCGCTTATTTACTATTTTTAAATTAAAATTGTGTTCATTGATTAGAAACTCCATAAACGGAATTGCTTTTAAAGGAACAAAATCTTTATAACTTGAAGTCAATTTTTAAATTTGATTGCTTATGGATTAGAAGAAGAAACTTGCAAAACTTTACCGTTGTAAAATTTATTTCCGGTTAAAGAGAAGTTATAAATATAGTCTGCCATTTCTGATGCAGAAAGAGGCGCCTGATAGCCAGGAAAAGCTTCTTCTAGCATTTCTGTTTGTACCGCTCCTAAAGCCAAAACATTAAAAGCAATTTGCTGTTCTTTATATTCTTCTGCCAATAATTCTGATAAGGTAATTACAGCACCTTTTGCTGAAGAATATGCAGCTAAACCAGGAAATTTTAAGCTCCCTTGAATTCCGCCTATAGAACTGATGGTCACTACGTGACTTCCTTTTTGTAAAAACGGAATCGTTAATTTTGTAATTTCTGCAACTCCAAAAACATTTACTTGATATACTTCTAAAAATTCTTCCGAAGAGATTTCTGTAAACGGTTTGTTTATTAATTTGCCTGCGTTATTAATTAAGACATCTACTTTTTTCCAAGTACTTTTTATAAAATCAGTAACTTTATTTAAATCTTCAGCGTTGGAAATATCAACAGATAATACTTTAATGTTTTTATGGTTTACTGCAGATAAAGGTGCTGTATTTCTAGATAACGCTAAAACTTGATGACCATTTTTCGCAAATTGCTTAGCAAGTTCAAATCCAATTCCTCTGCTGGTTCCTGTAATAATTATGTTTTTACTCATCTTTTAGATCTATATTAGTTAACGTTGTTTTTAAAGCATCCCATTTTTCTTTTAAAAGAGTGTTTTCTGAAATGGTACCTTGTTCTTTTGCAATTTTTTGTGTGTACTCAATTCTATCTTTTAACATGGGATGATTGCTTAAGTAAGTAGGCACATCAAATTTAGTTTCTTCTTTTAAAATCGCAAATAATTCAGACATTCCATACAAGTTTACCTTGTTGTCTTTCATTATCTTTAAACCATAAATATCTGCCTCTTTTTCTAAACTTCTTGTAAAAGAAAGTTGAGAGAATAAATGAGCATTTTCTGCAAGTACAGTGTTTATTCCACTGATATCTCCAAATAAAACAGAGATAAAAAGTGCTCCTGATAAATTTCTAGTTACATTTTTTAAGACATGCCTATTTTCTATATGAGAAATTTCATGACCAATTAATGCGAGTAATTGAGATTCATTTTCAATCTTTTCTAGTAGTGCATCATAGACAACAATCTTTCCTCCAGAAAGTGCAAAAGCGTTTATATCTTCACTTTTTGCAACATATACTTCTAAGAGGAATGTATTTTCTATTTGAATAGCATCTACAAAGTATTGTAGTTTTTTTGTTTTTTCAGCATCTATTTCTAAATCAGTAGACAAAACTTTAAAAACAAAATTCCCAAAACCTTCAACACTCTTATGGTTTAGGTTCGAAATAAAATGGGTGCTTACTGTCGGAATTACATAAAAATACATGCCAATGGCGATGCCTAATATAGCAGTTAGTAAATATAAAAATGAACTTCTTTTATTTGTATGTAAAAGGACATCTAATTTATGTAAATCAATATTTTTTGCAGCATTTACGTGTTCAATAAGGGCGGTATCTGTGCTTTCTATTCTTTGAAAAGGATACGATTTCCCGTAACTAAAGGATACAAATTTTTCTGTATAAACATTTGTTTTTTTTATATTGGCAGTATCCCAAGAAATAATCTTAGAGCTACCATCATCTTCTGAGAATGTAATGGCCCATTTTAACGCAGTTATTTGCAATAATGCTTTGTGCATTTTTGAAGAGGTACCATCAAAATAAAGAATCGTATAACTCATAAATTACAGTACATCAAAATCTAAAAAATCCATAAAATCATCTCCAGTTGCATCATCATAATCATCATAAGACACTTGCTGTATGCGCTCGGTATCTAAGCCTTCTTCAATTATTATAAATCTTAATATAAATTTAAAAGTTCTAACGGTAATCCAAGGTGTTGCAAGCCCTAATGTAAATATTAGTAAGAAAAAATTAATGACTAATAACTCTACAATGTCTGCTGTTTTAATGTTGCATTTAAAACTTACAGGCTTTCCGTCTTGTGATATTTCTAAATTGTCTGCATAAAATTTAATAATATTTTTATAGTACCAAAAACCATAAATACCTAATGTAATATATATTAGTAAGATAAATTTCAATGTAATCCAAAATAACTCTCCGCCAGAACCTTTAAATTTAAAAGATAAATCTCCAAAACGTAAGTTACTAAGTACATATTTTCTAAGATCTACTTGAAGCCAAGCACCGTAAATACCAAATGTAATAATTGTAAAGAAGAGTCCTTTTAGATATAATAAGAACAATTCTTTTCTGTCTCCTAAATATTTAAAATGAATACCTTTCCAAGAGCTTCTAGAGGCCCTATATCGAACAGAACCGTGAATTGCGAGCGGAATTAGTAGCAATAAAAATACATAAAACAAAATGGTAGCGGTTGTTATAAGCTTTAAATCTTGCGATTGTGATGCAAATATTAAAAAGGCGTAGAGTGCAATAAGAATTGCATAGATTTTAATAAAACCTTTAAAAACTTCTTTTCCTGTTGCGTGAAATGTAAAGCGACTGTTATCTAATGCTGTAGATTGGTAGTGGTATTTAAGCAATTCTACCTTTGCCCAAGGATAGTATAAACCGATGGTTATGATGGTTAATAAGATGTTTTTAAAATAAATAATAGCAAACTCTAACCCTGCCCCAAAATATTTAAAACGTTTTTCTTCAGTATTGTTATCGGTAATAATTTCCATGATTTTTTTTTATTTCAGTATCAAAAATGCAATATTTTTTTGTTTTTGGCAAGTACTTTAATTGAAGGTTTCTTAAAATGTAATATCTTTATGAAATATATTTATTGATATGAAAAAAATAATTTTGACGCTTATAGCAGTTTTCCTATTACATAATATAACGGCACAAACCACGTATATTTTATGCGGAAAATTAATAGATACAAAGTCTGGTAAAATAACTTCTAAAAAAACGATTGTTGTAAAAGAAAATAAAATTTTTAAGGTAATGGATGGTTATATTTTACCTAAAAGCGCAGCTGCAAGTACCATTAATTTAAAAGATAAAGTGGTAATGCCTGGTTTAATAGATTTTCATGTGCATATAGAAAAAGAGTTTGATCGAAATACAAGATTAAATAAGTATATTTTAAATGAAGCAGATGTTGCTCTTAATTCGGTTGGTTTTGCTAAAACTACACTTTTAAATGGTTTTACAACGGTAAGAGATTTAGGAGGTTCGGGTGTTAATATTTCTGTTAGAAATGCCATAAACGCCGCTAAAATTATAGGGCCAAGAGTTTTTACTGCTGGGAAATCTTTGGCATCTACAGGTGGTCATGCGGATCCAACAAACGGAAGTAGTAGAGCTTTATTAGGTAATCCTGGACCTAAAGAAGGGGTGGTAAACTCTATCGAAGATGCAAAAAAGGCTGTAAGACAGCGTTATAAGAATGGTGCAGATTGGATTAAGATTACTGCAACTGGAGGTGTTTTAAGTGTTGCGAAGTCTGGCGATAATCCGCAATTTACAGTGGAAGAGGTAAAGGCTATTTGTGAAACGGCTACAGATTACGGAATGTATGTTGCTGCGCACGCGCACGGAGATGAGGGAATGCGAAGAGCCATAATTGGTGGTGTAAAAACAATAGAGCACGGCACTTATATGAGTGATGGAACGATGGAACTAATGAAGAAATACGATGCGTATTTAGTGCCAACAATTACAGCAGGTAAAGAGGTGGCAGAGAAAGCAAAGATTGTAGGATTTTATCCGGATATTGTAGTACCTAAAGCGTTGGCTATAGGGCCTCAAATTCAAGGAACGTTTGCAAGAGCTTACAAAAAAGGTGTTGGAATTGCCTTTGGCACAGATGCAGGAGTTTTTAAGCACGGTAATAATGGCAAAGAGTTTGGTTTTATGGTAGAAGCAGGAATGCCAGCAATGGAAACCATACAGGCTGCAACGATTACAAATGCAATGCTGTTAAAGATGGAAAATGAAATAGGGCAAATTAAAGAAGGGTTTTATGCAGATATTATTGCAGTAGAGGATAGTCCAATAGAAAATATTAGTACCATGGAAAATGTTATTTTTGTAATGAAGAACGGTAAAGTATATAAAGATGAGAAATAAAAATTTAAACTTATTTATTGTCGCTTTTGCGGTAATAACCATTGTTGTAAGCTTTGTGGAAAACAAGCCAACAAACGATCTTTTTGGGTTTGAAGTAAACTCTTGGGTGGTTAGATCATTGTGGTTGCTAATAGGGCTGGTTTCCTACAAGCGGTACAAAGATAAGAAAGAAGAGGAAGCTAATTAGAGGTTGCTTCTTTCTATTCAAAAGTAATGTGTTGGTACCCACCAATATCTGGATTTGAAGCTCTTTCAACCCCTAAAATATCTAGGGTAAAAGGGGTTGTAATTCCTTTGTTAATGGCATCACTTTGAGTTCCGATAATAAAATCGTTTTTTTGAGTATCTCTAAAATTTAGATTTCCATTTAAAATAATACCGCTATAATTGGTGTTGTTTCCAAAATCTACTTCAGTAACGCCATCAAAAGAGTTGTTAGAATCAATGAATTTTATCATGCAGTTTTTTACTGAATAATTAAAGAAACCACCGCCTTCAACTTTGTGAATTAAAAACTCGATATTATTATTCCCCCCAAAAATACAATTGGTAAAATTGGCTGCATTTAAATCTCTAGTTTCTATAATTTCTTCACCAGCTTCTGTATTGTAAACAAAGAAGTTGTTAACTAAAACCGCAGGTGATTGTCTAATGCCGTTGTTCCAGTAATTTGCGAAAGTACTGTGTGTAAAATTATATGTTCCACCAACAGTTGCTGCTAAAGAAGCCTGTCCTGCAGAACCTATAACTACATTGTGTGCTTCTATTTTTGTTTCTCGTGCTAAAATGCCAAAATTAGAATGATTATAAATCTCTGTATTTTGAAGCCTTAAGGTAGGGGCAGAGTTAGAGCCAATACTATCGATTAAGATTCCTATAATTCCGTTTTTAATTTGTGCATGTTTTATCTCATTATCTTTACTGCCAGCGCGCATCCAAATAGTTCCCCATTGTCCAGGTATTTGACTAAAATTATTTTCTAATCGATCTCCTTCAAAAATTACTTTTTCAGAAAGTGTTCCGTTTACTTTTAACGTTGCCTTATTGTCTATAATTAAGCCAGAGTTATCATGAAAATAGATCTTTGCACCTGCTTCAATAGTTAGTGTCTTATTTGAGGGCACAGCCGCATAACCATAAATAACAGTTGGTTTTTCTTTTGTAAAAGTAAGTTCTGTGTCTTCTAAAAACCGTCCTTTAATTGTTGTGGGTTTGCCGTCTAAAGAAAGGCTATCTATTTTCATTGAAATAGCTTCTTTTGCGGGAAATATAAAATTTGCATCTTCTACTAAAGTAACTAAATCTACTTTTTGTTGGTTGTTGCCGGTATCGAATAAAATTTTATCTAAGTATAAAGGATTTGGTTGATTTGATACGTCAATAGTTGTTTCTATGAAAACAAAAATACTGTCTTTAGCTAATATGTCTATATCATTAAATTCCTGTCCGGAAATACCATCTACATTTAACCTGTAGTTTGATGTTACTCCCCTTTCTAATCGGATACTCGGAATTGTAATAGCATTACGACTTCTATTGTATACTTTTAAATTATAGGTAGCAGAGCCAATATTGGTAAAAATTGTATCTAGAAAAACAGTGTCTTTAGAAAACGCTAGTTTTCCGGAATTAGGTATGGCAGAAAAATCTTTTCTACAAGAGCTAATAGAGATGAGAGTAATACAGATAATAAAAGAAATAAAGTAACGCATAAGTTTATTTTTGGCTTCGCCTATGCGTAACCTTAAAATTGATAGATTTAAAAGTAGAACTTTTAATTCTATCAATTATTGTTTTATTAATTCTATTTCAAACAATTTACTCCAATTTTTTCCAGTAACAAATAATCTGTTATTTTCAGCATCATATGCAATACCATTTAAAACCTCATCATTTGCAACCAATTTCTGTGTCTTAGCCATTTCTTTTTCTAACCCTCTTAAGTCACCTAAGCCTTCTATAATTCCTGTTTCAGCATCAATAATAGCAATGGTGTTTTGTTGATATTTATTTGCATATATTTTACCATTCACTAATTCTAATTCATTGAGGTGATTCACAGAGCGATCATTAGTATATATTTGAATTGAACGTTTTTCTTTTAAAGTTTCATTATCTAAAAACCAAATTTTATTGGTTCCGTCAGATTTAATCAATTCTGTTTCACTATGTGTAAGACCCCAACCTTGTTTACTTTGGTCATAAGAAAACTCTTTTTCTTGTTTAAAAGTTTCTAAATCATAAACAAAACCTTTCTTGTTTTCCCAAGTTAACCAAATAATTTTATTGTTTACAATGGTCATTCCTTCTCCAAAGTATTTTTTATCTAGGTTCACCTTTTGTAAAACTTCACCTGTCTTTATAGCTACTTTTCTTAGAGTAGATTGTCCTCTACGGCCAGTAGTTTCGTACAAGAATCCATTATAATATTCTAAGCCTTGCGTATATGCTTTGCTGTCATGTGGGTATTCATTGATAATTTTATACTTGTAAATAGTTGGTTTGTTTTTTGCGAAAACTTCTATAAATCCATTTTCTTTTTTCGTTTTTCCGTCATAAAAAGCTAAAGCATTAATAGCATGTTTACCAACACCTAAATCTGATGTGTTGATGTTTACAAGATTACCATTGCTAGCAATTTCCTTCCCATTTACATAAAATTGAATTTTGTCTACAGCTTTATTATTTTTCTCAATTAATTTTATGGTAATAGATTCATTTATAACTACTTTATTTGGTTTTTCTATAGAAAATTGATAATCGTTTGCACAAGAAAGTGTAAGAAATAAAAGGGCTAAAACGGAGATTAAAATAGCAGAATTCTTCATTATTTGTTTATATTTCAATGTATTGGAACGTAAATATTCAAAAAAAAGACCACACAAAACAAGTTTTAGTAGCTAAAAGAAGCTTAATTTTGATTTTTATTCAAATAAAACTATTTATTTATTTGTAAATTAAAAAATAAGGTTAAATTTGCATCCTCAAAATAGTTAAAGACAGCTATTTAGAATACCAAGTAAAACTTTACCAATTTTGCTTAGACAAACATAACATTAAAGTATTAAATATATATAAAATGAGAAAAGGAATTCATCCAGAAAATTACAGAATGATGGCTTTTAAAGACATGTCTAACGGAGATGTATTTATAACGCGTTCTACTGCAGAGACAAAAGAAACTTTAGACGTAGATGGTGTAGAGTATCCTTTAGTAAAATTAGAGATTTCTAGAACTTCTCACCCATTTTACACAGGTAAATCTAAACTTATTGACGCTGCAGGACGTATCGACAAGTTTAAAACTAAATACGCAAAATTCAAAAAAGAGTAATTCTTTTAGAATTTTAAATATACGAAAACTCTAACATTTATTTGTTGGAGTTTTTTTGTTTTTAGAAATAGATTAAAAGTGTAAAAGCAGCTGTAATATTGATAAGCAATAACTTAAGACTATTTTCTATCTAAAAAATCTTGGTATGAGTTTTGGGTAATTGCTTTTCCTAGAGAATCTAAATGGTGTGCAGCTTTACCGTATCTTAAAATTGGCTTTTTACTTACATAATCAAACAAGTACAATCCGTTTTTAGAAAGCGTACCAAAACCCTTATTAAATGTGTAATGCGCATATTGGCTTTCTGATTTGTTAAATAAGTTCTTACTGAATTTGAATTCAGAATTATCTCCATTTAATAAATCTAATAAAGTGTACGAGAAATCTACTTGGCTAGTTATATTATCTATTTCTATTCCTTTTTTATATAAGGCGCCACCTAACCATAACATCGGAATTCTAAACTTCTTTGGAGAAAAGTATGCTCCTTCGTGTTTAGGTAAAGAATGCCCATGATCTGACATGATTATAATTAAGGTATTGCGATACCAATCTTGCTTTTTTGCAAAAGCTATAAATTTTCCAATAACTTTGTCTGTATAGGAATGTGAACTTCTAAATAAATTATCTTCAGAATCTTGTCCAAATTTATAGGTGTCATTTAATTCATAAGGTTCATGACTCGTCGATGTTAGTGCAATTTTAAAAAATGGAGTATTTTGCTTTGCGGTTAAATCGTCTGCAAATCTTTTCATGAAAACATCATCAAAAGCCCCCCATTTAGAGTTCCAATCTTTTTTATCAAATTCACTTCCGTCTATAATTTCATTTATTTCGGCATTTCTTAAATATGTATTCATATTGCCAAAATTTAAATCTCCACCATAATAAAAGGATGTTTTGTAACCTAACGCGTTCATCTTTTTAGGTAACATTGGTAAGCTTCTCGTTTTATTGGGCATTCGCATAATACGTTTTATTGGCGGTGGGTAGTAGCCGCTTAAAATGGCAGGAATTCCTTTGTCTGTTCTGTCTCCGTTTCCATAGAAATTAGTAAATAAAATTCCTTCTTTAGACAAACGGTTTAAGTTTACAGTAACATTTGGTTCACCATCTAGAGCACCTACAACCTTTGCTGTTAGGCTTTCCCATATAATTAAAATTACATTTGGTTTTTTAGTGTTTAAGATAGTATCTGAGGTTGATAATAGCAGTTTGTCTCTGGTTTTATGAATGATGCTTTTAGTGGTTTCATTATCAAAAAATTTATAAATATTTTTGTTGCCTGTTTTATGTGTAACCGTATTGGAAAAATTCCATATAAAATTTACTGCAGCATGATTTGCAAACATTTTGCTGGAAAAATACACATTACTTTGATTTACAGGTATTTCTTGAAGACCTCCTCTTATGGGTAGGATAAGTGCTACAGTTAGAAGCAATAATAAGGGTATTTGTAGCCAGTTTTTAATGCTTATTTTTTTACTATTTTTATTAATTATTTTTGTAAAAATTACGATAAAAATGTAAGAGGTTATGAACCAAAAGAGAATTCCAGAAATCATCTGATAAGCAGAAACTGAAGCAATCATAACTTCGGGCGTATCTATATAGGCAAGTACAGTTGTATCTAAGCGAACGCCCCAGGCCTCATATAGACTGGCGTCAATAACTAATAATAGTGTAATAAAAATTAGTAATAGATAAGAATACCATTTAATAATCTTTACAATTATTACAGTGTTTATAAATGTTGAGAAAATAATTAATAAAAAAGGAATTATACAGAGATAGGCGCTAAACGAAGTATCTAATTGGATTCCGTATAAGAAGGTCTTTAAGATTGTGGTAAACTCTAATTCTTTTGTTTTTTCAAAATAAAATAAGAGAAAAAAGAATCGGGCAAAAATAAAATAACCGATCCATAGAAAGAAATAGGAAACATTGAATAAGAGGCTGTTTTTTAAGTTTTTCATCAAAAAGAGGTTGTTAATAAAATTTATTCTGTAACTTTTAAGCGTGCTTTTGCGGTTACAGAAACATCGGCATACTCTTTATTTAAATATTTTAAGTAGCCCGTAATTGCAATCATCGCTGCGTTATCTGTCGTATATTCAAATTTAGGGATATAGGTTGTCCAACCAAAATGTTTTTCTGCTAATTTTAAGCGCGCTCTAATTTCAGAATTAGCAGAAACACCACCTGCAATCGCAATATGTTTAATATTTGTGTGCTTTACAGCATTTTTTAACTTTTCCATTAAAATTTCTACGATGGTATATTGTATTGACGCACAAATGTCATTCAAGTTTTCTTCAATAAAATTTGAATTTATTCTTTGCTGTTTCTGTATAAAATAAAGAATACCGGTTTTTAAACCACTAAAGCTAAAATCTAAATCGCCCACTTTTGGTTTTGTGAAAGGAAAGGCCTTGGGGTTTCCTAATTTTGCATGCTTATCTATTAAAGGCCCACCAGGATAAGATAACCCTAAAATTTTTGCAGATTTATCAAAAGCTTCACCAACAGCATCATCTATAGTTTCACCTAAAATTTCCATTTTAAAATGATCTGTAACTTTTACAATCTGTGTATGGCCACCACTAATAGTGAGGCAAATGAAAGGAAAAGACGGAATCTTACTACCTTCATCCTCTATAAAATGTGCTAAAACATGTGCTTGCATGTGGTTTACATCTAATAACGGAATCTCTAAACCCAAAGCTAAAGATTTTGCAAAAGAAGTACCTACTAATAAAGACCCCATTAAACCTGGGCCTCTAGTAAAGGCAATAGCAGTTAGTTTTTCTTTTGTTATGTTTGCTTGCTCTAAAGCTTGCTGAACCACTGGGACTATGTTTTGTTGATGCGCCCTGGAAGCTAATTCTGGCACCACACCACCATATTTAGAATGCACCTCTTGGTTTGCAACTACATTACTTAATACTTTGCCGTCGCAAATTACAGAAGCGCTAGTATCATCACAAGAAGATTCTATTCCTAAAATATAAATGGTTTTTTTCATAATTATTGTAAAGTCTTTTTTAGCAAAATTAAGTATAATTTTAAGTTGATTTTCCCTTTTTAAGAATAGAAATTTAATTCTTTACTAAAATTGCACGTTATTTGTATTATTTGGCAATATTTTTGATTACTTTTCTTTAAATATTGTGAATAATACTAAAACAGTTCGTCATTAAAAATATAGGTAATAAAATATTAAAATGGTTAGGGTGCATTGCACTTTTTCTGCTACTAGTTAGTCTTTTACTTTCTACATCTTTTGTGCAAACAAAATTAGGCGTTTATGCTACTAATAAAATAAACGAAGACTATGGCACAAATTTATCTATTGAAAAAGTAAACCTTTCTTTTTTAGGAAGCATCGCTTTAAAAGATGTACAAATTAAAGACCATCATAAGGATACTTTAATCTTTGTGAAAAAAATAAGTACTTCTCTAATAAGTGTAAAAAAAGTTTTTAATAATAAATTATTATTTGATGCTATTACTATAGAGGATGCTTTTTACTTTATTAAGACTTATAAAGGAGAAACAACTAATAATATGTCTGTTTTTACAGCAAGTTTTCGCAGCGATATACCAAAAGACTCTTTAGATCTTCCGTTTATTTTAAAAGCGAATAACGTATATATTCAGAACTTAGATTTAAGAATAAGTAATGATAATAAAGAAAAACCATTAAATTTTTCTGCAACTAATATTGGAGGTAATGTGCAAGATTTAGCCATCGTTGGTGCCGATGTTAATTTAAATACAAAAGGCCTATACTTTAGGACAAACCAAGATTTGCAGGTAACTAGCTTAACTACCAATTATAAGTTTACTAAAAGTGCTATGACTTTTGAGAGTACTATATTAGAAACTAAAAACTCTCGTTTAAGTGCAAATATCTTTTTTACTTATGTTAGAGGTGATTTATCTAACTTTAATGATAAGGTTCAAATAGAAGCAGAATTTAAAGAAAGTAATTTAAAGGTTCTCGATTTAAAAAAATTTTACAGTGAATTAAATGGAGGGGATGTGATTTCTTTTTCAGGAAAAATGAAAGGGAAGTTAAATAATTTTAATCTTAATAATTTAAAACTTACAACAGAAAAAGGAATAAGATTAGATGGGAATTTAGGTTTTAAAAATGCGGTAAATAGAGAAAGAGGTTTTGTTTTTAATGGAGACTTGAATACTTTAACCGCAAAGTATAAAGAATTGAAAAATATAGCACCTAAACTATTGGGAAAAAATTTACCTTCAGAACTTGAAAAACTTGGTCAATTTGATATTAAAGGAAAAGTAAATATAACCCCTTCTAAAGTGAAAGCTATATTAACTTTGAAATCTCAAATAGGTACTGTAGTTTCAGATTTAGAAATTAATAATGGAGATGAGGCTGAAACTGCTTCTTATTTAGGAGATATTCAGTTTATTAAATTTAATATTGGTTCCTTTTTGAAGAACCCTATTTTTGGAAATGTATCTTTAAAAGGGATTGTAAATGGGAGTGGTTTTAAGATAAATAATATGAACACCAAATTTGTGGGTGCTGTTTCTGAGCTTAATATTAATGATTATTCTTATCATAATATTATTGCGAATGGTCAGTATCAGAATAATAAGTTTGATGGAAGTTTAGTAGTTGATGATACTAATTTAAAAATGAAATTTAATGGTTTGGCAGATCTATCAACTAAAATACATAAGTTCGATTTTAAATCTAATATTTCTTACTTAAACCTAAAAGAAACTAATCTATTTACAAGAGATACCACTGCTATAATTAAAGGACTTATAGCATTAGATATAGCGGGAAATACATTTGACGACATTACTGGAATCGCAAATTTTAAAAACGTTCGGTATACAAATCAAAAAGAAGAGCACCGTTTTGAAGAGTTTACGGTTACATCCTCTATAAAGGATAGTATAAAAATCATAGATGTTGCCTCTAAGGATATTGCACAAGGCTTTATAAGGGGGAAGTTTTCATTTTCTGAATTACCACGAGTAGCTCAGAATGCATTGGGTAGTATTTATACTAATTATAAACCTTACAAGGTGGAGCCCAAACAATATTTAGATTTTAATTTTACAGTTTACAACCAAATTATAAATGTTTTTTTTCCTAAGGTTTTTATTGACGACAAAACAAAAATAAAAGGAAAAATAAATGCAGATAAAGACCTGTTTCGATTAAGTTTTAATTCACCAAGAATAGATGCTTTTGGTACAGAGGTAAAGGTTCTTTCTTTAAGAACAGATAATAAAAATAAACTATACAATACCTCCTTAACAGCGGATGAGGTAAAGACAGCGTATTATAACATATCTAAATTAAACCTCTTAAATAGAACAGAGAACGATACCTTGTATTTTAAATCTATTTTTAAGGGAGGAAATAAAAAGAATGAAGATTTTAATCTAGACTTTTTTTACACCTTTAATTCCGAAGGGAAATCTGTTTTAGGTTTTGAGAAATCATCCTTTATCTTTAAAGAAAATAACTGGAACATTAATCCAGATAAGAAAAACACAGATAAAATCACATTTGATTTAAAAACAAATGAGTTTAATTTTAGTCAATTTAAATTAGTCTCAGGAGAGCAAAAAATTAAATTTATAGGTAATTTAAAAGGAACAGAAGAAAAGGTTCTTTTAGTTGATTTTACAAAAGTAAAGCTACAGAGTTTTTTACCCAAAATAGATAGTTTAGCTTTAAAAGGAGTACTTTCTGGTTCTTTAGATTTTGTTCAAAAAAAGGGTGTTTATGCACCCGAGGGTTCTCTTAAAATAGCAAATTTTGGAGTAAACAACTATAATCAAGGAGATTTGTTTCTGAATATAAAAGGTGAAAATTCTTA
The DNA here is from genome assembly GCA_937771065.1 of uncultured Polaribacter sp. Classification (GTDB taxonomy): domain Bacteria; phylum Bacteroidota; class Bacteroidia; order Flavobacteriales; family Flavobacteriaceae; genus Polaribacter. The sequence goes on along the minus strand of CALJHU010000002.1, from coordinate 16,054 downwards.
TAAAAAGTACAGTACAGATTTATTTATAGAAAGCAAAGATGTAAAGAGTATTGCGGCAAGTGGTACTTTAGATTTTTCAACAGAAAGACCAATTATAGATTTAGAAGTCTTCTTAGAAGAATTTAAATTAAATGCGTTTAGTCCCTTAGGTAAAAATGTTTTATCTTCTTTAAGGGGAGATGCATCAGGAAACTTCACATTAAGAGGTTTTATAAGTAACCCAGACATGGACGGGGAACTTCGTCTTAATAATGCAGGTTTAAAGTTTCCTTATTTAAATATAAACTTTGATTTTGAAGGAGAATCTGTCATTACTTTATTAGAACAATCTTTTATTTTAGAAGATTTTAAACTTAGAGACATAAAAAATAATACTAAAGGGATTTTAAAGGGAGATATTTCTCACTTTAATTTTAAACAATGGTTTTTAAGCCTGAAGATAGAGAGTGATAATTTAATGGTTTTAGATACAGAAAATAAAGAAGAGGCGCAGTATTATGGTACTGCTTTTATAGACGGTTCTGCAGATATTTTTGGTTTAACAGATCGGTTAACAATAGATATTAATGCTAAAACAATGCCAGGAACTATTTTTGTAGTTCCTTTAAAAGATGTTGAAACAGTTGACAGTTATGGTCTTATTCACTTTAAATCTAACGAAACCGTAGTAGAACGTCAAAAAGGAATTGCTTTGGAGTCTTCAAAAGGACTTACTTTAAATATAGATTTAGAAGTTACAAAAGATGCTGTAGCCCAAGTTGTAATTGATGAAATTTATGGAAGTCAATTATCTGGAAGAGGTGCTGGAAACCTTCAAATAGAAATTAATACCAGAGGTAAATTTAATATGTTTGGTGATTATATTGTGAATAGCGGAGTTTATGACTTTAAGTATGGCGGTTTTGTAAACAAACCATTTATTATTCAAAAAGGAGGAACCGTTTCTTGGAATGGGAATCCTGCAAACGCTAATTTAGATGTAACAGCTGTTTATAAAGCAAAAGCAAACCCTGGTGTTTTATTAGAGAATTTTAATTCTAATAGAAATATAGAAGTGGATTTAGTAACACGAATTTTTGGAGGTTTATTTAATTCTAAGCAAGAACTAGATATTCAATTAACAAATGTAGAGGCAACAATTGCCAGCGAGCTGGAGTTTATTTTAAATGATAATAATGTAAATGAAAAAACAAAACAGTTTATATCACTTTTAGCTTTTGGTAATTTTATAAACCCTGATAAATTAGGTTTTGATGCAAAGGCGAACTTGGCAAATACTGCTTCAAGCGCGATTTCATCTGCGTTTTCTAGTATTTTAAATACCCCAGACAGTAAGTTTCAGTTGGATGTGGATTACCAACAAGATCAAAATAATAGTGATTTAGATCGATTAAATACAGACAATCAAGTAGATTTATCTGTAAGTACAAAAGTAGGTGATAATGTAATTATTAACGGTAAAGTAGGTGTTCCTATTGGTACGCAAACTCAATCTAGTGTAATTGGTGAAGTAAAAGTAGAGGTTTTACTAAATACAGAAGGGACTTTTAGAGGTGTTATTTTTAATAGACAAAATGAAATTCAGTACACTACAGAAGATCAGGGGTATACACAGGGTTTAGGGTTGTCTTATCAAGTGAATTTTAATACATTAAATGGGTTATTAACAAAGCTTGGTTTAAAGAAGAAAAAGCAATTAAACTTAAAGGAATTAGTAAAGAAAGATTCCCTGAGAACAAAAGCTTTAGAAGATTATAGTGGTAATTAAATTGTATACTTCTTAAAAGTATAAATACTACTTTAGAGGAACTTAAGTCTCTTTTAAAAATTTCATTAAAAATTGAAAGATATTTAATTATTCTTATTTAGAAACCCTTTAAAATAAAGGGTAAATAGGCTAAAACGATTTCGTAGATTTTTTTATTTAAATGCTTAAAAAGCAGTAATTTTACAATATAAAATATGAAGAAAATTAAAAAAATAGCAGTCATGACCTCTGGAGGAGATGCTCCAGGGATGAATGCAGCAATCAGATCTGTGGTTAGAGCATGTGCTTATTACAGTTTAAGTTGTGTGGGAATATATAGAGGATATGAAGGTCTCATCGAAGGAGATTTTGTAGAATTAACTGCAAGAAATGTTAATAATATTATTAACAAAGGTGGTACTATCTTGAAATCTGCAAGATCAAAAGAATTTAGAACTAAAGAAGGTAGATTAAAAGCATATGGAAATCTAAAAGAAAATGATATTGAAGCCCTTGTTGTTATTGGTGGAGATGGTTCTTTTACCGGAGCAGTTATTTTTAATGAAGAATTTGAATTTCCTATTATTGGGATTCCTGGGACTATTGATAATGATATTTTTGGAACCTCACATACAATTGGGTACGATACGGCTTTAAATACCGCTGTAGAGGCAATAGATAAAATTAGAGATACAGCATCTTCTCACAATAGATTATTCTTTGTTGAAGTAATGGGAAGGGATGCTGGTTTTATTGCATTAAATGCAGGAGTAGGGGCAGGAGCAGAGGAGATTTTAATACCCGAAGAAGATTTAGGCTTAGATAGAATGTTAGAATCTCTTAAAAAGAGCAGAAGAACAGGCAAATCGTCTAGTATTGTAGTGGTAGCAGAAGGAGATAAATCAGGAAAGAATGTATACGAACTAGCAAAGTATGTAGAGGAAAACTTGCCAGAGTATGATGTTAGAGTATCAATTTTAGGTCATATGCAAAGAGGAGGTTCCCCTTCTTGTTTTGATAGGGTACTAGCAAGTAGATTAGGTGTAAAGTCTGTTGAGTTATTATTAGATGGTAAAACTAATTTAATGGTAGGCTTGAAAGATAATGAAGTAATTAGTTCGAGTATTTCAGAAGCAATAAAAGGAGGTCATTCAATCAATCAAGAGCTTTTAAGAGTTTCTGATATCATGACAACGTAATACAAATAAGTAAATAAAGATTAGAATATGATAAAAGTAGGGATTAACGGATTTGGAAGAATTGGAAGATTAGCATTCAGATCATCAGTAACAAGAGACAATGTGCAAGTAGTAGCTATTAATGATTTATTAGATGTAGATTATTTAGCATATATGTTAAAATATGACTCAGTTCATGGAAAATTTGATGGAACTGTAGAAGTAAAAAACGGTATGTTAGTTGTGAACGGAAATGAAATTAGAATTACTGCGGAAAGAGATCCTGCAAACTTAAAATGGAGTGAAGTAGGTGCTGATTATGTAATTGAATCTACAGGTTTTTTCTTAACGGAAGAAACTGCGGGAAAACACTTATTAGCAGGTGCTAAAAAGGTTGTTTTATCTGCACCATCTAAAGATCATACACCAATGTTTGTAATGGGTGTAAATAACACAGAATTAAAAGCAGACCAACAAATTTTTTCTAACGCATCTTGTACAACAAACTGTTTGTCACCTATTGCAAAAGTTTTAAATGATAATTGGGGGATTTCTGAAGGGTTAATGACAACTGTACATGCTGCAACTGCAACTCAAAAAACGGTAGACGGACCCTCTATGAAAGATTGGAGAGGCGGACGTTCTGCTATTCATAATATTATACCTTCTTCTACTGGAGCAGCAAAAGCTGTAGGGAAAGTAATTCCTGCTTTAAACGGTAAATTAACAGGTATGGCTTTTAGAGTTCCTACTATGGATGTTTCTGTTGTAGATTTAACAGTGAAATTAGAAAAGCCAGCTACATATGCAGAAATTTGTGCGGCAATGAAAACAGCCTCTGAAAGCGGACCAATGAAAGGTGTATTAGGATATACAGAAGATTTAGTAGTTTCTCAAGATTTTATTGGAGATACTCGTACTTCTATATTTGACGCTAATGCAGGTATCGCATTAAACGATAACTTTGTAAAGATCGTTTCTTGGTATGATAATGAAATTGGATATTCAACTAAAATTGTAGATTTAATAGAATACTCTGCATCTTTATAGATTTAAAATAAATTCAATAAAAAACCTGATAGATTTAATTCTATCAGGTTTTTTTATGCAATTTAAGTATCTAATTATTTCATGGCAATTGCGCTAATTTCAACATTTACAAACTTAGGTAAGTTTGCAACCTCTACTGTTTCTCTTGCGGGTGCGGTTTCATTATTAAAATACGCTCCGTAGACAGTATTAATTTCTGAAAAATTATGCATGTCAGAAATAAATATAGACGTTTTAATTACGTTTTCAAAAGTCATATCAGCAGCCAATAATACCTGCTTCAAATTTTCCATTACTTGTCTTGTTTCGGCCTGTATATTTTCTAAAACTAATTCTCCAGTTTCTGGATTAAATGCAATTTGGCCAGAAGTGTATAATGTGTTTCCTGCTAATACTGCCTGATTATAAGGGCCAATAGGTTCAGGGGCTTTAACTGTTGTGATTATTTTTTTCATTTTTAGATATATAGAGTTTCTTTATTTAATACTTCAATACTTGTTTCTCTACCTTTTTTAGAGGATCAAGCTATTAGTAGAAAAGTGGCTACTAAACATGTTATAATTTGCTTATTTATTTATTTTGCTAAACTATATAATTAAAAGAGTCTTCTATCTGGTGGTTTATTTTTATCCCATTTTAAATCGGATAAAATAGAAGATTTTACACCGATAAAAAAAGTGTAAGAAGAATTAGTGCCAAAAGGAACCCAATTAAAATTTAAATTCCAACTATCTAAATCTCTTGTAAAATTAAATCTAGAGAAGGTAAAGGCACCTCCTTTAACGTCATAACCAGAAGAATACCCCATTTTCCATTTTGGAGATAATTCTAGATTACCACTAAACATAATACTATTTACCGTAATATCACCACTTTCTAATCCATTGTTTCTGTAGCCTGTTGAATATGCTAGATTAATAGACCATGGTATTTCTGCTTGGTATAGTTTTGCTGTTTTGTTTTTATCTTCTTCACTTGTATTTGTAGTATTATTTCTTTGCCCAAATCTATCTGTTGGATTAATGTCTGCACCAATTAAATCTTGAGAATTATTAGGATCTGTATTTTCTTTTTTCTTAGCTCCTTTTTCATCTTTTTTAAAATCTGCACTAGAAATAGAATAATTTGCGGTTAAACTCGCATTTGTTAACCTCAAACCTAAAAAGTTGTCATTAAACTCATTAATTCTAAGAGGGGATCCATTTGAAGAGGCAATTACCTTATAAGGATCGAAGGAACCACTTAGGTTTACAGATAATTTATCTTTAAGTAAACGAGTTCCTGCAGAAAAACTAACAGGAGACCAGCGTAAGCTGTCTGCCGCAATATTGTAAGAACTATTAAAATTTAAATTATTTAATATAGATACTTTTTCGTCTTCGTCATCACTGTCTGGATCTTTCGGAGCAACTTTAGCTTCAATAACATTGTTTAAAGAAATACCAATAGCGTTGCTTAATCCAGAGGATGGTTTTCCATAAATACCTTGATCAAAAACAGTATATTCTTGCAAGTCATTAGGGTCATTACTAGCTTGCACTTGTTTTAAATATTTTTGTTCAAAATCTGGCCTATATGAATAAGAAACAGAGGGTCTAAAAGTATGCCTTATAGCTTTTAGCCTTCCTTTTTTGAAGTTAAAAGTACCGTATACATTTGTAGATAAACTTACTCCAGCATTATATTCTCTAAAGCTTTTAAAACCTCTTAAAGTATCGGTAACAATAACATTTTCATTAACATCATATTTTTTCTGAATATAATCAAATTGCCAGGTTTCTTCATAACTCACGCTAGGAGATACTGTAAAATATTTTAATGCTTTGAAATTTGTGTTTGTACCCGTTTTGTGCTGCATACCAGACCTAGAAGTTTCAAACATTTTTGCAGTTAAAAATTCTTCATCTGTAGTATTAATTAAATACTTACTATCTAAGGTATAATTAAAACCCATTTTTTGAATAGGATTCTTTTTTACACCACCTTTTCCTGCAAAAGGGTAAATTCTATTCATATTTACAGATAAAGCCGGCAATGTCATAGTAATTTTCTCTGTATTTGTGTTTTGTTGGTGCTGTGCTGTAACGTTAAGGTTAAAAGGGGTGCCAACAAAAGTCTTACTATAGTTTATAGAAGAACTAAGTGTGTTAGTCTGTGTTTGCGCAACATTAAACTGATTTTGAGATTCTCTAAAAAACTTACTACTTCCTAGGTTTACAGATGCCGTAAATCTAGAATTCGGACTTGCTTTAGCGTCTTGATTGTGAGACCATCTCAAATTATATCGATTACTTTTAAGATAATCATCAAAACCTCTTATTCCGTTGATATTATTTTCGAAATTAAAATTAAAAGTTCCACCAAAACGATACCTCTTTTTATAGTTTGAATTTGCTCTAAAACCCCAACTTCCATTTGAATAGGCATCTCCAGTAATTGCTAAATCAACATAATCACTTATCGCAAAATAATAGCCACCGTTTTGAAAACCAATACCTCTAGAACTACTCCCGGTATCAAAGGCAGGAATTAAAAAACCAGATACACTTGTAGAGGTAATAGGGAAATAGGCAAAAGGTAAATATATAGGTGTTGGCACATCTGCAAGATATAATTGACTACCGCCAACAATTATTTTTTTTCCAGGTATAATTTTAGCTTTGCTTGTTCCAATGTAATAATCTAATTTTTCAGATGTAGTAAATTTAATATCTCTCACGTAAATGGTAGAATCATTCACTCTTTTCGTTTTTTTACCAAACGTAAACATTTCACCTTGTTTGGTTTTTAAGCCATAGATTAAGGCTTTCTTAGTTTTGAAGTTGTAGATCATAGAATCTTGCTCAGATTCTTCACTTCCTTGTTTAAAAACAGGGCGCTGGGTATACCCTAAACTATCTTTAATTCCTTTAGCAAAGAGTGTGTTTTTAATGTAATCAACTACAATTATACCAGCTTTTAAATCTATATCTGTATAAGTAATGTTTGCTTCATTATATAATGTAACCGTTTTATCCTTTGCATTTTGTATGGTATAATCTTTTGCAACATGCGTAATAAGATCTTCTATGGATTCTTTCGGTTTTATAGAATCTATTACAATTGTGTCTTTTTTCTTGAGTAGTAAAGTATCTTTTTTTATTGAAGTAATCTCTTTAATTTGTTTTTTGGATACGGTATCTTGCTCAACCAAAGGAACTACAATTCCGTTCATTGGTTTTATCTCTTGAGAAAAACCTAGCTTTGCAAAAAAGAAGCAGCAAAATAAAAGTATATATGATAGGTTTGTTTGCAATGCTTTAAATGCTATTTTTGTAAATGAATAAAAGTATGGTGCATTATTTGCCACACCAAATTTAATAAACAAAATTAGTTAAATTTTATTGATGCAATCCCAACAAAAACACAAAAATATTATCAAAAGAAAAATTCTCTTTTTACTATTCTTTATATTTCTAGGCAACAGCTTTTCTGTCTGCGCTCAAAAAGAATATGTTGTTGTCTTAGATGCTGGCCATGGCGGTAAGGATCCGGGCAATTTAGGGAACGGGTTTAAAGAGAAAAGTATTGCTTTGAAAGTAGTTTTAAAGATAGGTGCATTGTTAGAAAAACGTAAAGATGTTAAAGTGCTTTATACTAGAAATAAAGATGTTTTTATAGATTTATGGAAAAGAGGAGATATTGCAAATCAGGCAAAAGCAGATTTATTTGTTTCTGTTCATTGTGATTCGCATACGTCAAATGCATTCGGTGCAGGAACTTTTGTGTTAGGTTTAAGAGGAAATAAAAAAAACCTAGAAATAGCCAAAAGAGAAAACGCAGTAATTCTTTTAGAGGATAATTACAGAGATAAATACGAAGGTTTTGATTCAAATTCTGCAGAATCTGTGATTGGTTTATCCTTGCTTCAAGAAGAAAATTTAGATAAAAGTTTAGCTATTGCCAGCTTAATTCAAAATAACTTTACTTTTAAATTAAAAAGAAATAATAGAAAAGTAAAACAAGATAATTTTCAGGTTTTAAGAGAAACTATCATGCCAAGTGTTTTAGTAGAATTAGGGTTTTTAACCAATAGAAAAGAAGGCGTTTTCTTGAATTCTAAAAATGGTCAGGTTAAAATGGCAAATGAAATAGCAGTAGCTATTTATAGTTATATTAAAAATTTAAAATTAAATACGGTTGTAGATATGGGCAATACTGCAGCGCCGATAAACGAAATTAAGTTTAAAGTGCAGATTGCAGCAGGAAAAAATAGACTTAGAACAAAATCTTATAATTTTAAAGGTTTAAAAAATATAGAAAGAAAGCTTTTTGGTCGTATTTATAAATATTATTACGGTAACTCTTCTTCATATAAAGCGATTAAAGAGTCACTGGAAAAAGCAAAATCTAAAGGTTACAAGCAGGCTTTTATTATTGCTTTTAAAAATGGTAAAAATATAGCTTTAGAGGAAGCTTTAAAAATGCCATAATATTAACGGTTTCTAACAAAAATTATTAGTAATTTTGTTGTAAAACTTCTATATATGTCTAAAGAATTAAAAACAGGGATTATTGCAGTAATTATTATTGGTATTTCTATTTGGGGCTTTAATTTTCTAAAAGGACAAAACTTATTAGATCCCGGTTCACGTACCTTTAAAGTTGAATATGCTAGAATTGGTGGATTGTCTAAGTCTAGTGCAGTTACAATTAATGGTTTAAAAGTAGGTAAGGTAGATAACATAGAGTTTGATACTAGTGTGGAAAAGAGAGGTCATTTATTAGTAACCTTTAATATAGATAATGATTTTGAGTTTTCTAAGAGAAGTATCGTTAAAATTTATTCTCCAAATCCTCTAAGTGGTTCTAACTTGGCAATAATACCTAATTACGAAGGCGATATGGCTATGTCTGGAGACCTTCTTCAGGGTGAGATGGAAGAAAGTTTATTTACTTCAATAGGAGAGCGATTAAATCCACTTCAGCAAAAAATAGAAAGTGTAATTGTAAGAACAGATAGCTTGTTTGGTGGTTTAAATAAAGTATTAAACGACAATACTATTAACGGAATTAATACATCTATTGCTAATTTATCAGAAACGATAATAAATATCAGAAAAACTATTGAAGCTGTGAATTCTATGGTTGCAGATAATCAAGAAAACTTAAAAATTACGATAGAAAACACAAGAAATATTACAGCGAACTTTAGCAAGGTGTCAGAGAATATAAATGCGGTAGACTTTAAGAAAATTATAGATAAGGCAGATGAGGCTGTGGGTAATTTTAACGAAATGTCAAAAAAAATAAATGCTGGAGAAGGAACTCTTGGCCAGTTACTTAATGATAAAAGAATGTACGATAATTTGGAGGCGGCTACTGGAGAGTTAGAGCAGCTACTGAGAGATATTAAACTAAATCCAAAAAGGTATATTCATTTCTCAGTATTTGGGAAACGACAACTCCCTTATGCTGAAAAGACGAAAAACTAATTTATAACCAATAGCACTATCTAAATGCAATACTTACCAAATATACTTTTTGTAATCGCATTAATTGCTGGTCTTGGCTTTTTTGTGATAAATATTCGTAAGATTTTTAGAAATATAAATCTAGGGAAATCAATAGACAGAACAGACAATAAACCCGAACGTTGGAAAAATATGATTAAGATTGCTTTAGGGCAGTCTAAAATGGTTAAAAGACCTTTTTCAGGTTTTTTACATATTGTTGTATACCTTGGCTTTGTAATTATTAACATTGAGGTTTTAGAAATTATTATTGATGGAATCTTGGGAACGCATAGAATCTTTCAAGGTTTTATAGGAGCAGGATTTTACGCTTTTTTAATAGGGACTTTTGAGATTTTAGCAGCATTAGTTTTTATAGCGGTTATTCTTTTTTGGACGCGAAGAAATATTGCAAATATTAAACGTTTTCTTAGTTCAGAAATGAAAGGTTGGCCAAAAATGGACGGGAATATTATTTTGTACTTTGAAATGGTGTTAATGACACTTTTCTTAGTCATGAATGCGACAGATGCTCCATTTCAAAATGTCAGGTATTGGAAATCCTGTAAGTCAGTTTATAGCCCCTTTATTTGACGGGTTCTCATTAGAAGCGCTTCAAGTAATCGAAAGAACTGCTTGGTGGATTCATATATTAGGAATTCTTGTGTTTTTAAATTATTTATTCTACTCAAAACATCTGCATATTTTATTAGCCTTTCCAAATACATTTTTTGCAAATTTAAATGTAAAAGGGCAATTTAATAACTTAGAATCTGTTACTAAAGAGGTGAAATTAATGATGGATCCTGATGCAGATCCTTACGCAGCTCCTTTGGAAGGAGCGGAAGAGGAAGCTCCAGAAAAATTTGGTGCATCAGATGTTTTAGATTTAAATAAGATGCAGCTTTTAAATGCATATACGTGCACAGAATGTGGGCGTTGTACATCTGCCTGTCCGGCAAATTTAACAGGAAAAAAATTATCTCCTCGTAAAATTATGATGGATACAAGAGATCGTTTAGAAGAGGTTGGTAGAAATATAGATACAAACGGAGGAACTTTTAAGGATGACGGTAAACAATTACTAAACGACTATATTTCACCAGAAGAACTTTGGGCTTGTACAAGTTGTAATGCTTGTGTTGAGGAATGTCCAATAAATATAGATCCACTTTCGATTATTATGGATATGAGAAGATATTTAGTAATGGAAGAGAGTGCAGCACCGCAAGAATTAAATGCTATGATGAGTAATATTGAGAATAATGGAGCTCCTTGGCAATATAATCAACAAGACAGATTAAACTGGGTAAACGAGGAGTAAAAAAATTTTAAATGATACGTTTTTAATGATGAGTTGTAACAACTTAACAATAGCTTAAAAATAAAAATATGATAGTACCAACAATGGCAGATATGATGGCGCAAGGAAAACAACCAGAAGTGTTGTTTTGGGTTGGTGCTGCGGGAAGTTATGATGATAGAGCAAAAAAAATATCTAGGGCATTTGTAAAGATATTACATGAAGCAAATGTTGATTTTGCAGTTTTGGGCACCGAAGAGTCTTCCACAGGGGATGCGGCGAAAAGAGCAGGAAATGAATTTTTGTTTCAAATGCAAGCAATGATGAATATCGAGGTTTTAAATGGTTATGAGGTAAAGAAAATAGTTACATGTGATCCGCATTCATTCAATACTTTTAAAAATGAATATCCAAGTTTAGGCGGCAAGTACGAAGTTTTTCATCATACACAGTTTATACAAAATTTAATATCTGAAGGGCGTCTAAAGATTAATGAGAGTGCACTTCAAGGAAAAAGAGTAACCTTTCATGACCCTTGTTATTTAGGTAGGGGAAATGATGTTTACGAATCTCCAAGAGATTTAATTCGAAGATTGGGCGTTAATCTAACAGAAATGAAACGCAATAAGAAAACTGCTTTATGCTGCGGGGCAGGGGGCGCACAAATGTTTAAAGATGCTGAGGCAGGAGATAAAGAAGTAAATATTTTAAGAACAGAAGATGCTTTAGAAACGAAGCCAGATATTATTGCTACGGGTTGCCCATATTGTAATACTATGATGACAGATGGTATTAAATTCAAAGAAAAAGAAGCTGAGGTTGTGGTAAAAGATATTGCAGAGTTAATCGCAGAAGCAAATAATTTATAAGATGAAGAATATAATTTTAGTGTTTTTTTGTATTGCTATTTTTTCATGCACTAAGACTGATGAAAAGAAAGAAATTCCTAGAGAAGAGCCAAAGGAAGAGGTTGTTGTAACTCCTGTATTCGTAAAAGATACATTAGTTTTTACGGTGCAAATTGCCGCTCTTAGAAAGCCCAATGCTAAATTAGCAAGTTTAGCAAATATTTATATGTATACCGAAGATGATTTATTAAAATATAGATTTGGATCTTTTAAAACATATGCCGAAGCAAAAACATACAAGATAGATTTGAGGATAAAGCACCAAGGTGCCTTCGTGCAAGCTATGTTAAACGAGTCTCCTATCTCAATTAAAGAGGCTTTACAATATTAATTTGCATGACAGATTCCTTTCAAAATATTTCAGTTACTTCTTTTCCAGATATTACTAAAATCGAGTTTAAATCAATACACAAGAGATATTTAAAGGTATTATTGATTAATGTTTTTTTAGTTTTTTTAGTTGTATTTCTAGTGCTTTTTTTTGTTGACAAAAAGGGGTTTTTTGAACTTTCACGAAATTCAATTTGGATATATCTAGCTCTTTTTTTAGTTTTTATTGCTGTACTTTCCATTAAAATGATCGGTTTTAAAAAAAGAAAGTATGCAATAAGAGAGAAAGATGTCTCTTATAAAAAAGGTGTTTTTTTCAGAAGTTTAACAACTGTGCCTTTTAACAGAATACAGCATATAGAAATTGATCAAGGACCTATTTCTAGATTTTTTGGTTTGGCTTCTTTAAGTGTTTTCACTGCCGGAGATAGCAGTGACGATTTAAAAATCAGTGGACTTTTAAAAGAGGATGCACAACAAATAAAAGAATTCATCAGTAATAAAATAGATGGATAATAAAGAAGACTTTAGTCAATTTAGAAGGCAATCTCAAAAAGGGATTCTTGTAATTTATATAAACATACTTTACAAAGTTTTGAAAGCTTTTTGGTTCCTACTATTTTTATTCATTCAAAAATTCTCTAAAATTTCTGAAGACAACTTAGTATACATCTATATAAGTGTTGCTGCTTTATTAATGTTTTTTTTAATTAGAGCTTTTTTAATTTTTAAGAACTTCCAATTTAAAATAACACACAACCATTTTATTCTGAAGAAAGGTATCCTCAAAAAAACAAATACTTCGATTCCTTTTGATAGGATTCAAAATATCAATTTTAAACAAAATATTATTCAACAAATAATCGATGTGCATGAAGTAAATATAGAAACTGCTGGATCTAGCAAGGCAGAAATTTCTATTAAAGCATTATCATACAAAGAAGCAAGTGCCTTAAAGCAGGCAATTACTGTTTTAGATACTAATAGTAGTGCAACATCTAGTTTTGAAACAGCAGAGAAACCACTATTAAAAGTTGGGTTTTTTGCTTTGATAAAGGTAAGTCTTACAGAAAATCATTTGCAGAGTTTATTGCTGTTATTTGCAGTTTTAGTAGGTTTTTTTCAGCAAATTAATGATCTCTTTGACCGTTTAGGAAAACAAGATCTATTAGATAATTACATCACTAAGAATACTTCTTCACTAGAAAGTAATGTTCTTTTAATAGTAGGTTTTTTAATATTGTTATCAGTTACGGCAGTTTTAAGCTCTCTAGTGCGGGTAGTACTTAGACATTTTAATTTAACTGTTTTTGTAAAGAATAGTGCTTTAGAAATTTATCAAGGATTAACAACTAAGAAATCTGTTATTTTAAAGAAAGACAAGGTGCAGCATATTACGATATCTCATAATCCTATAAAAAAGAAGTTAGGTATTTCGTTTATTACTTTTAAACAGGCAATAAGTGGTAAAGTGAAAAAGAAACAGGATAAAATTATTAAAATTGTTGGTTGCAAAGTAATACAAGTTTCAGCTATTAAAGACTTGCTTTTTCCAGATGAAAACTTCGATGATTTGGTTCAGAATTTTTCAGATTCTTACTTTAGAATGCGCTTGTATTTTAGATGTGTCTTGGTACTTATTATAATAAATATAGTTCTTTATTTAGGTTTTGGAAATAGTTCCATTTTTTGGATAAACAGCTTGTTAATCCCTATCTTTATAGGCGCAACAGAAGTAAGCTTTAAAAAGAGATATTACCTTTTTAATACTGATATATTGTTAGTTGGTAGCGGCACTATAGAAACTCATAAAACGTATTTACCTTTTTTTAAAGTACAGAATGTAGCGCTGAAACAGACTCTTTTTCAGGCTCAAAAAAATGTAGCTGATATTGTTTTTCAAACAGCATCAGGTAAAATAAAGATACCTTGTATTAGTGTTGCATTATCAACAGCAAATGTAGAATTTGTAATGTCTGATATACTTTAAACTAATTAATTAAATTAATTCAACTAAGAGAGGACATTGTCCTCTTTTTTAGTTTTGGCTGAATATAAGTATCAGGCTACAAATGATAAATACAATTAGAAATTTAATTTAACCGAGGGAGATGCTACCATGGCTGATAAAGAACCAAAATTAGCACATTTAGAAGCAGAGAGTTTAGAGACTCACGTGGCAGTATGTTACGAGAGGTACCACCACTTTAATAAGTCATTAAAAGATATTAATGATAAGATTGAGAAGACTGAAAAAGAGATGGACAAAGGTTTTAGTGAAGTAAAGAGAATGTTAGTATGGACAGCAGGAACATTATTTTCTACAATGCTACTCGCCATATTTGCACAATTTTTTAAGATATTTTAAGAGATTACAATGTTATTTGAAGAAGTTTCACAAGAGATATACGAAGCCAAACTAGTTTATGCTAGAAAAGGACGTTCAATCGTTCGTAAGTATAGATGTGGCTCTGGAAGACTCAAAGGAAAGACAGTAACAAAGCCAGGCAATTGTTTTAAACCAGTTAATATGAAAAAACGTTTCACATTAGCAAGAACAAAGGCTAAAATGGGTGCAAGAATGAAACGTAAAGCGAAGATGACAAAGAGAATGAATCCAGCGAGTAAGCGTTTAAAGACACTAAATAGAAGATAACGGAGAATATAATGTCATTAAAAGATAAAATAGAAAAAGAAATGTTTAAAGAAGGTATTGAGGATAGATTCCAAGATATTGCATCTCTTATTGATTCTCCAGTAGAAGATGTTAAAGCAAGAATGAAAACATTATCTTTTTCTGATTATATTAAAGTAATGTCTGCATTGAAATCTAAAGATGCATCTACGATTAAAGATATGATGGGATTAATGGAAGATTGGTCTAAATTTCCAGATATGGACAGAGAAAAATACCAAACAAGAAATGGTTTAGAAGGTCCTATCATGACGAAAGCAGGCAAAGTTGTATACTATGACCCGAAAGAGGGCAGTTATTATGACCCAGATTCTGATATCTATTTGTCACATGACGAATGGAAAGAACTAGGTGAAGCATACAGCACAGGTTCACAAGATGGCGAAGAAGCCGAAGCAGAACCAGATGCTACAGAAATTCAAGCACAAAACAACAAACTAAAGTCAGCAAGAACTCAAGCAATGCAAAGACTTGGAAGAGATAATTTAGGCGGTGCTACAGCACAGATGGCCGCAAATGCAATTGACAAAGCAGAACAAGGAATGGTACTAACTCCTATTCAGCGACAAGCATTGGCACATCAAGCCGCTAACCTAGATAATTTGGCTATGAATCCAAATACTAGAATACAGTTTAGAAATTTACTTAATAAACTCAAAACACAAGAGCAATAAATGAAATTAAAAGAGATATTAGGTGGATTATTTGTAATGATTACAGAGGAAGAAGAAGATTTGTTATCAAATCATTTTTCCGAGGGAGATTACGTAAACGAATCGCAATTGTCAGACAGAGAAAGAGTCTTGGCAGAGAAATTGACACATAAAGGTGTGTTAGTTCCTACGTTGCGAGGGTATAAAACTGTTTAACAACTAGTAGGAGTTCTAAAATGTCAGTACCAAGCAAAGCAGATGTAGACTTTATGTCCAAGATGAGAAAGGTCATGAGTGGAGAAAAAGTTGCATTGAATGAGAAAACAACCCAAAGTAATTCACCACAAGAAGTAGATATCACACCTGGCGTAAAACGTGCAGATGTCGATGCTATGGCAAACATTATGAAAGGTTTTGCTGAAGCAACAACGAGTGTAGCACATAAAGTCAAGAAAACAATTACGGAATCTACTAAAACTGAGAAAGGCGTCAAAGTTGGTGCGTTTTCAGTAGAGAAAAACAAAGAAGAAAGATACGATATACTTGATACCCGTAGTGATTCTATATTATTTCAAGATATTCAATTATACGAAACAGTTTGTTGTATCGCTAACCACCTCAATGAAGGTAAATGTATTAATTCTTCAGAAATTATGGAAATAATTAGAATTAACGAATTATTTGAACGTAATTATACA
>CALJHU010000001.1:0-136191 GCA_937771065.1 uncultured Polaribacter sp. | reverse complement strand
GCTGCAATATCTGTAGCAACTAAAATTTTAATAGAATTATCTTTAAAGTTTTTTAATGCTTTTGTTCTTGCACCTTGACTTTTATTTCCATGAATAGCGGCTGCAGAAATTCCTGCTTTTATCAACTTTTCAGTTAATTTATTAGCACCGTGTTTTGTCCTTGTAAAGATTAAAACCTGATTCCAATTTCCGTCTTTTATTAACTTTATAGTAAATTCTGTTTTTTTGCTTTTATCAACCTTATAAACCTTGTGGGTTACTTTTTTTGCTGTTGAATTTTGCGGAGCCGTTTCTACAGAAACAGGGTTTCTTAAAATACCAGAGGCTAACTTTTTAATATCATTAGAAAAGGTTGCAGAGAACATCAAGTTTTGACGCTCAGCAGGCATATAGCTTATAATTTTGTTAATGTCTCTAACAAAACCCATGTCTAACATTCTGTCTGCTTCATCTAAAATTAAAACTTCAATTCTTTTAAATGAAAGCGCTTTTCTATCGTGTAAATCTAGCAATCTACCCGGTGTTGCTACTAAAATGTCTACACCACTTCTTAAGGTTGCAATCTGTGGTTTTGCGTTTACACCACCAAAAACTACTGCAGATTTAATATCTACATATTTACTGTATTCTCTTACATTGTCTTGTACTTGCGCAGCCAATTCTCTTGTTGGTGTTAGCACTAAAACACGTAAAGGCCTGTATTTTGGGTGCCTTGTTGCTACTAAATGCTGTAAAACAGGTAAAGTAAAACCTGCTGTTTTTCCTGTTCCTGTTTGTGCCGAAGCTAAAATGTCTTTTCCTGCTAATATATGTGGAATTGCTTTTTCTTGAATTGGTGATGGTTTGGTATATCCTTTCTCTTCAACTGCTTTTACCAACGGCGGAGATAAACCTAAATCTTTAAATGTCATAAATAATATTTACGAAAGCAACTTTATGTAGTTGTTTCAGCCCACAAAGATACATTCTTTAAAGTTGGAGAAAAATATTTACGAGAACTCAATTTTATGTTAATTGTTTTGATATTGAAATTACAAGTGGTAATTTCAATTTTTTAAATTAAACCTTAGCTCTTATGAAATCTATTTTCACACTTTTAATGCTTTGTTTTTCATTTGTATTAACCGCACAAATACCAACAAACTCAGACATTATACAAAACTCCCTTGAGAAGAAGCATCAAATGATGAAATCTTCACTAGTAAAAAATGTTGCATTTACCAACATTGGGCCAACGGTAATGAGTGGTCGTGTGGCAGATGTTGCTGTAAATCCAAATAATACAGCAGAATTCTATGTAGGATATGCATCTGGAGGTTTGTGGCATACAAACAACAACGGAACAACTTTTACACCTATTTTAGACAATTCTCCAACGCAAAATATTGGTGATATTGCAGTAGATTGGTCTTCTGGAACCATTTGGGTAGGTACTGGCGAAAAAAACTCATCTCGCTCTAGTTATGCTGGAATTGGAATGTTAAAGTCAACAGATAATGGGGGAACTTGGATAAATGTTGGCCTGTTAGATTCGCATCATGTTAGTAGAATTTTAATCAACCCTAACAATACAGATGAGGTTGTTGTGGGTGTTATTGGTCATTTATACTCTTCAAACCTAGAAAGAGGAATATTTAAAACAATAAATGGTGGAGAAACATGGACAAAGACCTTATTTATAAACGAAAATACAGGAGTTATTGATGTTGCAGTTGCACCAGAAAACTTTAATATTATGTATGCTGCTTCTTGGGAAAGAGAGCGTAAAGCATGGAATTTTGATGGGGATGGAAATAGTTCGAGTATTTACAAAAGTATAGATGCAGGAAACTCTTGGACTAAGATTGCAGATAAAAGCGGATTTCCAACAGGAGACGATGTCGGTAGAATTGGATTGGCTGTTTTTAATGAAAACACTGTGTATGCCTTGCATGATAGCCAGTTTAGAAGGCCAAAAGATGAAGATAAAAAGGCTTCAGATGAGCTTTCTAAAGAAGATTTTAAAACAATGTCTTCTGCAGATTTTTTAAACTTAGAAGATAAAAAACTAAACATATATCTAAAAGATAATGGCTTTCAAGAAAAATATAGAGCAGAAAATGTAAAGCAAATGGTACGAGTTGGTTCTGTAAAACCAATAGACTTGGCAAAGTATTTAGAAGATGCAAATGCAATGTTATTTGACACCCAGGTAGTAGGTGCAGAAGTTTTTAAAACAACAGATGGCGGTACTTCTTGGAAGAAAACACATGCTAATTTTTTAGACGGTGTGTACAGTTCTTATGGCTATTATTTTGGTGAAATTAGAGTAGACCTGCAGGATGAAAGTGGAATATACGTTTTAGGTGTTCCAATTATAAAGTCTAAAGATGGCGGAAAAACATTTAGTTCAATTAGTAAAGAAAATGTGCATTCAGATCATCAAGCATTATGGATAAATCCTATAAAATCGGGTCATATTTTAAATGGGAATGATGGGGGTTTAAACATGTCTTATGATGATGGTAAAAACTGGACGAAGTTAAACGACCCTGCAGTTGGGCAATTTTACTCGGTGTATGCAGATAATCAGAAAAATTATAAAGTATATGGTGGTTTGCAAGACAACGGTGTTTGGGTTGCAGATAATAATTCAAAAATTAACAAGGGTTGGAAACAATCCGGTCAAAATCCGTATGAATCTATTATGGGCGGAGACGGCATGCAAGTGCAGGTAGATGACAGAAACCCTAATATTGTTTATACTGGATATCAGTTTGGAAATTACTACAGAATTAATCGAGCAGCAGGCACGCAAAAATACATTCAACCAAAACACAGGTTAGGTGACAACCCATACCGTTTTAATTGGCAAACACCCATTCATTTATCAAAACACAATCAAGATATTTTATATTTAGGAGGAAATAAATTGCATAGATCATTGAATAAAGGAGACGATTGGGAAACAATTTCTGGAGATTTAACTACCGGCGGAAAAAAAGGAAATGTGGCTTATGGAACCTTGACATCAATATCTGAAAGTCCATTTAAATTTGGTTTAATTTATACAGGATCAGATGACGGAAACATCTATATAACTAAAAATGGTGGTGGCAGTTGGGTGCGTATTTCTAATAATTTACCTCAAAATTTATGGGTGTCTCGGATAATTGCTTCAAAATTTAAAAAAGAGCGGGTATATGCGACTTTAAACGGGTATCGTTTTGACGATTTTACAGCTTATGTCTATGTTTCTGATGATTACGGACAAACATGGAAAAATATTGGGAATTCACTTCCTGTAGCTGCAGTAAATGTAATTAGAGAAGATTCTGAAAACGAAAACATGTTATATGTAGGCACAGATAATGGTTTGTATGTTTCTTTAAATGGTGGAGGTTCTTGGGAAGCATTTAGTAATAATTTACCAAATGTTGCAGTACATGATTTGGTAATACAACCAACAGCAAAGCATTTAATTGTAGGAACGCACGGCAGAAGCTTATACAAAGCAAACGTTGCTGCACTTCAAAAAATAAATGCTGCTGTATTAGAAAAATCTATGCATGTCTTTGCAATTGAAAATATTAGAAAAAGTAAAAACTGGGGTCGTTCTTGGAGTCAATGGAGAATAGCAAATACGCCAGAAGTTAAAATTCCTTTTTATTCAAATTCAAGTAAAAAAATAACGATAGCTATCTATTTGGGAGCTATCAAAGTGAATTCAATTTCTGTTGCTGCAGATAAAGGGTTTAATGAAGTTGCTTTTGATGTTTCTTTTTCTGAAAAAGGGAAAAAAGCTTTTGAAAAATTAAGCAAAAATGGTGAATTAAAGGAAGCTAAAAATGGTGTTTTTTATTTACCAAAAGGAGTATACAGCGTAAAAATTGAAAACTCTAAAAACAGCTTTGAGATCAAGTAAAATAGTGTAATAGACCTCATCGTTTTTTAAAATTGGTGAGGTCTTAAAAAGTAGAAACAAAAACACGTGGTATGTTTTAGTTTTTATTTTTAGTAAATTCCTCAATACAACAACAACAAACACTACGCGGTCTTTTAATATTTGTTTTAACTTAAGAGAAACGGAAGCTATTTAAAATTGTTCTAAATTTTAGCGAAAACGTTATAATTTCTTTGCAACCGAAATTCTTTAGGCGTATTTTTGCACTCAAAATTTTAATTAATTATACAATGAGTGGATTTTTTAAATCTTCAATTGGAAGAAAAGTAGCAATGGCGCTTTCGGCGTTTTTCTTAATGTTCTTTCTACTTCAACATTTAGCAATAAATATTTTATCAGTTTTAAGTCCAGACACTTTTAATGAAGTATCTCATTTTATGGGTACAAACCCTTTAGTGCAGTTTGCGTTGCAGCCTGTGTTAATTTTTGCGGTTGTATTTCATTTTGTAATGGGTTTCATTTTAGAGTTAAGAAATTCTAGAGCAAGAAAAGTATCGTATGCAAAAAATAATGGCGCTGCAAATTCATCTTGGATGAGCAGAAACATGATTTGGAGTGGGATTACAATTTTAGCTTTTATCCTGGTTTACACTTTGTTGATTTTTGGTTTCCAGAAATAAACACAAAATTCATACAAGGAGATTGGTCTGGCACAATGGAAGGTGTAGAGGGTTTCCGTTACCACGAAGAATTGGTTCATAAATTTGCAAACCCATTAAGAGTAGGTGCTTATGTCTTCTGCTTCGTGCTTTTAGGATTGCACTTAGCACATGGTTTTACTTCAGCATTTCAATCTATGGGAGGTACTGCGGGAAGAAAGAAAACACTACAAAATATTGGTAAAGCATATGCTATTATAATTCCAGCAGGTTTTATTTTTATTGCTCTTTATCATCACTTAAACCATTAATCGTATACAATTATGGCTTTAGATTCAAAAATACCAAAAGGTCCCATTAAAGATAAATGGACAGATTATAAAAACCAGATCAATCTTGTAAATCCTGCAAATAAACGTCATATCGATGTGATTGTTGTTGGTACAGGTTTAGCAGGTGGTTCTGCCTCTGCAACGTTAGCAGAATTAGGTTATAACGTAAAAGCTTTTGCGTACCAAGATTCTCCAAGAAGAGCGCATTCAATTGCAGCGCAAGGAGGAATTAATGCAGCAAAAAATTACCAAGGAGATGGAGATTCTACTTACAGATTGTTTTATGACACTGTAAAAGGAGGAGATTACCGTTCTCGTGAGGCAAACGTATATAGGTTGGCAGAGGTTTCTGCAAATATTATCGATCAATGTGTGGCACAAGGAGTTCCTTTTGCTCGTGATTATGGTGGTTTGTTAGACAACCGTTCTTTTGGGGGTGTTTTAGTTTCTAGAACTTTCTATGCAAAAGGGCAAACAGGACAACAATTATTATTAGGAGCTTATTCTGCAATGAACAGACAAATTGCTCGTGGAAAGATTGAAATGTTCAATCGTCATGAAATGTTAGATGTTGTTGTTGTAGATGGAAAAGCAAGAGGAATTATAGCAAGAAATTTGGTTACAGGAGAAATTGAAAGACATTCTGCACATGCAGTTGTTATTGCTTCTGGTGGGTACGGAAATGTATATTTCTTATCTACCAATGCAATGGGTTCTAATGTAACTGCGGGTTGGAAAGTGCATAAAAAAGGAGCGTATTTTGCAAATCCTTGTTATACACAAATTCACCCAACATGCATTCCTAGATCTGGAGATTATCAATCGAAGTTAACGTTAATGTCAGAGTCATTGAGAAATGACGGTAGAATCTGGGTTCCAAAGAATTTAGACGATGTAAAGGCAATTAGAGAAGGAAGTAAAAAACCAACAGAGTTAACGGAAGATCAAAGAGATTATTATTTAGAAAGACGTTATCCAGCATTTGGAAACCTAGTGCCGCGTGATGTTGCATCTAGAGCAGCAAAAGAGCGTTGTGATGCAGGTTATGGAGTAAATGCAACTGGTGAAGCAGTATACTTAGATTTTGCGGCATCTTTTGAACGTTACGGAAAAGAGCAAGCAAAGATTCAGAATATTTCAAACCCTTCTGAAGCAAAAATAAAAGAATTAGGGCAAGAAATTGTAAAGGCTAAATATGGAAATTTATTTCAGATGTACGAGAAAATCGTAGACGAGAATCCGTATGAAACACCAATGATGATTTATCCTGCAGTACACTATACAATGGGTGGTGTTTGGGTAGATTATAATTTAATGACAACAATACCTGGTTGTTACGCAATTGGAGAAGCAAATTTCTCTGATCACGGAGCAAATAGATTAGGAGCCTCTGCATTAATGCAAGGGTTAGCAGATGGGTATTTTGTATTGCCATATACGATTGGAGATTACTTAGCAGATGATATTAGAACTGGTAAAATCTCAACTGAAAGCTCAGAATTTGAAGCTGCAGAAAAAGAAGTAACAGAAAGAATTGAATTCTTTATTAATAATAAAGGAACACATTCTGTAGATTATTACCACAAGAAATTAGGTAAAATCATGTGGGACAAATGTGGGATGTCTAGAAATGCTGAAGGTTTAGAAAGAGCGATTGAAGAAATTTCTGCACTTAGAAAAGATTTCTGGCAGCACGTAAATGTACCCGGAACGAGCACAGAATATAACGAGCAATTAGCAAAAGCAGGTAGAGTAGCAGATTTCCTTGAATTAGGAGAGTTGTTTGCAAAAGACGCTTTGGTAAGAGAAGAATCTGCTGGTGGGCACTTCAGAGAAGAGCATCAAACAGAAGACGGTGAGGCAAAAAGAATTAAAGAATTTCAGTTTGTTTCTGCTTGGGAATATAAAGGCGAGCCAAAAGATGCTGTTTTACACAAAGAAGAATTGGCTTACGAGAATATAGAAGTTAAAGAAAGAAGTTATAAATAATAGAGACATTATGAATTTAACACTTAAAATTTGGCGTCAAGTAGATGCAAAGGACAAGGGAAAAATGGTCGATTACAAAGTGACTGAAATTTCAGGAAGTATGTCTTTCTTAGAAATGATGGATGTTTTGAACGAGCAGTTAGTAAATGCTGGTGAACAACCCGTAGCTTTTGATCATGACTGTAGAGAAGGAATTTGCGGAATGTGTTCTATGTATATTAATGGCGAAGCACACGGACCAGATAGAGGTGTAACAACCTGTCAACTGCACATGAGAATGTTTAAGGATGGCGATACAATTACTATTGAACCATGGAGAGCCGGTGCTTTTCCGGTAGTTAAAGATTTAGTGGTAGACAGATCTGCCTTCGATAGAATACAACATGCAGGTGGGTATATTTCTGTAAATACTTCAGGAAATACGCAAGATGCAAACGCAATCCCTATTTCTAAACATGCAGCAGATACAGCAATGGATGCCGCTACTTGTATTGGTTGTGGTGCTTGTGTAGCAACCTGTAAAAATAGCTCTGCAATGCTATTTGTTGGAGCAAAAGTATCTCAGTATGCTTTGCTTCCACAAGGGCAAGTAGAGGCTGCAGACAGGGTTAAAAATATGGTGGCACAAATGGATTTAGAAGGTTTTGGAAATTGTACAAACACCGGAGCGTGTGAAGTAGAATGCCCAAAAGGAATTTCTTTAGATAACATTGCAAGAATGAATAGAGAGTTAATGAAAGCCTCTATATAGGTTTGTGTTTTTAGAAAAAAAGTAAAGATGCTTATAAATAATAAAACCCAAAACGAATATCGTTTTGGGTTTTATTATTTATAGATTATTTTCTTCCAAAATCTGCAGGAATTTCTCCCCAAGCTTTCGTCTCCCATTTTAAAATGGGGTTTTTAAAGGTGTTTTCTTTTAACCAATTTTCGGCTCTTTTTATGAGCTCTAAAAGGTCTTTATTAGAAGCGTCAAAAGTAATATTAGTTTTACACCTTTTTTGTTTTACCCAACTCATGGCAATCCTAGAATCAGAATAAATAGGAATATCTTCTTTGTTTTTGCTTTTTAAAAGTGCAATACCGTGCACCAATGCTAAAAATTCACCAATGTTATTGGTACCTCTTTTATAAGGGCCTTTTATAAAAATCTCTTTTTTATTGTGGGTTAAAACCCCTCTGTATTCCATTTTACCGGGGTTTCCAGAGCAGGCTGCATCAACAGAGATACTCTCTAAGTTAGGGCTTCCGTAGCTTGCTTTTTCGGCAGAGGAAAGTGTTGGTTTTTTAGTTTTTTGTCCTTTGTAGTCCTCATAGTTTTTCGAGTATGCAATTTCAGCAGCGTCTAAATCTGCAAAAGATTTGTATTGCGCACTTTCAAAGCCATCAATTTGTTTTTTACAGACACTCCAAGAGGTATAAATCCCTTTTTTACGTCCGTTCCAAACTACATAAAACTTTTTTTTACTCATGTATGGCTAAAATTACTTCTTCTATGACCTTCGGAAAGTGACGCTGTTCTATAAGATGAATCTTTTCTGCAATTGTTTCTGGAGTATCTTGGGTATTTAATTCGGTTTTTGCTTGAAAAATTACGGCACCTTCGTCATAATTTTCATTTACATAGTGTATTGTAATTCCGGTTTCATCTTCATTATTTTCTTTTACTGCCTTATGAACATGCATTCCATACATCCCTTTTCCACCATATTTTGGCAATAATGCAGGGTGAATATTAATAATTTTATTTGGAAAAGCAGTCACTATTTTTTGTGGGATTCTCCATAAAAACCCAGCAAGAACTATAAAATCTGCTTCATTTTTTAAAATATTTAATACGGTATCTGAAACAGAAAAATCGTTTTTATTAAAATGCAAACATTTGGTTTCTAAATTCTTACATCTTTCAAAAACTTTTGCATGTTCATTATTACACAACACATTAGTAACCTTTGCAGTTTTAGTGTGCTTAAAGAATTTAATAATATTCTCTGCGTTCGATCCTGAACCAGATGCAAAAATAATAATACGCTTCATACCTATCTATCTAAGGTACAAAAAAAGGGATAATTATTAACAAACTGATTATTTTAAGTAAAGATTAAATTATTTTATTTACTTTTAATAATCATTTTAGGTACAAATATTAGTTATAATTAATAAGAATTGTATTTTTGCCAAGATTTAAAATTTAAAATTAAAAAATTATGTCAGACATTTCATCAAGAGTAAAAGCTATTATCGTAGACAAATTAGGCGTAGACGATAATGAAGTAACAACGGAAGCTAGCTTCACAAACGATTTAGGAGCAGATTCTCTAGATACTGTTGAGTTAATTATGGAATTCGAAAAAGAATTTGATATTCAAATTCCAGACGATCAAGCAGAAAACATTGGAACTGTAGGTCAAGCGGTTAGTTATATAGAAGCAGCAAAAAAGTAATACTTATATGCAATTAAAACGAGTTGTAGTAACTGGACTTGGAGCATTAACGCCCATAGGAAATAATATTGAAGAATATTGGAACGCTTTAGTTAACGGAGTTAGCGGAGCTGCACCTATTACGCATTTTGATGCTTCCAAGTCCAAAACTCGTTTTGCTTGTGAAGTAAAAAACTTTAATCCTACAGATTTCATCGATAGAAAATCTGCTCGTAAGATGGATAAATTTACCCAGTATGCTATGGTTGCTTCAGATGAAGCAATAGTAGATTCTGGCTTAGATTTAGAAACGATTAACAAGTTGCGAGTTGGTGTTATTTGGGGAGCAGGAATTGGTGGTTTAGAAACGCTTCAAAATGAAGTTTTAAACTACGCTGCAGGAGATGGGACTCCAAAATTTAATCCTTTCTTTATTCCAAAAATGATTGCAGATATTGCCCCAGGACATATTTCTATAAAATACGGATTTATGGGACCTAACTACACAACTGTTTCTGCGTGTGCTTCTTCTGCAAATGCGATGATAGATGCATTAAACTATATTCGTTTAGGATATTGTGATGTGATTGTAACAGGAGGTAGTGAAGCTGCAATTACAATTGCAGGAGTTGGAGGATTTAGCTCTATGCAAGCCTTGTCAACAAGAAACGAAACGCCAGAAACTGCCTCAAGACCATTTGATGCTAGTAGAGAAGGTTTTGTTTTAGGTGAAGGTGCAGGAGCACTTGTTTTAGAAGAATACGAATACGCCAAAGCAAGAGGCGCAAAAATTTATGCAGAGGTAATTGGTGGCGGAATGTCATCTGATGCTTACCATATTACAGCACCACACCCAGAAGGTATTGGGGTAATTGCTGTAATGAAAAACTGTTTAGAAAATTCTGGTATCAAACCAGAAGATGTAGATCATATTAATACACACGGTACTTCTACGCCGCTTGGAGACGTTGCAGAATTGAAAGCAATTTCAGCTGTTTTTGGAGCGCATGCTAAGAATATTAATATCAACTCTACGAAGTCTATGACTGGCCACTTATTAGGTGCTGCTGGTGCTATAGAGTCTATTGCTGCAATTTTAGCAATGAAACACAGTACTGTACCACCTACAATTAATCATCAAAATTTTGATGAGAACATTAATCCAGATTTAAACTTAACCTTAAACAAACCTCAAAAGAGAGAAATTAAGGTTGCTATGAGTAATACTTTTGGTTTTGGAGGTCATAATGCATGTGTAGCTTTTAAGAAAATAGATGAATAACCTATGAATTTTATTCGTAAAATAGTTCAATCACATTCTAAAGAAGATGTAGTATTGCACAACGAATTAAAAAAACTACTAAATTTTTCTCCAAGAAAAATAAATAAATACAAAAAGGCTTTTACCCATAGATCTGTTCAAATGACAGATAAAAAAGGGAATCCTATTAATTACGAACGTTTAGAGTTTTTAGGAGATTCTATTCTAGGTTCTGTAATTGCCGCTTATTTGTACAAAAAAGTTCCTTCAGGTTCAGAAGGATATCTTACTCAAATGCGTTCTAAAATTGTAAGCAGAGAGCATTTAAATGAATTAGGAAAAGACTTAAACTTAATTCGTTTTGTAAAAAGTAATATTGATC
Source organism: uncultured Polaribacter sp. (assembly GCA_937771065.1). Classification (GTDB taxonomy): domain Bacteria; phylum Bacteroidota; class Bacteroidia; order Flavobacteriales; family Flavobacteriaceae; genus Polaribacter. The sequence goes on along the minus strand of CALJHU010000001.1, from coordinate 125,262 downwards.
AAACAAACGTTGGTGATAATATTCATGGTAATATTTTTGAAGCCTTAATTGGTGCTATTTTTATGGACAAGGGATATAATTCTTGTCAGAAATTTATACATCAAAATGTAATTGTACCGCATGTAGATATTGCGAAGTTAGAAGGGAAGATTACAAGTTATAAAGGCTTAATTATAGAATGGTGTCAGAAGCAAAAGAAAAAATATACTTTTGATACCTATGAAGATTCTGGCAATGACCCTGTAAAACATTTTAGTGTTAAAATAAGTATTGATGGTGAGCAAATTGCCAAAGGAAGAGCTACTTCTAAGAAAAAAGCAGAAGAACAGGCTTCAAAAAGAGTGTATTTTGCTTTTCAAAATGAGATTTCTTTAGATTAGGTGCATAGACCTAATTAGTACGTTTTTTCTTCTTTAAAAAATTACGCCAATGAACACCAAAACCCACATTACGTATAACCATTGTTAGCTTTTCGTTTTTATTTTAAACACGCTTCAATAAATTTTATGGATAAAGGAGTCAATGTAACCTCATCAATACCTTTAAAAATAGTCATTGGTTCATTTCCCATTTGAACACCACCTTTTAAAATAGCAGGTGCAAGTAATTGCATTCTCATAAGATTATTTGCTGCAATAGAATAGTCCGAAGTTGATATTTTGAGAAGTGTTGTGAATTGTTCTTTAGTTACAGAATATTCGGTTACATTTTCGATTGGAGTCAAATTGTTGTCTTTCTTTAATGACTCATAAAACTTATTTAAAAGTCTAGCTTCCAGTCCTGTGATTCCTTTAATCATATCTATAAACCCGTACCGAATTTCGTCATTGAAATTATTGTCCATTGCATTAGCTAATAGATGATTCCATAGATGTTGTAAATCGGGGTCTTCTTCTAATGATGCTTCTTCCATTATTGGTAATGCAAGTTTCGGTGGAACAGCTTTTGTTTGATTTATGTTTTTATCTATTAAGATTTGATTTACGTCTTCAGACATTTGAACCATTCTTCTCCATCTAATAAATCGTAATTTATCAGTAATCATTCCTGCAATTTCACTTGTTGGTTCTTGAAAAACTTTAGCAAAGAAAGTACCTACTTTATCTGCGATTTCAAGTCCTTTTGCACCAAGTTTCGCTGACTCTTGGATAGCTTTTGCAATTTCTTCTGATTCACTCATATATAATATTTTTTAATGAAAGCTAACGGTTTGTATAAGAATAGTAAGGGGTTAAAAACGAACTTAATTTTTCGGTTTAGCACTTAGCCAAATTTACAATTACCGTTATTATTCTTTTAACTGTCAAATTGTAAATTTGGCGGACTTTATTAATATGCACCAAATTTGGGTTTGGCACTTAACCCTTATTATTTTTATACATTGTTAGCATTAGTTTTTTCCAAAGATATTGATTGGTAAACCTATCGAAAAACCAAGAACTCCCTTTTCTTTTAATGTAAGAGTACTAAGGTTATTATTAACATCAGGTATTTCATATTTTAATGTGAAACTTGCTAGTGTTTTATCAGTTCCTTTTTTCTTAGTAATTGGTATTGTTATTCCAAAACCTATGTCAGTGGATTCTAATTCTTTGGTAAATGTTTGTTTTCCATATGTGCTAAATCCAATATAAAAATCCTTAGTAGGTGAAATTAATGCCATCAAGTTATAATTAAGACTAGAAGTATTTTTAGTTTTTATAATCCCCTTCTTTACTTTTTTTTCATCTGATGAAACCTCTATAGTATTTCCATTAGCATCTGATATTGTCTCTATTTCACGAATATTTACTGATTTTAAAGAAGAATAGTTATTGTCATTGGTTTTGAATTCAAACCCTAATTTTCCGTTAAAAGAAAGCCACTTAGTTTTATTTTTTGAAGGGTAGAAGAAAAAATTCAAGTCAGATTTAAATAGGAAACTGTTAAGGTTGACTTCAGAGAATTTATCTTTATTCAAAAGTGTTAAATCTCCGTTATAAGTCTCTAAAGTTGAATAATTATATCCTGCTTTGAAATTAATCCAAGACCAAAATAATTGAGAAGCTTCATCTATTGTAGCGTTATCAATATCTTTTTCAAATAAGCTATTGATGTCAGATGTGTGAAATTTTGTAGTGGTTGTTAAAAATCTGGTGTAATTAAAGTTTATTCCTAAGTCTGGTAACCATTCTCCTTTTTTTACCAATGGAGTATAATCATTAGATGAAGCTATTTTTCCATCAAAATAAAATTGATTATAGACACCTTTATTTAAAGGAATATTGAATTTTAATTCAGGGCTTTTGGTAATATCGAAAACAAAGTTTGTCTTTGGAGTTTCAGTATTTGTCCCAACTATTTTACCAATAAAATCATTAAATTTTGCTCGTTTAATAGAATCATTTTTGTTATCATCAACTTCTTGAGCATATGTCATAAATACTCCAAAAATTAATAATGTACTTAGTAGTGTTTTTTTCATTTTCTTTTTCTTTAATTAAGCCCAACGTTTAGTGTAAGAATAGTAGCGGATTTAAAAACCAGAAATTTTCAATTTAACTCTTAAATTTATAAACAAGGTACTATTTTTAGTGAAGAACTATGACTGCTATTATTTTTATACATTGTTGTAAACCGTTTTTAAATTATCCCTAAGTCTGCATAAATTTAGCTTTATAATTAGTTGGTTTTATGCTGTTCGTGTTACCTTATACTTGGTTGGCCCAACCACGATGGTAACTGTTAAAGTTGCATTGTTGTTATTGTTTCCATCTCTATAATATAATACGTTTCCTGTTGCGAAATTCTGATGATATGGAACATCCTTAAGTGTCATGGTTCCTTGTGCACCAATTGGTACTTGACCATTTATTCTATTATCATTAGGGAAGACAATGTTATTTACTGTTGCTTTCACCTTTGAGTCTGTTGAGAGTGTAACTACTCCTCCTTCTACTGTAATTGACATGTTTTTATTTTTTAAGTTGATTGAATTGATGCTTGAAATTAAATTTAATAGAGGTAAACGTGGAAGTTGAACATTAAATCTGTTTGATTTATCAACGTAATATTTACATTATGTGGATGTGCATGATCAACGTCTCTAAATCCAAAAACCCAACCATTACCTGGGTGAGTGGTACACCAATGTCTTAAATTATTAGTTTCATTTGCATTCATTTGATTACCCGAAATTCCGCAATTAAATCTATCGTTATTAATTGCGCATTGCACTGTTATGTTTCCGTTGTCAGTAGTTGCGCATATTATGTTCCCTGCTGTACTTGTAAGGTATTGTGTATGTGCAACCATAATACATTCTTCAACTGATCTTCTTGTTATATGAGGCATAGTTTTTAATTTTTAAGCTTTTTAAGCCCATTTAATAGTGTATAATTCATAGATGTTTTTAGGACGAGTTTCCTTTCCATTGGCTTCCTCATTGGTTTTAGATGCAGGAGAAGATACAAGGTTAGTGTTTGGTCCTGTTCCTCCTGTAGTTGATTGAGCTGTGCTAACGGTAAAATCTAAACCATGATCATGTTTAAGAAAGTCATCTTGTTCAAAAGTACTTACATGATCTCCTGTTAATGTTCCTTTCCCTGGAATAGTACGATCAGTGGCATTAGGATCGATAGTACTACCATTATCCCAGGCTCGACTAAAATAACCTCTCATGTCAAGCAGTAAAGAATTCCCGTTATTACCTATTCCAAAACGACCGTTAAGTACTGAGTTAAGTCTAGTTTGATTTTCATCTAACTCTATTGGTGCATTGCACAATGAGAGTTCTTCTGCTGGAGGATTTTCTGTCGCAATGTATTGTTTACGTTCTCCTATTATTCCATTAACTACACAAGGCAAATTTGGAATAGAAACATCTCCAATATTTACATTACAAGATCTTAGACTCACTTCGACAAATGGTGCGGTAGACTCTATAGTTAGAGTTAATTCTGTAGCTGCATTGTTTATATTTAATTGTAAATCAATTTCTGCATTTCCTTTCTTAAGCGTGCTACCAGTAAAAGAGCTAATGCCATCAGATAATGTAACATTTACAACGTCATCTTTGTCAGTATTCAGTTTTATTTTTCCAGTGACAGTCTCGCCTAACAGCATTTGTTGCCACCTTGGGAACTCGTGAAGAGCTTGTGTAAAGGTCATAGATTCAGTGCCTTCACTTTTTGTAATAATACATTGGTTAGAACTAGGATCAAAATTGATGCTTCCGTTAGTTCCTGAATCAGTATATACCCATCCATCAGGGGTTCCATAGTTGGTGCCATCTTGATTACTGAAATACCTAAAGTCATAATTGTAAACAAGATTAAGTTGTCCTAAAGAGTATAAGTAATCTTCTGTTGTAGTTGCTGCTGTTTTTTCCATATCTAATTTGTTAAAGAAATAGGATTGCTCTTAAGTAAGAACAATCCTATTTGGTTCATGAATAATACACTTAGGCTTATTCTGAAGGAGCTCCTGGTGTTACGGACCATGTTCCTGTAGCTGATAACGTTACAGTTGCTTCAAGGTTTAGAAAATCAGACAATTCGACTGTTTGAGATTCATTACAAATTGTTGTCATATCAACTAAACTATTGCTAGTAAAACTTCCAGTTGCAATATAAAATGCAAATTTTGGAGTAATAGTACTTGTAACACTTGGTGATGGACTCCAAGTAACTCCTAAAAACCCACTAGCTGATTCTAAACCAAATGACATGTTACTGAACCATTTTTCATTTTCATTTTGACTTTGATTAAAATCATTTGATTTAATCCCTATAGTACCTGATGGGCTAACAGTAGATGGATTAAGAGTTAGTCCAGGACCTTGTGGACCTTGATTACCTTCAACAGTAACATAATCTGCATCCCACAATTGTTCTAGGTTAGCATTTTGCATAACAGCAGAGTCAATTTTTACATTTAAACCTACGGCTTCATTGCTTGCTCCTGCAGCTACTTTATATTGTAATGGAACGGTGAATGTATTGGTTCCCGGATAATTTGGAACAACGCTTAACATTGTATTTGAATTGGCAAAAATATCAGATGTTGGAACCCCTTCTGGCTCTTGTAAAAAACACCAAAAATTTTGTGCGTTTGAACCTTTATTTACAAGGTATATTTTATAATTTGTTGTGGATTCTAAATTTCTTGTATTATACATGGTTTTAATTTAATTTTTTTCCTACTCTGTTGTATTGGTTTTTCGGAATCCCCCATTGTTCATTTATTTTTGAAGCTTCATTTATTGAACAACACAAATAGACGGATTTATCCTAGATTATTTTAGAGTAGAAATTACCAAATTAAAAATTAGGTATTTATACGGTACGGAGAATTAAGTTAATGAATGAATGTCGTTAGCGATAGCATAAACCACTAAACCAACTGTGTTTTTAGCGCCAACTTTTTCTAAAATTCGTTGCCTATGACTCTCTACAGTTCGCTTACTTAAAAATAATTGATCTGCAATTTCTTGATTCGTTTGCTCACAACAAATTAATTTGACAACTTCAATTTCTCGGTTAGACAATTCTCCATTTACATTTAGAGTTAATTTTTTAGATTTGCTGTTCATGAATTGCATAAGCATTTCTTGATCAGTCTGCGTAAAATACACACCTGTATTGTTAACTGACTCAATAGCGGTAACGAGCAGTTCTTTATTGGCGTTTTTAGGGATAAAAGCAGATACGCCTAGCTTAATCATATGACCTAAAACATTGCTTTTATAATGAGAAGATAAAATAATGATTTTTAAATCGGGGTATTTATCTTTTAAAACTTCTACCAATTCAAAACCATCCATAGGTTTCATTTGAATATCAACTAAAGCGATGTCGGGGAAATCGGTCTCAAGATTATCTTCAAGTACTTTAAGAAATTCCAAACCACCATTTGCTGTTGTAGTTACTTTGATGTGTGCTACATTTGAAAATAACAGCGAGAGTCCTTCAACAAATAAGGCTTCATCATCTACTATCGCAATTTTTATTATTTTACTCATGGTGTTGGAAGTGTACTATAATTAATCTGTGTTCCTTTACCTTTTTTACTTTTCCATTTGCTAATGGCAGTAATGGATTGCATTCTACTTTCAATATTATTCAAGCCCCATTCCTTTTTTTAGAAGATCAGTATCAAACCCTACGCCATTGTCAGACAAAATAATGGCAAGTAAAGTATCTGTATCTCTGATATGAATTAGCATTTCAGTAGCCTTCGCATGTTTAATCACATTACTTAAAAACTCTTGTATAATGCGATAGATTTGAACTTCAAAATAGAGAGGTCTTTTTTGATAGGTATGATTTAATAATAATTGAATGGGAAGTGCTTCATGAACACTTGCACTTAAAGCTTCAATGGTAAGGATTAAGCCAAATCTCTCTAAATTCACGGGATATAATGAATGAGAAATTGTTCTGGTAGCTTCAATTAATGCAGGTATTTGTTGCGCAATTATTTCTTTAGACCGCGCATTATTCCATGTATCTTCATTATTTATCCAAAGAGAGAGAATGTTTAATTTGTTACCCACGTCATCATGCAAAACTTCTGCTATCCTTTTTCGTTCACTTTCCTGGACACTAATATATTGTGTAGAAATTTCTTTTTGATGTTCCAATTCAAGCTGATGCTGACGAGACTTTTCCCTTACTATTTTTTGAATAAAGGCCCTGTATACTGCAAAAGAAGTTATTATGATTATCGATATTACGACAATCATAATAACTATATATTGAATATTTACGACCATTTCTTTAGTTTGTAAAAGGTGTAAATTGAACTACCGTATAAAATGGAAGAAAGAATGTTATTTATAATCCAAATATTAATGTTCATTGCTGTTAATTGGTTCATCAATAAGAATAAAAATAAAGAGACCCCATAATAGAGGAATAAAGTGGTGTAAATAATGGATAATGGATTATTTTTCTCAAGTTCTTTTAAATTTTTAATTAGAAGCATAGCTAACAAACAAATAATGGTTAAATGAGAGATTATTTTAGCATATCCAGTAAATGCATCATTCTTCATAAACCATAAAATAGTAGTCTCAATAAAAATGTAACCAGCAATTAGTCGGGTTATTATTTGCCATTTTTTAGACGCTTTTAATTCTGTTAGAAAGAAGCTAATTAATAGAAAAAACTCACCTGTAACGTAAAAAGGATAAAGGTACTGTGTAGTCTCGCTCTTCAAGATGTAAATTGAGAATTTTGAAATAAATTCTATTCCTAAAATAAAACCCAAGTAGATAATATACCATTTAATTCGTTTATTATTCCGTATTTTTTTATTGCTAATGCCATACATAAAGGCAGTAATCAACAAGCAACAAGATAAAACTATAGAAGCATGATATCCTCCCATCGTCCCTAATTATCTAAAAGAGTAAAGTCTATTTGATCTTTACACACCAGGTGGGCAAGGTTGAGACCAATCTTCCGTGTTTGTTGAAGATGCTGTTTGGTTGTTGTTTGACGCGCATAATTTCTGCAGTATGCACATCATCAGCAGTTTTAGTTACAAAAATTAATATAGGTATTTGCATTTGATAAATGGAAGAATATTTAAAACCAAATAAACCAATTACATCTCCTTTTTTTTCATCTTCTCTTGCCAAATCAGCAAAAGGTACTGTAAAGACTCTAAATATATTTTCCCCTTGGTTATGGTTGCACTCATAATAAAACCAGTCTAAGCATTCATTTTTCCATTTTTCTATGTCTTTTACAGAAGCTCTTTCTGTAATCGTAGGCTCGTTGTAAACTGGTAAATCAACTTCTTTCCAGTGTTTAGTGATTTCTAAATTTTTAGACAATGTTGTTTTTGATACAGTGGTTACCACATCTGTTTCTGTTAATGTAATATCGTGTTTTAAATCTGTTAATTTTGTGGTTGGGTAGCTATCAAAATCAATTTCTTTACCTTTTTCATCTAAGGGTATAACAATTAGAATAAATTTATTATGGTGTACACCAGCATAAATATGAAAATTACTATTTTTATTATTCTCCCTTATCCAGTCACAATCGTCTTGTGTAAAATTAAAGACAGCAGTAGGATCAATTATTTCATTGATTTTTGAAAAGTTAGTTCTAGTTTCTTTCCACAAATTAATTGCTTGGATACATTTTCTTTTTAAGAGCATAGTTTTATATATTAGTTAGATTGAATTATTCTTTTATTTTGATGGTTTATAACGGTCTTGTATATGCGTATTGTTGATATATGGCATTTATGTTTTAGGTTTTAAAACTAATGTTTTTTGATATTTTCTCAATCGCCCTTCCTCCATCTTAAAAACAGTTGATTTCCAATTATCCGATACCTCATGGGTTCTCCTTTTAATTTTACCCTCTTCAAGTTGATCAGGCCCTGCATCAGCTTGAGGGAAAGTTCTCATTTTTACAACAACCTTTGTTCCTTTCATGTTATCCTTTGAACAACTTGCAAGGAAGAAACTAGCTGAAAGGAATAATACACTGGTCAATTTTAATAAATTTGTTATAATAAAAATATTTATTTTATAATATTTTTTAAATGTAGGGTTTAGCGCTAGCCTTTGCAATACGCTTAAGAGCGTAATTTGAGATTTTAAACAAAAAAGTATTGTTAGCTCAAGCATTCTGTAACTTGTTTAATAACCAGTTTTTTCCAAATTCGATTTCTATGAGTTCGAACAGTGTGGTGAGAAACATACATTTTCTCAGATATCTGCTTATTAGTGTATCCTTTGATAATGAATTTGAGAACTTCTTTTTCTCTTGGCGTTAAAGAAAAAATATACTTCAAATAAAATTACATTAAACGCATTGGCAACAGATTTAAAGACCAATACAAATTACATGTCTAAGGTTATTAATTACCATAAAAAAACTTCATTTACAAATTACTTAAATGAGTTAAGAATTCATAATATTGTGCATCAACTTCAAACAAATGCAAGGGTACGTAGATTTACAATAAAAGCAGTTGCCGTGGAAGCTGGCTTTAATAATGCGAGTTCATTTTCTATTGCTTTTGTAAAAGTAAAAGGAATGAAACCCTCGAGTTTTGTAAAAAAATTAGATAATGATGCTTCTAAAAAATTGCTATAACTTTTAAAAATCGCTTATTTCTTGAAAGATATGTCTTTATTTAAAAATTAAATAGCGATAACGTTTTCGTTAATATAACTTAGTATACTTGCTAACAAACCATAAACTATTAGTAATTTAGCAAGATTGATTATTTAGAATAAATTTAGAATGTATGCAAATTCATGCTTTAGGTTTAGGAGATTTTTGTGAAGAAGAATATTCTTTAATAGGAATTCATACAGCTTTAGAAGACTATAAATTAGCCTATTTACTAAACAAAAATTTAAACACGCATTTTTCTAAATCTCAAAAAAATTTAGAGTTTGAAAGTAATAAAAAGAGAGCATCATTTTCTATATATAATTTCTCTAGTAAAAAGTACGACTTTGATTGGTTTTTAATAGCCAATAGTTTTAAAAGAGAAAATCAAACAGAATCAAACGAATTACTGTTAACAACTGAAACAAAAACATATCTAATACCAGAAAAGAAAAAAGTAGATTTTTTTATTAAAATTTCTGGGGAAATAAGTTTTGAGTTTTTAGCAAATGCAGTAAATAAAATTAAAAACATTGAGCAGATTATAACCTCCTATTCAATAGATAAAAACACCTTAAAGTCTAAAGACTTTTTAATATTTTAATATGACAGATTATAAAAAAACAAAAATAGTTGCTACCCTTGGGCCAGCAACAGATTCTAAAGAAATTTTAACAAACTTAGCCCTAGAGGGTGTAAACGTTTTTAGAATTAATTTTTCGCATGCAGATTATGATAACGTGAGAAAGACGGTAAAAACCATTAGAGAAATTAACGAAGAAAATGGTTTTAATGTTGCCATTCTAGCAGATTTACAAGGTCCTAAATTACGTGTTGGCGTTATGGAAGATGGTGTAATTTTAGAAGATGGTGCTTCATTTACGTTCACAACAGAAAAGTGTATCGGTACTAAAGAAAAAGCATTTATGACCTACCAACGTTTTCCAAAAGACGTAAAAGTTGGTGAGCAAATTATGGTGGATGATGGGAAATTACTATTTGAGGTAGTTTCTACAGATAAAGACAAAGAAGTAGTAGTAAATGTAATTGTTGGTGGACCTTTAAACTCTAAAAAAGGAGTAAACTTACCAAATACAGCGATTTCTTTACCGGCTTTAACTGAAAAAGATAAGGAAGATGCAGTATTTGCACTGGGTTTAAATGTAGATTGGATGGCATTATCTTTTGTAAGAACGCCAGAAGATTTAAGAATGTTACGCGATTTAATAGATGAGCATTCTGATTATAGAGTGCCTGTAATTGCAAAAATTGAAAAGCCAGAAGCAGTAGCAAATATAGATTCTTTAATTCCTTATTGTGATGGTTTAATGGTTGCTCGTGGAGATTTAGGAGTAGAAATTCCAATGCAAGATGTACCATTAATTCAGAAGAAATTAGTAAGACGTGCAAAAAGAGCAAGAATTCCTGTAATTATTGCAACGCAAATGATGGAAACAATGATTGATAACGCTGTTCCTACAAGGGCAGAGGTAAATGATGTTGCAAATTCTATTATGGATGGTGCAGATGCAGTAATGCTTTCTGGAGAAACTTCTGTTGGAAAACATCCAATTAGAGTAATTCAAAAAATGTCAGAAATCATTAATGCAGTAGAAAATTCTAAAATGATTAAAGTACCACAAGAAGCACCACATATTAGAACAGATAGGTTTATAACAAAATCTATTTGTCATCATGCTGCTTCAATGGCAAATGATATCGAAGCAACTGCAATTTCTACTTTAACTAATAGTGGGTATACAGCTTTTCAAATATCTGCTTGGAGACCACAATCTAAAATATTAGCATTTTCTTCAGAAAAAAGAATTTTAGGGAAACTTAACTTACTCTGGGGTGTAAAAGCTTTTTATTACGATAAAAATTTAAGTACAGATGATACCGTTGTAGATATTAATAAAATTTCTAAAGAAAAAGGATTTGTAAATACAGGTGATTTGATGATTAACCTTACTTCGATGCCAGTGGAAGCAAAAGGTATGGTAAATACACTAAGGGTTTCTGCAATAGACTAAAACACTATTTAATATTCATAAAAAAAGCATCTTGATTTTTCAAGATGCTTTTTTTATGGAGCATCTTTTAAAAGTTCAATTGTTTGCTTATTACAATGGCATCATTTGTTACAAAAGGCATCGGCATCATATCTTCTGCTCTTGGTTTTAGGTTGAAGTTTTTATTGGTGCGTAAATCATAAGAAACCTCATTTAAGGTAAGCTCTAAATTTTGATCTATGTTTACAGAGAAAGAAAGTGTTACTTCTTTGTCATTATTTCCTAAACGATAAACTAAAAAAGTACCGCTTTTTAAACTGTGTTTCTTGCCTTTGTTTACGAGTTCATCGTTTACTTTAAATTGATATAAAGTTAATTTACTTTTAGTTAAAAATTGTAGTATATTTATTTTTCTTTTTGGAGTAATTGTCAATTTTAGAAAACGTTTTTTACCAATTAAAGTATCTAGTTCTGTTTTAATTTCTGAAGATGAAATTGCTTTATAAGCTGTTTTTTTAGTATAGTTAAAGGGCGTGTTATACTTGCTTTTTGTTTCTGCATTTTCAATTCCTCCTTTTGTGAAATCGTCCTTAAAAATTTGCTTCGTATAGGTATCCAAAGTAGTATTATAGGTTCCAAAATAAGCAGTTTTGGTATCATAATTCTCAATATAAACAAGGCTGTTCGGTTTTTTATTATCAACAGAAAACCCACTATTATAGGTTGCAATTATAAAAAAGAGAAGGGCTAAAAAGCCGGCCCATTTTTGCGTCCAAAAAGACTTTTTTTGATGAAAGGAAAGTATCATTAATCCAAAAACTAATGCTATAAAAAGACCACTTACAAAGAGTATTTTCAAGCCCAAACCAACAGGGAACATTTTTACCATTGGAGCAAATATATAGATTGTTGGTATTGATAATATCGTAAATAAAACGCGTTTAACACTGTCTTTTAAGTTTAAGAAAATAGCAATAGCTAAAATTAGTAGCGCACTAATAACTGGGATTATAAAAAAACCAGCACCTCTTAAAGAATTACTAATTATAAAGTTAAGTACCAACCAGAAGAAAATAGGTGCTACTAATAAATTGGTTGTTTTTTCTTCTTTTGAAGTGCGTTTATAAATTGTAAAAAGTAACCACAAATTTAAGAATACAAAAGCAATTATATATTGATAGCCATTATAGGTAAAACCATGTAATATGTCATTGTAATGCGGATGAATAATTAGAAGTATTTCCCACAATCCATAAGAAATTCCACTACATAAAATTAAGGATACTACAAAAGGAATAAAACCCTTAAGCGCACCTTTAATGTCTATTTTATTTAAATAAAAACCAAAAAATAATAAGATTAGAAAAAGAATAGTACAAAGAATAACCATTGGAAGTACCCAAGAGAAGGGATACGTTGCTAATTTAATGATTGGGAAGTTTACGTACACAAAGTCTTCTTCTGAAGTTAGGTTTGTTAAATCTGAATTTGAAAAATAATTTAGAGAAGTAGTAAAATAATCTGCTTGATGTAAAAGTGTTTCTTTATCTAAACGCTCATAAGAATCTTGTGCGGTATGATAATCGAAATGATCTCCAATAAACGCAAAGTTAAATCCGTTAATATTTGCATCTTCCCTAAAAATCGTTAAATCCGTGTCATTAGGCAATTTTTTATAAATAGAGTACATTAAAGAATTTGCGGCAGGAAAATTGGGTTTGGCTGCTAAAAACTCAGATAGTAGTTTACTGTTTTTTCCATTAGTTTCCATTAGCATATAACTAGGACCGCCACTTCCCCTCGCTTCAAAATTTAAAACCAGGCCAATATCTTTTGTCCATGGATGCTTGTCTACAAATGCCTGAGCACCTAATAAGCCTAATTCTTCAGCATCAGAAATTAGGATAATTAGATCGTTTTTTGGTATTTCATTTTTGGCTAAGAAAGCTCTTAATCCTTCTAAAATTGTAACAACTCCAGAGCCAGCGTCACTTGCACCCAAAGAAGAATGCGGACTAGAATCGTAATGGGTTAACAATAGCAATGCTTTTTCTGAACCAGTTCCTTTTAATTTTGCGATGATATTTTCTGCTGTGGTGGCTACGAACCATTTTTTATTGATGGCGGTTTGTGTTTGAATTTCAGTTTCAAAACCCATTTTTTGCAATTCTGAAACAATGTAGTTTTGAACATTTTTGTGTTCCTTAGAACCGGCATAATGCGGCTCTTTCGATATTTTTTTTAGATGGTTAAGAGCATTTTTTAAGGAAAACTCGGTTGCTGAATTACTTTTAGAAGTATTTATTGAAGGTTTTAAATCAGCAAAACTCCAATAAATGACCCCCAATATTATGAGTATGGAAACAATGGTAGAGACTCTTTTCATGGGGAAAATTTATTTTTATAAATATAGGAAATAAAAAACTTTTATTTTAAATTAAAATTCGCTAACTTTAGTAAAACTAAACAACACCATTATGGGAATTAAAAGTTTTCAAGGGAAAAGAGAAACCAATCAGGAAAAGATAGGCACACAGATTTTAGTTTCAGATTACATGACTACCAATTTAATTACTTTTAAAGCGGAAGACTCTTTAGATCATGTTATAGCGCAGTTAATTTCTCATAAAATTTCTGGGGGACCTGTTGTAAACGATAAAAATGAATTAATCGGTATTATTTCTGAAGGAGATTGTATTAAATATATTTCCGATAGTATGTATTATAATATGCCTATGGATAGAACGAATACAGTTGAAAAGAATATGGTTTCAGAGGTAGAAACTATTGATAAAAACATGAATATTTTTGATGCAGCAACTAAATTTATCAGCTCTAAAAGAAGGCGGTTTCCAATTGTAGAAAATGGAAAACTCGTAGGGCAAATTAGTCAAAAAGATATTTTAAAAGCGGCTCTAAAAATGAAGGGGAATAGTTGGAAGTAAGTGCTTTCTTTCTAATATAGTAGCACTCTTTTTTTTAAGCATTTTACCGCTCTTTCCGAATCAGTAAAAACGTATCATGCTCTAATGCTAAATACCCTTCATTGTATACATACAAATAAGTATTTCCTGTTTTGGTTTTATAGATCGAAGTAAAGAACTGAAAATCGAAACCATTGTCATATAATTTAGTCCTTGTTACTTTTGTTTTGCCAGAAACATTTAATTCAGATAAAATTTTATAATTTTTTCTAAGCCGATTGTTAATATTTCTAATAAGGTTTTTACTGTCTTTATTTACGCTGTTATTGTGTGCATTTCTACAATAATCTGAACAGAATTTTTTATCTACTCTGCCTTTTAAAGGCTCTTTACATTCTAAGCACTCTCTGTTTTCCATGGAGTAAATATACAATAATTTATCTGTTTACAAACGACTACAAACAATTACAACCGAAAGTAATTGTTTTGTAACCGAATAAAATTAGAAAGGTGTCGCAACTTTGCAGTGTCAAACGAATTGACAAAAATTAATTATAAACGCACACTTAAAATAAAAGTGTTTAAAAAACTTATCTTATGAATACGTTAAGAAACAAAGTACAGTTAATTGGTAGATTGGGTCAAGAACCAGAAATAGTAACCTTTAAAGATGGTAATAAAATTGCTAAATTTTCTATGGCCACAGATGATAGTTACAAAGACAAGGAGGGTAACAAAGTAGAACGTGCTTTTTGGCATAACATTGTTATAAAAGGGGGGCTTGTAAACATAGTAGAAAACTATGTAAATAAAGGTCAGGAAATTGCAATAGAAGGTAAATTAACCAATAGATCTTATGACACTAAAGAAGGTGAAAAAAGATATGTTACAGAGATTTTAGCAAATGAATTGTTGCTTATGGGTAGCAAGCAGTAAATTTATTTATTTTAAAAACTATATAATCCGTTTCGCTAAGCGGATTATATTTTATCTTGGCATAAAATTTGAATTATATAAAGAAATATAATACTATGAAAACTATAAAAACGATATCTATTTTAGTCATATTGCTTGGTTTTTCACAATGTGGAGGTAGCACTTTAGTCAAAAATCCAATACTTAAAGTAGAAAAAGCATTTTATAATAAGTGGGTTGGCGGGCAACCAGGAGTTAGCGGAACAAAGGTAGAGATTCACATAGAAGATGTATCAGAAGTTATTTTTGTTGCTTTATATTTTCAAGAGAAAAGAACCAATGTAGAAGTTTCTAAAATAGATAAATTCACCCGAATTATTGCTCATTTCTCGACTTCAAAAAGAAAGAATAGAAATCTAATTTTAGACGCAGATATCACAAAAGAATTAGAAAACACACTACCTAGTTTAGAGGAATTTCCTTTTCAATTAAAAGAAAATGAGGCTATCCTTAGTTATAAAAAAGAGAATAAAATAGTGTATTTTAAGATTGAAAATATAAAGAAAATACAATCGATTCCTTTTCCTTCTATGAATAAAAAATAAGTCACTGCTTTATTTTTTAGTACAAAAACCACTAAATATTTAGTGGTTTTGTTTTTGGCACGTATTTTGAATATTTATAAATGTAACCCTAAAACTAAAGCTTATGAAATTTTTAAAATTACTTTTTATTATTATAGGAGTGCTTTTAAGTTCTTGTTCCAAAGATTTTGAAGATGACTTTAGAGAACAAGAAATTTCTTTAGAACAAGTTGTTTCTAATTATGATTTGTGGTACGTAGATTACCACAGAACAATTGGTGCCGGAGACATCCCTTTTGTATCAAGAGCGTTTACATTATCCTTTTTAAACGGAATTTTATATGCAAATAATAATATTGCAGATATTGGCTTTACGGGAAATGGTTTCGGAATAAATGTTGGGACTTATAATACTTTTTCAGGAGTTTTAGAGACAATACATAATCTAGATGGTAGCAACGATTTTGAAGTTATAGTTACTTCTTCAAATGAAATTAGATTGTATAATTATAGACAAAATGTTACTTATTTTTTAATAGGATATCAAACAAATACGTTCGATTATGACCAATTGTTTTACGAAAATATAGAATATTTTTTACAAGAATATGATGCTTGGGAAAAAATACTTACCGAAGGCGGTGCAGTAAATCCTTTTGATGAAGAGAACTATTTAGGCTTTACCTCAGAAAATATAACAACCTTTTACAGTTCACAAGACAACTTTGGCACGCAAGTTGTAGATGTAAAATGGAGTTACGTTGGTGGATATGAAGTATACGATGTTGTGGGTTTTCAAAACCTAAAAATATTAACTCTTAATTATGATGGTGGAGATGTTGAAGAGTTTGAATTGAGTATTGTAAATGATGGAAAGATTCGTTTATATAATTTAGATTCAGAAACTACATATGATTTTGAAGGGATTGGGTATATACAGTATTTGAAAGGAGATACTCCTAAAAAAAGTGGGAAAGCTGCGGTAAGAAACTCCGGTAGAAAACGTACTAAAGTAGAGAGACAAACAAAAAAGAGAAGAGGAAGTTTAAAGTAAAGTTTGGTTAGTTGATTTTAGTTGGTTTTTCCTTAAGAACCAATTGAAAGATAAACCGTCCTGAGGAGGACGGTTTTTTCTTTGTTAATAATTGATGAAAAAATATCTTTTTTAAAGTTAAAAATAAGAGCTAGTTTTCATAATTTTAGTGAGCTATATGAGTTTGTGACTTCAAAAATTATACAAGTATAAAGATAAAATCAAAAAAATGAAACCAACAGCATTTATAACAGGGGCAACTTCTGGAATAGGAAAAGCTACCGCAGAACTTTTTGCAAAAAACAATATTCGTTTAATTCTCTGCGGAAGAAGAGCTCATCGTTTAGAGAGTCTTCAACAAGAATTAGGCAAACTTACAGACGTTACCACCTTACAATTTGATGTTTCGAAAAGAGACGAAGTTGAAAAGGCTATTAAATCGCTTCCAGAGAACTTTAAGAAAATAGATGTTTTAATTAATAATGCTGGCAATGCGCATGGTTTGTCTAGTATACAAGATGGAGATATTGATGATTGGGACGCAATGTTAGATATTAATGTAAAAGGATTACTCTATGTTTCAAAAGCAATATTTCCGCAGATGATAGCAAGAAATAATGGTTTTATTGTAAATATTGGATCCATAGCGGGGAAAGAGGTGTATCCTAACGGAAATGTATATTGCGCTTCTAAACATGCCGTAAACGCTTTAAATAAAGCGATGAGAGTTGATTTAAATAAACACAACATTCGTGTTTCTGCAATTCACCCAGGAGCTGTAGAAACAGCGTTTTCAGAAGTTCGCTTTAAAGGTGATTCAGAAAAAGCGAAAACAGTTTATAAAGGATATAAGGCGCTGCAAGCAGAAGATATTGCAGACATTATTCATTTTGTTATTACAAGGCCATATCATGTAAATATTGAAGATTTAGTGGTGTACTCAACTGCTCAAGCAAGTCCAACCATTCTAAATAAAAAACAAGAAAAATAGATTCAAAAATAATTATTGAATGCATGTTTAGGGGTATTTGGGACAAATAGTTTTCTAGAAAAGAAAAGGCAGGTATGATTCAGTTTTGTGCAGAAAACGGAAACCATACACCCGATCATGCAGGTATTTATAGAGATTATACCACAGAAGTAACTTTTGGAAAAGGGTTGATAAAAAGTGGGGGTTTAAAAAGCCAATATTTAGCTAATTTTTAAATCCAGAATTTAATTAATAAATAAAGAAATAGGTCGGACTGTTAAACATTATAATGATACGAAAGAATACATTATTACCAGTGCAGAACCTTCCCTAAGGAATTTAAAAGTCAAACCCTTCTGTAAATAAGAATAATATTTTTTTGTAACTTACCTTCACAATTTTAAACCATCTACTTATGCCAAATTATATTTTAAACGTTAACGGTAAGCAAGTTGCTGTTTCTGCAGATGAAGACACACCTTTGCTATGGGTTTTGCGAGATGAACTAAATTTACTAGGTACTAAATTTGGTTGTGGTATTGCTCAATGTGGCGCTTGCACTGTGCACATAAATGGTATTGCTTCAAGAAGTTGTCAACTACAAGTCTCTATATTAGATGATGTGAAAATTACTACAATAGAGGGTTTATCGATAGACGGAGAGCATCCAGTACAAGCCGCTTGGAAAGAGATAGATGTGCCACAATGTGGGTATTGCCAAACAGGACAAATTATGACTGCTTCTGCATTTTTAGTAGCAAATAAGCATCCGTCAGAAGCAGCAATAAGAGCTGCTATGCAGGGTAATATTTGCAGGTGTGCTTCTTATAATAGAATAGAAAAAGCGGTATTGGTGGCCTCAAAAAAAATGTCATAATTAATAAAAAGTCCTGCGAGGTATTAAGAAGAAGCATCCGTAAAACTGTCATTCCCACGAAAATGGGAGTCGGAAAATTTAGAAAAATGAAACTACACGAAAAAGATAATTTTAGTCGCCGTAATTTTTTAAAGACATCTATTTTAGCAGGTGGCGGAATGTTAATTGGGTTTAATTTATTGACTGCATGTAAACTAGAGGCAAAAATGCCAATAGATATTGCAAGTTTAAATTTTAACGATTTTAACGCATTTATTAAGATTTCTGACAAAGGATATGTAACTATTTTTTCTCCAAACCCAGAAATCGGGCAAGGGGTAAAAACATCTATGCCAATGCTTATTGCAGAAGAATTAGATGTAGATTGGAAAAACGTAACAGTTGCACAAGGAGTTTTAGATACAAATAATTATACCAGGCAATTAGCGGGAGGTAGTCAATCTATTCGTTTTGGTTGGGATGCGCTTAGGCAAACGGGAGCAACGACAAGACAAATGTTGCTAAATGCTGCAGCCGTAAAGTGGAATGTAGACGTTACAACTTTAAAAACTTCTAAAGGAATTATTACAAATCAAAATGGAGAAACATTAGGATATGGAGATGTTGTAAAAGAAGCTGCAGTATTAAAAGTACCAGACGGGGTAAAACTAAAAGACCCTAAAGATTTTACCATTATTGGGCAAGAAATAGTAAATGTAGATATTGATAAAATTATTACAGGAAAACCATTGTTTGGTTTAGATTATAAAGCGGCTGGAATGGTGATTGCTTCTGTATTAAGGCCCCCTTCTTTTGGGCAAAAATTAAAAAGCTTTAATGCTGCTGAAGCGAAGAAAGTAAACGGAGTAATAGATGTAATTACTATAGGAGATAAAGTTAGAAAATTTGCAGAATCAGGTAAAAGTAACTGGACAGTTAAATTATCTAAATCAGACAAGGTAGTAGTAATTGCAGAAAATACATGGGCTGCAATAAAAGGTAAAAAAGCACTTACTGCCGTTTGGGAAAATGAAGGGAAATTAGAGTCTACAGAAGACCACGAAAAGGCTTTAACTGCTATTTTAGAAGGTAAAAATTTAAATATAAAAAGAGAAGATGGTGCTGTAGAAAACGCATTTTTAATAGCAGACAAAATAATAGAAAAAACATACCATTCACCTTTTTTACCACACAATTGTATGGAGCCAATGAATTTTTATGCAAACGTAACTGCAGAAAAAATTCACCTAGTTGGTCCTGTACAAACACCAGAATATGCAGCAAAAGTTGTTGCAGATTTATTGGATTTTGATTTGGATAAAATCCATTTAGAAATGACAAGAATGGGAGGTGGCTTTGGTAGAAGATTGTATGGAGATTTTGTATATGAAGCTGCAGAAATATCTAATTTCATTAAAAAGCCAGTAAAACTTGTTTCTACAAGAGAAGATGATATGACTACAGGTATTTATAAACCTGCTGTAAAATATAGAATTAAAGCAGCTTTAAAGGGAGGAAAAGTAACTGGGTATCATTTAATAGAAGCCGCTATTGGCAGCAATATGTATGGTTCTATTCCTAACTTTTTTCCTGCAGGATGTATTCCTAATTATAAAGTAGAAACAGGTAATTATAAGAGTAATATTACCACGGGCGCTTGGCGTGCGCCCTACACAAATTTTTTAGCTTTTGCAGAACAAAGTTTCTTTGATGAGCTAGCTGCAGAACTAAATGCAGATGCCATTCAATTGCGTTTAGATTTGTTGCAAAATGTAAAAAACACCACTGATGAACGCATAGAATATTCTGGACAAAGAATGGAAGATACTATTAAATTAGTGCGAGAAAAAGCAAATTGGGGAAATACAAAAGAAGGTGTTTTCCAAGGCTTTGCGGCATATTACAGTCATAATACACATGTTGCCGAGATTGCAGATATTGAGCTAAAAGAGGGTTTGCCAATTATTAAAAAAGTAACAGTCGCAGTAGATTGTGGTATTGTTGTAAACCCAACAGGAGCAAGAAACCAAGTTGAAGGAGGGGTTTTAGACGGAATTGGACACGCAATGTATAGCGATTTCTCTTTTAAAAATGGCCAACCAGAATATAAGAATTTTGATACATATAGATTGATAAGAATGAATGACACTCCAAAAGTTGAAGTTCATTTTGTAGAAAATCAAAACTCGCCTACAGGTTTAGGAGAGCCAGGTTTGCCGCCTGCAGGAGGCGCTGTTGCCAATGCTATTAATGCCGCTTTAGGGAAAAGAATGTATAGACAACCTTTTATAAAACAGCTAAATAAAAAGAGTATTCTAAGTTAATTCATGCATTTTAAAATAGTATATACTTGTGTTTTTAAATGAATTTTAAGAAGAATTTTTTCAGGATTTTTTAGTTAAAAGTAAATTTCTTGGGCCAATCTAAATGTATTTGCATGGGCATTTACTATAATATTAATATCTAAAGAATAACCACCACCCATAGAACACATAACTGGGATTTTTAAATCGAAGCAAGTTTGTAACACGAAGTTATCTCTTTCTTTACAGCCGTCAATAGTCAGTCCTAGTTTGCCTAGTTTATCTGTCTCAATAACATCTACACCACACAAATAATAAATAAAATCTGGTTTTTCTTGATGGATGAGTTTTGGAAGTATTTCTTTTAATACCGCTAAATATTCAGCATCTTTTGTGGCATTTTTTAGTGCAATATCTAAATCACTTTTTTCTTTAATAAAAGGATAATTACTTTTTCCGTGCATAGAAAAAGTAAAAACAGACGCATCATTTCGAAATATTTCTGCAGTTCCGTTTCCTTGATGTACATCTAAGTCTACAATTAATATTTTTTTAGCCAACCCTTTTTGCTGCAAGTATTTTGCACCAATTGCTTGATCATTTAACATGCAAAAAGCTTCACCACGATTAGAAAACGCATGGTGCGTGCCACCTGCAATATTCATTGCAATTCCATTTTCTATTGCAAATTCAGAAGCTTTCATCGTTCCATCTGCAATTACCATTTCTCTTTCTATTAAAACTTCAGAAAGTGGAAAACCAATTTTTCTTGCCGCTTTTTGATTTAATGTAATATTTAATAAATCGAAAAAATATTCAGGATCATGAACGGTAAAAAAATGCTTGTAATTTGGAACTTCTGGTTCAAAGAAATTCTCTTCAGTACAGGTTCCTTCGTAGATTAATTGTTGCGGTAAAAGGTCATATTTCTCCATAGGAAAACGATGCCCTTCTGCCAACTGATGTCTGTAAATAGGATGATTTGCTATTTTAAGCATTAATTTAATCTGTAAATTTCCTAAAGGTAAAATATTTTAATAATGTATTGAAGGTTGTTTTAATATAATAATCTTTATATTTAAAGACAGTACTTCCTTTATTATTTGAATTATACTCTTGCATTTTATCAAAAGCATTTTCTTTAATTTCACCTTCAATATGGTTGAAATTTGCATCAAATAAAGATTCTATTCTTGTTGTTTTGTTATTTGTAAAAGAGTTAAACGCAATTTGAGTTGGATTAAAAAAGATAGTCGCAGTGCCAATAGATCCTATTGAAACTCCTCCAAACGGCATCATCATTCCTGCATTTGAATTCTGAACAATATAACCCCCAATAATTAAGTGAAATTGATTATTAATTTTCCTTGCAGAAATACCTGTATTTCCTTTTCCTATTCGTCTTAAAAAACGTTTTGTCTTCCCTAATTCACGGTAAGAGTCGTACATTCCGCCTTCTTGAATAATAGCTGTATTTTTAAAAGTTATAGGATCGTTTTTATTTGTTGAATATTCTTTAATTAAATTACCTGTTTTAAAATCTAAAATTTCAATAGTAAATTTCTCTTTTGTTACCGCAATCGTAAAGAGGTTCTCTCCGTTTAAATAAGAATTAGTTCTTCTCGATTTTTCGCCCAAAGAAGGTTTTTTAAAGTGAAACGTATTAGCGATAAATGTGTTTATGTCTATTTCTAAAACTTGGGTAAACATTTTATGGTGGTCTAAAGTAATAAGAATTGAATTATCTCTTACATACATTTTTCTTTCCTCTGAGGTTAGTTCTATGGAGTTAGGTGTATTCTCTTCAAACTTTTTAATATTATTATCCTTAATTAAAAAGGATAAAAGGTTTGTTTTTGACCCTTTAGAGCTTATGAATCTTAAATTAGAAATATCTATATAATTTCTTTTCGGTTTTCCGTTTTTATCAAAAGAATATATAAACAGTTGATTTCTTACTTTTGAACCAGATATTAAATAAAATTTATTTTTAGACGTAACTGTTTGTATAAATTTTTCGTTTTTACCTAATAAAAACTCATTCATGGTTGTTTTACCGTCGTTAAAAGAAAACTTTACAGAAGAGAATTTATCTTGTTTTTTATTCGTTAAAAAGACACTATAAGAATTATCCTCAGAAACACTTGAGCCAATTAAAATTTTATATTTTCTGCTTTTTGTTTGTGATGATATTTTTTCTGTTATTTTAAAATCTGCATTAATTTTATAGCCATAAATATTTTTTGCATCTGCAACAAAAAAGGCAATTTCTCCTGTTTCTTTATTTACAACAGGAATTACATCTTTTATAAAAGAGGATGAAGTTTTTAAATCATTTTTAAATGTTATAATTTTCTCTTGAGAGTGCAGATTAAGGTGGGCACTAATTAATAGTAATACGAAAATATTTTTTATCATAGTTTTATTTTAGCTAACTGCTTGTCCGTTTTTAACTTCTTTTGTAGGGGCTACAAAAGCAAGTTTACCGTCAGGGGTATCTGCCATTAAAATCATTCCCTGGCTTTCTACACCTCTAATTTTTCTAGGTGCTAAATTTACTAGAACAGACACTTGCAAACCAATAATTTCTTCTGGTGAAAAACTTTCTGCAATTCCAGAGACGATAGTTCTTATGTCTATACCCACATCTACTTTTAGTTTTAAAAGTTTCTTAGTTTTTGCAACTTTTTCAGCCTCTAAAATAGTTCCTACCCTAATGTCTAATTTTGTAAAATCTTCGAATTCTATCGTTTCTTTTTGTGGCGCTGTTACTTTATTTTCTTGCTCATTCGCAATTTTAGTTGCCGCTAATTTTTCTACTTGTGCTTCAATTTCTTTGTCTTCAATTTTAGAAAACAACAATTCTGCTTTGTTTATTTGATGTGTTGCTGGCAACAAAACCACATTTTCAGTTACATTTTGCCATGACAAGCTTGCATCAATATTTAAAATATTTTTTAATTTTGTAGCGCTAAAAGGTAAAAAAGGTTCAGAAACCACAGCTAATGCTGCAGAAATTTGAAGTGCAACATACATGATTGTTTGTACGCGTTCTTCATCTAATTTTATAACTTTCCAAGGTTCTTCATCTGCTAAATACTTGTTTCCAAGTCTTGCTAGACTCATTAATTCTTGGCTAGCTTCTCTAAAACGATATCTTTCAATAGACTTTCCAATGGTAAGTGGAAACTCTTTGATAGCTGCTAAAACATCTTCATCAATTTCAGAAAAGTCATTTGGTGCGGGCACAATTCCGTTATAATATTTGTTCGTTAAAACGACAACTCTGTTTATAAAGTTACCAAAAATGGCAACCAATTCATTGTTGTTTTTTGCCTGGAAATCTTTCCAAGTAAAATCGTTGTCTTTACTTTCTGGTGCATTTGCGGTTAATGTATAACGCAAAACATCTTGCTGATTTGGAAACTCTTCTAAATACTCATGCAACCAAACGGCCCAGTTTTTAGAAGTCGATAATTTATTCCCTTCTAGATTTAAAAATTCATTGGCAGGCACATTGTCTGGTAAAATATAATCTCCGTGTGCTTTAAGCATCGCAGGAAAAATAATACAGTGAAAAACAATATTGTCTTTCCCTATAAAGTGAACCATTTTAGTATCTTCTTTTTTCCAATAATCTTCCCAGTTTTTGCCTTCTCTTGCAGCCCATTCTTTGGTAGATGAAATATAACCAATAGGTGCGTCAAACCACACATATAAAACCTTGCCGTCTGCTCCTTCTAAGGGAACAGGAATTCCCCAATCTAAATCTCTAGTTACCGCTCTGGGTCTTAAACCATCTTCTACCCAAGATTTTACTTGTCCGTACACATTTGGTTTCCAATCTTTTTTATGACCTTCTAAAATCCATTTACGTAAAAAATCTTCGTGCTTGTCTAAAGGTAAAAACCAGTGTTTTGTTTCTTTTACTGTAGGTATATTCCCTGTAATGGCAGATTTAGGATTTATTAAATCTGTTGCGTTGTGCGAAGTACCACAGCTTTCACATTGATCGCCATAGCTTTCTTCAAAGCCACATTTAGGACAAGTACCCACAACAAACCTGTCTGCTAAAAACTGATTTGCTTCTGCATCATATAATTGTGCAGAAACTTCTTCAATAAACTCTCCGTCATTATACATTTTTGTAAAAAAATCTGAGGCAGTTTCGTGATGAATTTTAGAAGAGGTTCTCGAGTAATTGTCAAAAGAAATACCAAAATCTACAAAAGATTTTTTGATGATACCGTGATATTTATCGATGATAACCTGTGGAGACACCCCTTCTTTTTTTGCTCTCATAGGTATGGCAGCGCCATGTTCATCAGAACCAGAAATATAGGCAACATCTTTACCAATTAAACGCAAATAACGTGCGTAAATATCTGCAGGAACATATACACCTGCTAAGTGGCCAATATGAATTGGACCATTTGTATAAGGCAATGCTGCGGTAATTGTATATCTTTTTGGAGCACTCATGTGTTCTTTGTATTGATTTTGGACTAATTATTAAGGCACAAAAGTACAAAAAACCGAGTTTTAAAAGTCATTGAAAATAGATACATTTACATTTATTAGATTTTTAGATTGTTAAACGTTAGCAAAAAGACGCATTATGAAGAAAACCATACTATTTAGCTTTTTATTTTTGATGAGTTTTTCATTTGTATTTTCACAAGAAAAGCAAGACTCTTTAAGAGTAAAGACAAATCCTATATTTTTTACAGGAATGAATTTAGGGTATGTAACTGGTGGGTTAAAAGGTTTACATGCAAGTTTTGATATAAACTATCAATTAAAAAATAACTTAGTTACTTTTAAATATGCCACAATTACAGATCTAAAAATAGGTATTTTGTTCTTTGTTCCAATTCCAAAAATAAATTCAGCAACAGAACAATTTTCTTTGTTATTTGGTAAAAGATATGTGGTAGACGGTTTTTCTTATCATTTTTCTGGTGGAATTTCTTACAATAGTACACGTGATAGAGAAATTGATAAAAGATATAATTATTTTGGTTTTCCAATAGAAATAGGTACCCATTGGTTTCATTCTAAAAAGAAGCGGTTTAGAGTTTTGTACGGTTTTATTCCCGTTGGAAAACCTACAGGATTTGGAAGGTCTTTTGGTATTAAACTGCATGCAAATATTGCTAAAAAAAGCTACGTTGGTTTGGGTTTAAATTTAAATTTAGGGTGGCATAAAAAATATAAATGATGAAATATATAGTATTTACAGCTTTACTTTTGATGATCTCTGCATCGCTAAAGGCACAAGAAAAAAGGAACACATTAATAACCCCTACGTATCTTAAAAAAGGAGATACTATTGCTATTGTTGCTCCTGCAGGAATTTTAAAAAAGAGAATAACCACTGTTTTGGAAGCAAAGAGATTAGCTGAAAAATGGGGTTTACATGTTGTTTTAGGGAAAAACATATTTAATCAAAATAATCATTTTGCGGGCACAGACGCAGAAAGAGCTTCAGATTTTCAAAGTGCTTTAAACAATAAAAACATCAAAGCAATTTGGGTAGCTAGAGGAGGTTATGGCTCTGTTAGGATTTTAGATTTGTTAGATTTTAGTACTTTTAAACAGTTTCCAAAATGGATTATT
This sequence comes from uncultured Polaribacter sp., assembly GCA_937771065.1. Classification (GTDB taxonomy): domain Bacteria; phylum Bacteroidota; class Bacteroidia; order Flavobacteriales; family Flavobacteriaceae; genus Polaribacter. Next base: position 98,924 of record CALJHU010000001.1, on the reverse strand, counting down.
GGATATTCGGATGTCACCGCGTTCCACGGCCATGTTCATAATTTTGGAGTAGAAACTATTCATGGAATGTTGGCAACTAGTTTAGAAGAAAACCCAGAAGAAATTATACAGACTATTGCTAGTTTTAAAAAGGCTTTGTTTGGCGCACCACTCTCCTATACAATTCCATCGGCAAAGGACAACAGAATTCCTTTATCAGAAATAATAATCGGACAATTAGTAGGTGGAAACCTCGCAATTGTAGCTTCAATGTTAGGTTCAGAAAGTCAATTAAATACAGATGGTAAAATTCTTTTTATTGAAGAAATTGGCGAGTATAAATATTCAATAGATAGGATGTTACAGAGCTTAAAACGTGCAGGTTATTTTACAAAAGTAAAAGCAGTTATTGTTGGAGATATGTCTTCTATAAAACAGAATTCTACGAATTGGGGAAGTTCTGTAGAGCAATTAATCTTAGAGGTTGTTCCCCAAGATATTCCTGTTTTATTTAATTTCCCTGCAGGACATGAGGCAGACAATAGAGCTTTAATTTTTGGAAGGAATATTCAGTTAGTAGCAAACAAGGAAAACTATTCAGTTATATTTAGTATTAATTAAACGAATGGCAGATCATAACGAACTTGGTAAAAAAGGAGAAAAATTAGCGATTGATTTTTTAATTAAAAATGAGTATCAAATCCTAGAAAAGAATTATCGTTATTTAAAAGCAGAGGTAGACATTATTGCTAAAAAAGAGAACATTTTAGCAGTTGTAGAAGTAAAAACAAGGACCACAGATTATTTTGGAGACCCACAAGATTTTGTAAACCCTAAAAAGATTAAATTATTACTTTCTGCAATAGATTATTATGTAATCGAAAAAGACTTAGACGTAGAAGTCCGTTTTGATATTATTGCAATTATTCATAAAGACAATAAAACAAAAATCACTCATTTAAAAGATGCTTTTTTATACTTTTAAAGTTGTTTTATGATCGTTTCTAAATCTTTTAGTGCAATCGGATTCGCTATTATTTTTTTATTTGAATCTAACACAAAATAAGTAGGTGTATTATTAATGTTATAAGTTTTAGCAGTTTTGTTATTCCATTTATTTAAACCTAAAACATGGTGCCAATTGGGTAGCGTAATTTTCATTTTTTCCCAATCTAAATCATTTCTCTCCATAGCAAAGGCAATCACTTTAAGATTCTTTTTGTCTTGTAAAAACGCATGTAATTCAGGAATTTCTTTTAGACAATGAGAACATGCTGTACTCCAGAAAACCAATATATAGTTTTTCGCATCATTTAAGTTAGAAAGCTGGAACTCTTTACCGTTTTCTATCCAAGAAAAATCAGGAGCTATGCTGCCAATTGCTGTTGCTAACAATTTTAACTTTTCAGTTTTAAATTTATCATTTTGCATAGATTTTGGAAGGGTATTATAATAGTTTTCAAAAAGAAAATCTATCATTCTTAAGTTGTTGTTTTCTTCAAATTTTTCAATTAAAAATTCGATTACATTTTTTTTAAAAATGGCATTCTCAATCTTGGTGAAAACAGTTTCTACGGCACTTTTATAAAGTATTTGTTGGGTTGTTGCATCCTCTGAATAGTTCATGTAAAAGATATAATCTGCAATTCTATCAACTAAAAAAGAAGAGTTTATAAGCGTTTCATTTGAAAAGTCTATTGGGTCAAAAAAAGTATGCTTCACGGCATACATGTAGTCTTGCAGATTGGTTTTAATTTCTGGCGGATTTACTCTAAAACTAGCCTTAACAAAAGGGTAGATATATAGTTTTTGTGTGCTTTCTAGGTATGCTTGTTGTGCACTATTTATTTTGAGAAGTGCCGCTTTATAACTTTTTTTTAAATCTAATTTAGGATTTCTGATTGCTGTAACTTGCAAGGAGTCTAATTTTTGTTGCTGCTTAGAAATATCTTTTAAGTAGTTTTTATAAATTATATTTTCTTTTGATTTAGAAAATAAAATTGCTTTTTCGGGGTAATCTGGGTGAAATGTAAAACTTACATCTTCCTTATTAAAGATAAAATCTACAAAACTTATTCCACTTGTTCTATAACTAATTCTATAAGTGCCAACTTTTGCGGTTGCGGGTAATTCAAATTTTACAATATCAATGGCTTTTTTTTTGCCTTCAATTAAAAGAGTATCTTTTTTAATGGTTGTATTTTGTACGAATTGTTGTGTAGCACCTTCAATTTTATATAAAATTACCCAATCTGTATCTAAACTGTTGGTTAAGGTGCCACTTATAGAAAATTGTGCCTGTGCAAATGAAGAGATAAAAAGAATTAGTAAGATTATTTTTTTCATTTTACATGTTTTTTTAGCTGCTAGAAAAATTAAGTTTAAGGAGCATCTCAAAAGTACTATTTCTCCTTCAAATTTGCTATATTGGGTTTCATAAAAACCAAAATATGTATTTTTTTAACAAAATAATTTGGATTACTGGTGCTTCCTCAGGAATTGGAAAGGCCTTAGCAATAACGCTTTCCAAGCAGCAATGTAAACTTATTTTATCATCTAGAAATACGGCATCTTTAGAATTGGTAAAACAGGCGTGCGATCATCCGGAGCATATAAAAATTATTCCTTTAGATTTAGAAAATTATACAAGTTTAGTATTAAAGGCAGCAGAGGCTATTAAAGCTTTTGGTAAAATTGATATTTTAATAAATAACGGAGGTATAAGTCAGCGTTCTTTAGCTGCAGAGACTAATATTCATGTAGACAAGCGAATTATGGATATTAATTATCTAGGAACCGTGGCATTAACAAAAGCAATTTTACCTCATTTTATTGAAAAAAAAGAAGGTCATTTTGTAACTACTACGAGTATTGTTGGTAAAATTGGTACACCTTTGCGCTCTAGTTATGCGGCAAGTAAGCATGCTTTACATGGTTTTTTTGACAGTCTTCGTGCAGAAAATCATCAAAACAATATTACAGTAACCTTGCTTTGCCCTGGTTTTATAAACACTAATATTTCTAAAAACGCATTAATAGGCAATGGCGCACCGCAAGGAAAAATGGATGTTGCAACAAGTAATGGAATGTCTCCAGAGTGCTGTGCTAACTTAATGTTAAAGGCTATAAAAAATAAAAAAGAAGAAGTGTGTATTGCAGGCGCAAAAGAAAAATTAGGAGTGTATGTAAAACGGTTCCTCCCAAAGCTATTATCTGTCTTAATAAGAAAGTTGCGTGTTACTTAAGCTTCTAAATAAGACAAGACATCAAAATAATTTACAATTGCTTCTTTCATTAAAACCGTCTGTTCACCTGGTTTTAAATTAGGTAATTCTGTAATTATTTTATAGTGTGGCCAACTATCATCATCATAATAATCAAACTCATAATAACCATAAGGTTCAAGTAATTTGCAAATGGCAATATGCATTAAGTTTACTTTTTCATCTTTTTTATAACTGGTGCTTTCTTTACCTAATTCTTGCACGCCAATTAAATAGATAATACCATCCATATTTAACTCCTCTCCATCGGCAAATTGTGCTGTTAGTTTTGCAACTAACAAATCCCATTTTTCTTTTAAGTTAATTACTTTTTGCATTGTATTTGGTTTTAATTTCACAAAGATACAATGTCCATTTTTAAATATTAAAAAAAAGATGTAGGTTTGAGAAAATTTATGAAATGAATGTTTTTGATATTGTTATTGCAGCACTTTTAATATTTGGCTTTGTAAGAGGAGTTATGAAAGGCCTGTTTGTTGAAGTTGCTTCTTTAGCGGCATTAATAGGAGGTGTTTATGGTGCAATACATTTTTCATATTTTATTGGAGACTTTTTAAAAGAAGCCGTTTCTTGGGATCAAGAATATGTCTCCTTAGCAGCATTTGCAGGAACTTTTATTACAATCATAGTTACAATTGCGTTGCTAGGTAAAATGCTTACAAAGTTAGCAGACTTTGCTGCATTGGGTGTTATTAATAAGATATTAGGTGGTGTTTTTGGGGCGATAAAAATAGGATTAATTTTAAGTGTTGTTTTTATTTTCTTTGGAAAAATGAATGACACAATTCCGTTTGTAAAAAAAGAAACCTTAGATGAATCGATTTTGTATGCTCCCGTAAAAAAGATTGCGCCAACGATATTTCCTTCAATTATAAAGAATGAAGATGAGCTCGTAATTCCGGATTTGAATATATAGTATATAAAATAGTATTAAAACTAAAGAGTATAAAAAAACCGAGATTTTTATCTCGGTTTTTTTTATATTAAAGTAGTGTTACTTTTCCGCTACTGATGTGGTATACACCACCAACAATTTTAATTTCTTGCATGGCCTCCATTTCTTTAAGAATAGGACTTTTTTCTCTAATTCTCTCTATTGTTAAGCGTACATTGTTTTCAATTGTTTTGTCAACAAATCCGCTGTTTGAAGAGTTGTGCTCTCCAGAAACTTCTCCCTCAGATTTTTTTACTGCCGGTTGTATATTGTCTAACATGGCAGTAATATTACCCAGTTCTACATGGTCGCAGGCAGCTTTGACCGCCCCACAACTTTCGTGTCCTAGTACAAAAACTAATTTGCTTCCTGCGACCTTGCAAGAATACTCCATGCTTCCTAAGATATCTGTGTTTTCAAAATTTCCTGCAACTCTTGCCACAAAAACATCACCAATAGTTTGGTCGAAAATTAATTCTACAGGTACTCTAGAATCTATACATGAAAGTACAATTGCTTTTGGATGCTGCCCAGTTGTAGTCTGTGTAATTAATGCTTTGTGATCTGCTGTATTTGCTTTATTTTCTGTGAAACGAGAATTTCCCTCAATGAAATCCTCTAAGACAAGCATTGGTGTTAATTTATCTTGTACTTCTTTTGTAATTGCTTTGATTATGTGCGACATAATTTTTTAATTTTAAGATTCGTCTGTTATATTTTCTTTTATCCATTGAACACAAGGTGAAAAACCCTTAAAAATGTGCTCTTTTGGAATAAAATCTGGAATGATATCAATTCTTTCCATCATATATCTTGGTTGTTGTAATAAGTTAACAAACAATACTTCGATATTTTTTTTCTTTAGATCTTGCAACATATCTTCCATAGCATACAAACCAGATTGATCCATATATTGCATTCTACCTAAACGCATAATTACGGTTTTTGCAGATTCAGGAATCTGTTGCGAAAGTGCTTGAAACTCACTTGTAGAACCAAAAAATAAAGGCCCTTTAATGTGCTTAATAAACACTTTTTCTTTTAAGTCTTCTGGGAAATCAATTTCATCTGCCCAAGATTCTTCTTTTAATGATTTTACATTTGATCTCTCTGCGGTTAAATCACCAATTTTTTTCATAAACATTAGCGATGCAATGACTAGGCCAATTCCAACAGCATATACTAAGTTCCAGAAAGTAGAGAGTAGTAAAACTACAATCATAATTAAAACTTCAGAACTCAGTTTAATGGGTCCTATTTTAACATCTCTTGGTAAATATGGTATTGCTTTTAATCCTTTATAATCCATTACACCAATACCAACCGTAATTAAAATACCAGCTAAAACTCCTGCTGGAATTTTAGAAGCAATCGGTCCTAAGCCCAGCATTATCAATAGCAACATAATTCCTGCAATCATTCCAGAAAGTTTTGTTTTTCCACCAGCATTTATATTTACCACGGTTCTAATGGTTGCACCTGCACCCGGAATACCACCAAATAAGGCTGCAATACTATTTCCAATTCCTTGTCCAATTAACTCTTTATTTGGCTTGTGTTTGGTCTTCGTCATATTATCTGCAACAACACTCGTTAATAGAGAATCAATTGCACCTAGGAGCGATAAAGTTAATGCTGTGAAAATATATGGTGTAATACTAGACAGACTAAACCCAGTAAAAATTTCCCATTTAGGAATGGGAATTCCACTTGGTATTTCTTGAATAGTTCTATAATCTAAATCAAAGCCAACCGCAACACTAGACATTACAACTAGCGCAACAAGTGTGCTAGGTACTTTAGTGGTAATTCTTTTAAAACCATAGATTATAAAAATAGTTCCTAGTGCGAGAATTAATTCTAACCAGTCAATATTTTGAACGGCTCTTGGAAATGCTTTAATTGCGCCTAAAGCACCAGAAGTTTCTTTTGCAGCTAAATTTTCTGATTCCTTTAAGATATCTGTAGCTGAAATTTTATCAGCTCTTTTAATGGTTTCCTCAAAGTTTTCTAAAACTAAAATCTTCTCACCAGCTTCTTCTTTTAGAAGATTTTTTAAAATTACTTCTTTGGCCTGTGGCTTAAAGGTTTCTACGAATACAGTATCTTCTTTAGGATAATAGCCAACAGAAGGCAATATTTGCGTAAGTAATATGATAAGACCAATTGCGGTCATAAATCCAGAGACCACTGGGTATGGAATGTATCTAATGTATTTACCTAAACCAATAACACCTAATATAATTTGAAATAAACCGGCTAAAATAAAAACAGTTAAAATAGCAGGCAAAGCTTTGGTAACATCTCCGTCATTGGCAGCAACAATACCCGCAATTACAACCATACTAACAGCTGTCATTGGCGCGGTTGGTCCAGAAATCTGTGTATTTGTTCCACCAAATAAGGCTGCAAAGAAACTAATAAATATAGCACCGTATAATCCTGCACTTGGCCCCAATCCAGATGATACACCGAAAGCTAGAGCTAGTGGAAGCGCAACAATACCTGCAGTAATACCACCAAAAGCATCTCCTTTTATGTTTGAAAATAATTTTTTCATAAAAAAATAAATAATTTAACCCATCGGTATATATGCGACAGGTATAAAGTTAAAGTTAAAGTTTGTGAGTTTTTTTGTAAAATTTACAGAAATTCTGGAGGAGGATACGTATTCTCTTGATAAATATCTGTGTATTTTTTTAACCGGTAGTTTAGTGAATTCCTTTTTTTTAAAGAATTAAAAAGGGAATCAGTTTTTTTTATTTCAGAAATTTTTAAATCAAAATTTTTAGAAATTTCCTTTTGATTATTTTCCTCTTCACTAACATTAAAAAGAATAGAGATGTCAAAACTTTCTTCTACAACCGATAGTATTGCGGGACTCACAATAAAAAGTGTAAAAATAATAGTAAAGACAATTGCTATCTTTTTTTTCATCAAGTGTTGTTTAAAATTCTTTAATTTCTTCAGAAATTATCCAGCCCTGTTTTCCATCTGCTAATTTAATCTTTTTCCAATTATCAATAGCATCTAATACAATTACTTTTGCACCTTCATGTAATATAAAAACTTCTTCAGAGTTTAGGGTTGGCGCATTCCTAATTGCTGTTTTCTCCGCAAAAACAATTGCTTCTTTTTTGTTTTTTGCTTGATTGTATTGATTATAGGTAATAAAAACGACAAAAAGCAACAGTATAAAGCTAAATAGACTTGTACTAAAGTAGATTCTTTTTTTAGTAGGAGAATATCCAAAGTAAAATAATAAGAATAAAATAGCGGTTAAAAAAGAAGAAAGAACAACAACTATTGCCCATTCATCAAACGATAGTTTTTGTAAATAATTTTTATTAAATTTTTGAAAAATAGTTTTAGGTACTTCCTTAATATTGTCTAAAGCTAATCGCTGTGCAAATATTAAATTGTTTTTAACATCAGTGTTTAAAGGATCTAATTTTAGAGCTTTTTCATAGTAGAATATAGTCGGGCCAACTTTATTTAACTTGTAATGTGCATTTCCCAAGTTTAAGAATAACTCTGAGGAGACCGAATCTTGAGTTTCAATTTCTTTATACTTTTTAATGGCTTCTTCAAACGCACCGTTTCTGTATAGCTCATTAGCCGAAACAAATAAACTATCTGCATTTTGACCACTAATACTATTGGCAATTACTAACAATAAAAACAAAATCTTTTTCATCTTATAACTGTTTATCTAATTGAACAATAACTGCTTTTGCACGCTCAAATTCTTCTTTCATCTCAGTTGCTGTAAAAGGTGTGTAACGAGCGAAATCAGAATTTTTTAATACTTCAATAAATTGGTGAATTGTAGCTGCTTCTACATTTTTACCTTTTAAAATTTCGGTAATTCTTTCTTTACTTATTTCGGCAGTTTCAACGCCTAGTTTTGCCTTTAAATAATTGTGCAGAGCGCGCTCTAAAGCTTCATAAAACGCTTCTTTTTTACCCAATTGTTTTTGTGCCTTAGAAAGATATTTTTTAGCTAATTTTTCTGCTTTTCTAGTTTTATTACCTATAATATCATTACTTCTCTCTTCATTCTTCTTGCCAATAAAAACTCCGATAGGAATTGCAATTAATGGCAATAAAAATAAAACATAAAAGAGGTTAGATTTAAAAAAATCTATTTTTTTAGCAGTTATGAAATTAGTTTTAGTAGCAATATATCTAAAGTTTCTCCCAGTAGAAACAACTTCTTGTTTTATTACAGAACTAGTATCTACAGTAATTAATTCTTTTCCTTCTTGTACATCTACAAAGAAATCTTCTGTAGCAATTGTTTTGTATTTTTTTTCTTTTGGATTAAAGTAAGAGAAAGAAATACTTGGTATTTTATACTTTCCTTTATATAAAGGAACTACTGTGTAGGTGTCTGTTACAGCACCAGAAATACCACTTGCATTTACACGCACACGTTCTTTTCTTTCTGGTTGGTACATTTCTAATTCTGCAGGAGTTTCTACTGTAGGTAATTCAAATAATTTTAAGTTTCCTTTTCCAGAAATTTTTACTTGTACTTTGCTAGTCTCATTTGCTTTTAAAATATCTTTACTTAAAGCAACGCTAAAATTAAAGTCTCCAACTGCTCCTGCAAAGTTCGCTGGTTTTCCTTCTAAAGGAAGTGCTTTAGGACGTATTATTTTTTTAGTAGAAGCAAATTCTCGTCTAATATTCTTTGTGATTGCATTTCCGAAAAAATCTGCCCGTCCAGAGGGTACTCCAATTACAATATCCATTCTCATTGGATCTATAGAAAGTTTTCCTGTTTTTGTTGGAATAAGAAGTGCTTTTTGAAGTACAATATATCTGTAGTTTTCCCCATTGTATTTTCCCATTTTCACAGGAAAACCATTTATTTTAATGTCTTGATTCCAAAAGCCGTTATACTTAGGTGCTTCTGAAATAGAAGTATCGTAAACACTTACATTTTCACTTACATACAGTCTATATTCTACATAAATTCCTTCACCAACATAGGGGTTAGATTTAGATATTTCTGCTACTAAATGAATGTTTTGTTGTGCAACATAATTTGGGTCATTTGGGTTTTTAGGAATTTCTATAGCATCTAAAACAATTATTTTTACAGGTTCAGATTTTATAAATTTACCACCAATTTTTATAGATGCACTTGCAATAGAAAACGCTCCTTTTCTTTTGGGTTGAATAATGTAGGTGTAAGATTGGGAAAAGGTTACTTTTCCGTTAATCCAAGATTGACTAACAGATTGACTTGGTCCGCCAACAACTTTAAAATTAGTAAAGTTTGGTGGAGAGAAATTATCTCCTCCTTGCTTATCAATAGAAAATTCTATGCGTAAACGCTGGTTTACACCTAGTTTGTTTTTACTAACTTTTGCCCTTAAGGTTGCCTCTTGTGCAACTAAAGAAATACTTAGTAAATAAATAAATAGAGATATGTAAAATTTCAACTTCATCAAGTTTTTCTAAAATGGTAAAACTACCAATCTTTTTCTTGTTTTACCTTTTTACCTTTTGCTTTTTTAGCATTCATTTTCTTTTGGGTTTTTTTCTCCTCATTATTTAAGCTTTCTAACAATTGCTTTACTTGTTGAGGTGTCATTTTACCGGGTTGTGGTTTTGGTTTTTGTGGTTCTTTCTTTTTATCTTTTTTAGGGTCTTGTTTTTTATCCTTGTCTTTATCCCCTTCACCGTTTTTGTCCTTATCGTCTTTCTCCTTTTTATTCTTGTCTTTTTGATCTTTGTCCTTATCGTCCTTATCGTCTTTATCCTTCTTATCTTTGTCTTTTTTATCCTTATTTTTATCGTCTTTTTTATCTTGTTTTTCTTTGTCTAATAATTGCTGTGCAACGGCCAAATTATAACGAGTTTCATCATCTGCAGGGTTGTTTCTTAAGGCACTTTTAAAAGCATCTACAGCCCCTTGATAATTTTTAGACTCCATCATGGAATTTCCCATATTATGAAATGCTTCAGCCTTAACAGCCTTGTCAGTTGCAGTTTTTGCAGTTAATTCATATTGAGGTATTGCTTCTTTGTAATTTTTATTCTTATACAATGCATTTCCTAGGTTGTAGGATGCCTTATCGTAATTAGAATTACTTCCCAATGCTTTTTGATAGGCTACAGAAGCATCTGTGAATTGTTCTTTTTGATACAATTCATTCCCCTGACGCAGCATTTTCCTTGCAGTTCTTTGCTGGGCAATAGTATCTTTTTGTGCTGCTATTTCGTTAGATGAAAAGAGCATTAAGAAAATGATAAGTAGGTATTTTAATTTTTTCATTTAATTTTTTGATTTCTCCTCGTTAAATAAGTCCGCCTTTTTTAACCATTTTGTTTTCTTTTCAAACAAGAAAACATCTATAATTAAAAAGAATAAACCCAATACTAAGAACCATTGAAATTGATCTTTATAGTCAGAAAACTGCTTGGTCTCAAATTCGCTTTTTTCTGCATTTGCAATAATTTCTGCAATTTCATTTACAGGGTTTTCAGTAAAATTGCCATCAATATATTTCCCGTTAGCGGCATCTGCAATTCCTTGTAAAACTTCTGGTTTACGTTTTGTAATTACAGTTTCACCTTTGTTATCTTTTTTATAACTATTTACAGCACCATTTACACGTATAGGAATTGGTCCACCTCTTTCTGTGCCAACGCCAACAGTGTAAATTTTTACACCTTCGTTTGCTAAGTTTTGCGCAACCTGCTTTGTTTCTTCTTGATGATCTTCCCCGTCTGAAATAATAATTAAAAATCGGTTGGTTTGCTCATCATTATTATAATAGGTTTTTGCTAATTCTAATGCGCCATTAATATCTGTTCCTTGACTAGAAACCATGTCTGGATTTGCGTTTTGTAAAAACATACTAGCCGCGGCATGATCTGTAGTTATTGGTAATAACGGATATGAATTTCCTGCATAAATAATAATACCAACTCGGTCTGAACCTAATTTATTAATTATTTTAGAAATAATTTGCTTTGCTTTTTCTAACCTATTAGGAGCAATGTCTTCTGCCAACATGCTTTTAGAAACGTCTAAAGCAAAGACAACATCTACACCTTCTCTTTTAACTGTTTTTAATTTCGTTCCCATTTTTGGGTTGGTCAAAGAAATTATTAAAAAGGTAATACCCAATAATAAAGTTACCAATTTTAAAGTAGTTTTAAAGGTAGATGTATTTGGTGCTAATTTTTTAAGTAGTGTGCTATTAGAAAAGGCACGTTGTGTTCTTTTTTTCCACCATAAAACCAACAAGAAAATAACAATCATTGCCGGAACAATTGTTAGTAGATAAAAATAAATTGGTTCTTCTATTCTATACATTCTTTTTTAATTGTAAGATTCAATTTTTTATATAAAACTTTTGAAAACTGTATTTCTTAAAATGAATTCTAACAATAAGAATCCTAATCCTAAGAGCACAAAAACTCTAAACTTCTCTTGATAATTGTAATACTTAAACTCTTCTATTTTTGTTTTTTCTAGGGCATCAATTTCATCATAAATCTCTTTTAAAGATTCATTGTCCGTTGCTCTAAAATATTTTCCTTCGGTTTCTGTTGCAATTTCTTGCAATAATTTTTCATCTATTTCTACTTGTTGCTTTCTAAAATTCAGCTTGCCTGTTCGAGGGTCTTTACTCCACGGAAAATCTGCCATTCCATTCGTGCCAATTCCTATAGTGTATACTTTTATTTTCAACTCTTTTGCTAATTCGGTTGCCGTTCTTGGATCTATATTACCAGCGTTATTTACACCATCTGTAAGTAAAATAATGACTTTACTTTTTGCCTTACTTTCTTTTAGTCTGTTTACACCCGAACCTAAACCCATTCCAATGGCTGTTCCACCCTCTAATTGTCCCCATTTCAATTCAGAAATTGTACGTTTCACAATTCCTTTATCACTTGTAATTGGGGTTTGAGTAAAACTTTCACCAGCATATACCACAATACCAATTCTATCGTTTGGTCTTCTGTCTACAAAATTTACAGCTACTTTTTTAAGTGCCTCTAATCTATTTGGCTTTAAATCTCTAGCTAACATGCTCGCAGAAACATCAATAGCCATTACAATATCAATCCCTTTATTCGTTTTTGTTTTCTTGCTTACAGATACATTTCTAGGTCTTGCTAGCGCAATTATAATTGCAGCTAAAGCAAGTAGTCTTAACAGGTACAAAATTGGTTTTAATTTTGATAAAAATGAGCCACCTTTAAAACCTTTTACACTCGGCATTGTTAAAACAGCAGTATCTTTTTTACGCATAAAGAAATGCCAAACTGCCAATAGCGGTATGAGTATTAGTAACCAGAGAAACTCAGGATTTAAAAATTCGAAATTACTCCAGTTCATCTTCTTTTTCTATTATTTGTTTAGGCTTTAGGTTTCCTATAATAAATTCTGCATCTCTTCTGTCGTCTTCAATTTCAATAGCTAAAGGTTTCGACTTGGCAAACTTTACCAAATCTGCTTCTTGTAATAAGTCTTTTAACTTTTTTATTGTTTCTTTCGAAGTTTCTATACTATCTAAGTTCTTAAAATCTTTTATCATTGCTAGCAGTTCATCAGTAGTATTTTCTAATGCAGGCACTTTTAACTCACGCTCAATATAGCCACGTACAATTTCTGTCAACTCAGAGTAATATTCTTTTACTTTATTGTTTTGCCACAAAAGCTTTTCGTCTAATTCATTCAACCTTAAAATTGCCTCTTCAAAAGGAGGTAAAGTTCTATAGGTTGGTGCATCTTCGGTTTCTTTTCTTTTTCTAATTACAAACCAGTAAATCCAGAAACCTATGATCGCTAGAATTGCTAAAATAAGATATATGTAGATTTTAAAATCATCAAATGTATAAGGTTCTTTTTTGATAGATTTTATTGGAAATTTTTTCACTTTTGCAGTATCTATTGCAATTGTTGCTATATTTATCAAAAGAGAATCCGTTAAAAAAGCCTGATTTTTGACAAAGATTTGTTGTTGCGGAATGTAAAATGCTCCACTATCAAAGCCTGTTAATATGTATCTTCTAATGAGGCTGTTTTTAATAGTATCTATTCTTGTAGAATCGATAACCTCTAAACCTTTTAGTTGGATTTTCGGAATGATTACATTCTGAGTTTCAGCTACCGAGATTTTTAATTGAAACTGCTCACCAATTCTAATGTTGGTAGTATCAATTTCTGCTTTAACCATTGGTTTTTGCGCAAAACTTATGGTTGAAATAAATAGTAATATGTAGAATAGTTGTTTTTTCATTTGTAAGACTATCTTCCTTTGTGTTTAAAATAACCTAATAATTTTTTCACGTAATTTTCATCAACCCTCGTATTTACACTTCCTGCGCCACTTCTTTTAAACATGGTGGTGTAATAGTCTGAAAGTCTTATTGCATTTGCTTTGTAACTTGCTCTTACAGATCTTGATGCCGTATTAATCAGTTGCACATTGCCGGTTTCAGCATCTAACATGGGTACCATTCCTAAATTAGGAATTTCGGAATCATGTTTGTCATAAACTCGAATACCCGTTAAATCATGTTTTTTTGCTGCAATTTTTAGTGTCTTTTCATAGTCATCGTCCATGAAATCTGATAACATAAAAACAATAGCTCTTTTTTTTAGTACACTAGATAAAAATTTTAAGGCTGCTGCAATGTTCGTCTTTTTACTTTTTGGCTTAAATTCTATGAGCTCTCTAATAATTCTTAAAACATGACTTTTTCCTTTTTTAGGAGGAATGAACAACTCAATATCATCAGAAAATAAAATTAAACCAACTTTATCATTATTTTGAGTTGCAGAAAAAGCCAATGTTGCAGCAATTTCTGTAACGGTATCTTTTTTAAACTGTGTAGCTGTTCCGAATAATTCAGAACCAGAAATATCTACTAAAAGCATCATCGTTAATTCACGTTCTTCTTCAAAGACTTTAATATAAGGTTCGTTGTAGCGTGCGGTAACGTTCCAGTCAATTGCTCTAACATCGTCACCAAATTGGTATTGTCTTACTTCAGAAAAAGTCATACCACGACCTTTAAAAGAGGAATGGTATTCACCTCCAAAAATATCATTAGACAGACGTTTTGTCTTAATTTCTATCTTCCGAACTTTTTTAAGTATCTCTTTTGTATCCATTTATTCAATTGTCAGTTAACATGTATCAATTATTAGTGTCACCTTTTAAACGTATAATTGTTTTTTGATAATTGTTTATGGTACTTCAATTTCATTAATAATATCGTTTATAATATCAACAGAAGTTATATTTTCTGCTTCTGCTTCATATGTAATGCCAATTCTGTGGCGCAATACATCATAAACTACTGCCCTAACATCTTCTGGAATTACATATCCTCTTCGTTTAATAAAGGCATAACATTTTGCTGCTTTTGCTAAATTTATACTTCCACGAGGAGAGGCTCCAAAACTAATTAAGTCTTTTAATTTTGATAAGTTATATTTTTCTGGATACCGTGTTGCAAAAATAATGTCTAGAATATATTTTTCGATTTTCTCGTCCATATAAACCTCATTTGCAACTGCTCTTGCTTTTATAATTTGGGCTACAGAAACTACAGGGTTTACTGTGGCAAAGCTACCGGATAAATTCTGGCGCATAATAAGTTGCTCATCTTGTAATTTCGGATAATCAATGACCACTTTTAGCATGAATCTATCTACTTGTGCTTCTGGCAAAGGGTAGGTTCCTTCTTGTTCTACAGGGTTTTGAGTTGCCATTACTAAGAAAGGCTCATCTAACTTAAAGGTAGTGTCTCCAATAGTAATTTGGCGCTCTTGCATTGCCTCTAATAAGGCAGATTGTACTTTTGCAGGTGCTCTGTTAATCTCATCTGCCAATACAAAGTTTGCAAATATTGGACCTTTTTTAATCATGAAGTCATTTTCCTTCATATTGTAAATCATGGTTCCAACAACATCTGCAGGCAATAAATCTGGTGTAAACTGCACTCTACTAAAACTTGCTTGCACCGCTTTAGATAGTGTGTTAATTGCCAAAGTTTTTGCCAATCCAGGAACTCCTTCTAGTAAAATATGACCATCACCAATCAACCCGATTAATAAACTTTCTATCATTTGTTTTTGTCCAACAATTACTTTATTCATTTCTAAAGTAAGAATATCTATAAAGGCACTTTCCTTTTCAATTTTCTCGTTAATTGCTCTTACATCTACATCCATTATATATTGTATTTGGTGTTATTTTTTTTATTGAAACAAAACTACAATTTTAACATATTTATTTTTGTTAAAAGTAGGTTAAAGATAGCTGGTTATTTTTTATTACTTTTAAAGAATTATTGAGCACCAAATTTTATGGAAAAGTTAACGGATAAGTTTTTATGGAAAGCATTAAAAGAAGGAGACCTAAATGCGTTTTCTGTGCTTTTTGAGAGCTACTACCCAGATTTACATAGTTACGGATTAAAAATATCTAAAAATACTGCGCTTACAGAAGACACGTTGCAAGACTTTTTTTTATATGTTTTTGAACACAGAGAGAATTTAAGTGATTTAGAGACCATTGCACCTTATCTTTTCACGTCTTACAAACGTTTTTTATTAAAGGTGATGAAAAAAAATAATAAATTAACGCATACCGATTTTCCTGAAGATACTTTTGTGGACCTTCAATTTACAGCAGAAGAGATAATGACAGAGCAAGAAACAACCATTTTTAAAAATAAAAACTTGTCTGTTTTATTAAATAAGTTACCAAGTAGACAAAAAGAGGCCATTTATTTGAAGTACTACAGCGGTTTAAAAGCCTCAGAAATCTCAGAAATAATGGGTATTAATTATCAGAGTGTAGTAAATACATTGCACAAAGCAATAAAAAGTTTAAAAGAAGAAATCTCTATTATAAAACTATTTAAGCTTTAACATAAAATTAAGGGTATAAAAAATAGAATAGAAGCTTATATAGTTAGAAAGAGACAAATAAGATGATTAAAAAACAATACAATACCATAAATGATTTTTTAGAAGACGGGTCTTTTAAAAATTGGGCATTACAAAATAATGGTACAGACATAAATTTTTGGGAATTTTGGATTGCAAATAATCCAGAGAAAAATGAATTGGTAAATAAAGCTAAAGACCTTGTTCTAGGTGTTTCTTTTAAGAAGGACCTTGTTAGCAAAGAAAAAGTTGCTTTTGAATGGAAAAAATTAGAAGCTAAAATTCAGAAAAAAACAAAAGCACCAAAAGCATCAAAATCAAAAGTTATATTTTTGAGAAAATTTAGTGCAGCAGCATCCATTTTATTATTATTCTCTTTAGGCTTCTATTTCTTAAACAGTAATTCTAAGATTACACATAAAACTAATTATGGTGAAATATTAAACATTAAATTACAAGATGGTAGTGATGTTACTTTAAATTCAAACTCTAGCCTATCTTACTACAAAAACGAAAGTAGAAGAGTTTGGTTATCTGGAGAAGCATTTTTTCAGGTTGATAAAAAAGTCGTTACCCAGGCGAAGTTTTGGGTAATCACAAAAGATTTATCTGTAGAAGTATATGGTACTTCCTTCAATGTAAGCGCTAAAAAAGAAAAAACAGATGTTTTCTTAGAGGAAGGAAATATTTGGCTAAAACTTAAAAATGGTGCTGACAAAAAAATGATTCCTGGCAATTATATTTCGTATTCAGCTGAAGAAAATAAAATTTTAGAAGACAAAAATATTTTCAATCCAACTATAAAAACAAGTTGGAAAGACGGGTCTTTACTTTTTGAAAACCTATCTTTGGAAAAAGCGATGGAAAAAATAGAAGAATCTTATGGATATTCTATTGTGTTTAAAGACGATAACAGTAAAGATATATTAATAACAGGAGCGGTTCCCATTACAAATATAGATATCTGTATAAAAGCCATTGAAAAGTCTGTAGGTGTGCTTATTGTTAAAAAAGAGAACAGGCTTATTATTAGCAAGAAGTAGCTATAATTCACAAAAGTAAATGACAAAACAATTAGTATTTCTAAAACTTATATTAATTGTCTTTGTATCGTTTACATTTCAAACTGCGCTTTCTCAAACCAAAATTAAAAATACAATACCATTAGCGGCATTGCTAAATAAAATTAGTAATACCCATGAGATTTTCTTTACTTATAGTGCCAATTTACTTTTAAATAAAAAAATACAAGAAGCCGGCTTTAGAAACCTCTCTTTAAAAGCGTCTATCTCTTTACTTAAAAAACTCACCCCTTTTCTTTTTGATGATTTAGGAAACAACTATTTTGTGATCTATTCTAAGGAAGAGGTGGCTAAAAAGAAACTTTCATCTCAAGGCACTACTTTTTTTTCTAAAGATGCTCTTATAGACAGTACATTTAATAATAATCAAATAACAGTTAGAGGTATTGTTTTAAGTTCAGATAATACACCTCTAAGTGGTGCTGCTTTGCAGGAAAAAGAATCTTTAACAGGAATAACAACAAACAGAGATGGAACTTTTGAGTTTAAGGTTCAGAATAATAATACGATTGTCATTAGCTTTTTAGGTCATGAATCTAAAATACTAAACTTAAAACCCAATGTATTTCATTCAATTGTTTTATTATCTGGTGAAGAGCTAGACGAAGTACAAGTGGTGGGTTCTAGAAATAAAAACAGAGTTGCTAGCGACACCCCTGTAGCTATAGATTTCATTAATATTGAGGATGCCTCCTCTAAAAGTAGTCAGGTAGGAATTAATCAATTTTTACAATATGCAATTCCTTCCTTTAATGCCACTAAACAATCTGGCGCAGATGGTGCAGATCATATAGACCCTGCAACAATTAGAGGCCTAGGACCAGACCAAACATTGGTTTTAATTAATGGGAAAAGAAGACACAAAGCATCTTTAATAAATTTATACGGCACAAGAGGAAGAGGTAATTCAGGTACAGATTTAAATGCAATTCCTATTTCGGCTATAAAAAGAATAGAATTATTAAGGGACGGTGCTTCTGCACAATATGGTTCGGATGCTATTGCAGGTGTTTTAAATATTGTTTTAAAAGATTCTGACAATGCTTTAACTATTACTTCTACTTTAGGTTTTAACAATGCAGATACCAATTCTATTTTCCCTGATAGAGCAGATGGTTTTACGTATAAATTGGGATTAAATTATGGTGTAAAAATAAATAAAGTAGGATTTGTTAATTTTTCTGCAGAAGCGCTATCTACAGATAAAACAATTAGACCAGGAACCCTAGCAAGAGATAAGTACGGACAAGCTTCGGTTAAAAATGTGAGCTTTTTTTTAAACTCTGAAATTCCTGTTGATATGAACACTAAATTTTATATAAATGGGGGTGTAAATTATAAAAACACAGAAGCTTTTGCTTTTTCTAGAAGAGCAAATACTGCAAGAAATGTGCTCGATATTTATCCCAACGGCTTTGACCCATTAATTACATCAAATATTATAGACAATTCAGTTTCCATTGGTTTGCTTACAAGCTTTAAAGAATGGAGTGTTGACTTGAATAATACTTTTGGTAGAAACAATTTTCATTACTTTATAAAGAACACTTTAAATGCTACTTTAGAGGAAAACTCTCCAACAGAGTTTGATGCAGGTGGGCACCAATTAATGCAAAACACTACTAGTATCGATTTTTCTAAATACTTTTTAGCAGAGGCCTATGGTTATAACATTGCTATGGGTTTAGAGTATAGAATAGATGCTTATAAAATATTTTCTGGTGAAGAAGCTTCTTATGGCTCCTATGATATTAACGGAGATTTGGTAAACTCTAGAACACCACTTTTAGATTATCAAACGTATAATGGGGTAATAAGACCCGGGGGTTCTCAGGGTTTTCCGGGGTATGGCCCAGAGAATGAAGTAGACAGAAATAGGTCTAATTTCAGTGTTTATTTAGATACAGAGATAGATTTTTCAGAGAAATTTATGCTTGGGTCGGCTTTGCGTTTCGAGTATTATAGCGATTTTGGTAGCACGCTAAATTACAAGCTTGCTTCTAGATATAAAATCACCCAAAAATTAAATTTAAGAGGTTCTTTTAGTACTGGTTTTAGAGCACCTTCTTTGGCACAAAGGTATTATAATTTAACTTTTACAAACTTTATAGGAACTTCAGCTTCAGAATCTTTTTTAATAGCAAACAATAGTGCTGTTGCCAGAAGGTTTAATATTGATGAATTACAGGAAGAAAAAGCTAGAAATTTTAGTTTAGGATTTACAGCAAAATTAAGTAAAACCTTTAATGTGGCAATAGACGCATATTATGTAGCTATTAAAGACAGGATTATTTTGAGTGGTAATATTGATGCTTCAGACTTAGGCGTAGGAATAGACAATGTTCAATTTTTTGCAAATGGCGTAAATACAGAAACTACTGGTGTAGATTTAGTTTTAAATTGGAATAAGAAAATGGAAAATAGTCAACTTTCTATAGATCTTTCTGGTAATATAAATAATATGATTATTACCCATATTAAAAACAAAACATTGGACCAAGAAACTTTTTTTGGTTCTAGAGATCAGCAATATTTATTGGCATCTGCACCCAAAAGTAAATTTAATTTGGGTGTGAATTATAGTTATAAAAAATTAGAAACATCGGTAAGTTTTACGAGATTTAGCCGTGTAGATTTGGTAGATTGGCAAATAAGTCAAGATGTGTCAAACTTCAACAATTCAGAAGCAGAGAGAGCTGCTGCTGCTGCTGATATTTATGATCCAAAAATAACAACAGATTTGCATTTTAGTTATCATGTAACTAACGCAGTTAATTTACAGTTTGGTGCTAATAATTTATTGAATATATACCCAACTAAACAAAATAATTACACAGATAGTGGTGGCTTATGGGATGCCACACAAATGGGAACAAACGGCTCTTTCTATTACACAAAATTGAACATAAAACTATAAATATTGCAGATTTTACTGTGTTCTCTCTTTTTTTTTGAAAATAAATAAATTTTAAAGGGTATACTTTTTCCTTTCCTGTCTTATATAATAAATAAGGCTTTGCACCTTTATGGCTGCAGAGGTTATTTAAATATAATTTTTAACTAACAATTTATTTATGAAACAAAGATTTTTTTTAAAAGCATTTACAATTGCTTTTATGTTTATGCTACCTTTAGGGTTAATGGCACAGACAATTAAAGGAAAAGTAACAGACACTTCTGGAAGTGCGTTGCCTTACATGAATGTTCTAGTAAAAGGAACAACTACGGGAACGACAACTAGCGATTCTGGTGAATTTAGTTTAACAGTAAAAAGCTTACCAGTTACTATAGTGGTATCTTCTATTGGTTTTAAAACGAAAGAAGTAAAAGTAACAACCAATTCTTTTTTAACGATTGCAATTGAAGAAGGAGATGAGTCTTTAGGAGAAATCATCATTACAGGATCTAGAACAGCTCCTAGAAGTAATGCAGATAGCCCATTACCTATTGATGTTGTTGGTGTTAAAGAATTATTATCTACAGGTCAAAATACGTTTGACAAAGCGTTAGCTTTTAAAATTCCATCATTCAACACGGTTCAAACACCAGTAAATGATGCGACTTCTTTATTAGATCCGTATGAAATTAGAAACATGGGACCAAGTAGAACTTTGGTATTAATTAATGGGAAACGTAAAAACGTTAGTGCATTATTATATACACAAGATTCTCCAGGTAGAGGTGAAACAGGTACAGATATTTCTGCAATACCAGTAGATGCAATTAAAAGTATTCAAGTATTAAGAGACGGTGCATCTGCACAATACGGTTCTGATGCAATTGCAGGTGTAATTAACATTATCTTAAAAGATGATGTAAATAGAGGTTCAGCAACTTTAAGATCTGGAATTACTTCAGAAGGAGATGGTGAAATGTTTGGTATTAGTATTAACAATGGATCTTCTATTGGTGACGATAAAGGGTTTATAAACTATACAGTTGACTTTTCTAAAGTAGGATTGGCAAACAGACCAGGTACAGTAAGTGCAAAAGGTGAAGCTTATGGAGGAACAGGTTTTGGAGCTGATTTAGCAGATGTTCAAGAATTCTTAGATAGAAAGCCAGATGCAGGAAATATTAATGGTTCTCCTGAAACGGTAGCAACTAAATTTTTAATCAATGGTGAGTATGACTTATCTGAAGAGTCTACATTGTATTTTAATGCTGCATATGTATTTAAAAAAGTAAATTCTTACGCGAACTACAGAACTCCGTATTGGAAAGTAGCAACGGGAGATTTAGCTTATTTACAAGATTTATTTCCTTCAAATGAAAGAGGTGGATTTGATGGTTATGTACCAACTTTTGAAGGGGTATTAAATGACTTTAACGCTACTTTAGGAATTAAAAGAAAAGTAAATGGTTGGAATGTAGATTCTAGTATTACTTTTGGTGGAAATGAGCAAACATATAAAGTAAACAATTCTCATAATTCTAGTGAAGGTTACCAAGCATTGAGCCCAACTAGTTTTGATCCAGGAGGAACGGCTTTTAACCATATCGTAGGAAATTTAGATGTATCTAGACTTCTTTCTGACAAAGTAAGTATTGGTATGGGAGCAGAGTTTAGAAATGAGAACTTTGAAGTAATTGCCGGAAAAGTTTCTTCTTATGAAGGCGGTGGTTCAGATTCTTTTTCAGGAAATGATATTAAAAACTCTGGAATCTTTAACAGATATAATTTAGGTGGATATTTCAGTTTAGATTACGATGTTTCTGATGATTTTTTATTAAGCGGTACAGTACGTGGAGAGAATTATTCTGATTTTGGAAACACGTTTGTTTATAAATTTAGTTCTCGTTATAAATTATCTGATAAATATACAATGAGAGGATCTATTTCTTCAGGATTTAGAGCACCAAGTTTACACCAAATTTATACTGAAAAATCTCAATATTCTTTTTCTGATGGTGGAGGAATTAACATTGTTGGTTTAGTAAATAACGTGTCACCTAGAGCAAAACAATTAGGTATTCCTAAATTGACTCCAGAAAAGTCAACAAACATTACTGTTGGTTTCGGTGGGAAAATTTCAAATAATATAAACTTTACAGTAGATTATTATAAAATTGACGTAGAAGATAGAGTTATCTATACAAATCAAATTGATGGGAATCAATTTTTCTTGAATGGTTTTGATACTACTACATCTGGAATTGATTTTGTATCAGGTATTTCTAATATCGAAATAGGATCTGGTAAATTAGATTTAAATCTTTCTGGAAATTATACGATTGAAAATAAGGCAACAGAAGATATTCCTACTATTAGTGTAGAAGGAAATGAATATGATGTATTAGACAGATCTAACTTAGCATTAATGTTTACTTCTAGACCAAAATCTAAGTGGATTTTAGGTGCAAACTATGAAATCAATAAAGTTGGTTTTGCTATAAACAATACATACTTCGGTAAAACAACGTTCAAGCAAAAGTTTATGAGTTCTGATTTAAGAACTGAGTTTACGCCAAAAATCATTACAGATTTAGCAATAAACTTTAAAGCTTCAGAGAAATTAACAGTTGCTTTTAACGTTAATAACTTATTGAATATTTTGCCAGAGTGGGCTTTCAAAGCAGAAAATGCTGCAGGTCAAGCCATTATTGATGACACTTCTGTAATATCAATTGCAGATGGCGGTTCAGGATTAACACAACTTCAAAATGAGGCTAACGCGATTACTTTTAATGGTCGTTATTCTCAAATGACGTATGATGGTTCTCACTTTAGCCAATTAGGTACCATGTTTAATTTATCTTTAAACTACCAGTTTTAATTAAAACTAAAACGTAAGAATATTAAAATGCTACTCGAAAGAGTAGCATTTTTTTTATGACTAAAATGAAATTTATCTTTAAAACGGATACTTTGAAATAACCATTGAAAAATCAAAGAAAAATCATTTGGGTAAGTTTTATTTTTTATTAATTTCAACTTTTTTAGTGCTTTTATTTAATAATTTATGAAAATTTTAATATTTTTTTAACAAAAAATTAAATTATTGTTAAAAAAAGAGCCATATTTGTTTGACAAAATTCAAATAAAATTCAAACAAAAATGAAACAAACAAGAAAAATTTTAATGTTTACCTTTTTATTTATGCTACCAATAGCAATGTTGGCCCAGACTATAAAAGGTAAAGTGACGGACAAATCTGGTAATACAATACCTTATATGAATGTTCTAGTAAAAGGAACTTCAAACGGAGTTACTACCAATGATGCTGGAGAATTTAGCTTAGCAGTAAAAAGTTTACCTGTTACTTTAGTAGTATCTTCTATGGGTTTTGAAACAAAAACCGTAAAAGTGACGAACAGTGATTTTATAACAATTGTTGTAAATGAAGACAATGTGTCTTTAGAAGAAATTGTTGTTATTGGTTCTAGAAATCCAAACAGATCGGTTATAGATTCTCCTGTACCAATTGATATTGTTAATATTAAAGAGTTAGCAGCGTCATCACCACAGGTTAATTTAAATCAAATTTTAAACTTTGTAGCACCTTCATTTACATCGAATACACAAACCATTTCAGATGGTACAGATCACGTAGATCCTGCATCTTTAAGAGGTTTAGGGCCAGACCAAGTTTTAGTATTAATTAACGGTAAAAGAAGACATACATCTTCTTTAATAAATGTGAATGGTACTTTTGGTAGAGGTTCTGTAGGTACAGATTTAAATGCAATACCAGCTGCAGCAATTAAAAGATTAGAAGTATTAAGAGATGGTGCAGCAGCACAATATGGTTCTGATGCAATTGCAGGAGTTATAAATATTGTCTTAAATGAAACCGTAAATGAATTATCTATAGCAGTAACTACAGGAGCACATTTTAGTGAAAACTCAAATGGACAAACAGGTGGTTCTGATGGAGAAACAACCAACGTTAGCGCAAGCTACGGATTGCCTTTAGGTGAAAATGGTGGTTTTATTACATTTTCTGGAGATTTTGATGTGCGTGAAGCATACAATAGAATGAAAGAATGGGAAGGTGGTATTTTTAACGGATATAATGTTGTTGAAAGATTAGCAAATGCTAGTAACGCTGGGTATTCTTCTGAATTCTTATCATTAGCCAACGGGGTAGATGGTGCTACATTGTCAGGAATAAACGGTTTACCGATTATAGACAATTTAAAAGGTTTTGCAAATGCAGCAGGTTATGCTACAACTGCAGGAGACGATTTTTCTGAATTACAAACTATATTAGGAGCAGATGCAACTACTTCTGAATTAGCTGCAAGAGGACAACAAAGAACAGATTATAATATGAGAGTGGGACAATCTAGAGTAAGAGGAGGTAGGTTTTTTGCCAACTTTAAATTACCATTAGATGATAACGGTACTGAATTGTATTCTTTTGCAGGAATGAGTTCAAGAAACGGAAACTCTGCTGGTTTTTACAGATTACCAAGTCAAAGTAGAACGTTTACACCCGCGTATAACAACGGTTTTTTACCAGAAATTAATTCAACGATTTCAGATCAATCTTTAGCAGTTGGTATTAAAGGAAAAATTGGGGAGTGGAATGTAGATTTTTCTAATACGTATGGTAAAAATGCGTTTGATTTTGTGATTGGTAATACGTATAACGCTTCTCAAGGAAATGCGTCTCCAACAACTTTTGATGCTGGTGGCTTTTCTTTTATGCAGAATACTACGAATTTAGATTTGTCTAAATTTTACGAAGATACTTTTGAAGGTTTTGGTGTTGCTTTTGGTGGGGAACACAGAATGGAAAACTATCAAATTATTTCTGGTGAGGAGTCTTCTTACACACAATACCAAGCAGATGGTTTACCATTTACAGGTATTGAAGGTACTACACCATTAAAAGACTTTTTTGGAAGATCTAGACCAGGAGGTTCTCAAGTATTTCCAGGATTTGGACCTAAAAATGAATTAGATAGAGCACGCAGTAGTGTTGCTGCTTATCTAGATTTAGATGCTAAGTTTTCTGAGGTATTCTCAACTACTTTTGCAACACGTTATGAAAATTATTCAGATTTTGGTTCTACCTTAAACTTTAAGTTAGCTTCTATTTATAAAGCTTCAGATAATTTTAGAATTAGAGCTTCTTTTAACACTGGGTTTAGAGCTCCTTCTTTACACCAATTAAACTTTAACTCTACGTCTACTATTTTTCAAGACGGAGTTCCTGTTGAAGTAGGTACGTTTGCAAATGATAGTAAAGCTGCACAATTATTAGGAATTCCTCAATTAAAAGAAGAAACATCTAATAGTTTTTCTGCTGGTTTTACAGCAAAATTACCAGAATCTAACTTAACCTTTACTGTAGACGGGTATGTAGTAAATATTGCTGATAGAGTTGTGTATACAGGGCAGTTTAAAGGACCGGGTACAGGTTCTGAATTAGATGTATTATTAATTCAAGCAAACGCTTCTGCAGCCTCTTTCTTTGCAAATGCAATAGATACGCAGTCTAAAGGAATTGATTTTGTAGTTTCACACAAAGCAACTTTAGGAACAAATACAAGGTTAAAGACAGATTTTTCAGGAACGTTTTCTCAAACAAGACAAGTAGGAGATATTAATTCTTCTCAAGTCTTAGAAGATGCAGATTTAGTAGATACTTATTTTCCTGAAACTAGTAGAATCTTTTTAGAAGAAGCAGTACCAAGAACTAAAATGAACTTAACCAATAGTCTAACTTCTGGAAAATTTAATGTTTTCTTAAGAAATGTATACTTTGGTAAAGTATCTGAAGCAACGAACACTCCTGCAAATCAGCAAGTTTTTGCTTCTAAGATTGTTACAGATTTATCGCTTGGTTACAAAGCTACAGAAGATTTAACGTTTACAATAGGAGCAAACAACTTATTAGATGTTGCGCCAGATAGAGCTATCGAAGCGAACCGAAGTGGTGGACGTTTTGATTGGTCTAGAAGATCTCAACAGTTTGGTGTTGGTGGTCGTTTCTTATTCGCAAGAGTAAGTTTTACTCTTAAAGTAAATTGAATTCTTTTATTTATTAGAAAAAGCGGCTTTAGGCCGCTTTTTTTTATGCTTAAAAATCAGTATTTTTATACCTGTAAAATGGGCGTTAAATTCACCTAGTCCCGAACCGATAACCATTTGCCCCTTGCTTAAAATCTGATTTAAATTACTTTTGTGGCATCATAGGAATACTATTTATGGTATTCCCTATTTTCATAGCCTTTCA
Source organism: uncultured Polaribacter sp. (assembly GCA_937771065.1). Classification (GTDB taxonomy): domain Bacteria; phylum Bacteroidota; class Bacteroidia; order Flavobacteriales; family Flavobacteriaceae; genus Polaribacter. The sequence continues at coordinate 72,522 of CALJHU010000001.1, read as the reverse complement.
TGTTTTAATAAAACTCAATACCATATAATTATGATCAATAAAAATATCTTATCCTTAAAACAATCTTCTACACTTTTAATTAATGAAAAAGTAAAGGAATTAAGAGCAAAAGGACAGGAAGTTAGTCATTTTGGGTTTGGGCAATCTCCCTTTCCAATTCATGCCAGTATTGTTGGTGCGTTAAGAGAAAATGCCGAAAATAACCACTACTTACCAGTGGCAGGTTTAGAGAAATTAAGAGAAGAAATTGTGCTTTTTTTAAAAAAGCATCAAAATATTAAAACAACAAAAGAGTCTATTTTTATAGGACCCGGAAGTAAAGAATTGTTGTATCAATCCATTTTAATCTTTGATGCCGATTTTTTAATACCAAAAGGAAGTTGGGTTAGTTACATTCCTCAAATACAATCTAAAGGCGGTATGTATCATGTTTTAGAAACCAATTTCGAAAACGATTTTAAATTGACACCAGAAATTTTAGATACCTTCTTTAAGAGTGAAGTGGTTAAAAAACAAACGGTTTTAATTTTAAATTCTCCAAACAACCCCACGGGAGCTATTTATTCAAAAGAAGAATATAAAGCGCTAGCGGTGGCATGTAGAAAATATAATGTGGTCGTTTTTTCTGATGAAATTTATTCACAAATTAACTTTTCAGAAAGCTATTCACCAAGTATTTCGGCATACTATCCTGAAAAAACAATTGTTTTTGGAGGCTTAAGCAAGGTCTTTTCTGCAGGTGGATATCGATTAGGTTACATGATGTTACCCAGCGAGCTGCAAGCCCTTCAAAATGTCTATAAATCGCTTTTCAGCGAAACATTTAGCTGTGTTTCTTCTCCTATACAATTTGCTGCCATAAAAGCTTTTGAATACCATATTGATTTGCAAAATTATGTGGCAACTAGTGCTGTTATTTTAAAAAATATTTCAGAATTTATTTTTAAAGAACTTTCGGAAGTAAAGATTGAATGCACAAAATCTGAAGGTGCTTTTTACATGTTAATTGGATTTAACTTGCACAAAGCTGCTATTTTAAAATTAGGAATTTCTAGTAGTTTTGATTTGGCAAATTATGTTTTAGAAAATTATAATTTTGCAATGCTACCCGGTGTAGATTTTGGTTTTAAAAAAGAGGAGTTGTTTTTTAGAATTGCTTTTGTAGACTTTAATGGGGAAAAGGTTATGAATGCTTATGGCCATGATAAAAATATTGATACTATTTTTATCAAAGAAAATGCGCCTAATGTGTTTTTTGGTGTAGAAAAAATAAAAACTTTTATTGCCGATTTAAATAGTTAATTTTTTTTTAATTAAAAACGAATGGAGCTCATACGAGATATTAACTGCTAGAAATAATAGAATTTATTGGTATAATAAGGGCTAGTTTTGTCTCGTGTGTTAATTTAGTGCAAGAAGTATGCTTGTTTACTTTTAGATTACAAATGAAGTGAAACTATAAAATTACTTACGAAATCAAATAAAGGTATTTTCAAGTGGACTGTGATCATTAATACTTAATAAAGTATTAATCATATTTAATTTATCTTTATAAGTAAAAACACAACACATCTATGCAAAGTTTATATGCAAACGGTTTTGAGATAATTTATGATGAAATGTACCAAACATTTATTGACTATGAAGATGAGTTTGTTTTTTACAGCGCGCTTTTAAAGCAGTATCAAAAGAAGCAAGTTTTAGAAATTGGTTGTGGCTCTGGTAACCTAGCAAGATTTTTTATCGATCATAATTACAAGTATAGTGGTTTAGATTATAGTGCAGATATGTTACAACTTTGCACATCAAAAAATTCTAAAAGCAATTTTATTTTAGGCGATATGACTCAGTTTTTATTGAAAAATAACACAGAAAGTATAATTATTACAGGTAGAACTTCTAGTTACTTGCTATCAAATAAAGATGTTTTTGGCTGTTTAAAATCTGTACATCAGAATTTAAAACCAGGTGGATTGTTCTGTTTTGATTTTATAGATGCAAATCGGTTTTTTAAAGAAATAAAAGGAGGGAAAGAAGTAAAACATACCGCTGTTTTTGATCAAAAAAAATATGAGAGAATTAGTTTTTTTAATACCAACACATCAGAAAACTTGATGTTTAATTGGGATTCAAAATATTATGAGAGCACCCAAGGAAAAACCAAATTAATTGCAGAAGATAGCTCAGAAGTTAGAGCATTTACTAAAAATGAATGGGAGCTTTATTTACACTTAAATAATTTCGAATTGGTAGAATTTATAGATAGAAAAAGTTATGCTTTTAATACCTATGTGGTAGTTGCTAAAAAAATATAAAGATGCTTATATATTCAAAGGTAACGTCAGATAAAGAGTTGTCTGAAATTCTAGAGCTCCAACACAAAAATCTATTCGAAAACGTATCTAAAGAAGATAGAGAGGAACATGGTTTTGTAACCGTAAAACATACTTTAGAAATTTTAAAGGCAATGAATATTGTTTGCCCGCATACCATTGCAAAACACGAAGATAAGGTTGTTGGTTTTGCTTTGTCTATGGCCAAAGATTTTGCTGAAGATTTTATGCTGTTAAAACCAATGTTTCATGAAATTTCTAAAATAGTTTCTAACGAAAATTATATTGTTATGGGACAAATCTGTATTGCTAAAGACTACAGAAAGCAGGGCGTTTTTAGAGGATTGTACCAGTTTATGAAAACAGTTACTTGTCTTAATACTTTTGATAGAATACTAACAGAGATAGATAGTAAGAATTATCGATCTTTAAAGGCCCACGAATCTGTTGGTTTTGTAAATCTGAAAGATTTTAACGCTGGAGATATAAATTGGAGAATAGTTTCCTTAAAAGTTTAGTGTTTTTTTAAATGAAGCTCGTTTTCATTAAGTACACCATACGTAAAGTATTGAATCCAATCACCTAAATTTATATAGGTAGAATTTTCTTGTAGTTTAATTTCTAAAGGAAGGTGTCTATGACCAAAAACAAAATAATCATAGTGTTTAGTACGCTAATTTTCTTTTGCAGTATTGCACCAACCATTCGTTTTCTTCGCCTAAAAACTTGGCATCTTCATCACCGGAAATTAATTTATTTTTTACAGACATGTATTGTCCAAGTTTTACACCAATATCTGGATGCAGCCATCTAAATAACCATTTAAAGAAAGGAAACGTAAATACTTTCTTCATGCGTTTATATCCCTTATCTTCAGGTCCTAGACCATCTCCATGGCCAATAAGCATTTTTTTATTATTGATACAAAATTCTTGTGGCGCATGATATACAGGAATATTTAACTCTTTTTCAAAATAGTCATTCATCCATAAATCATGGTTCCCAACAAAGAAATAAATAGGAATACCTGCATCTTTAAGTTCTGCTAGTTTTCCTAAGACTCGAACAAAACCTTTAGGAACTACAGTTTTATACTCAAACCAAAAGTCAAATAAATCACCTAATAAAAAAACAGCTTCTGCATCTTCTTTTATGCTATCTAACCAAGCAACAAACTTTTTTTCTCTAGGAAAACTTGCTGCTGCAGTTGGTGCACCTAAATGCTGATCCGAAGCAAAATAGACTTTCTTATTGTCTGAGGTATTTATTGTTATCATTGCTACAAAGAAAAGCTATTCTTGTCTACTTTCCAACTCCAATACTTTTTGCAGCATTTTATCCTCTTGATGTATAATTCTATAGAAGCCAAGGTCTCCAAATAGTACATTAGCTATAGACGCATTTAAATAACGTTTTATGCTTTTTTTCTCTTCAAAGGTAGGATTTCTTTGGTTTTTTACAGCAATTAAAAAAGCATTATAAATGGTTTCATCTGTATCAAAATTATCAATAAAATCGTCAATTTTCCATTTCTCTAATTCCGTTCTCTTGTTATCTACATAATCAAAAGCAAAATTATTAATTTTATAAAAGTTAAAACTGGTAAGAGTAGAAGAGGTATCTATCCCTACAAATACGTCCGGTATAATACCACCACCGCCATATACTATTTTACCTTTAGGAGTTTTAAATTGTAAAGAATCTATTACTTGAATGCTATCTTGACTTAGCAATTCTCCATTAGCGATTCTTTTCTCGTATTCCTGGTAATAATTTTTGTTTCCGTTACCAGAATATGGTTTTTGAATAGAACGGCCGGTAGGCGTGTAATAACGAGCCGTTGTCAAACGAACCGCAGAGCCATCTCCTAGATCCATTTCTATTTGTACCAGACCTTTTCCAAAAGAGCGTCTTCCAATAATAGTTCCCTTGTCGTTATCTTGTAAAGCGCCAGCTACAATTTCTGAGGCAGATGCAGAGTTTTCATCAATTAAAACATACAAACCACCTTTTTCAAAATCTCCTTTTTTGGTAGCAAAAGACTCATCAATTTCATCTTTATTATTTTTTGTAAAAACAATTAGTTTGTCTTCCTCTAGAAACTCATCTACAATGCTATTTGCAATATCTATAAAGCCACCACCATTGCCGCGAAGATCTAATACTAGATCTGTCATACCCTTCTTTTTTAAGATATTTAATGACGTTTTAAATTCTGTGAAGGTGTTTCTTGCAAAACGATCTAGTTTTATATAACCAATAGAATCATTTAGCATATACGATAAATCTACACTTTTAATATTTACACTGCCGCGAGTAACAATTACATTAAAAAGAGAGTCTGTACTTTTTCTGTAAATTTTAAGATTTACCTCTGTGTTATCGGCTCCTTTTAAATATTTAGGAACAGCATCACTTATAATTTCTTTACCAAATAAAGTGTCTTTATTTGCCATTAAAATACGGTCTCCTGCTTTTATGCCTGCTTTTATACTGGGCCCACCTTTTATAGGTTGCACGACAGTAATAGAATCTGAAATCATTCTAAACTGAACACCAATACCTACAAATTTACCCTGCATGTTCTCTTTTACGGCTTGTAGTTTTTCTTTTGGAATGTATACAGAATGTGGATCTAGCTCGCCTAGCATTTGGGTGATCGCACCATCTAGTAGATTGTCTGTACTCACTTTATCTACGTAATCATTTTCAATAAAATTAATAAGTCTTTTAATTTTTCTTTCTTGGGATGCACTTTTAGATATCGGTAAAAAATTAGTGGCATCTTCGTTAAAAGACATACCTATTAAAATTCCAAAAACTACGGCAATTGAAAGAAAAAGTGGAAGGTTTTCTTTATTCATAAGGTAAATTAATTATTTCTATACCGGCCTTTTCTAAAAATTTTACTCCAGCATCATCTTTATACGCATTGGCGTATACAACTCTTTTTATACCTGCCTGGTGAATTAATTTACTACACTGTGTACAGGGAGATAACGTAACGTAAAGGGTTGCGTTTTTTGCAGATTGTGTAGAGCTAGCAACTTTTAAAATGGCATTTGCCTCTGCGTGCAAAACTTCCCATTTTGTAGCTCCGTTTTCATCTTCACAACAATTATCAAAACCTGTTGGAGTTCCATTAAAACCGTCAGAAATAATCATTCTATCTTTTACAATTAAGGCACCTACTTGTTTACGCTTACAATGTGAAAGTTTTCCCCACTCTAAAGCCATTTTTAAGTAAGCTTTGTCAAATTTTAATTGCTTATCTGCTGTCATAAATACGAAAGTAAAAAGATTAATAAGATTGAACCGTTAATAAGTAGTAAATTTTCATAAAAAGTTACTAATTAGATTACCAAAAAATTCTGTTTAGCATCATTTGAATTGCAAATCCAATTACAATTGATGAGCAAACTAAAATCCAGTCTCTTTTGTTCACTTTTAAAATATTTTGAAGAACAGCACCAATCAATAAAATTCCTACAACTATAATTATTTGGGCTGCCTCTATACCTAAAGAAAATTCTAGTAAAGGAAGAATTTTATCTTCACCTCTACCAATCATCATTTTAAAATAATTAGAAAAGCCTAAACCATGAATTAAACCGAAGAGCAGTGCAAGAACTAAGTTTACGCTGTGTTTTCCACCAGCAGCTTGTTTTGCTGTAAAAATATTTACAGTACCCGTTATAAAAATGGTCACAGGAATTAGAAACTCAACCAGTTTCATATTTATACTTAGAATTCCAAAAGCAGCCAATGCTAGTGTTATAGAGTGCCCAATTGTAAAAAGAGTTACCAACCAGACTATTTTCTTAAATTGATTAAAGCTGAATACAACAGCTAAAACTATTAAAAATAAAATATGGTCGTATGCATTGAAGTCTAAAACATGGTTTAGACCCATTTTAAAGTAGAGAATAAAATCGTTCATTTTTATAATTATGGTATGCTTTCAAAGATAGGAAAAGAATAAACTATTTACTTTATTATTTTTTACATGCAAGATACTTTTTAAGAATGATGTTACAGAAGAACTTTTTAAAAAGCTAAAAAATAAAAGTTATGCATTTTTTCAGGGCATGAGCTCTCTTCTGTTTTATTTCACCCTCGATAAAATCAAATGTAATTGCAAGAAATTATATGATAAGCTTTAAGGTATAAACTATCTTTGTTTGGCATGTTTAAAACATGTCATTTAAATATGAAAAGGTATTTTTACCTATAATAAATAATGCCTATTTTTCTAATTTCATTGAATAAAGCAGTTATGAAATATAATAAAGCGATAGTATACATGATTATTAGCGTAATTGCGTTTGCTATTATGAATGCTGTGGTAAAATATGTATCATTTTTTAATGCCTATCAAATTGTATTTTTCAGGTCTATTGGTACCTTGGTATTTACAATTCCTTTAATCTTAAGGTATCGAATTCCTATTTTAGGAAACAATAAAAAACTGCTCTTAGTAAGGGGTGCAGCAGGTGTAATTTCATTAACGCTTTTTTTTCAATCTTTAAATTATTTAGATGTGGGCACCGCTGTTTCCTTAAGGTATACTTCTCCAATTTTTGCAGCTATTTTAGCACTTATTTTTTTAAAAGAAAAAATAAAGTCAATGCAATGGTTGTTGTTTTTAGTAGCTTTTGTAGGGGTGCTATTTGTAAAAGGATTTGGTACGACGATAAATCTTTTAGGCTTGTTATTGGTTATTTTATCTGCTCTTTTTCTAGGACTTATTTTTGTTGTAATTCGGAAAATGGGAACTAAAGACAATCCCTTAGTTATTATAAATTACTTTATGGTAATGGCTTTTATTTTTGGCGGAGTTATGTCTATAAATCATTGGAGAAATCCGAATACAATCGAATGGATTTTACTATTAAGCTTAGGTGTTTTTGGGTATGCGGGTCAGCTTTATATGACAAAAGCATTTCAAACACAAGAAACAAGTTTAATTGCACCCTTAAAATATCTAGAAGTTATTTTTATGATTATTATTGGGGCTACTTGGTTTGAGGAAATTTATGATTTTTGGACTTTATTCGGAATCTTTTTAATCTTATTAGGGTTGGTTTATAATGTTTTTTTAAAAAATAAATTAGAGTGAGTTTGTTATATGAGTTGCTGTTGCGGCTGCTTTTCTGTAAATTTTACTCAACAATTAACTTTCCTTTCATCATTCCATAATGTCCAGGAAAACTACAGATGTAATCATATGTTCCGGCAGCTGGTGCAGTAAACGCTATGGTAGTTGTTTCTCCACCACCAAGCATTTTAGTATATGCAATAACAGCTGTTGTTCCTTCAGGAATATAATCATTTTCTTTAGCAGCTGCAGCTTTAGATCCAAATGCAGAAGTTTTAACACCTTGCTTTAAAAAGACAACATTGTGGCCCATTACTCTTTTGTCTAGTTTACCGGTATGAGTTAGTGTCAGTTTTATTTTTTGACCTGCCTTTACAGTAATCTTTTTAAGATTAAACTTCATTCGGTCAGAAGTGATCATTGTAACATTAACAATACCATCGGCATCTACAACTACCATTTCTTTTTTTGCCACAACCTTAGACTTTTTTACAGTGGTAGTTTTTGTCTTTTTAATAACTTTTTCTTCTTTGCTTTTGCCACAGCTTACTAATAAAGTAATACAGACAATTGCTGTTAAAATATGTTTCATTTTTTTATTTTTTTGTGTTGCACTAAGGTGCTGTTTTCCCACACGATAGCAAAAGAAAAATGAATGAAACCTGTCTAAAATAATAGGGTATTATTTGTTTATTTTTGAAGATTTTTTTTGTTCAAATTGCAGAGTTTACTCTTTGAGTCTCTTTTAAATTAATTTGATTATTTTTTTACTCATGGGTTTTGTCATTGAGTAAAAAACATCGATAAAAATTCCGTTTTCGTCAATTAAATATTTTTGAAAATTCCATTTTACAGAAGAATTCTTTTTCCCATTTTTAGCTTTTTTGGTTAACCATTGGTACAATTCATGTTGCTCTTTTCCTTTTACCTTAATTTTAGTTGTTAACGGAAAATCTACTCCAAAATTCAAACGACAAAAAGTTTCAATTTCAATTGCTGCGCCTGGTTCTTGGCCTCCAAACTGATTGCAGGGCAAACCAATAACAACTAAATTGTTTTTGTAAGTAGCATACAATTCTTGTAAGCCATCATATTGCTTTGTAAATCCGCATTCTGACGCCACGTTTACAAACAGTATTTTTTTTCCTTTGTATTTTTTTAGGTCGATATTTTTACCGTCTATGCCCTCAATCTTAATATCGTAGATAGATTCTTTTACTACTGTTTTATTTTGAGCAGCTGTGTTTATATAATTAATTAGAAGGAAGAGATATATTATTTTTTTCATAACATGCTTTTTTTACTTTTTAGACGCATTGTAAAGATAAGGATATTGTGAATATCAAAAAAATGGTAATACTCAGAAAAGCATGTATTTGTTTTAGTGCCTCTTTCGTTTTTGAACTTATTTTATTAAAATTTAATAGACAGATATAGTTTAAAAGAATTACTTCCTTTTTTGAATAGGAGATGTATATACTATTAATTCACTTACCTATATCAGGCCACCTAGTTTATAAATTTATATTATTGGTATTCTCTTTTATAAATAACTTAACCACCATTTGTCTTTATTATTTTGTTTATAGTTATCGAATTTTTTACAAATCGGATAAAGCAAAATAATGACGCCAATCCAAACAGCATAAACAACCCAAAGTGAATAGCCAAAGCCTTTTAATGCCGCTGAATTGTTTACCCATTCTTTTAAAATCATTGTTTGCCAACCAAACCCAGAAAGTTCTGCAAAGATTAAAGCGATAAGGTGAATAAGATAAAGATGTAAGATGTAGTAGAAAAACGGAACCCTTCCAAAAGTGCTAAAAAAGTCAACCACTCTGCCTTTTAGTTTTTCTGAATTTGCCAAGAAAATAAATGCTGTACCCAATGTCATTAATAAATAATCTAAGGATGGAGGGTATTTAGAAGGATTTAAAAAAGAAATTAAATTTTTTGAAAATAATCCGTAATTATTCCAAGGTATTGGATCTCCGTATGTATTTGTAAATCGTAAAATTACGAACGTTACAATTGCTAAAAACCCTATAATATTAAAAATCTTTTTTCTTTTTTTACTGTCATAAGTTTTATCATAAAAAGCCCCAAAACAATAACCTAAAGACATTACAGCAACCCATGGAATTATTGGGTATACAAAAGCAATTTCACCCCCATAAAATAAGTTGTAAATACTAAATTCATGAAGTATTGACCAAAACATATTACCATCAAAGTGAATGGTATCTAAAAGGTTATGACCAAAAATTAAAACTAAACTGAATACTAAAATAAAACTTCTCCGAAGATGAATTAATACTGCCAAAAGAATCATGCTAATTCCCAAAGACCAAATAACCCCTAATACGATAGTATTAAAATAAACATCAAAAAACCAACCAAAATTAATGATTACTATTTCAATAAAAATCAACCAAAGACCACGTTTTAGAAGAAAGCTAGACAACTCTTTTTTAGATTTTCTTTTACCAACCATAAATGCAGAAGTTCCGGCTAAAAAACAAAATATTGGTGCACAAAAATGTGTGATAAACCGTGTAAAAAAAATAGGTAACGTACTTTGCTCTGGGTCTGCTGGATCAAAAAAGAAAGCGGGGAAGTGAATGAAGTCTCTTATGTGGTCAAGTGCCATAATAACCATTACTAAACCTTTTAATAAGTCAATAGATTTTATTCTAACCTTAGGAATTATTGTCATAAATTTTACACGATTTGTTAGAGTATTTATTGTAAGTGCATCTAAAACAGAATTAATTTCTCTAATTATTGATTTCTATTTTTTAAGAAATAATTTTTATTTTCTTTTACGGGCAAATCTACACTAATTCTAATTATATATACAATTGCGAAAATAATAGAGACAATACTCAATTAACAATAATTTAATGAAACACTAGAGCCACAAGCGTCTCTTAAGTAATTAAGGTTAAATTATTAATAATTACTGATTAAACACTTAAATAAAAAAACCTCAACCTATTTATAATCAGATAGTTGAGGTTTTACTTTGTACACCTTAGGTTTTTAAAATCGAACTCATTTTACAAAGGTTTAACTAAACTGAGTGAACTAAAGGGGTTTCTGATAAGCAGAGGGTATTGGTCCAATAATAGATTAAGGATATTACATCTTACCCCACTGTTATTAAACTACTAATAGGGAATCAAACTATATATAGTATTTATTTCAATATTGCTGATTTCCTTTTCTTTAGGTAGTTTAATTATATGTTATCACAGCATTGAACGAACCCGACACAATATTTAGAGGGCTCGATAGGTTATTTAGTCCGGAATACCATTATAATCAGATTAGAATTAATATAGAATTCAATAGTAGAAGAACAGACACACTCTTTGTAGATAAAGTAGAACATATATTTAAGACACAGAATGAAAATGATGAATATCCTAAAATTAAAGGATTTAGGAGTTTTTATAACTCAGAGGAACTATGGTCACCATATTTTAGATTATCAAATAATTAGATTAAACCATAGGCATATCATTTTCTTTTAATTCAGTGAGTTCTAAATCGGGTAATATTTCAAAAAAAATAATGAAGTTTATTAAAATTTCTTTAGCAGTGCTTTGTTTACTATGCTTACTTAATATGCCATATGGTTATTATGAATTGTTTAGAGTATTTGCAATGTGCTCTTTTGTTTTTCTTGCATACAAAGAAAGACGAAAAGATATTTGGCTCTTATTATGGATTGTTTCTGCAATTTTAGTTCAACCTTTTTATAAATTTATAATAGTAAAAGAAATTTGGAACATAATTGATGTTCTATGGGCCTTTTTATTAATTTGGTCACTGAAAAAAAAACATGAAAGAATTAGATTTATCATACAATCAATTTGTTACTAGATATAAAGCAAACGAAATAACTGTTTTGGTTGATATTCAAACAGCACACGGAGTTTTAGAAAAACATGGTCCATCAAATTGGAGACGGACTATTAAAATTTTAACATTTTTAATCACCACAGGAATTCTTGCAGGTATAATTTTATTTTTCTTTGTAAAATGGTGGATTCCTATTATAATATTTATTTGTTGCGGTTGGACAAGTAAAGCAATAAGAGAGGAATCTCAAAAAGCATTAATTGAAGAATCACTGAAATCCTCTGATCTGTTCTTAGTGTCAAGAATGAGCGGTTGTTTTAAATTTTATGAAAAATAAATCTAAAAAAGATTTAGAATCAACTAATCATCAACATCTTTAACTCCATATCGATCCCTCATCATTTCAGCGTATAATTCTAAAGAATTGATATCTATTGAATCCATGAGCCTTTCATATTCTCCTTTAACTTTAAAGGTTTTAATCTGAATTTTCTTTTGATTCGAATCTTCTCTTTTTGTGTTATTAGTGTTTCTCTGTGCGTGTTTTGCCATTTCTTTTAAAAAAGTCTTCTGGTCCATTGTTTCTGTTTTAATAATTAATTATTTAATATATTGCAACAAGGAGAGGATATGGTGTACTCGATTATTTTGGAGAGTTCCCGCATTCTAAACCACCGTGCATCGAATTAGTCGGTTGGTACGCATAAGCGTTCTTGATACGTTGTAAATATAACTTATATAATTAAGTTATCATATGGCTTTACCTTTAATTTGTAACATCTGTAAAAAGGAATCAAAAATATATTTTAATTAATCTTTTTTAATTCTGAATAATCAATAATGATTTTATTCAGATAATGCACCAAATGCACCAAATGCACGAAATGAAGCCTTGAAAACAACTTTATTTTTCTACAAAAATGATATTAAAATATTATAGCAGTGCAATAACTGTAAAAGTTAAGATAATAAAAAAACCTCAACCTATTTATAATCAAATAGTTGAGGTTTTACTTTGTACTCAAGGCGGGAATCGAACCCGCACTTCCGAAAAAACTGGATTTTGAATCCAGCGCGTCTACCAATTCCGCCACTTGAGCAAGTTTTATTAGCAGTGCAAATGTATTAAATTATTTTATTTTAAAGTCACTAAATTAATTCCAAACTAAATAAATTAATTCTACTTTTGTTTTCTCACAACAACTCACTAAAAAACACGTACTAAATGCCTAAAAATCAACTAGCCCCCAAAATTTTTGCCTGTAGACAAAGCTTAATTTTGGCGGAGAAAATTGCAAAAGAATACAAGACTACTTTAGGAAAAGTAAAGACTACTTACTTTAGTGATGGCGAATTTCAGCCCGCTTTTCAAGAATCTGTAAGAGGGAAACGTGTTTTTATTATAGGTTCTACATTTCCTAATGCAGATAATTTAATGGAAATGCTTTTAATGCTAGATGCTGCAAAAAGAGCCTCTGCCAGGCATATTACAGCAGTAATGCCTTATTTTGGGTGGGCAAGACAAGACAGAAAAGACCAGCCTAGAGTTGCTATTGGTGCAAAATTAGTAGCCAATCTATTACAGTCTGCCGGTGCAACAAGAATTATTACAATGGATTTACATGCAGATCAAATTCAAGGTTTTTTCGAAAAGCCAGTGGATCACTTATATGCATCTACTATTTTTATGCCATACATTAAGAGTCTAAATTTAGACAATCTAACAATAGCATCTCCAGATATGGGAGGTTCTAAAAGAGCATATGCCTATTCTAAGCATTTACTTTGCGATGTAGTAATTTGTTACAAGCAACGTAAAAAGGCCAATGTAATTTCTCATATGGAGCTTATTGGTGACGTAAAAGGGAAGAATGTTATTTTAGTAGATGATATGATAGATACAGGTGGAACTTTGGCACATGCTGCAAATTTAATGATGGAAAGAGGTGCTATAAGTGTTCGTGCAATTTGTACGCATCCAATATTATCTGGAGACGCATATAATAAAATACAAGAATCTGGTTTAACAGAATTGATAGTTTCAGATACTATTCCTTTAAAGAAGGAGACTTCTAAAATAAAAGTAGTATCTTGCGCGCCATTATTTGCTGATGTTATGCATAATGTGCAAGACAATAGTTCAATTAGTGGACAATTTTTAATGTAAAATAAATTAATAAAAAAAGTAATGAAATCAATTACAATTAAAGGATCAAAAAGAGAAAGCGTAGGTAAAGTAGCAACTAAAGCCTTACGTAATGCTGGTATGGTTCCTTGCGTTATATACGGAGGAGATAAAGCTATGCATTTTTCAGCAGAAGAATTAGCATTTAAAAAGTTGGTTTACACTCCAAACGTTTATACAGCTACAATTAGTGTTGATGGACAAAAAATACCTGCTATTTTAAAAGACATCCAGTTTCACCCAGTATCTGATAAAATCATACACGCAGATTTTTATCAGTTATTTGATGATAAAGAAATTACAATGAAAATACCAGTACAATTAACTGGTACTTCTCCTGGAGTATTAAATGGTGGTTCTCTTCGTTTTACAAACCGTAAATTAAGAGTAAAAGCATTGCCTGCTAACTTACCAGATTTTGTAACTGCTGATATTTCAGCGTTAAAAATTGGAAGTAAATTAGTAGTGGCGTCATTGGCTAATGAAGGTTATACTTTTATGCACCCAGATAATACTGTTGTTGTGCAAGTTAGAACTTCTAGAAACGCAACTGACGACGCGGAAGACGAGGAAGCAGAAGCAGAAGCTGCTGCCCCAGCTGCAGAATAATTTAGCAACTTATAGAAAACAAGAAAGCGTTACAATATTTGTAGCGCTTTTTTTATGCTTATTTTTTTCATAACAATGCTATTTTTTTTCTTAGTATTTTTGATGAATGAATATAGTGACTTTTTTAAAAAAAAACACTTTTAGTCTTAATACAGAAACGAAAGAAGTCGTTAATGAAGAAATTTTTAATTGTAGGTTTGGGTAATATTGGTGCAGAGTATGCCAATACGCGCCATAATATTGGTTTTAAAATTGTTGAGGAAGTTGCTGAAGTGCACAAAACAACTTTTGAAACAGAAAAGCTAGGAGATGTAGCTACCTTTAGACTAAAGGGAAGAACTTTTATTCTTTTAAAGCCAAGTACCTATATGAATTTGAGCGGGAAAGCAGTAAAATATTGGATGGATAAAGAAAATATATCTATAGAAAATATTTTAGTAGTTACAGATGATGTGCATATCGATTTTGGCACCATTCGTATAAAAGCAAAAGGTTCCGCTGGAGGTCATAACGGCTTGAAAGATATTCAAGAGAAACTAAATACCCAACAATACCCTCGTTTTAGATTTGGGGTGGGAGCAAACTATTCTAAAGGAAGGCAAGCAGACTTTGTGCTTGGCCAATGGAGTAAAGAAGAAACTAGCCAATTAATAGAGCGTTTACCAATATCAGCTAAAATAATTACGTCTTTTGGCACTGCCGGTTTGGCAAATACCATGAACGAATTTAACGGGAAGTAAAAGCCTTTGTATGTATTTAAATTTTAAGAAATAAAAAAAGCTGTCTATTTTAAATAGACAGCTTTTTTTATTTGTAACAGGTATATATCTTATCTAGTAAAGCTAATACTTGTATTAATTTCATTTGTAATAGCACCAGATGATTCTTCTATTTCCTGATTTAAACTAAGGGTAGTTTCATTAAATAAAAGAATAGTATAAGTGCCTTCTAGGAAGTCTCCTTCAGAAGAAACAAAAGTAATTTTTGCATCTTCTGAGTTTAAGGTAAACGAACCAGAGTTTGTTTTATTTACAATTTCTTGACTTGTAACCACCTCTCCTGATGCTGGCGTTACTACAGTTTCAATTACAAACTGACCAGAGGCGCTAAAGGTGCCGCCTGAGTTTAAAACAAAAGAAAATTGAAAAACATCTCCATTAATTGTTGAGGTAGCCACTGCAAATGGTATTGAAACTCCAGATACATCTGTTGTAGAGGTTATTTTTGTTTCGATATTAAGTTCATTAATATTATAGGTTCCTACAATGTTTTCATTTGATAAGATAAATGGGGTTGTATCTACATTATCGTCATCACAACTGATAATTAATAGCAGAAAGGATGAAAAAAAGATAAATTTAAGTAATTTCATAAGTCTATTTTTTATTAAAATTAGTTTTCATTAGCAAACCACTCTGCAAAACTAGATTCTGTTTCTTGCAATTTCATGGAGTGTAACTTTATGTTTTTTGGTAACCTGCTTTTAATTTTTTGTGCAAAATCTATCACCATCATTTCACTAGTGGGTTGGTAATCTACCAATAAAACATGATGGTCTCTTGCCATTAATTCTCTTGCTAATTCTACGTGAGGTGTGTTTTTATTAAAAACGGTGGCATGATCAAAAATATCTACAATTTCTTCATTTACAATCTTTTTTAGATCGCCAAAATCAATTACCATTCCAAACTTTACGTTTGTAGTGTCTGCAATTGGTTTTCCGGAAACCGTAACGGAAAGCTTATAAGAATGTCCGTGAACATTTTTACATTTTCCATCATAACCGTATAAAGCGTGTCCTGCTTCAAAATTGAACTTTTTTGTAATTCTAATTGTACTCATTTCTTTTATGTTGGTATTTCTTTGTGAAGCTTTTTTTTTCGATAAATTTTTTATAACAGCGTTGTATTTCTATTTCGTAAAAATTTACCGCTTTTTGTTTCTAAATTTATTGTAAAAGTACACAACAACGAGCATAATTGCTAGTCCTAAAAATAAATAATCTCCCATTTTGTTTTTATTTTATTAATTTTTAATTAAAAAGTCATCTAAAACATCCGCAATTTTTCTATTATCAGATAGTTGTGGTATTTTATTTTGTCCACCAAATTTACCAATAGATTTCATATATGCATGAAAACCACCTTTTTTTACGCTTCTAATAATTAACGGACGTAGAATTTTTCCTTTAATTAAATCGAAGTAATAAATATTTTGTGCTTGCATAGATGCGTCTATTTTATTGGCAAATTCCTCTAAGTTTTTAGGTTCATTTTCAAATTCTATAAACCATTCATGATATGGTAAACCATTTGTTGCGTTTACTTGGGGCGCAACTGTAAATTCGCTAACATTTATAGCAGTTTCTTTAATAGCATCATTTAATGCTTTCTCCACTTCTTTACCAATAACATGTTCGCCAAATGCAGAAATAAAGTGTTTAATTCTACCAGTTACTTTAATTCTATACGGTTTAGTATTTGTAAACTCTACAGTATCGCCAATATTATATCCCCAAAGACCTGCCGTTGTGTTTAATATAATAACATAGTTTATGCCAATCTTTACATCTTTAAGAGAAATTCTTGTAGGACTTTCATTATAAAATTCTAAAGCAGGAATAAACTCATAAAAAATACCAGAATTTAATTGTAAGAGCATTCCTTTTTCTGTTTGCGAATCTTGATATGCAATAAAGCCCTCTGAGGCAGGATATAATTCTATGTAATCTATTTTTTTACCTATAAGGCTTTCGAATTTATTTTTATAAGGCTCAAAATTTACGCCACCATAAATAAAGAAATTAAAACTTGGAAAGATTTCTGAAATGGATTTACCTGTTTTTTCAATTAGTTTTTCAAAATACATTTGCACCCAAGAAGGGATGCCGCTAATTACAGACATGTCTTCATTTACAGTTTCCGCTACGACTGCATTTACTTTTGTATCCCAATCTTCAATACAATTTGTTTCCCAAGACGGTAAACGATTTTTAAGTAAATAACTTGGAACATAATGAGCTGCAATGCCGCTTAATCGCCCCAGTTTAACTCCGTTTGTATCTTCTAAAACCGGACTACCTTGTAAGAAAATCATTTTTCCATTCACAAAACTTGCATCATTTTTTTCTACAATATAGAATAACATCGCATTTTTTGCCGCGGTAATATGCGTTGGCATAGAATCTTTGGTAATCGGTATATATTTTGCACCAGAAGTGGTGCCAGAGGTTTTTGCAAAGTAAAGTGGTTTTCCTGGCCATAGAACATCAGATTCTCCGGCTACTATTCTGTCTACATATTTCCTTAAACCCTCGTAATCGGTTACCTTAACCTGTTTTTTAAACGCTTCATACGTAGTAATATTATTAAAATTATGATCTTTACCAAAAGCAGTTTTACTTCCTTTTAAGATTAAATTTTTAAAAACTTTTTCCTGCGTTTTATGAGGTTTATTAGCCCATTTGTAGACTTTTTTAGTCGCAATTTTAGCAAACGGAATTGCAAAGAAAGATTTGATACTCATTATTTAAAATCTATAAAATTTATTGGGTTTACGGCATAGCCGCCTTTCCATAGTTCGAAATGTAAATGTGGTCCTGTAGTAAGCGCTCCAGTTGAGCCTACACTAGCAATTACTTCTCCAGATTTCACAAAATCTCCTTGTTGTTTTAGTAAATTACCGTTGTGTTTGTAGACAGAAATAAAATCTTTACTATGTTTTAAGATAATTACATAACCAGTGTCTGCGCTCCAATCAGAAAAAATTACAGTACCATCTGCCGCAGCTTTAATTGGGTTGCCTTTTTTAGAGGCAATATCTATTGCAAAATGTTTAGAATTTGTATCAAAATCTTGTGATATAATACCTTTTAAAGGTGCAAAAAATACAATTTTTACACTACTTTTAGCATTGTCTAAAAGTGAAAAACGAGTGGCCCTATCTACTTTCTCTCGAAACAAAGAATCTTCTTTTGTTGCGTTTAATTTACTTTCGTCTATTACAGATTGCCTTGCCTGCACTTGCAGAGAATCTATTTCTTCAGAAGATATTTCTCCTGTTAAAACAGGCTGTAGTGCAATGGTGTAATTTTCTAGAATTCTTAATTTTTGTTTTAGAGCTTCTGCATCAAATGTAAGTTGCACAGCATCTGCTTTTAGTTTAGAAGATTCATAACCAGGAATATATTCTTTGATTGGTGTAAAGGCTATAAGCACAATAGTTAAAACCACTAGTAAGATCGAAAAAAACCCACTTAAAACAAATACATTTAAACGAGATAGTTTTAATGAAAATCGTTCTTCAAATGTATTTTCATTTAAAACAACTAACCGGTATTTATCAGTTAGTTTTTGTTTAAATTTACTTTTTTTTGTCTTCTTTTTAGCCAAAATAATTGTTTGTGGATTACAAATATACAACGAAAAATTCCTGAAACTATTTTCTGTAAAAATTCATTTCGTCTATATAACTCCAGACTTCTTTAGTTAGCATCGGTTTTATGTTCTTGCCATCTTTAATTCCGTTTCTTATCATGGTAGACGACACTTGTACAATGGGTGCTGCTATTTTATGAATCTTAGGATGCTCGTCAAATTGTGTTGCTATTATTCCTTCTGAAATTCTCGGATACACATAAATTTTATGATGTTCTAAAATGGTTTCAAAATTCTTCCATTTGTGAAAACCTTTCAAATTGTCTTCTCCCATAATTAAACAAAATTCTTTGTCTTTATATCGGTCAGAAATGTGTGCTAATGTATGCGCAGTGTAGTTTGGTTGTGGTAGTTTAAATTCAATATTTGATGGTTTTATTTTTGTGTATTCTTGAGTTGCTTTATACACTAACTCAAAACGATGATGGTTATCTAATAAAGAACTTTTCTTTTTGAAGGGGTTGTGGGGTGTAACAACCATCCAGATTTCATCTAAATCTGAGTTTTCTACCATGTGATTGGCAATAATTAAGTGGCCTACATGAATAGGGTTGAAAGTTCCAAAATATAAACCGATTTTCATTTGAATGTTTTTAGCTATTTATCTAGACCTAAATACGTACTCATTAAATCTTCTGCTTCTTTTAAAGCAACGTCTAAATCATAATTTTTAATAATTTTGTCAAACTGGGGGGCAGTTGCTAATTCTACAGAAGCTTTTGCAATACGCATATTTATTTTTTCTTCACTTTCTGTTTTACGTTTTTTTAGTCGAATTTTTAATTCGTCTACACTTGGTGGTTTTACAAATACAGAGAGTGTTTCATTTGGGAACTTCTTTTTAATCCTTAAACCTCCTACCACATCAATATCAAAAATAACATGTTTTTTTAATGCCCAAATACGGGCTATTTCGCTTTTTAAGGTACCGTAAAAATTATCTCTGTAAACTTCTTCCCATTCTAAAAACGCATCACTTTTTATTTTATTTTTAAAATCTGAAAGATCTATAAAATAATAGTCTTCTCCGTTTTTTTCAAAACCTCTTGGATCTCTTGAGGTTGCAGAAATAGAAAATTCTAAGTTAAATTTCTCTTGTTTTAATAAATGACGAACAATAGTAGTTTTACCAGAACCAGAGGGTGCTGAAAACACAAATAACTTTCCTTTAAAATCTGACATACAATTTATTATTTCTCATACTGAACTAGTTTCAGCACCTTATAATTAAAAACTGAAATAAATTTAGTTTACTTTAGTTATCCTAAAGTACGTTTAAAATTTGTTCTTTAATTTGTTCTAGCTCGTTTTTCATTTGAATAACAGCTTTTTGCATTGGTGCATAATTTGCTTTAGACCCTGTTGTGTTTATTTCACGGCCCATTTCTTGAACAATAAACCCTAGTTTTTTACCATTAGAATCTTCTGAAGCTAACGTTTGTAAGAAATAATCTAAATGATTTGCCAAACGAACTTTCTCTTCATTAATATCTAATTTCTCTAGATAATAGATTAACTCTTGCTCAAAACGGTTTTCATCGGTATCTACTTTTAAATCGTCAATAGCCTTTTTTAAACGCGTTTTTACATTTTCTACTCGGTCACTATCTAAAGCTTTTACTTCATCTAGATAGGTGTTTATATTTGCTATTCTTTCTCTGAAATCTACTTCTAAAGAAGCGGCTTCATCAATTCTATATTGTACAATTTCTGTAATTGCAATGTCTATATTTTTATTGATAAGAGTCCACTCGTTTTCATCTAATTCTTCTCGCTCTGTAGCCAAGGCATCTGGCATTCTTATCGCCATTTTTAATAGCTCAACATCTTCCACAGAATCAATATTAAGGGTGCTTCTTAATTGCGCTACATATTGTTTCACAACACTTTTGTTTACTTTGGTAGAAGTTTCATCTGAAGTCATTTCTACATAAATAGAAAAATCTATTTTTCCACGCACTAAAGCGCTTGCTAATTTTTTACGAACAGCCAATTCCTTTTCTTTATAATAAGAAGGAATTCTAACATTTAAATCTAAATTTTTACTGTTTAAAGATTTAATTTCTATAGTTACTTTTTTGGTAGGCAATTGTAAAACTGCTTTTCCATAACCCGTCATAGATTGAATCATAAAATCGTCATTTTAAATAAGTTGTAAAGATAGTTTTATTTGGTAGATTTTTCTACTTGTTTGGTTACTAAATAAACACCAAGAAAGATTAATAAGGTAGCGCAAAGTTTTACAAAATTTAAAGAATCGCTGCCCACAATTAATGCATAAATCGTAGCAATTACAGGCTGTAAATAAATAAAAACACTTACCGTAGTTGGTTTTAATTTTGACAAACCATATAAGTTAAAAAGATAGGTAATGCAGGTAGTAAAGAGCAACACAAAACTAATATTCCAATAGATATTTACAGGTATTTCTTGCCAAATAACAGCCGTTAATTCACTATAACCAAAAGGGATTACAAAAATTAAACCGAATAAATACAACCATTTTATAAATACAATGGGATTGTATTTTTTAACTAAATCTTTAGCCAATACCAAATACAAACCATAAGAGGCAGCATTTAAAAACACTAAAAAATTTCCGAATGAACTGTTTGTGGAGTTTTCGGTAGAAGAATTACCCAATGTAATTAAAAAAATGGCACCTACTAAACCAATAAATACACCTAAAACACGTTGTTTTCCAATTGGTTTTCGGATTAAAATGCTAGAAAAAATTAAGACCATTATTGGCGAAGTTACCATCATTACAGAGGCGCTAATAGGGCTTGTTAAACTTAATCCTTTAAAAAAGGCAAGCATGTTTAATGTAATTCCAAAAAAGGATGCAATCAAGATTTTTTTGTAATCAGATTTTTCTACTTTTTGTTGCTTTGTAAATAAGCCTACAGTCCAAAAAATTAAAGTTGCACTAGAAACACGTAGTAATATAAAACCATAAGGTTTTATATAATTGGGCATTACGTCTTTAGCAATTGTGTACGTTACACCGTAAATTAATGTAGCTATTGAAACTGCAATTAATGCAAATGTTCTTTGATTCATTAGATAATTTATCTCTTAAAATTAACGCACAAAGTTGAGAATAAATTTCAAATGTTTTTAATAAATTTGTTTACTTATCTTCACAAAATGCAAATACACCATATTTCAGAAAATAATTCTATTTTAAATAAATTTATAGCGGAAATTAGAGACGTTACCATTCAAAAAGATTCTTTACGTTTTAGAAGAAACATAGAGAGAATTGGTGAGGTTTTAGGATACGAATTAAGTAAAAACTTAAGCTATACTCCTAAAGACGTTGTAACACCTTTGGGAATAAAAAAGGTAAATAAAACTACTAACAACATTGTATTATGTTCAGTTTTAAGAGCTGGGTTGCCTTTACATCAAGGCTTATTAAATTATTTTGATGATGCAGAAAATGCTTTTATTTCTGCTTACAGACACCACCCTAATAACGATGCAACATTCGAAATTGTTGTAGAATATTTTGCAGCACCCAAAATAGAAAATAAAACATTATTACTAGCAGACCCAATGCTCGCTACTGGACAAAGTTTAGTTGCCGTTTATGAAGCAATAATAAAGAATGGTGCGCCAAAAGAATTGCATATTGTTGCTGTAATTGCTTCTAGGGAAGGTATCGATTTCATTAAAGCACATTTTCCAGAAAACACGCATTTATGGATTGCTGCAATAGACAACGATTTAAACGAAAAAGGATATATTATTCCTGGCTTAGGTGATGCTGGAGATTTGTCTTTCGGAACGAAGCTATAGCATAAAAGGTGAAACAATTGCACTTGCTAAAAGCAATATAAATAGTATATTTTTTATGAAGTTGCTGCCTACGCTTTCGAAGCCATTTGCAATAATAGTTGCTGCCGGAAATAATAAAAACAATAATTCGGTATTGTTTTTATTCGGAATTAGTAAGGCAAAAGCCAAAGCAACCAGCAAGTTTATTATCAAGAGAATCCAGCTTTTTCTAAATGAATTTTTTACGGAAAATGCTTTTGGAGACTTTAAAAATATAGCCATTACTGAAAGCGCAAGAATAAATGCTATTATCCAATAATAGGCGTTTTCTGGTTTAAAAATAAAACTAGAAAAGGTATCAAAATAAAAAAGATTGATAAAAACATATAATTTATCGAACCAAAGGCAGTAGGTGAAATAAATAACTAGTGGTATTAAAAACCCAACTAAAGGCGCAATTAAAGTATTACTTACTGATTTTTGGTGTAAGAAAATCCCGGAATAGATTAAGATACCAAAAACAGCAGTAAAAGGCTCGATAATAAAAAGGATACTTAACCAAAAACCACTGTCAAAGAGTTTTTGTAAGGTGTTCTTTTTAGATTTTAAACTGTATATTTTCCTAATAAATACCAGGTATAATATCAATGTAATCAGTGTTTTAGAACTGTGTGTAATTGCTATGAAATAACTAAGTAAAATAGTAAAAGTAAAGAATGCGTAAAAATTATCTAACGTTAAATTATTCTTAGTAACTACAAAGTTGTAAAAGAAGAAAATCACTAAATTTAAACCCAAAAAACAAGTGCTTTTAAATAGTAAAGAGAGTTCAAAATCTGTATTACTAAAAAGGGAAAAAGAGTTACTAATAAATACGCCAATAAATAGACTTAAAAGAATTATGAAATTGATTGGCTTAGATTTCCCTAAAAAATTGGCTAGCATTGTTTCTTTTGTTATTTTTGCAACGTAAAGATAATTAAGTTATGATAGCAGGCAATATTTTTAGATGGATTGGTAGTTTATTTACAGATCTTTTATTCCTTCCTTTTAATTGGTTGCGCACAAGCGTGGCTACCCAAGATTTTGGATGGTGGATTTCTAACGCAGTAAACTGGGGTTTTCTTTTAGTTCTTTTAGGTTGGTTTTATTTTTGGATGAAAGAATCTCGCCGTTTTGTAAAAGAAGGAACAGAAGATAGATCTTAATTTTAGAAATTGGGAAGCAAAAACAAACTAAAACGTTTCAAAGAAAATGAAGCGTTTAAAAATGTTATTCAGCCAACAAGGGAAGAAGTAGTAACTAACTTTACCCACAAAGGTAAGTGGCATTCTTTTTTTGAAAACAACAATCCTATTGTTGTAGAGCTAGGCTGCGGTAAGGGTGAGTATACCATTGCATTAGCAAGAAAAAACCCAGATAAAAACTATATCGGTATTGATATTAAAGGTGCACGTTTTTGGCGTGGAGCAAAAACGGCAGTTGAAGAAAACTTACCAAATGTTGCTTTTGTAAGAACGCAGATAGAGTTGGTGGATTTTATTTTCGCAGAAAATGAAGTTTCTGAAATTTGGATAACTTTTCCAGATCCACAAATAAAATACCAGCGTACAAAGCACAGAATGACAAATACCTCTTTTCTGAAAAAATACCATCATATTTTAAATGAAGAAGGAATTATGAATCTAAAAACCGATAGTGAATTTATGCACGGCTATACTTTAGGTTTATTGCATGGTGCAGGTCACGAGGTCTTATATGCAAACCATACGGTTTATAAAAACGAAGGTGCGCCAAAAGAAGTAACAGAAACACAGACTTTTTACGAAAACCAGTATTTAGAAGTTAACAAACCTATTACGTATATTCAATTTCGATTGAAGTTCTAGTTTCTGCAAAAATTGGTATCTTAACGCTGTGAAAAAATCGGAGAACTTTTATGATAAAGTTTATAAAACAGCTAGATTAGTTCCCTTTGGCAGAGTAACTAGTTATGGTGCAATAGCGGCTTATTTAGGAGCGGCGCGCTCTGCTAGAATGGTTGGCTGGGCAATGAATAATTCACACAATCAAATAGAAGAGGTTCCTGCACACAGAGTTGTAAATAGAAAAGGATTACTTACAGGAAAGCATCATTTTGATGGCACAAATTTAATGCAACAATTACTAGAAAATGAAGGTATTGTTGTTGTAGAAAATCAAATTCAAGATTTTGAGAAAGTCTTTTGGAACCCAACAGATTTGTAATCTTTATACTTCAGAGATTGTTAAAAATAGCACCTATAATAGACCTCTATTAAATCATAAATAATCGCAATCTACAAGCTTTATTTTTTAAAGAGTAAGCCGTACCTTTGCAATTAAGATTAAATAAAAATAAGACGTGAGTTTTAAAAAAGAAGACATATACAAAGCATTAGATACTATTACTGCTCCTGGCGAAGGGAAAAGTTTGGTGGAAAATAAAAACATAACAAATATCGTTGTTTTTGGTAACGAAGTAGAGGTGGATGTTACCATTAGTAATCCTACTTTACAAGCAAAAAAGAAAACTGAAGCTGAGATTACGAAAGTAATTAAAGCCAATGTTTCAGATGCTATTCAGGTGAAAATTAATTTAAAAGTAGAAAAGCCTGCAGTTAAAGAAAACCCAAATAAAATTCGTGGTAAAGAAATTCCAAATATAAAAAATATCATTGCAATTGCCTCTGGTAAAGGGGGTGTTGGTAAATCCACTATTACAGCAAATACTGCAATTTCTTTAGCGAAAATGGGTTTTAATGTAGGTGTTTTAGATGCAGACGTTTATGGTCCATCACAACATATTATGTTTGATGTTGAGAAAGCAAAACCACTTTCTGTAAATATAGAAGGGCGTTCTAAAATGAAACCTGTAGAGAGTTATGGTGTGAAATTATTATCTTTAGGGTTTTTCACAGATCCAGGCCAAGCAGTAATTTGGCGAGGGCCAATGGCTTCAAAGGCTTTAAATCAATTAATTTTTGATGCAGACTGGGGAGAACTAGATTTTTTATTAATTGATTTACCTCCAGGAACAGGAGATGTGCACTTGTCTATTGTGCAAGCACTACCTATTAGTGGTGCAGTGATAGTAAGTACACCTCAAAATATTGCCTTAGCGGATGCTAAAAAAGGAGTTGCTATGTTTCAGCAAGAAAACATTAACGTTCCTGTTCTAGGTATCATAGAAAACATGGCGTATTTTACACCAGAAGAATTACCGGATAATAAATATTATATTTTTGGGAAAGACGGCGCAAAGAATCTAGCAGAAGATATAAAAACAAAGTTTTTAGGTGAAATTCCTTTAGTGCAGAGTATTCGAGAGTCTGGAGATGTTGGACGCCCTGTAGCAATGCAAAATGGTACTGTTTTAGAAAAATCTTTTAATGAGATTACAAAAGAGATGGTAGCAGAGTTATTAAAAAGAAACCAAAATTTACCTCCAACAGAAGTTGTTAGAATTACAACAATGAGTGGGTGTAGTTCTGTAAAAAAATAAATTATGACAGCACAAGAAACCTTAGACAATGTAGAAAAAGCGTTAGAAGAAATTCGCCCGTTTTTAATGAGTGATGGTGGGAATATTAAGCTTTTATCAATAGAAGATGAAATTGTAAAAGTACAATTAGAAGGAGCGTGTATTGGTTGTTCTGTAAATCAAATGACGTTAAAAAACGGTGTGGAAGCAACTATTAAAAAGTATGCACCACAAATAGTAGAGGTAATAAATGTAGCTTAAAATCTGATTTTAAAATTAGATTTTTTTTAAAATGATAAAAAAACGTCATTGCGAGGAACGAAGTAATCTCATGAAATAAAGAGCCTACTTCGTTCCTCGTACTAACGAAAAATAAAGAAAATGATTACAACAGATATCTTAATTATTGGTGCAGGGCCTACAGGTTTGTTTACCGTTTTTGAAGCAGGATTATTGAAATTACGTTGTCATTTAATAGATGCATTGCCACAAGCTGGTGGTCAATGTTCAGAAATTTATCCTAAAAAACCTATTTATGATATCCCTGCATATCCGGAGATTTTAGCAGGAGACTTAACAGATAAGTTATTAGAGCAAATTAAACAATTTGAACCTGGTTTTACTTTAGGAGAACGTGCAGAAACGATAGAAAAACAAGAAGATGGGACCTTTGTTGTTACGACAAATAAAGGCACAAAACATCATGCAAAAGTAGTTGCTATCGCCGGTGGGTTGGGTTCTTTCGAACCAAGAAAACCACCGATTCCCAATATTTCAGATTTTGAAGATAAAGGAGTTGAATACATTATTAGGGATCCAGAGTTTTACAGAGATAAAAAAGTGGTGATTTCTGGCGGTGGAGACTCTGCTTTAGATTGGGCAATATTTTTAACAGATGTGGCTTCCTCTGTAACTTTAATTCATAGAAGAAACGAATTTAGAGGTGCTTTAGATTCTGTAGACAAAGTACAAGAATTAAAGGATGCTGGAAAAATCATCATGATTACACCAGCGGAAGTAAAAGGCATTGTGGGTGCAGATAAAGTAACAGGTGTTTCTGTAATTCAAAACGGAGGAGAAGAATTCACGATCGAGACAGATCATTTTATTCCTCTTTTTGGATTGTCTCCAAAACTAGGACCTATTGGAGATTGGGGATTAGAGATCGAGAAAAATGCCATTAAAGTAAACAATGCTTTAGATTATCAAACTAACATACCCGGAATTTATGCTATTGGGGATGTAAATACCTATCCTGGGAAATTGAAATTAATTCTTTGCGGTTTTCATGAAGCAACATTAATGTGTCAAAGTGCTTACAAACGTATTTTTCCTAATAAAAAATATGTAATGAAATATACAACCGTTGGAGGTGTAGATGGTTTTGATGGCACCAGAAAAGAGGCTCCAAAGGCAGTTGTTAAAAAGATTGAATAATTTTTTTAAATCTAAATCTTCTTTAGACTTTTCTTACCTTTGTTATATTAACGAAATCGATTGAGATGTATTTAGATTTATTATCACACTTAAAGTTTTTAATGAAGCGCAATCCAGAATGATTAAATAAATGAATTTTTAATCATTTATTTATTTAATCATTTAATAGAAAAACATGCCTTTTTATCACAAATTAGGGAAAATTCCACCCAAAAGACACACACAATTTCGTAAAAAAGACGGGAGTTTATATTACGAACAACTTTTTGGTACTATTGGTTTCGACGGAATGTCTACCAATTCATATCACGAATACAGACCAACAATGGTTAAGAAAATTGGAAAACAATATTCTGTAAAACCAATAATTGCAAAAGCCAATAACATTCAATCTTATAGGTTTCGCGGATTTCAAGTGCCGCCAGAAGACGATTATCTAGAAAGTAGAAAAATTGTTTTAACAAATTCAGATTGTAATATCATTTTATCGGCGCCAAAAAAATCTACTACAGATTATTTCTATAAAAACACAGATGCAGATGAGGTTATTTTTATTCACAAAGGAAGTGGGAAACTAAGAACACATCTTGGAAATATCGATTTTAAATATGGAGATTATCTAGTAATTCCGCGTGGCATTATTTACAAACTAGATTTTGATGATGAGAATAATAGACTTTTTATTGTAGAGTCCTATTCGCCAGTCTACACGCCAAAACGATATAGAAATTATTTCGGACAACTACTAGAACATTCTCCTTTTTGCGAGCGAGATATCCGAAGACCTTATGAATTAGAAACAAATTATGAATTAGGAGATTTCTTAATCAAAGTAAAAAAACAAGGCGAAATAACAGAGATGACCTACGCTTCGCATCCTTTTGATGTAGTTGGCTATGACGGTTATAATTATCCGTATGCATTTTCAATTCACGATTTTGAGCCAATAACGGGCAGAATTCATCAACCGCCACCAGTGCATCAAACCTTTGAAACCAATGCGTTTGTAATTTGCAGTTTCGTGCCACGTATGTATGACTATCATCCAGATTCAATTCCTGCGCCATACAGTCATAGTAACATCGATTCAGATGAGGTTTTATATTATGTAGATGGGGATTTTATGAGTAGAAATGATATTGATCAAGGGCATATCTCCTTGCATCCATCAGGAATTCCGCATGGACCGCACCCCGGAACTGCAGAAAAAAGTATTGGAAAAACGAAAACTGAAGAATTGGCTGTGATGGTAGACACTTTTAAACCCTTGCAGGTTACAGAAGAGGCTATGAAAATTGCGGATGAGGAATATTATAAATCTTGGTTAGAGTAAAATAATTATTAAGAAGCTACTTCCTGCTTTACACGATATCTTTTTTTGAAAAAGAAAAAGGTTAAGAATATCAATAGTTATTCGAATGGCTGCAATCAGGACTAAACTTACTTAATAGCAATATTAAAAAAATAAAAATCATCTAAAGATGGCAAAAGAAATAAAATCAGTAAACTACGGTTTAGAAAAAATATTTGAAGGTGCACAAGATTTCCTTCCGTTATTAGGAACAGATTATGTAGAATTTTATGTAGGTAATGCAAAACAAGCAGCACACTTCTATAAAACAGCATTCGGTTTTCAATCTTATGCATATCGCGGATTAGAAACGGGTTCTAAAGATTCTGTGAGTTATGTCTTAACACAAGACAAAATAAAGTTGGTACTTACAACTGCATTAAATAGTAAATCTATAATAAACGAACATATTGTAAAGCACGGCGATGGTGTAAAGGTGGTAGCACTTTGGGTGGAAGACGCAAGAAAGGCATACGAGGAAACCACCTCTAGAGGGGCTAAATCCTATATGAAACCAACCGTTGAATCAGATGAGTATGGAGAAGTGGTAAGAGCTGGAATTTATACATATGGAGAAACAGTGCACATGTTTGTGGAGCGTAAAAATTATAAAGGAGCCTTTTTGCCAGGTTTTCAAAAATGGGAATCCGTATACAATCCGCCAAGTGCAGGTTTAAAATACATAGACCACATGGTTGGTAATGTAGGTTGGAACCAAATGGATGTTTGGGTAAAATGGTATGAAGATGTTATGGGATTTGAAAACTTTTTATCTTTTGATGACAAGCAAATTCACACAGAGTATTCAGCTTTAATGAGTAAAGTAATGTCTAATGGAAATGGTAGAATCAAATTTCCAATAAACGAACCTGCAAAAGCTGCAAAACGTTCACAAATCGAAGAATATTTAGATTTTTATGAAGGTGCAGGTGTGCAACATATAGCAGTTGCAACAGATGATATTATAAAAACAGTTTCTCAGTTAAAAGCAAATGGAGTAGAATTTTTATCTACACCGCCAGCAGCATATTATAAATCAGTTCCTGGTAGATTACAAGAGTTTAGCCACGAATTAAGTGAAGATATAGAAAAGTTAATGGCTTTAGGTATTATGATCGATGCAGATGAAGAAGGCTATTTATTACAAATTTTCACAAAACCAATAGAAGATAGGCCAACGTTGTTTTTTGAAGTTATTCAAAGAATGGGCGCAAGAGGTTTTGGAGCAGGAAACTTTAAAGCACTTTTTGAATCTATTGAAAGAGAGCAAGCAAAAAGAGGAACACTGTAGTTTTTTTATTTCCTGAAAAAGATAACATCTTATTTTTAATACAAAAGAATAAAAAAAATAAATAAACCATTAAAAGTATTTATCCGGTTATTTAAAAAATTAACAAACGGAAATCAGATACTTAAAATATTAGTGTACTTAATTTTAACATTTTTTTCTATACTTATATATTTAACAGCGCATTATAGGAAATAGGCTAATTTTTTTAAAAAAATAGTATTGGTTATTTGTTATGATTTCAACTTTAAATAAAAATGGAAAGAGAAGAAATACTAAAAGCAATAGAGGAAAAGTATGACAAACTAGGTGTCCCTGTAGATGCAATGTTAGAGGGCCTTTTGTGGAGTACCCCAACTACCTATTGGGACTATATTCACACAGATGCACTTTTAGGTTTACAAACACCAAGAACTACACAGCCAGACGAAATGGTTTTTATCATGTACCATCAAGTGAATGAGTTGTTGTTTAAAATGATTTTATGGGAAATTGATCAAGTTGCTAAAACCACAGAAGTTTCTGTAGATAAATTTACAATGCATTTAAATAGAATTAGCAGATACTTTGATATGCTGTCTACTTCTTTTTCTGTGATGGCTGATGGCATGGAAAAAGAACAATATTTAAAATTTAGAAATACATTAACTCCTGCAAGCGGATTTCAATCTGCACAATATCGTAAAATCGAATTCGCTTCTACAGAACTTATTAATTTAATAGATGTACGTTATAGAGATTCTATTGATCGTAATTCCTCTTTTAAAAATGCGTATAATCATTTGTATTGGCAAGCTGCAGGTAAAAATTATACAACAGGGCAAAAATCGACGTTATTAAATCTTTTTGAGAAAAAATATATGGGAGATTTTATAGATTTCATGGAAGATTACAATACTATTAATTTGTCGTTAAAATTTAAGCAATTACCCAAAGATATCCAGTTAAACCCTGAGCTTATAAAAGCGATGCGTCATTATGATTATACCGTAAACGTTAAGTGGGTGCTAGCGCATTACAATGCTGCAGGTAAATACTTAGGAGGAAAAGAGAAAGATTTAGAAGCAACTGGTGGTAGTAGTTGGCGTAAATATATGCACCCAAAGTATCAACGAAGAATCTTTTATCCTTACTTGTGGAGTCAAGAGGAGTTGAAAAATTGGGGGACATTTTAAATAAGTAATACTCTTTAATATTTTCTAGGGTTGTTTTTAAAAATGAATAGTTATAAATATTCTAAAATAATTGTTAAAAATCTTTTACAGTCTACTTATAAATAATTTTTTCTTTTTCCGGTTGGTAATTGTCAAAACTTTTTTATAAGTTTGATACTTATGAAAATATGCAAATTAATTATTTGTGGTCTTCTTTTAACTTTTACATGTTTTTCACAAGAAAATAAAGAGACTTTTAAAGGAGGAGAATGGTTGCGTTATAAAATGAGTTATAGTGGTTTTTTTCGCGCCGGAACTGCAGTTTTAGAACTTAAAGAAACTAATTTAAACGGAGAGAAAGTTTTTTATTCAAAAGGTACTGGTTGGACCTCTGGATTGTTAAAATGGTTCTTTAAAGTAGATGATGTTTATGAAAGTTATTTTGATAAAGGACCAGTTAAACCTATCCTTTTTAAAAGAAAAATTAATGAGGGAGGTTATAAAAAACATCGAATAACGAAGTTTGATTATACTTCTAATACAGCATATGTTCAAGATTTTAAAAATCAGAAAGATACTACAGTGATTTTTTCTAAAGTACAAGATATGCTTTCTTCATTTTACTATCTAAGAAAACAAGATGCAAAAACTTTGAAAAAAGGAGATGAATTAGCAATAGATATGTTCATGGATTCTCAAGTGTATCCTTTTAAACTTCGATTTTTAAGAAAAGAGGTTATAAAAACGAAATTTGGAAAAGTAAAATGTTTAGTATTTAGACCACTAGTGCAGTCCGGTAGAATTTTTAAAGCAGAAGAAAGTGTAACCCTTTGGATAACCGATGATGCTAATAAGGTGCCAATTAAAATGAAAGCAGATTTAGCTGTGGGTTTTTTAAGAGCAGAATTAGAAGCATACAAAGGTCTAGCTAATCACTTTAAAAGAGCTGATTAAATGCTTAGTAAAATTAATTAAAATTTAACGAAACCGTTTAAGGAACTTCCTTGTTTAGATTTAAAATAAATCAATTTTATTTGTACTTTTGGGTGCTTAATATAATTACTCCCATTTTTTTGAAAAATATCATTTACCTATTATTCTTGTTTTGTGCTTTTTCTGCTTGTAAAGGTGAGGGAGAAAACACAGAAGCAGTTTCAAAATCGAAACTAAAACCAAAACCAGTATATAAATATGGTTTTAAGGTAGCAGATTATAAAGTTATTTTAGATACTATAAAAAGCGGTGAAAGTTTTGGAGCTATTTTAGATAGACACCATGTAGAATATCCGAAAATCAGTAAAATCGCACGCTCAATAAAAGATGTTTTTGATGTAAGAAGGGTAAGAGCAGGTAAGCCTTACATGATTTTATCAAGTAAAGATTCTTTGGAAGAAGCAAAAGTTTTTATTTACAAAAATGATAGGATTAGAGCTACTGTTATAGATTTTAAAGATTCTATATTTAAAGCATACACCTACCTTCAACCTATAAAAAAAGTAGAGAAAATTGTAGAGGGTAAAATATATTCAAACCTTTCTAATGCAATGGATAGTTTGCATTTAAACCCTAATTTAACTTGGAGAATTGCAGATATTTATGCTTGGACACTAGATTTTTATAAATTACAAAAAGGAGATTCTTTTAAGCTTATTTTCGAAGAGAAATTTATAAATGATACTGTTTTTGCTGGGTATGGAGATGTTAAATCAGCTGTTTTTAATCATAATAAAAGAGATTTATATGCTTTTAGGTTTCTTGCAGATTCTATTTTGAATATTCATGAGTATTATGATGATAATGCGAAAATGCTGCGTAGTCAGTTTTTAAAATCTCCAATAAAATTTCAATATAGAATTTCATCTAGATATAATTTAAAAAGAAAAATTGCTTACTACGGCAATAGAATAAAGCCACATAAAGGCACTGATTTTGCTGCAAGAGTAGGAACCCCTATCATAGCCACGGCTAGCGGCACTGTTTCAGAATCTAAGAGAAAAGGCGGTAACGGTAATTATGTAAAAATAAAACACAACGCTACATATAGTACGCAGTACCTGCATATGAAAAGGCGTAAAGTTAAAAGAGGACAATATGTAAAGCAAGGAGATGTTATTGGCTGGGTTGGTATGACAGGAAATACTGGAGGACCTCATGTTTGTTATCGTTTTTGGAAATATGGCAGACAGGTAGATCCTTTAAGAGAAAAACTACCTGCGGCAAAACCTATGAATAAAAGCATAAAACCAGCGTTTTTTGATTTCATAAAACCTTTGAAATCTCAAATAGATAAAAATCAATTACAAATAAAAGAAACGATAGTAACTGTAAAATAAGTTGCTTAAAATTTAGAAAATGGCTTTAAAAAACATCAATCCTACCAAGACTCAAGCTTGGGAAAAACTGACAAATCACTTTAATGAAAATAAGAACATTAACATTAAAGATTTGTGTAAAGATAAAAATAGAACTGCAGATTTTTCTTTAGAATTAAGAGATCTATCAGTGGATTTTTCAAAAAATAGAATTACTAAAGAAACTATTGCACTGCTAGTAGAATTGGCAAAAGAAGTAGACTTAAAGGATGCTATTGAAAAACAATATGCTGGGGCAGTAATTAACGTTACCGAAGGTAGAGAAGTTTTACATACTGCTTTAAGAAGTAATTCTGAAGAACCGATTTTAATTGAGGGAAAAAATATAAAGCCACAAATACAAACTGCTCTAAGAAAAATTAGAAGCTTTAGCAATAAAGTTATTTCTGGGAAATGGAAGGGGTATTCAGGTAAATCTATAACAGATATCGTAAATATTGGTATTGGAGGATCTGATTTAGGACCAGACATGGTCGTAGAATCTCTTCAATATTATAAAAATCAGTTAACTACGCATTTTGTATCTAATGTAGACGGAGACCATGTTTCTGAGGTGATTAAAAAGCTAAATCCAGAAACAACTTTATTTGTAATTGTATCAAAAACCTTTACAACGCAAGAGACTATTACAAATTCAGAAACATTAAAAAATTGGTTTTTAAAGTCGGCAACTATTTTCGATATTCCAAAACATTTTGTGGCAGTTTCAACAAACTTAGAGGCGGTAGATAACTTTGGAATTGATAAAGCAAACGTTTTTCCGATGTGGAATTGGGTTGGTGGTCGTTTTTCTTTATGGTCTGCGGTTGGTTTGTCTATTAGTTTATCTGTTGGTTATGAGAATTACAGAGCTTTATTAGATGGTGCAGAAGAAATGGACTTGCACTATAGAAACACAGACTTTGAAAATAATATTCCCGTAATATTAGCCTTGTTAAGTGTTTGGTACAATAATTTTTATGAGGCAGAGACAGAGGCAGTTTTACCATATTCTCAGTATTTAAAAAAGCTTCCAGACTATTTGCAGCAAGCTATTATGGAAAGTAATGGGAAAGGTATAGATAGAAATGGAGATACTATAGATTACCAAACAGGAACAATTGTTTGGGGAAGTACAGGTACAAATATGCAACACGCATTTATGCAATTAGTGCATCAAGGCACAAAGTTAATTCCTGCAGATTTTATTGGGTATAAAGAGTCATTATATGGTTTAACAGATCATCATAAGAAACTTATGGCAAATTATCATGGCCAAATAGAGGCATTGGCTTTTGGTAAATCAAAAGAAGAGGTGTTTTTAGAACTAAAGTTTTCAGGAGATGAAGGTAAAATTGCAAAATTATTACCATTTAAAGTTTTTGAAGGTAATAGGCCAAGTAATTCAATTCTTTTTGACAAACTTACACCGCATTCTTTAGGTAAATTGATTGCGCTTTACGAACATAAAATTTATACTCAAGGAATTTTATGGAACATTTATAGTTATGACCAATTTGGTGTAGAATTAGGAAAAGAATTGGCAAAAAAATTATTAAATACTCATTAATTGCAGGTTGAGATAATTGAAACTTCAAGAAATTAACCGATTTTATTTAGTTTGTTAACATATTGTTAATATAAAAACCATTTAATCATAAATTTTAATGCCAATTAAGTTATATTTGGTTGTCTTAATTTTTTGTTAAATCTTAACTTTAAATTAACACAAATACTCTGTAAAAGGAAGATTTTTGCAGAAACTAATAATATAAATTCAAACTTAAACAATGAAAAATTTTAAAAACTTATTATTTGTAGCACTGTTCTTTATAACAGCTACAGTTTTAGGACAAACTAAAATTACAGGTACGGTTGTAGATGAAACCAATCAACCATTACCAGGCGCAAGTGTTCTTGTAAAAGGAACAACAAACGGGACATCAACAGATTTTAATGGTAAATTCACTTTACAAGCAAAATCTGATTCTGGTGCTATCGTAGTTTCTTTTATCGGTTACAGTTCAAAAGAAGTTGTATTTTCTTCTTCAAAAAACAGTTTAACAGTTCAATTAGTTCCAGACGCTGGTTCTTTAGACGAAATAATTGTAATGTCTTCTTCTTTCGCAATTGATAGAAAAACACCAGTGGCAGTTTCTACTATAAAAGCAGCAGACATTGAAAGGAAATTAGGGTCTCAAGAATTCCCAGAAGTATTAAAATCTACTCCAGGTGTATATGCTACCAAATCTGGTGGTGGTTTTGGAGATGGTCGTATTAACTTACGTGGTTTTAATTCTGAAAATGTTGCTGTTATGATTAACGGAGTTCCTGTTAATGATATGGAAAACGGTAGAGTATATTGGTCTAACTGGGCAGGTTTGTCTGACGTTACGGCTGCAATGCAAGTTCAAAGAGGTTTAGGAGCTTCTAAAGTAGCTGTTCCTTCTATTGGAGGAACTATTAATATCTTATCTAAAACTTCAGACATTGAAAAAGGAGGTAATGTAATGGCTTCTACTGGAAATGATGGGTATCAAAAATATGGTTTTACTTTATCTACTGGTTTAATGGATAATGATATTGCTGCAACTGTTTCTTTCGCTAGAACTACAGGAGAAGGATATGTAGATGGAACGCAGTTTAATGGATACAACTACTTTGTAAACTTTACAAAAAATATAAATGACAATCATAAATTATCATTTACTACTTTTGGAGCACCACAAAGACATGGTCAAAGACAAAATATGAGCACAATAGCTGCTTACAGAAACGCAGAATCAGGAAATCGTTTTAATCCAGATTGGGGTTATAAAGATGGACAAGTAACTCATATAGAAGATAATTTTTATCACAAATCTCAAACTTCTTTGAACCATTACTGGAATATTAATGATGTATCTTCTTTATCAACTGCTGCTTATGTGTCTTATGGAACAGGTGGTGGTGGTGGAACTGCAGGAACTAACAGAGATTTATTTGGTGTTAGATTAGGTGGTTCAGACCAACCTGTAGATTTAGATAATATTGTTTCAATAAACAGAGCAAACGGTGCTTTAGGTTCTGAAGCAATTTTAAGAGCTTCAAGAAATGATCACGAATGGTTTGGTGTTTTATCAACATTTAAAACAGAACTTGCAGATGGTTTAGATTTAATTGCAGGTGTAGATTGGAGATCATATACAGGAAAACATTTTAGAGAAGTTACAGATCTTTTAGGGGGTCAATATTATCTTGATGATAACAACGTAAACAATCCAAATGCAGCTTTACGTGTTGGGGAAAAAATGGGGTATAACAACGACGGTAAAGTTGGTTGGTTAGGTTTCTTCGCTCAATTAGAATACGGAACAGATAATTTTAACGCTTTTGTGTCTACTTCTGTTCAAAGAAGTACTTACCAAAGAATAGAGCATTTCTTATATGATTTAAGTACAGATGCTGGTAAAGATTTAGCAACTTCTGAAAAGATAAGCTTAAATGGATATAGTATTAAAGGGGGTGCAAACTTCAAATTAGATGATGTACAAAATGTTTTTGCAAACATTGGTTATTTTGAAAGACCAGCTACATTTAATGCAGTTTTTAACGGTTACAACAATACCAAGGTAAATAGAGATGCAGAAAACGAAAAGGTTTTCAGTATGGAATTAGGGTATGGTTTGAGAGGTGAAAAATTCGCAGCTAATATTAATTTATACAGAACGCAATGGAAAGATAGAACATTTACAAGAAATGTTAGAGCTCAAGAAACAGGAGCTGAAGATTATACAGCAAATTTATTAGGTGTTGATGCATTGCATCAAGGTGTTGAGTTTGACTTTACATACAAACATTCTGATAAATTAAACTTTACAGGGATGCTATCTTTAGGAGACTGGAAATGGGATAATGATTTAGTAGATGTTCCTGTTTTTGATGAAAATCAAAGTCAAGTTGCTACTATTTCTCTTCCAATTGCTGGATTAAGAGTTTCAGATGCAGCGCAAACTACAGCAGCTTTAGGAATGTTGTATAAGTTTTGGGACAAGACAAGTGTTACTTTAGATTACAACTACTTTACAGATTTATATGCTAGAATAGATGTTTTAAATTATGCTAATGCATCTACAAGACCAGATGATTCTTGGAAAGCACCTAGTTACAATACAATGGATTTTAGTCTACGTCACGGGTTTAATTTAGGAGAATTTGACACTACTGTTACATTTCGTGTAAACAACTTATTTGATACAGAATATGTAGCTGATGCAATTGATGCTTCAGACCCATTAGTGTTCTTTGGTTTTGGTAGAACATTTAGTTTAAGTGCAAAAATTAAATTTTAAAAAACTTTAAAAATGAAAAAAATATTTTATTCTTTCGCGATCCTTTCTTTGTTGTTTACTTCGTGTAACCCAATGGAAGACATTTATTCAGAAATTGACGCTACAGAAACAGTTATTTCTGGTGAGGCAACATATACATTAACAGATGCAGATTACGATGATTTGGATTTAGGTTATGGGAACTTTAGCTCTATAGAAGATGCAAAATCTATGTTGCCTGATTTTTTATCTGGTAAATTTCCAGCATGGGGTGCAGAATCTTTAGCGGCAGTAACGTTTAAGTTATATAGTCCAATTAAATTTGAAACCTATACGGTTACAGATGCAGATTATACTGCTGTTGGTTTAACTAGTTTAAATAATAGTGGAGATTTTAATGACTTCTTTAGTTATAAATTTCCATCAGAAGCCAATGGAACAGTTGTAGATTTAACTTATAATACGGAGCCAACAATTATAAATTATACATTAACTGATGCTGATTTTGATTTAGTAGGAAATGGGAGGTTTGATAATTTTGATATCAGAGCAGGAAGAGCAGAAGAAGAGATAGAAGTTAGAAGAGCTAAAATTCAGACGATTTTATTAAATAACTTTTCTGATGCTGCAGATGCAACCAAATATAATGTAACCTATGCAGTCTATGACGGTGCGAGTGGCACATTAGAAATGTTAGTAAAGCAACAACAAAATGAACCAGATGCTGCTTTAACAACAGATTATACATTAACTGATGCTGATTTTGATCTAGTAGGGAATGGAAATTATAATAATTTCGATATTAGAGCTGGAAAAGATGAAGAAACAATAGAGTCAAGAAGGGTTAAGATCGAAACGATATTGTTAAATAATGTTCCAGGTGCAGTTGCCGGTGATTTATATAATGTTACATACGCAATTTATAACGGTGCTGCTGGCACTAGAGATATGTTAGTTGAATTTGATGGGACAGGGTATACTATTTTTAGCACAACTTCTTATGAATTCTATACGTTTGTTTTAGAGGAAAATACAGCTAGATTCACATATTCAGATGAATGGGCTGCTCCAATTACTTTTACAAGTGATGAGTATTCATTAATGGGACAACGTTACCCTAATTTTAGTGATAACGATGAAGCGGTATATAATATTGGAATCTACTTAAGAACATTATATCAATTCGCAGCTCCAGAAGATTTTGTTGCTGTAGAATATAACTATTATAGTGGAGGTGTAAGTCAAAGAAATGTAAACTTTGTCTTTGACGGTTCAGTTTGGAATGCAATTCCTACTGTAATTGATGAAACAATAAAGTTTGGTCATGATGGTGCTACTTGGGTGCCAGATAATACAATTAAATATACCTTAACTGGTGCTGATTATACTTTAGTTGGAAACGGTAACTATGGTAACTTTGATGTAAGAGCTGGTAAAGATGAAGCAGAAGAATCTGTTCGTTTAGATAAAGTAAATACTATTTTATTAAACAACTTCCCTTCAGATGTTGAAGGACAAAAATATATTGTTACTTTCAATATATATAACGGAGCAGCAGGAGTTATGTCACTTGCAGTTATTAAAGAAGGTGGTGCATACGTGAAGCAGTAATTTACTATTAATAATAAAATTTCTTAAACCACCTATTTCGATACTTCGAAATAGGTGGTTTTTTGTGCATAAAAATTAGTAGCTTTGTATCAAAGACAAACTAATTATTATTATGAAAAATGTTCACTCTTATTGGGCTTATTTAGTGCTTGCTATCTTAATATTTGCAGTAATAAATGCAATCCTTGGACTTAGCAAAAAAAAACAATTTACAGACAAGGATTTACGTATTGGCTTATTCGCGTTAATTGTTTCTCATATCCAATTATTAATAGGTTTGGTTTGGTATTTCATGTCTCCCTGGTTTAGTGCATTAAAGGAAGATGTGGGCGGAGTAATGAAAGAAAAATCTTTGAGATTATTAGCAGTAGAGCACCCAGTAATGATGATTCTAGCCATCGTTTTTATAACTATTGGTTGGTCTAAGCATAAAAAGAAAACAACAGATAGCGCAAAGTTTAAAACATTTGCAATTTTTTATGGAATAGGTTTATTATTAATGCTATCAAAAATTCCTTGGAACAACTGGTTATAATAACGATTATTCCGCAGCTCTAAGTTTTATACATAGGAAGCTATATTATATTTATATGAAGATTTTAAGCTATATATTATCTCCAATTTTTGCATTCGTATTTTTTTTGTTGTTAATTATTTTTCATCCATTACAATGGATTGGACTAAATGTTTTTGGTTATAAAGGACATAAGTTTGTTGTAGATGTTATGAACTGGGTTTTAGTAAAATCTCTTTTAGTTTTAGCAATACGAGTTAAAGTAGAAAACGAGTACGAGTTACCTTTGAATACAACACTTGTTTTTGTATCAAATCATCAAGGAATATTTGATATTCCGCCAATTATTTCGACGTTTAAGAAACACCACCCTAAATTTGTTTCAAAAATTGAATTAGGAAAAGGCATACCAAGTATTTCTTATAATTTACGTAAAGGAGGTGCGGCTTTAATTGATAGAAAGGATGGAAAGCAAGCAATTGCTACTTTAGTTGATTTTGCAAAGAACATCAACAAAAATAAATGGTCTGCCGTGATTTTTCCAGAAGGTACAAGAAGCAGAAATGGTAATTCAAAATCATTTGCTTCAAGCGGATTAAAAATAATTACAAAGTATAATAAAGAAGGTTATGTTGTACCTTTAACTATTAATAATTCTTGGAAGGTTTTTAAGTATGGTAAATTTCCATTTGGTATCGGAACTCCAATAACGATTACAACGCACGAACCAATTAAAATTAATACTTTGCCATTTAAAGAGTTATTAGAAAAAACAGAAACAATTATTAAAGAACATATAAAATAAATAATTATGTCTATAAAAAATATAAGAAAAGAAGTAATGCTAACCCTAGAAAAAAGTATGCAGAGCTTTATGGATACCTATTTAATTCCTGCAGAAAAAATATGGCAGCCAACAGATTTCTTGCCGAATTCGCAAAAAGATTCATTTATAACGGAAGTAGAAGAGATTAGGGAAATTTCTAAAGAATTACATGATGATTTTTGGGTAGTTTTAGTGGGAGATACAATTACAGAAGAAGCTTTACCAACTTATGAATCTTGGTTGTTAGATTTAGATGGAATAAATCAAGACCCAGACAATGGTTGGGCAAAATGGATACGAACTTGGACTGCAGAAGAAAATAGACATGGAGACGTTTTAAATAAGTATTTATACTTATCTGGACGTGTGAATATGCGTGAAGTAGAAATTTCTACACAACATCTAATTGCAGACGGTTTTGATATTGGTACCTCAACAGATCCTTATAAAAACTTTGTGTACACTACTTTTCAAGAATTAGCAACCTATGTTTCTCATAACAACGTAGCTAAAATTGCAAAGAAAAAAGGACACAAAGCCTTGGGTAAAATGTCTAAAATTATTGCAGGAGATGAAATGCGTCATCACCAGGCATATTCGCATTTTGTAAAAGAAATTTTTAAGATAGACCCAAGTGAAATGATGTTGGCTTTTCAACACATGATGAAGCATAAAATTATAATGCCTGCATTGCATTTAAGAGAATCATTTGGAGCTAAGGGAACTGCGTTTGATGATTTTTCTGCGGTAGCACAAAGAGTTGGAGTCTATACAGGTTTTGATTACGTAGATATTTTGAAGAAATTAAATACTATGTGGGAAATTGATAAGATTACAAATCTTACGCCGGAGGCAGAAAAAGCAAGAGATTATTTAATGAAGTTACCAGATAGAATGTATAGAATTACAGAACGAATTGTAATTCCAGATACAAAGTTTAACTTTAAATGGATGCTGCCAGCATAGCTTTATAAGAACTTAATTTTTATGTGCTAAAAAATATAAAGATCCTTCATTTTCAAAATGAGGGATCTTTTTTTAATTTTTATATAAATCTATTTCAAAAAGACAAACAGGTGCAAGTTTATAATGATCTGGTAAATTAGAAGTGTTTTTTAAATTAAATAGTCCAAGAAAATGAAACCCAGCATTTTTATAATGGGTAATTAGATTTTTGTTTTCACCCAAAGTATCTAATCTAATAAATTGGATCTCTTTTTTTAGTGCATATTCTTTAGCCCAATTTGTAATAGTAACAATATAATTATTTCCTCTAAAGTTAGGATTTACTGCAATTCTATGAATATAGACTGCACTATCTGTATTGCTGTCTTCCCAAATTTGTTCATCTGAAAAGGTAATTGCCCAAATACACACCACTTCATTATTCATTATAAGCTTGAATTGTCTATTTTCCGAAATTTCATTTATAACCATTTCTCGGTCAAAATCTGGCCAAACAATTACGGTTTTTTTTTCTCTCTGATAGTTTGAAGCAATTTTATAAAGTGTAAATATTTTTTCAATATCTGAAGCTGTAACGTTTTTAATAGTCATAATTCTTATTTAGAATAGTCAATTTTAAAAGAATCCATATCATTCAAAAAACCTAATTTTTTACGAATAGTATCTTGTTTATTTTTTTCAAGAGTTGCACTTATAATTCCAGCTTCATTTTTCTTTAAACTAGAAATTTTTGCACCTAAGTAATCTATAATTAAAGAGTTGCCAGAATAGGCATAATCATTTGCATCTTTCCCTATTATGTTTACCCCAATGACATAACTCATATTTTCTATTGCACGCGCTTTTAAAAGCGTCTTCCAAGCTTTTACCCTTGGAGCAGGCCAATTAGCCATAAAAATTAAAAGATCGTAATTTTCAGTGTTTCTAGCCCAGACAGGGAAACGCAAATCGTAACAAATTAAAGGACAAATTTTCCAGCCTTTATATTCGATAATTATTTTTTTAGTGCCAGAGGTATATACTTTGTCCTCTTTCGCCAAAGTAAAAGAATGTCTTTTGTTGTAGGTTTCTATTGCTCCCGAAGGGTGCACAAAAATCAAACGATTATAATAGGTATCGTTATCAGAAATAACTAAACTTCCGCAAATAGCAACTTGTTTGTTTTTTGCTATTTTTTGCATCCATAAAACAGAAAAACCATTCATTTTTTCAGCAACCTTCTCTGGGTGTATCGTAAAGCCAGTAGTAAACATTTCTGGTAGTACAATTAAATCTACAGTACGCTCTAAGTCATTTATTTTTTCTTCAAAAAAAGAAATATTTTGTTGTGCGTTTTCCCAAACTAAATCTGTTTGAATTCCAACTATTTTTAAAGTGTTTTGCATTAAAATTAATTTTAAAGATATAACAACTATAAAAGTAAGTTTTTGTAATTTAGAAATCCCAATTGAATACCAAAAATTTCTATGCAATCCTTTATTTCAGAAACCTTAGATTCCATTTTAAAAACTACAAAATCATTTGAAAACGCGGTTTTTATATTGCCATCACAAAGAGCTAAAGTTTTTTTAAAACAAACCTTAAAAGATAAGATCTCTGTTGGTTTTTTGCCTGAAGCATTAAATATAGAGCAATTTGTGCAACAAGTATCAGGTATCGAAAAAGCAGATAGCATTCAATTATTATTTCATTTTTATACGATTTATAAAAACTTAGAAAAAGATCCTGATTCTTTTGATACTTTCTCTTCGTGGGCGTTTACAGTGTTGCAAGATTTTAATGAAATAGAC
The DNA here is from genome assembly GCA_937771065.1 of uncultured Polaribacter sp. GTDB lineage: Bacteria > Bacteroidota > Bacteroidia > Flavobacteriales > Flavobacteriaceae > Polaribacter. Next base: position 29,111 of record CALJHU010000001.1, on the reverse strand, counting down.
CAGCATTTGGTAGATACAAAAGAAATTTTTGTTTACATAAGAGATATAGAGCGTTTAAAAAAGTGGTCTGTGGCTGGCAGTTTTACAGAAACTGAGTTTATGAAAGATCATTATTCTTTCTTAGAAAAACTAAATAACTTTTATCCACCTTTATATCAGTTTTTATTAGAGAAAAAAATTGGATATCAGGGTTTAATGTACAGAGAAGCTTGTAGTAATATTGACGGGTATATTGAAAAAAACGTACATAAGAAGTTTTTTTTTATAGGTTTTAACGCTCTAAATAAGGCAGAAGAATTTTTGTTTCAAAAAGTATTAGAAAGCAATAATTCTGAAATTTATTGGGATTTGGATGCACTGTTTTTCAATACCAATCATCAAGCAGGTACTTTTATTAGAAAGTATAAAAAGGAATGGAAATATTACGAAAAAAATCCATTAAAAACTTTGAGTACTTCCTTTTCTGGCCCAAAAAATATTCAAATAATTGGAGCTTCTAAAAATACAACTCAGATAAAATATGCAGGAGAAATTTTAGAAAATTTTAAAGATTTTAAAAATACTGCGCTCATTTTAGCAGACGAGACCTTGCTGCCAATCACTTTAAATTCTTTGCCGAAAAACATCAATGCTATAAACATTACAATGGGGTACCCATTAAAAGATATTCCCACAACAAGTTTGCTTTTTTCTGTTTTCCAATTGTTTGTTTCGCAAGAAAAATTACAAAAAACTATTGTAAACGAATTTTACCATAAAGACGTTGTTCGCTTTTTAAAACATCAATCTGTTTACAAACTCCTGTCTGATAAGAATAGTGCTTTAGTAGACAACTTTACAGAAGAAATAGGAAAAGAAAATCTGATATTCATTAGCAAAGCACAAATAGAAAGTATTTTAATAGATACAACTGCATCAGTAAAAAGTGGCATTTCTGCTATCTTTAATTCATACACAACAATCAATGAGTTTTTAGATAGAATTCTAAATTTGATAGCTCTTTTGAAAGAAGATGTAACTACTTTAGAAAAGGAATATTTATTTCGTTTTTATACTGCTTTTACCCAGTTGAAAACCTTGCAAACAGAATATGAGTATTTTACAGATTTAAAGACCTTGTTTTTGTTCTTCAAACAATTAATAAGCTCAGAAACACTTTCTTTTCAGGGAGAGCCGTTAAGAGGTTTGCAATTAATGGGTATGTTAGAAACACGTGTTTTAGATTTTGAAAATATTATACTAACTTCTACGAATGAAGGTGTTTTACCAGCAAGTTCGCAACAAAATTCTTTTATTCCTTTTGATGTAAAAATTGAGTTTGGTTTGCCAACATTTAAAGAAAAAGACGCCATTTTTTCTTATCATTTTTTTAGATTGCTTCAAAGAGCAAAAAATGTTTTTATTCTCTACAACACAGAACATGACGTTTTTGGAAGTGGAGAAAAAAGTAGATTTGTAACACAGTTAGAAATGATGAGAGACGATATTATTTATAAAAATATCTCACCAAAAGTGATTCCGAGTAAAACAGCATTAAAAGAAATACCTAAAAACAAAGTTACTTTTGAACGTTTAAAAGAGTTGGCAGAAAAAGGCATCTCTCCTTCTGCATTGACGAACTACTTATACAACCCTGTTTCGTTTTACAAACAAAAAATTTTAAAAATTAAGGAGTTTGATGATGTCGAAGAAACCGTTGCTTTTAATACGCTAGGTACTGTTGTGCATGAAGCACTAGACGAGTTATATACTCCTTTTGTAGGTAGGTTTTTATCTGAAGAGAATGTTTCTAAAATGGAGAAAGAAGCAAATAATTTAGTAAAAAAACATTTTAAAATTCAGTTTAAAAATGGAGATATTTCGACAGGAAAAAATCGTTTAATTTCTGAAGTTGCCAATAGATTTGTCTCTAATTTTTTATCAAAAGAAAAAGAATTGCTAAAAGATAAAAAGAACAAACTAAAAATTATTGCTACAGAAGAAAACTTATCTGCAGAAATAACAATGGAAGGAATTGATTTTCCTGTAAAATTGCACGGTCAAGTAGATAGGGTAGATGAGTTAAACGGTGTTTTAAGAATTATAGATTACAAAACAGGTATGGTATCTAGTGCTAATTTACGAGTACCAGAATTTGAGAATTTGCGAGACGAGAAACATTTAAAAGCCATTCAGGTTTTGCTATATGCCTATTTGTTTACTAAAAGTAAAAATTACAATTTTACGCAACCTTTAGAGGCTGGGATTTATTCATTTAAAAATTTAAATAGTGGTTTTTTACCAATTGATTTTGCCTTGCCAAGAAAAAAGCCAGAGACCAATATTACCGCAGAAAAATTAGAAGAATTTATTACAGAACTTAAAATATATATCAAAGAAATTTACAATCCAGAAATAGATTTTATAGAACCAGCAGATTTAAGATATTAAATAATTATTTCCCTTTTAAAACTAATAAAGGTACGTTAGAGAAAAACTCTTCTTTAAGAATAGTATTCTTTTCCCAAAGTTTTTTAAAGAATCCTCTTTTGCGTCTAAAAACGCACAACATATCTGGGTTTTGTGATTTTATGTGTTCTAAAACGCCTTGAAAAGTAGTTGCATTTTCTGAGATGGTTAACGTTTTTTCTAATGCTTTTAAATCTTTATGCAGCAGTAAATCTTCTTCTGTATAACTAGGAGTTTTAACTAATAATAAATGTACCTCGGTTTTAAACTTTTCAACTATTTGTTGCAGTGGCTTTAAAGCAGTTTTACTTTTTACAATACCAGATTTAAAAGCCATTAAAACACGAGAGACAGGAATGTATTTATAACCTTCAGGTACTGCTAAAATGGCAAGATTTGTTTTCTTTACTAAGTTACCTGCTGTTCTTCCTAGAAATAAATTTTCTTTAATAGAGTTACTTTTAGTACCTACAATTACCAAATCTATTCCTAGCTCAGTATCTATAGCGGTAACGCTTTCAGAAACACTTCCTTTTGCAGAAATTAATTTAATTTCTACATTTTTTATATCACAGCTATTTACCATTGTTCTTAGATATAAATTAGTTTCACGTTCTATAATTGCATCAACATTTATCATTGTTCCTGCTTTTGTATGAGAACTATAAGCTCTAAAGACAAACACCTTTGCATTAATTTCTGTAGCAAAATCAATGGCATATTGCAAAGTGTTTTGAGCGTTTTCTGTAGATCCTATTGGGACTAATATATGTTTCATGTGTAGTAATTTATAGCACTGCAAAGTTAAGTAATTTTAAGGGAATCTTTTCTTTTTACATTTTTTAGATATGTACATTTGTAAAAATATTTTTTTTGAACAAAAGCATTAGTTTTAAGAATATTAACAAACTAGCAATACCAGCATTAATTGCTGGTATTGCAGAACCTATTTTATCTATAACAGATACTGCTATTATTGGTCATATAGATATTAATGCAACAGAAAGTTTAGCCGCAGTTGGTATTGTAGGGGCTTTTATTTCTATGTTAATTTGGGTTTTCGGACAAGTAAGAAGTGCAATTTCATCTATTATTTCTCAATATGTTGGCGCAAATAAGTTAGATGAAATTAAAGAATTACCAGCCCAGGCGATTGCAATGATTGTTGCAGGTAGTTTACTGGTTTTGGCAATTTCGTACCCGTTTTCTAAACAAATTTTTCAATTCTATAATGCCTCAGATCAGATTTTAGAATATTGTATTGCCTATTTTAATATTCGGATTTTTGGTTTTCCTTTTGCACTTTTCGTGTTTGCTATTTTTGGCACATTTAGAGGTTTACAAAATACTTTTTACCCAATGATAATTGCCATTATTGGAGCTTCTTTAAATATTGTGTTAGATATTATTTTAGTCTACGGTATTGAAGGTTATATTCCTGCAATGCATGTAGAAGGAGCTGCATATGCAAGTGTAATTGCACAAGTAGTAATGGCCATAATTTCACTGGTTCTATTATTAAATAAAACAACTATTTCTTTAAGGTTAAGTTTTACCTTACATGCAGAAGTCCCTAGACTTTTAAATATGATTGGGAATCTCTTTATTAGAACAATTGCATTAAATGTAGCGTTGTACTTGGCTACATCTTACGCAACAGATTATGGCAAAGAATACATTGCAGCATATACTATTAGCATAAATATTTGGCTATTAGGTGCCTTTATGATAGATGGATACTCTAGTGCTGGTAACATTTTATCAGGGAAATTATTAGGTGCTAAAGAGTATAAATCTTTAGTTATTTTAAGTAATAAACTTTTCAAATACGGCATTGTAATAGGAACTATAATTGCGGTTTTGGGAGCTGTTTTTTACAATGCAATAGGAAGAATATTTACCAATGAGACGCTTGTTCTAGAGCAATTTTATACTGTTTTTTGGATTGTTTTAATTACGCAACCTATAAATGCTATTACTTTTATTTTTGATGGAATGTTTAAAGGAATGGGAGAAATGAAATATTTAAGAAACCTTTTAATCTTAGCAACAGGTTTTGTTTTTGTACCAACACTCTTAATTTTTGATTATCTAAATTATAAATTAATTGCTATTTGGATTGCCTTTGCATGCTGGATTATTGCACGAGGCTTGCCTTTGGTTTTTAAATTTAGAAAGAAATTTATACCCTTAGCTGAAAATCAATAAAGAGAAGCTATTCTTCTGAAATAAGTCTTTTTTTTGAACCCGAAGATGCTGTGTCAAATTTTTAAGAATTAAATCTTACTTTTACTTTAAATTCAGTTTATGACAACAACAAGACAAAACGGAAGTTTACATACAAATATTCAAGATCATATTGCAACTATAGAATTTGGTCACCCTGCGAGTAATTCTTTTCCAAGTGAATTATTAGAAAGATTGGCTAAAGAATTAATTACGGTAGGCAATCATGCAGATGTTGCAATAATTATTCTAAAATCTGAAGGTAAAAAAGCTTTTTGTGCGGGTGCTTCTTTTGATGAGTTGGTGGCTATTTCTAATTTAAAAGATGGGCAACAGTTTTTTGCCGGTTTTGCAAACGTACTAAACGCAATGAGAACTTGCGGAAAATTAATTATAGGAAGAGTTCAAGGTAAAACAGTTGGTGGTGGTGTTGGTTTAATTGCAGCTTGCGATTATGTACTTGCAACTGAAAATGCAGCTATAAAATTATCTGAATTTACAATTGGAATAGGACCTTTTGTAATTGAACCAGCAGTAACAAGAAAAATTGGTGTTTCAGGAACTTCAGAATTAACTTTGGACGCAACCAATTGGAAAAATGCATATTGGGCAAAGGAAAAAGGCTTGTACGCCAAGGTATTTGAAACCATAAATGAACTAGATAAAGAAGTTGAAATTCTGTCTGAGAAACTAGCATCCTATAATCCTATTGCTTTAACAGAAATGAAAAAAGCACTTTGGAAGGGAACTGAAAACTGGACTGATTTATTAGCAGAAAGAGCTGCTATTTCTGGAGAATTAGTCTTATCTAAATTCACGAAAAAAGCATTAGAAAAATTTAAAAAATAGCATTATATCGTCGGTTTTATTATGTAGAAGAAATTATTTGGAATTGTAAGTTTGTATTTAGGTATAACAACTTTAGTAAAAAGTTTTTGTATAAGTTCGATTTAGAAATTGAACAAATTAAAGTTTTAAATTAGCAGAAAAGTAAGTGCTTATGTCAAAAAAAAATAATTTTCCTGTGTGGGGTGGAAATAATTGGACTAAATCAATGTTCAAAAAATATTGGTGGTTTGTATGTATAATTATTATTGGATACATAATGATTGTAATTAATGCAAATGCTTCTATATAAAAGATATTATAATTTAAGAAATGAAAATAGTTTCAACAAATATCGGCGAACGCAGAGTTATAGATTGGAAAGGGGAGTTAGTTACTACTGGTAGTTTTAAGTTTGCTGTAGACAGGCCTATTTTTCTAGATAATAATAATGTAAAAGGTGATGAGATTTCTGATAGAGAAAGTCATGGCGGAACATTGCAAGCTATTTATGGATACTCTATAAAGCATTATGATTTCTTTAAGCCGGCATATCCAGGTTTAGATTGGCAGTTTGGTATGTTTGGTGAGAACTTAACTATGGATGATTTAGATGAAACTACAATACATTCTGGTGATACTTTTAAAGTAGGTGAAGCTATTTTAGAAGCAACTGTGCAAAGAAACCCGTGTTACAAGTTAGGCATTCGTTTTAATGACATGAAAATTGTAAAGCACTTCTGGAATACTACTTTTTGTGGGGTGTACTTTAAAGTTTTACAAACTGGAAATGTAAAAGTTGGTGATGCTTTTATTCAAATAAAATCGTGCCCAGAAAACCCAACAATTGCAGAGTTGTATTCCGCTAAAAGAATTGAAAAAGGAGCATAGTTTTAATTATGTGGTTCTTGAGAACTATTAGTAATAAGTTTTTTTAAACAACCGCTTCTTTTTTATGTAAAAAACGGGTCAGTTTCATAGAAAGATCTAACAGAATAATTTTAGCATTTCCGTTTCTTTCAATATGATACATTGCATCATTCAATTCTTTTTCAATATCCAAAATATTTCCTCCATGCACAAAAGGTGCAAATTTAGAGAGATCAAACCCCGTTTGAGTTTCCATAAAAACTAAATCATCACTCTTATAATTTAGTAATAAAGCCTGTCTAAAAAACTGCAAACAATATTCTAAAAAACGTTTTTGTGTTTCTCTTCCAGATTTTGCAATGGTTTCAGACCATTCGATTAACTGCTGCACTACAGAAGCATTTCCTTTCGCTTTAAAAGCAGTTCTAATCCAAGTAACAAACCACTCTTCAAAAACCAAATCAGCACCATCATTATTTAATAATTGTACTGCTTTATTATAGTTTCCTTCTGCTTGCTGTGCAATTGTAGCAGCTTCACTTTCAGAACAACGTTCTCTTTCAATCAAAGCCGTTGCAATATCTTGTTCGCTTAAAACAGGGAAATGTAATGCTTGGCAACGCGATTTTATGGTATTAATAATTTGCTCTTCATTTTCTGTAATTAAAATGAAAACTGTTTTATTTGGCGGTTCTTCAATAAGTTTTAATAGTTTATTAGCAGCAGCAATATTCATTTTTTCTGCCATCCAAATAAGCATTACTTTAAAACCACCTTCGTAAGATTTTAATTGCAATCTTTTAACAACTGTCTCTGCCTCATCAACTCCAATATTTCCTTGCTTATTCTCTACACCAATATGTTGTAACCAATTAAATAAACTCCCATAAGGTTGCTCCTTTATAAATTCTCTCCAATCTTCTAAGAATAAATTACTTACTGGATGTTTTTTTACAGCATCATTTGTAGTTACCGGAAAAGAAAAATGCAAATCTGGATGCTGTAATTTCTCACACTTTACATTACAAGCTTCGGCACTTTCAGAGGAATTACATAATAAAAATTGAGCATACGCAATTGCCATTGGCAAGGTGCCACTACCTTCTTTACCTACAAATAATTGTGCATGTGGTATTCTTCCATTTTCAGCAGAAACCTGCAAATGGTTTTTAATGTGTTTTTGGCCTATAATTTGGTTAAAAAGCATTTACAAATATAAAATTAGTTCCTCATAAATTCATCAATTTTAGAAAGCAATCTTCGTTTTAGTTTTTAGTTAGGTTAGAGGTGTCGTTGAAACCTGTTTTTTAAGATATAATTTTTAACGCAAACGTTATCTTAATTTTTTAAGTTTCAATTCTATTAAATCTAAACAATTAGGTATTTTTGTGCAAAACAATTCATAATGAAAACACTAAAAGATTTTAATTTCGAAAATAAAAAAGCGATTATTCGTGTAGATTTTAATGTACCTCTAAATGAAAAGCTAGAAGTAACAGATGCTACAAGAATTCAAGCTGCAAAATCTACTATTATAGATATTTTAGAACAAGGAGGAAGTTGTGTTTTAATGTCTCATTTAGGACGTCCAAAAGGTTTTCAAGAAGAGTTTTCTTTAAGACATATTGTTAAATCTGTAGTAGACGTTATTGGTTGTAATGTAAAATTTGTAGAAGACTGTATTGGTAATAAAGTTGAAGAAGCAGTTGCTAATTTAGAAGCTGGCGAGATTTTATTATTAGAGAATCTTCGTTTTTATGAAGAAGAGAAAAAGGGAGATGTTGCTTTTGCAGAAAAATTATCAAAGTTGGGTGATATTTATGTGAATGATGCTTTTGGTACTGCGCACAGAGCACATGCATCTACCACAATTATTGCACAATTTTTTGAAGAAAATAAATGTTTCGGAAACTTATTAGCAAGAGAAATAGAAAGTATAGATAAGGTTTTAAATAATTCTGAAAGACCAGTTTTAGCCATATTAGGAGGGGCAAAAGTATCCTCTAAAATTACGGTAATTGAAAATATTTTAGATAAAGTAGATCATTTAATTATTGGAGGTGGTATGAGTTTCACGTTTGTAAAAGCATTGGGTGGAAATATTGGAAATTCTATTTGTGAAGATGATAAAATGGAATTAGCCTTGGATATTTTAAAGCAAGCAAAAGCAAAAGGAGTAGAAATTCATATTCCTGTAGATGTAATTGCTGCAGATGATTTTTCTAACGATGCAAATACTCAAACTTTAGATATAAATGAAATTCCTGATGGTTGGGAAGGCGTTGATGCTGGACCAAAATCGAGAGAAATTTTTGATACTGTTGTAAATCAGTGTAAAACTATTTTATGGAATGGACCTTTAGGTGTTTTTGAAATGGAATCTTTTGCTGGTGGAACAATTGCATTAGGACACTCTATTGATAAGGCTACTAAAAATGGCGCATTTTCTTTAGTTGGAGGAGGAGATTCTGTTGCCGCAGTAAAACAATTTGGTTTTGCAGAAAAAGTAAGTTATGTTTCTACAGGAGGTGGAGCGATGTTAGAAATGTTAGAAGGAAAAACATTGCCAGGTATTGATGCAATATTAAAATAAGGGTTTCTTTGGTTATATTTTTTAGATGTAGTTAATATAACCGATAAAGCTTTCTGGATTTTATATAAAATAAGCGTGTAATTTTTAAATTACACGCTTATTGTTTTAATAGAATATAAGGTTTAATTTTGTTGTTAGATTTAAAATCTTTTTACGAATAAGCTTTTATAAGAATACATATTAAAAAATGAGATATACAAAATTACCAAATACAGCTATTGAGGTTTCTAAAATTTGTTTAGGAACCATGACTTGGGGAAATCAGAATACACAAGAGGATGCTTTTGAGCAAATGGATTATGCGCTTAGAACAAGGTGTAAACTTTTTTGATACCGCAGAATTATATCCTGTTCCTGCAACTCCAGAAACGTATGCAGACACAGAAAGAATTATAGGAAACTGGTTCAAAAAAACAGGAAATAGAGAAAAAGTAGTTTTAGCTAGTAAAATTGCCGGTGGTGGAGATTACACAAAACATATTAGAAAAGGTAAGTTCGGTAAAGTAAATATCATAGAAGCGGTAGAAGGAAGCTTAAAACGTTTGCAGACAGATTATTTAGATTTATACCAACTGCATTGGCCAGATCGTGGTGTAAATGCATTCGGAGTAAGAGATTATCCTTTTAAGACTGCTACCAAAGAAGCCGAAAATCATTTAGAAATTTTAGAAACGTTAAATGCCTTTGTAAAAGACGGAACTATTAAAGCAATTGGTCTTTCAAATGAAACGCCATGGGGAACCATGAAATATTTAGAGGCTGCCAAAGCACATAATTTAGCAAGACCTGTTACTATTCAGAACTCGTATTCTATGATACATAGAGGCTATGAATACGGCATGTCTGAAGTTTCTATGAGAGAAGATATTGGTTTGTTAGCATACTCTCCTTTAGCGCAAGGTGTTTTATCTGGTAAGTATTTAGATGGAAACAGTCCTGAAGGCTCAAGAGGAAATTTGTTTCCAAGATTTATTGCTCGTTATATGGGTGATGGTTCTTTGGAAGCTGTAAAAAGATATGAAGCGATTGCAAAGAAAAACGGAATTACATTAACAGAACTATCTTTGGCTTTCGTAAATCAACTGCCTTTTGTAACCAGTAATATTATTGGTGCTACTAAAATGAGTCAGTTAAAAGAGAATATTGGAAGTATCCATATCAATTTATCTGAAGAAACTTTAAAAGAAATTGAAGCAGTTCATGCGGCAATTCCCAATCCAGCTCCTTAAAAACTAATAATTTTTTAGTATTTAGTTTGCAGTATAAAAAAATCCGAAGTACATATCTTACTTCGGATTTTTTTATAGTTATTAGGGTAATCTCTGGATTTTTCTAGAGAAGGAAGCTATTTTAAATCATCAACTAACTTTACAGCGCTGGCTTTAAAACGTCCGTTTTCTAAAACACCTTTAATTTCTGCTTTTCTAATTACTTCACAAAAACCGGTGTGTTCATCATGTGCGTCACCAAAAGCATCAATATCAAAACCATCTACAAAATAAGCTTTGTTATCAATGCGCACTGCTAGATCACAGCCAGTCTCACTGTCTAGTTCAAACTGACATTGCCCACAAGAAATTTCTGCAACATGCTTTACTTCTTTCTTATTTGAACAAGAAAGAGCAATGATAAAGACTGATAAAAAAAGTATTTTTTTCATAATTTCATAATTTTAGAATTAACTTTAGCTGCTCGCTGTAGGCAAAAAATCCACTACAGTATGCGCTAAATCTAAAAACTCAAAACCAGCTTACTAAAAGCTTATTTCCCTCGCCCAACTATCGCGCAAGCCAACAATTTTATTAAACACTAAATTGTTTGCGGTCGAATCATCGTCCACATTAAAATACCCCAAACGTTGAAACTGAAAACGTTCTCCAATTTTAGCCGACTGTAAACTTGGTTCTAAAAAAGCAGTAATTACCTCTAAAGAATCCGGATTTACAAACTCCATATAATCTTTGTCTTTATGCGCATCTGGCGCTTCGTCTATAAACAATCTGTCATATGCTCTTACCTCGGCTTTAACAGCATGTTTTATAGAAACCCAGTGCAAAGTACCTTTTACTTTACGCATGCTTTCTTCGGTTCCACTGCCAGATTTTGTTAACGGATCATAGGTACATTGAATTTCAATTACGTTTCCATCTTCATCTTTTGTACAGCTATTTGCAGTTATAAAATAAGCGTTCTTTAAACGAACTTCTTTTCCTAACTTCAAACGAAAAAACTTCTTATTTGCTTCTTCTCTAAAATCTTCTTTTTCTATATAAATTTCTCTTGAAAAAGGAACTTCTCTAAAGCCAGCACTTTCATCTTCTTGATTGTTCTCTGCTGTTAAAAATTCTTCTTGGTCCTTCAGGATAATTTGTAATGACCACTTTTACAGGATCTAAGACCCCCATTACTCGGTTCGCAGATTTGTTTAAATCTTCTCTAATTTTAAATTCTAAAAGAGCTACATCAATCACGTTTTCACGCTTAGAAACTCCTACGGTTTCAATAAAGTTTTTAATAGAAGCGGGCGTATAACCACGTCTTCTTAAACCAGAAATGGTTGGCATTCTTGGGTCGTCCCAGCCAGAAACAATTCCGTTTTCAACCAAAGTTAGCAACTTTACGTTTACTCATAATTGTGTAACTTAAATTCAAACGAGAAAACTCACGTTGTTTTGGTGGGTTTGGGTATTCAGCGCTGCTATAAGCAACTACGTTGTCTCTAAACCAGTTATACAATTCTCTGTGAGGTTTAAACTCCAAAGAACACAATGAGTGAGAAATTTGTTCTATATAATCGCTTTCACCATGCGTCCAATCGTACATTGGGTAAATGCACCAATCATTACCAGTTCTATGATGAGATTTAAACATAACTCTATACATTAAAGGATCGCGCAACAACATGTTTGGGTTTTCCATATCTATCTTTGCACGCAACGTATGTTCTCCTTCTTTAAATTTACCATCCTTCATTCCTTGAAATAATTCCAAGTTTTCTTCAACAGAACGAGTTCTAAAAGGGCTATTGGTTCCAATAGAAGTGGGTGTTCCTTTTTGCGTTCTCATTTCTTCCGAAGATTGAGAATCTACGTAGGCTTTTCCATCTTTAATTAATAAAACTGCCCAGTCAAATAATTGTTGAAAATAATCTGAAGAATAACATTCATTTGCCCAAGAATAACCCAACCAAGTAAGATCTTTCTTAATAGCATCTACATATTCTTGTTCTTCCTTTGCAGGATTTGTATCATCAAAACGCAAATTTACAGGCGCATTATAAGTTTCACCTAGGCCAAAACTAATTCCAATTGCTTTGGTGTGTCCAATGTGTAAATAACCATTTGGTTCCGGCGGAAAACGAAAGCGTAAATTTTCTTTCGGCATTCCGTTTGTCAAATCTTCTTCAATAATATGCTCTAAAAAATTGAGCGGTTTTTTCTCTTCAGACATCGTTTTAAATGAAAAATTAAGAGACAAAATTACACAAAATACTTCATTGGTATTGAGAGTTTTGTAACAAAATTGTAAATTCAACCACGAATAAACAAACACTATTTATTATGAGCGATCAAATTAGAAATTATACCTGCCCGAAATGTGATTCTAAACACTATAAATTAGGCGAAATGCGTGCAACTGGCGGAACCTTATCAAAAATTTTCGATATTCAGAATCAGAAATTTACAAGCGTAACTTGCGCTCGTTGTTCGTATACAGAATTTTATAAAACTAAAACTAGTGGAATTAGCAACGTTTTCGACTTTTTTACGAGTTAATAAAGGTGTATTTGCAAGTGAAAATTTTCTAAAAAGCCAATTTAGTATTTATTTTTTGTCGTAATTTTGCAGTATGAAGCAAGACGGAGAAAAAAAACCTGATTTAGTGGTCTTTAACGAAGAAACACAGCAATATGATGCAGCCTTAAAACCCTATGGGACTTCTGCAAGCTCGCCAGTAATTAAACCCTTAAATACTGCAACCTGGAGAAATGATGGCGTACAACGTGTAAATAAACAATTTAAATCTAAGTTTGACGAGGTTAGAAAAGAGTACGAAGAGTTGATGCAAAAGTTTCAGTACAATGATTTGGTATATAACTCTAAATTTAATTTTGAGCCAAATATTGGTGAGGTGTACCATTTGTATAATAATAGAAAAGAAGAATCTTTTTTATCTATTATTGCACCAGAGCAATGTAATTTTCATCATTTAGGATCTTTTAGATTAAATACAGACAAAATGTGGGAAAAATTAGCAGCTGCTTCAACAACACCAGTAAAATAAAATGGGAATAATTAAAGTTAATAATATTAAGTTGTACGCGTATCATGGTTGTTTAGATGAAGAAGCAAAAATTGGTTCGGAGTATCGAGTAGATGTATCTATAAAAGCTGATTTAAAGAAATCTGCAAAGACAGATGATTTGACAGATACGGTAGATTATGTGCACTTAAACCATATTGTAAAAGAAGAAATGGCAATACGAGCGAAGCTGTTAGAAGAAGTTGCGCAACGTATTTTAAATCGGATATTCAATGAACTTAGAAAAGTTATAAAAGCGAAGGTTTCGGTTTCAAAAATTAACCCACCAATTGGCGGAAATGTCGAAGAAGTAGTTATAATTTTAACAAAAAAGCGATAAGATTAAAAAAGGCTTGCAGTACTTGTAAATTTGCTTAAATTTGCATTCTTTAAAACGTGTAATCAATTTTTAGATAAAACCTTTTAAAAATAAAAAGGTGTCTTGGCCGAGTGGCTAGGCAATGGTTTGCAAAACCATGTACAGCGGTTCGAATCCGCTAGACACCTCAAAAAAACCTTAATTTCTTCGTTGAAATTAGGGTTTTTGTATGTTTAGTGGTTAGTTACTTTAGACCTAATATTTCTTTTAAAAGAAATATTAGGTCTAAATAATTTTTCATAAATAGGCTATTAATAGAGCAGTAAGTATTGTTGTTCGCAGGACTAATGGAAGAAGTCTATTCAGAAAAAAAATACTTTTGAAAAATGGTTGGCAACTCTTTAGATCAAAACTAAATGCTCTAATTTGTTTATATTAAATTAGTTACATACAAATTTAAGTGTAATTAATGAAGTTTTTTTTTGAAAAATCAAATTTAGAATAGTGATTTAATCCTTTTTTTACATAAATTTATAAAAATATAATTTCAAGTGAAAAGTATGACATGTCCTGAAATTAACAACAAGATACTTATGAATAGAACCCTAAAGCAAACTTGTATCCTCCTTATATTCTCCTTTGTTTTGCTTAGTTGCGATAGCAATCAAAAAAAAAATAATTTTGAAATAAAACAAGGAGATTTACTGTTTCAAAATACAGGAACAGGGGAAATAGATAATGCGATTAAAGATGTAACGGCAACTTCATTTTCTAAAAACTATTCGCATGTTGGGATAGCAATGCAAAAAGATAAAAAATGGTTTGTATTGGAGGCGATTCCAAAAGAAGGAATTTGCCAAACTCCTTTAATAAAATTTCTAAACAGGAATAAAAATAAATTCAGCAAATCTCAAACTACAGTTGCAAGACTAGATAGCTATTACCAGCCTTATATTTCTAAAGCAATAGCATATGGAATCGAAAGAATAAATACACCTTATGATGCGGTTTTTTTATGGGATGACGCTTCTTATTATTGCTCTGAATTAGTTTATAAAATGTTTTCTTCTCAAGATTTACCTAAAGATTCTATTCCTTTTCGGACCCAACCAATGACATTTAACGATAGCACAGGAAATCCAATGCCTAGTTGGGTAACTTATTATGAAACACACAACCATCCAATTCCTGAAGGAATTGAAGGAACAAATCCTAACTTGATGGCTAGTAGTTCTCGTATCAAATTTGTTCATGATTATGAGAATGAATAAGGGATACTTATTTTATATAAACTATTGCCAATAATGGCTATAATAGATAAACGTTTTGGCGTTTAACCAAAAGTGTAGTATTTTATTTAATAAGTCCGCCAAATCTTTTTAATTTGGCTTTGTAACAAAATAAAAAGTTTTGAATAAGTGCTTATTTGGAAATTCATTACTTTTAATTCCCGTACTAGTAATACACAAGGCTGTTAGCCTTTATTATAATTACTATTAAAAAAAATAAATTCATGAAAAAAATAATTGTATTTCTCATCAGTTTGTCCTTTTCTTTTGTACTTCATGCCCAAGGAATTATTGGTGCATGGGAAACCAATTTCGTTTCTAAAAATGGAGATCTATTAAAAAGTATAGTACTATTTGCAGACGGTTATCAAGTATTAACAACCTATGACGCTACTACTGGAAAATTCATTCACACGAATGGCGGTACTTGGAAATTAGAAGGTAATATGATGACTGAAAAAATTGAGTTTCATTCAGATAACCCTAAACTCGTAGGAACACAAGTAAGCTTTAAAGTGCGTATTACAGACAATGAAATTGAAATAGTTGATAGTAGTTCGAAATTGAAAAGATTAGATAACGGCTCACCAGGTAAGTTAAATGGCGCTTGGTTAATGTCTGGTAGAATTAGGGATGGTAAAACTCAGTTAAGAGATATAAACAGACCACGGAAGACCATGAAAATTTTGTCAGGAACTCGATTCCAATGGATAGCATATAACACAGAAACTAAAAAATTTATGGGAACTGGTGGCGGAACATATACCACCAAAAATGAGGAATATATTGAGAATATTAAGTTCTTTTCTAGAAACGATTCCAAAGCAGGACTAAGCTTGAAATTTAGTTATGAATTGATGAATGGTAAATGGCATCATTCAGGCTTGTCAAGTAAAGGAGATCCAATTCATGAAATTTGGAGTATTAGAAAATAATGCCTTAAGAAATAACAACTTATTTAAAAATAACAAAGGCGAACACCGTATATAATTTATTCCTATTGAAGGCTTACTTGCAAAAATCCTCGCGGATTTTCTACTCAGTTTTTATTTACTAAATTACGTGCTTAACCACGCGACTAAAGATACACAAACACGTTGGCATTCATTTTCTCTTAAGTGTTTTAAAAATAGTAATAATTGTGTTTATCGATTTAAATTATTTTAATATTACAACATTAATTAACTCATGAATCATAAATTATCTCAAAAGCACAGATTCACAAAAGCACATACACAGAATTACAGACAATCTTTTGCTTTAAATAGAAATGTATCGGGTTTCAATATTCAGAAGAAAGAACTTATTTACACCATAGTTTCAGATAAATCTGACGGTGCTTTTATTTGGGATATTGACGGTAATAAGTATATCGATTTAACGATGGGTTTTGGTTCTATACTTTTTGGTCATAATTATCCACCCATCTGTAAAGCAATCAAAGATCAACTAAATAAAAGCTGGTCTGTTGGGCCAATATCCCCACTGGCAGGAATACTAGCTAAACAAATTACAAGGGCTACAAATACAGAAAGAGCTGCTTTTTTTAATTCTGGAACAGAGGCAATTATGGTTTCTTTAAGAATTGCAAAAGCAGTAACAAAAAAGAAATATATTGTTTTCTTCAAAGGAGCTTATCATGGTACATTTGACCCATTACTTACTCTAAGAAGAGATCAACAAACAAATATTGCCAAAGAATCTATTCCTGGAATTACACAATCTATTTTAAATGAATCTTATGTTTTTGATTACGGTGCAGAAGAATCTTTGGATTTTATTAAAAAAAACAAAGATGACATTGCAGCTGTTCTTGTTGAACCTGTTCAGAGCAGAAACCCTAATTTTCAACCAATTGAATTTTTAAAGAAAATACGCAGTATTACCGAACAAAATAATGTTGCACTTATTTTTGATGAAGTAATTACTGGTTTTAGAATTGATGTTGGAGGTTGCCAAAAACAATTTAACATACAAGCTGATATTGTTACTTATGGAAAAGTTATTGGAGGAGGTTTACCAATTGGTATTGTCGCTGGTAAAAGAAAATTCTTAGATGCTATTGATGGAGGCTTTTGGCAATATGGAGATCAATCAATTCCAACAGTAAAGTCAACTTTTGTTGCAGGTACATTTTGTCATCATCCTTTAGCAATGGCTGCGTCTTTAAAAACATTAGAAATACTCACTAATAATAACGGTCAATTGCTAAAAGACATAAACATTAGAGCATCTAATTTTTGTCATAGAATGAATGTGTTTTTTAAAGAAAACTTTCCAAAGTTATCAATTGTTCATTTCGGATCCTTATTCCGATTTGTGACACCTGGAAAATATAAAGAACTTTATAATCAACTTCTTTTAAATGGAGTTTATATTTGGGAAGGTAAAAACTGTTTTATTTCTGCAGCACATTCAGATGATGTAATTGCTAAATTGGAGGATAAAATTAAGTTAAGTTGTAAACAATTATTAGATAACGGTATTATAAAAACGCGAGCTTAAGCAATTATGAAAAAAGAAATCCTATTTACTGACGGCAAATATTCAATTCAAAGACATCAAGGTATACCTAAAGAAGCATTTCATTTTTTAGATAGTATTGCTTGGGGAAATGAAGGCGCTATCTATGAACACAAAAATACAGAAGAAAATATTAAATTGATAAAAAATCCAGTACTTCTCGCAATATTTGAAGGTGAAATAATAAGAGCAACTGCTGTTTTTTGCATGACAAATGTAACTACTAATAGTGAACAGTTTAATTGTAATTATATAAGATATTTTGCTTCATCAAAAGAAATACGGGGCAAAGGAGTTATGAAAAAATTCTCTATAAAAGTGATGGAATTAATTCGTGAAAAGGAAAAAGAAAAAACCATTTATTTTGCCTGTATAGAAAGAGCCAACAAGAGTTCTTATAAAGTAGTAGAAAGTGCTGGATATAGCCCTTTAGGCAAGGTAAATACATTAGGTTTTAGTCGTTTTTTTCCGAAGAAAAATAAAAACATTAGACAAATAACCACTAAAGAGCAAAAAGCAGAAGTTTTAAATTTACTTGAGCAAACCTATGAAAACCACGCTTTAACCCAATTTGATTCTTTATTTATTCAAAACAATTATTTTGTTATTCGAGAAAAAGGACAAATCATAGCTGGATGTCAATATCACCGTTCACATTGGGTTATTAACAATATGAAAGGTTTTATGGGGCAAATAATAATGAATATTGTTCCCTTAATACCGATTATTAATAAATTATTTAATCCAAAGCGATTTGAATTTTTAGCTTTTGAAGGCCTCTATTTTAAACCTGGTTATGAACAACAATTATATGCTTTATTTGAAGGTTTGCTGGCCAAAGAAAAATTAAAGTCTTCTATGTTTTGGTTGGGAAACACCTGTCCAATTCGTAAAAATATTCTAACAAAAGGTAAATTAGGGATGATTCATTCTTTTATAAAAAATTCTGATGTTGAAATTATGGCAGCTTATAAAAACATAAATGAAACTAAAATTGAGAATTTAAAATCGAAACCTATATATGCTTCGGCTTTTGATTATATTTAATATTAATTTTATGAAAGAATATGAAGATTTCGCGAAATTACTAATCAACCCTAAAGGTTCAACTCCTATTTATAATTGCCTCCTAAATATAAATAGCGAAAAAAGGAATATTAATTATAATATTGCTTTGGGGCAAGTCGATGCTTCTGGTAAAAAAATGGCTAGCCATTATCGTTTTAGAACAGGAAGTATTACCAAAACCTTTACATCAACTATTATTTTACAGCTGATGGAGGAGGGATTACTAAAATTAGAAGATTCTTTTTTAAATTGTTTACGAAATGATGAAACAAAAAAAATCTTGTCAGAAATATTGTTTTTTGATACTATTAATTACTCTAGTCAAATAACAGTCAAAAACTTACTACAACACAAAAGTGGCCTACGAGACTGTTTTGCTGATGATGGAAGGTTTTTTGCAGACATCAAAAAATATCCAAATCGAGATTGGAATTGGAAAAATATTTTAGAGAAGTATTTTAAATATAACTTACATAAAAAAGGGCTATTTAAGCCAGCAGAAAGCTTTTATTATTCTGATACAAATTATTTGCTATTAGCAATATTAATTGAAGAAATAACAAACAAAAAATATTTTGAAGTACTCGAAGAAAGAATATTAAATCCACTCTCTCTCAAGGATACTTATTTAGAATTTCACCAAAATAAAAAAGGATCTGCTCCAATTATATTTCCATATCATGGTACAAATTCATTAAAAAATGTAAACACATCATTTGATTGGGGTTGTGGTGGCATAGTATCATCAACAAGAGACTTGAATGTTTTTATGAGATCACTTTTAACCGGTCAATTATTCAATGATATTAAAACACTCAAGCAAATGATCGATTTTGATGATGACTCAATTATATCATCTGAGAAAAAAAGCAAAATAAAGTATGGGTTGGGCATTCAGCAAAAGAAAATAGGAGCACATAATTTTATTGGTCATAATAGTGCTTATGGAGGTATGGTATTTTATAATTTGGATACTGATACTAGTTTAATTCTTAATATAAATCAAGTTATAGCACCTCATAAGGCTGAATGGCTTCTAAAAAAAACGGTTGAAGCGTATTTTTCATAAAAAATAGATAAATTATAAACGAAATGCCAACTATGTATATAATTAATTGTTTTTCACTTTGCATGATTATTAAAACTATTAAACAAAAACAATCTTGATATATTTAAAGCATGTATTTAGTACAGTAAAAAAACATAGTCCAATATTGTATTGGATTGTAATAACCCATTTTATTTTTGCTATTGGATGTTTGGCCGCTAGTTTAATAGATGATAGAACCCTTATGGGTATTAGTGTTTGGGTAAAACCATTGAAATTTTTAATTTCTGGAGCCATCTATATTTTAACTGTAGGATTTCTTATAACCTTATATCCTTTCTCTAAAAGGAAGAAGAACCTTCTTAATAATATTGTTTCTTGGTCATTTCTCATAGAAATAGGGCTTATTATTTATCAAGGATCACGTGGTGTGCAATCTCATTATAATAGATCAAATTCTTTTGATAGTTTAATTTTTACAGCTATGGGGATATTAATAGCAATTAATGTTTTAATTATGGCATTATTTATTTTTGATACTATTCGATTGAAATTAAAAACACCTAAATTACTTCAATGGGCTATACTTCTAGGTTGGTTAATCTTGTTTTTTGGCAGTTTGGTTGGTGGTCTAATGATAAGTAAAATGTCTCATAATATTGGTATTGAAGATGGTGGTCCTGGGCTTCCATTAGTTAATTGGAGTACAATTGCTGGAGATTTGAGGGTAGCACATTTTTTTGGGTTGCACGGCCTACAAATAATTCCAATTTTCGGATTATTAATTTTTAATAATTGGAAGACTACCAATAGGAACCAAATGATTATTGTAACTATTTTTGGCTTAGTATATGCACTGTGGATTGGATATACGTTCTACCAAGCCAAGCAAGGTCTGCCATTTATATAGTGTTTATAAAACTATTTTAAGACTCTTTTGAATCGTTTTAAAAAACAATCTAATTTACTTAAACAAGGATACATTAGGGTAAAAAAAGGCAATGGGGGTAATCTTTCATCCATAAAAATTCAACTTCTTAAACACGTACTGTTACTATATAAGTGTTTAATGTAGAATGAATAATTATTTTAATTATCAAGTTCTCAATGAAATTAAATTAATTCAAAGAAACTTTATCGTAGAGGTTTACCTGTATAAAATCAAAAAACCGTTGAAAATCAAAAGATTAACAACGGTTATTGTACTGAAGGCGGGACTTGAACCCGCACGGCCATTACTGACCACTGGATTTTAAGTCCAGCGTGTCTACCAATTCCACCACTTCAGCATTGGTACTTTTTACTAAATAGAGCGAAAGACGGGATTTGAACCCGCGACCCCCACCTTGGCAAGGTGATGCTCTACCCCTGAGCTACTTTCGCAGTCAATGTAAATGAACTTAGCTCCTCTTCAAGGACTCGAACCTTGGACCCTCTGATTAACAGTCAGATGCTCTAACCAACTGAGCTAAAGAGGAGTTTGCTACACGTTTTGTGTTTAGCGAGTGCAAATATATATCTTTTTAAGACATCTCCAAACGTTTTGTGAAAAAAAAACATTTTTTTTTCACTCTAAGAAATTAAAGATAAACACTTCTTTAATTTTCAAAATTGTGTATTTTTGCCTTGATAATATGCTTATTCGATAAGCGCAAACTATTATATGGACAAATTTTCGTTCTTAAACGCAGCACATACAGGCTTTATAGCCGATTTATACGACCAATACCTAGTCAATCCCGATGCCGTTGAACCAAGCTGGAGAAGCTTTTTTCAGGGGTATGACTTAGCTAATGAAGATTATTCTTTTTCAGAAGAAGAGATTCCTGTAGGAATTCCCCAGGAAGTTAAAAAAGAGTTTTTAGTAGCAGATTTAATAAATGGTTATAGAACAAGGGGTCACCTATTCACGGAAACAAACCCTGTTAGAGATAGAAGGCAATATGCCCCAACTTTAGAGCTTGATAATTTTGGTTTAACGGAGAATGACCTTGATAAAGAATTTTCAGCGGGTGATATTTTAGGTTTAGGAAGAGTGAAACTTTCTGTAATTGTTAATCATTTAAAAAAGGTTTACTGTGATTCTATTGGTGTAGAATACATGTACATGCGAAACCCAGAGAAATTAAAGTGGTGGCAACAGCGTTTAAATAAGAATGAAAATCATCCTAAGTACTCTGTAGATGCAAAAAAATATATTCTTTCTAAAATAAATCATGCAGTAACTTTTGAAAGTTTCTTACAAACAAAATATGTTGGTCAGAAGCGTTTTTCTTTAGAAGGTGGTGAAGCTTTAATTCCTGGAATAAGTGTTGCTCTTAGAGATGCAGCTGAAATTTTTGGAGTTAAAGAATGTGTCTTAGGAATGGCACACAGAGGGCGTTTAAATACCTTGGTTAATATTTTTAAAAAACCGGTACGAGATCTATTTAGCGAGTTTGAAGGAAAAGATTTTGAAGATGATGATATTGATGGAGATGTGAAATACCATTTAGGTTTAACGTTAAGTAAAACCTTCAGAGATGGTAACTCCATTAAAATGAACTTAGTTCCAAATCCATCTCATTTAGAGACTGTTGCGGCGGTTGCAGAGGGAATAACAAGGGCTAAGATAGATAGGAAATACAACGGAGATTCAAGTAAGATTTTACCAATTATAATCCATGGAGATGCAGCTATTGCTGGGCAAGGTATTGTCTACGAAATAGTTCAAATGGCAAAACTAAATGGTTATAAAACTGGTGGAACAATTCATATTGTAGTTAATAATCAAGTTGGTTTTACCACCAATTACTTAGATGCTCGATCAAGTACTTACTGTACAGATGTTGGTAAAGTTACTTTATCACCTGTTTTGCATATAAATGCAGATGATACAGAAGCAGTTTGTCATGCAATGCAAATGGCATTAGAGTTTAGGATGCGTTTTAAATCTGATATTTTTATAGACCTTTTAGGATATAGAAAATACGGACATAACGAAGGTGATGAACCTCGTTTTACACAACCAAAATTATACAAGGCAATCTCAAAACATAAAAACGTAAAAGATATTTACGCTGAAAAATTATTGCAAGAAGGTTCTATAGGTGCATCTTACCTATCTGAAATTACTGCAGAATTTAAAGGGATGTTAGAGAAAGAATTCGATTTATCTAAGAAAGATAAAAAGTCTAAAGTAAAAGAATTCATGAAGTCTACTTGGGAAGCTTTTGATAGAGAAGACCTCTCTACAATGTTAGAGCCAGTAGATACTTCATACAAAGCAACACAATTAAAACATATCGCAAAAGTAGTTTCTACGGTTCCTGAAGGTGTAAAGTTTTTAAGAAAAGCAGAGCGTATTTTAGAAGGTAGAGCTAAGATGGTATTTGAAACCAATAAGTTAGATTGGGGAATGGCAGAGAATTTAGCGTATGGTTCTTTAATGGAAGAAGGTTTTAATGTTCGAATTTCTGGGCAAGATGTAGAAAGAGGAACTTTTTCTCATAGACATGCTGTATTGCGAGATGAGGTTACAGAAGAACGTATTAATTTATTAAATAAAAATCTTGATAGTAAAGGAGAGATGTCTATTTACAACTCTTTATTATCAGAATACGGTGTTTTAGGTTTTGATTATGGTTATGCCATGGGAAATCCGAATACATTAACAATTTGGGAGGCACAGTTTGGAGATTTTTCTAACGGAGCCCAGATAATGTTTGATCAATATATTTCTGCAGCTGAGGATAAGTGGAAATTGCAAAACGGAATTGTAATTTTATTACCTCACGGTTACGAAGGGCAAGGCTCTGAGCATTCATCTGCAAGAATAGAGCGTTATCTACAACTGTGTGCAATAGACAATATGACGGTTGCAAATTGTACAACACCTGCAAATTTCTACCACTTATTACGCAGACAAATGAAGCGTGATTATAGAAAACCTTTGATTGTTTTTACACCGAAGAGTTTGTTACGTCACTCGAAAGTAGTAAGCACTGTAGAAGAGTTAGCAACTGGAGAATTTCAAGAAGTAATAGATGATACAATTAACCCAGATAAAGTGAAGAAACTAGTTTTCTGTATGGGTAAATTTTATTATGATTTATTAGAAGAAAGAGAAATTTTAGAAAGAGATGATGTTGCTCTAGTTAGAATTGAGCAATTATTTCCTTTACATTTAGAAAAATTACAGAAAGTAATAGATAGGTATCCGAATGTAGTAAATTATGTTTGGGCACAAGAAGAACCTAGAAATATGGGTGCTTGGAGTTTTATGTTAGAGCGTTTTGATTTGGTAAAATTAAATGTACGTTCTCGTAAATACTACGCAGTGCCAGCAGCAGGTTCTAGTACACGTTTCAAAAAACGTCATAAAGCCGTTATTGATAGTGTTTTTAATGATAATAAGTAAGTAAAAGTTCTGTTCTGAAGTTTTGGAAAAGAACAAACTAATAAAAAGCTAATATTTTTTTAGCAAAAGTAAAACAAGAAACCATGAGTGTTTTAGAAATGAAAGTTCCTTCTCCGGGAGAATCGATTACAGAAGTAGAAATTGCAACTTGGTTAGTTGAAGATGGAGATTATGTTGAAAAAGATCAACCAATTGCAGAGGTAGATTCAGACAAAGCTACTTTAGAATTGCCTGCAGAAGAAAGTGGAATTATCACTTTAAAAGCAGAAGAAGGTGATGCGGTAGAAGTTGGCGCAGTTGTATGCTTAATAGATACAAGTGCTGCAAAACCAGCCGGTGATGCACCTGTAAAAGCAGAAGCTCCAAAAGAGGAAAATAAAATTGAAGCTCCAAAAGCTACACCAGCTGCAACCTATGCAACAGGAACTGCTTCACCTGCAGCTAAGAAAGTTTTGGCAGAAAAAGGGATCGCTACTTCGGCTATAAAAGGAACAGGAAAAGATGGTAGAATTACCAAAGATGATGCCGTAAAAGCAGTGCCATCTATGGGAACACAACCAGCAAATGGTTCTAGAGGAACAGAACGCAAGAAAATGTCTATGTTACGCAGAAAAGTGGCAGAACGTTTGGTTGCGGTAAAAAACGAAACGGCAATGTTAACTACCTTTAACGAGGTAAATATGCAGCCAATTTTTGATTTACGTAAACAATATAAAGAAAATTTCAAAGCAAAACACGGTGTTGGATTAGGTTTTATGTCTTTCTTTACCTTGGCGGTGGTGAGAGCTTTAAAAATGTATCCTGATGTAAATTCTATGATTGATGGAGATTTTCAAATAAAACAAGACTTTCAAGATATTTCGATTGCAGTTTCTGGTCCGAAAGGATTAATGGTGCCTGTAATTAGAAATGCAGAAAATTTATCTTTTAGAGGTGTAGAATCTGAAGTAAAACGTTTGGCAATTAGAGCAAGAGACGGGCAAATTACAATTGATGAAATGACAGGTGGAACATTTACAATTACTAATGGTGGTGTATTTGGCTCTATGCTTTCTACGCCAATTATAAATCCTCCACAAAGTGGAATTTTAGGGATGCACAATATTGTAAACAGACCAATGGCAGTAGATGGGCAAGTGGTAATTCAACCAATTATGTATGTTGCTTTGTCTTATGATCATAGAATTGTAGATGGTAGAGAGTCTGTTGGTTTTTTAGTTGCAGTAAAAGAAGCATTAGAAAATCCCGTAGAATTTTTAATGGACAATAATCCTACAAAAGCATTAGAAATGTAACTCAAAATTTGAGTTTATAAATATAAAAATCCTGTGCTTTTGCTCAGGATTTTTTTTTCATTTGTTTCTATGCTTTCAAAAAGATAACTTTGCTATTCAAGGGAGTATCCAAATTGAAATATATTTCTTCATAAAACGCTATTGTATGAAACAATTAAAGGGTAAAATAGTTTTAGTAACAGGTGGTGCTTCCGGCATTGGTAAAATAATGGTTCGTTTACTATTAGAGCGAGCGGCTAAAGTGATTATTTGGGATATCAATGAATTAAAAATAGCCGAGACTATTTCAGAATTTTCAAATAAAGGAACTATTTCAGGTTTTACTATTGATGTTTCTAATGTTAATCAAATTAAAGAGACCGCTCTTAAAGTAAAAGAAGAAATAGGTGCGGTTGATCTACTAATAAATAACGCAGGTATTGTTGCAGGAAAATATTTTCATGAACATACCACTTTAGATATCTTAAAAACAATGACCATTAATGCCAATGCTCCTATGCATATAACCAAAGAATTTTTGAATGAAATGTTAGCTCAAAATTCTGGTCATATTTGTAATATTGCGTCTTCTGGTGGTTTAATTTCAAATCCTAAAATGTCTGTATACGCAGCAAGTAAATGGTCTTTAGTTGGTTGGTCTGATAGTTTACGACTTGAGATGGAGCAGTTAAAAAAAAATATTAATGTAACCACGATTATGCCTTATTTTATTAATACGGGAATGTTTGATGGCGTAAGATCTAAAATACCAATTTTGAATCCAGAAGTTGCCGCACTTACAATTATAAAAGCCATAGAAAAAAATAAAAGAATGGTTACTATTCCAGGTTATATCTATAGACTTATAAAATTAGGGCAAGGCTTTATGTCTATTAATGTATTAGATTGGTTTGCAGGAAATGTATTGGGTATTTATAAAACAATGGAACACTTTACAGGACACAAAAAGTAATCGAATAGTTTATTTTTAAAAAGAGTTTAAAATTAAATTTTTGCAAATAAAAAAGGTGAGAAGAAGTGAGCTTTTAGCAATACTTTTAGGGCTTTTTTGATTTATAAATAATCAGTTTTATATCTATTTTTACGGAAGGTTTAAAACCATTATATCATGAAAAAAATAAGTTTACTAATTATTACCCTAATAGCATTTTCAGGTGTCTCATTTAGTCAGAATACATTTACTTTATCAAGTACAGACTTAGGAGGTCAAGCTACGAAAACAGAAGAATTTAGCGGTTTTGGATGTGAAGGTGAAAATAAATCACCACAACTTTCTTGGGCAAACGCACCAGAAGGAACCAAAAGCTTTGCAATAACAATGTACGATCCAGATGCACCAACAGGAAGTGGATGGTGGCATTGGGTAGTTTTTGACATTCCTGCAAATATGAATGAATTAGTTACCAACGCAGGTAACATAAACTTAAAGTTAGTACCAAAAGGAGTTATACAAAGTATTACAGATTATGGTATTAAAGGTTTTGGAGGCCCCTGTCCGCCAGAAGGTCATGGTTTGCATAAATATGAAATAACAGTGCACGCATTAAAGAGAGCTACGTTGGGCTTAGATGAAAACACAAATGCTGCCGTTGTTGGTTTTTATTTATGGAATAATACATTAGCAAAAGCGAGTATTGTAAGTTATTATAAGAGAGATACTAAATAAGTTTTTTTATTTTATAAAATTAAATCCCAAGCTTTTGTTTGGGTTTTTTTATGAAGTAGTTTTTAATTATTTATCTTGCAGCAAAAAGTAAAAATGTCTAAAAATCCTGAATTAGAACTTGCCTTACAGTTTATTGAGAAAACGGATAGAAATCTTTTTATCACAGGAAAAGCAGGTACAGGAAAAACAACTTTTTTACATCAAATTAAAAAGAAATCTTTAAAAAGAATGGTTATTGTGGCGCCAACTGGTGTTGCGGCAATTAACGCAAAAGGAGTTACGATTCACTCTTTTTTTCAAATGCCTTTCGGTCCTATTTTACCCAACCAGATTGCAAATACTTCGAATGCGCAACGTAAGTTTTCGAAGACAAAAATTGATATTATAAAATCGTTAGATTTAGTAATTATTGATGAAATTTCGATGGTTAGAGCAGATTTACTAGATGGCATAGATCAAGTAATGAGACGCTACAAAAACAGAAATAAAGTTTTTGGTGGTGCACAAATTTTAATGATAGGAGATTTACAGCAATTAGCACCAGTTGTAAGACCCAATGAATGGAGTTTATTGCAGGCACATTACAATACAATATACTTTTTTAGTTCTAAAGCGTATCAAGAAGCAAATGTTGTTTCCATAGAATTAAAACATATTTACCGTCAGAAAAATGAAGATTTTATTAAAATTTTAAATGAAATTAGAACTGACACGCTATCTGATATGTCTGCTAAAATTTTAAATAAAAATTACAATCCCTCTTTTTCGCCAACCAAAGAAGAAGGGTATATTACATTAACAACACACAATAATAGAGCCAATTTAATTAACGAATCTGAACTAAACAAACTTAAAATTAAAAGTTCTTTTTTTAAGGCAGAAATTTCGGGGAAGTTTAGTGAGAACGCCTATCCAAATGCAGAAAGATTAGAATTAAAAGTGGGTGCACAGGTAATGTTTATTAAAAATGATTCTTCTACAGATAAAAGATATTATAACGGAAAAATAGGAATTATTACGGCAATTTCTAAGGAATCGGTTACGGTAAAATGTGCGAACGAGATTGATGAAATTGTTACTGAAAAAGAAACTTGGTCGAATATTAATTATTCGATTAACGAAGAAACTAAAGCTATAAAGGAAGAGATGATAGGTGCTTTTTCTCAAATTCCATTAAGGTTGGCTTGGGCAATAACCATTCATAAAAGTCAGGGTTTAACCTTTGAAAAAGCGATTATAGATGCAGAAGCTTCCTTTGCACATGGGCAAACGTATGTGGCACTAAGTAGGTGTACTTCTTTAGAAGGTTTGGTTTTGAAAACGCCAATTACTAGCAGCGCTATTATTAATGATAGTACCGTAAGTGTTTTTAATGAAAGTGTAGAAGAGAATCATCCTGACGAAAGTGTTTTAAATGAATCTGAGAAACATTTTCAGTTAAATTTAATTTCAGAAATATTAGATTATCAGCCATTGCTATACCCAATAACAAGGTTAATAGATGTTTTTTACAATAATAGAACAAGTATCAAAGGAGATGTTATAGATCATTTACAAACCTTAAAAGATGACGGAATAGTAGCTTTAATGAAGATTTCTAACGGATTTAAAAATCAGTTAAATACACTTTCTGAAGATAATGTTCTTCCCGAAAATAGTTCTCAAATTCAAGAACGTTTTATAAAAGCAATTACTTATTTTCTAAACACAACCAAGAATAATATTCAAAAACCTTTAGATACAATTACCTTTTCTACAGATAATAAAGCTGTGAAAAAAGACTTTTCAAAACAGTTTGATTCGTTACAAGAAAAATTAGAGGAGAAGTTATTTGCGTTACAGAAAATGACGAAAGGTTTTAAAGTTCAAGAATATTTGCAAGTAAGAGCAAACGCCGTTTTGCAAAAAACAGCACCTATTAAAAAGAAGAAGGTTGCTTCTAAACGAGACCCTATTTTAGCTTTAAAGTTGCGTGAACTAAGAGATGGTATTGCAAAATCTTTAGAAATAGCACATTTTCAGATTTTTACACAAGAGACTTTATATGCCTTGTGCGATGATTTACCTAGAACTGAAAAGGAACTATTAAAGGTAGTAGGAATGGGTAAAACGCGTGTTTCAAAATACGGAGAAGAAATTCTAGAGGCCATTGAAGTATACTGCAAGGAAAACGGAATTAACAGGTTAAACGAACAAAAAAAGGAAGATAAAAAGCCAACCAAGCAAATTTCTTTTGAACT